>NC_015315.1:645354-1290708 GCF_000193375.1 Thermoproteus uzoniensis 768-20
GGAGCTCGTATATCTGGCCGTGGGGGTGGGTGAGGGAGACGCCGATCTCCCTCCCCTTGTTCCTGAAATACAGGAAGTACAAGACGCCGGGGTCCGACGCGGCCCTGGCCATCTCGTCTCTCACCATCCTCAACACCCTCTCTATCTGCTCCCTCGGCAGATCGCTCAGATCGTCCAAGTTGTGCTCCGGCGTCTCGACGACAACTAAGGCCCTGCCGTAGGCCCTCACGGCCTCGTAGAAGCCGTCGGTCTGGGGCGCCGGCGCCTCTGGCGACACCACCGGGTATCTGTTGGGCAGAATTAAGACGTCCCACCCGTAGCCGGTCTCGGGAGCGCCCGGGTCGAAGGGGCAGAAGGACTCGGGCTGCCAGGGCCTCTCCAGCCTCCTCGGCGCCACGACTATCCAATCGCCGGTGGTGGGATCCCTCCTCACCTCGCTCATAGGTACTCCACGCGCAGACCGTCGTCGACTTTTAAGACCCAGCTGCGCGCCTCCCCGACGCCTCTAATGGAGCCCGCGGCGGCCTCCGGCGCGAGGGCCATGACGACGCCGCCGAGCCCCGCGCCGGACAGCTTGGCGCCGTAGGCCCCCTTAGCCAAGGCCCCCTCGACCAACCTGTCGAGCTCCGGTATGCTGACGTCGTATAGGTCGCGGAGGAGGCTGTGCTGGTACGTCATGACGGCCCCCACGCCTCTCGCCCTCCAGTCGTCGCCGTCGAGCGGCGGCAGATACGGCGCCTCGGCCTTTCTCCCCCTCAGTATGTCCAGAGCGACGAGGGTGGATCTGTGCATCCTGATAGTGAAGAGGATGCGGTTGGCCGGCACGCGCGGTATTTTGTCCAGATAGGGCTTCAGCTCCTCCTCGTCCAGCTCCTCCCACTTGACCTTCCAATGCCTCTCCGCGAGCTTCTCCCTTATGCTGGGGGGCACCACGGCGAGTAGCGCCCTGAGCCCCTCGTCCAGCTCCCTCTGCCTCTGGGGATGCACCTCCGCCGTTGAGTGCCGCACCCCGCTGTCGAGCGCCACGAAGACTCCCCTATCCAGCTCGAGCCGCTCCACGTTGTAGGGAGGCTTGGTGTTGATGTACGATATCCTGCCGAAGGCGGACCCGTACTGGTCCAGCCGGCCGCACGGTATGCCCATCACCTCCCTCTCCGCGCGGTAGGCGGTCTCGGCCACAAACGCCGGATCCGCGGGCCCTCCCCAGAGGGCCGACAGCGCGCCGACTGTAGCCACGAGGAGCGCCGCGCTCGACGCCATGCCGGAGGCTATCGGCACGTCGCTGTCCACCTCGAGCTCGCAGCCCCCCACCTCCACGCCCGAGCGCTGTAGGGACACAACCGCGGCCTTTACGTAGTCGGCGAAGCTCCTCCCGGCGGGGAGCTCTCCGGGCTTGAACTCGGCGGACTCGCCGGTGTTGAGGGACCTCGCCCTACATGCCCCGCGCAGGCGCCGGGCCTTGACGCGCGTCCGTAGGTTTATCGCGACAGAGACCACCGGCAGTCCCTTGTAGTCCTGGTGCGTGTTCAAGAAATCCAGACGGCCCGGCGCGGAGGCCAGTACCTCGTAGTTCACAGCACGGCCTTCTCGTCCTCGCCGAAAACCTTGATCTTCTGAGGCCTCACGTACACGACAGTCTCGGCGCCTTCGGCCGGCGGCCTGCCCACCACCTCGACTCTGGCCTCTAGGCCGTCCCACTCGATCAAGGCCGTCGTCACGAAGCCCGTTACCTCAACTATCTTGACTCTGCCCTTGGGTATAGCCACGTCGTCCTTGCTCTGCGGGGCCTCCGCCACGTAGATATCGGCCGGCCTTATGCCCACGTACACCTTCTTCCCCACGTGTTCGGCCAAGGCGGGGGAGTTCGGCAGGGGTATCTTCAGTGAGCCTGCGTCGGCCAGATAGCCGCCGGCCTCTTTCAGAAGCTTGGCCTCGAAGACGTTCATGGGCGGATCTCCCAAGAAGGTCGCCACGAATAGGTTGGCGGGCCTCTCCAGCAAGTCCTCCACGCCGCCTACCTGCTGTATCACGCCTCTCCTCAGCACGGCCAGCCTATCGGCGACGGAGTACGCGTCTTGCTGGTCGTGCGTCACTAATATCGTTGTTATTTTCAACTCCCTCTGGAGCCTCTTCACGAACGCCCTGGCGCTTATGCGTATCCTTGCGTCTAGGTTGGAGAAGGGCTCGTCGAGGAGCAGTAGGCGCGGCTGTTTGACTAAGGCGCGCGCTATGGCCACCCTCTGTTGTTGGCCGCCCGAGAGCTGGCGGGGGTAGCGGTCCAGAAGATCCCCTATGCCCAAAATCTCGGCCACCTCCTTCACCCTCGCCTCGATCTCTCTCTTGGGCAACTTCTTTATCTTCAGGGGGAACGCTATGTTGTCGAAGACCTTCATGTGGGGGTAGAGGGCCCAGTTCTGGAACACCATGCCGACGTTTCTCTTAGGCGGCTCCACGAACACCTTCCTCTCCACGTCCACTATGACGTCGTCGTCGAAGAGTATCCGGCCCCTCGTCGGCACCTCAAGCCCGGCGAGAACTCTGAGGAAGGTGGTCTTGCCGTGGCCAGAGGGGCCCAACACGACGAAGAACTCGCCGTCGTTTATCTTGAGGTTCACGTCCTTGAGGGCGACGACGTTCGGCGGAAATATCTTGTCAACGTGCTCCAAGGTGACTACGACCATGGGTTTTACGTATTGCCTAATTTTAAAATTAAGCTCTGACGGACTCCAGAGAGAGCGAGGCGCCGAGCCGCTTGAGGGCCTCCTCGATTGCCCTATCGAGTTGCGGGTCGGCGCCTTCTCTGTAGTGGTGCGGCGCAATCTCCACGTAGATGTCGGGCTCCACGCCGCGTCCCTCTATCCCGGTCCCGACGCCCTCGGCCCAGAACGCGTATTTGGGCTGGGTTATTATAGTGCCGTCGACTAGTTTATACCTGGTATCTATCCCCACCGTGCCGCCCCAAGTCCTGGTCCCCACGACGGGTCCCAGCCCCAACGCCTTGAAGTCGTAGGTGAATATGTCGCCGTCAGAGCCGGCGTACTCGTTAGTTATCAGCACGAGCGCCTTGGGCACGACGAGCTCGGGGTACGGCGTCGGCTTGAAATATCTAGTTAGAAACGCCCCGAAGACCCTCGCGGCCAGCCGCTGTATCAACATGCCTGACGTATGGCCGCCTCTGTTGAACCTGACGTCTATTATGAGCGCCTCTCTGTAGCCCTCCGCCACGAGCGACCTGAAAAACTCGGCGTAGCCGTAGGGGCCCATGTCGGGCACGTGGACGTAGCCCACCCTGCCGCCGGTCTTCTCGTGCACGTAGCGGCGGTTGCGCTCCACCCAGCTTCTGTATACGATATGCCTCTCGTCCCTCAGCGTCTTGACGGGGAAGCGCCGGACCGCGTCGCCCCGCCTGGTCTCTATCCACAACACGTCGCCGGCCCTATTGAGGAGGGCGGCCTCCGGGGGCGTGTCGGGGCCGAGTGCCGTCCCGCCTATGGACAGCACGCAGTCCCCCTCCTTGACGTCTAGGCCCGGCGCCGCCAGCGGGCTCCGCTCGCCCTCGTTGGCGGGGTCGCCGACGAAGATCTTGGCCACGCGCCAGCACGATCCGTCCCACGCGAACTCGGCCCCCAGCCCGCCCACCGGGTAGGGCTTATCCACCTCGAAGTCGGGCACCACCTCGTACGCGTGGCTGTTGCCCAGCTCCCCCTGCATCTCGTTGATCAAGTCGCTCAGCTCGTACCGCGTCCCCACCCTATCTAGAAGAGGCTCGTACTTCCTATACACGGCGTCCCAATCGACGCCGTTCATGTCGGCCCTCCAGAAGTTCTCCCTCATCAACAGCCAGGCCTCGCGGAACATCTGCCTCCACTCCTTCGCCGGATCTACGTAGACCTTTACCCTATTTAGGTCCAGGACCCCGCTCTTTCTGCCCGGCTCTCTCGACTGCATATCGGGCCTCTTCTCCACGTCGACAAGCCTCAGCCTGCCCTCCTCCTTCAGCAATAGATATTTCCCGTCGGGGGAGGCCCGAATGGCCGAGACGCCCGACGCCAGCTGTTCCTTGGACTTGGTCTCCAAGTCGTAAACCTCGACGACGCCCCTCCTCTCCTGAGCCGACCACAGATAGTACTTGAGGGCCCCCTCCACCTCGTATCTAAGCCAGGCGACCTTCCCGCCCTTAAGCCCCACGACGGCCGCGTATATCCCCTCGTCGACCGGGAAGGGCTCGGCCCTGGCGGCGATGCCCTCCACGTCTATATCCTGCGCCGCCCCCTCCGCCTTTCTGTACTCGACAAAGGGAGACAAGTCGTCCCTCCTCAGAGGTATGAGGTAAGGCTTTGAGTGCTTCGCGAAGACGTAGTAGAACTGGACGGGGTCCATGGCGGGGTTGAGGGCCCTCCTTGAGAGGAAGTAGAGGTACCTCCCGTCGGGGTCGAAGGCGGGGCCGTAGTCGAAGCTCGTGGGCGGCGTGGCGTCGTGGGATCTGCCGGACCTCACGTCGTACAGCCTTATGTTCTGGGTGTAGGGGCCCGAGGGCCGGGAGTAGGCGAGCCAAAGGCCGGAGGGGTGCCACGCGAGCTCCGTTATTAGGCCGTACTCGCTTCTGTCGACCAATGCCGCGGTCCCCGTCTCGACGTCTAACAGCCACAGCTCCCCTCTATGGTTGGCCAAGGCCAGCCTCGGGTACTTGAGGGCCAAGGCCTCTATCAGCCCCAGCCCCGGCTCCAGCCTCTTGAGCAACGCCCCGTCCTTCCCGTAGATCTCGACGGCGCCGTCGTAGGTCGACACGGCGATCTTGTCGCCGTCAGCCGACACGTGCTTGTACCTCGTGGCGCCGCCGGCGCCCAGCCCGACCACCGCCCCCTCCCAGGCTGGCATGTGGAAGGCCTGGCCGCGGGAGATCAAGACGACGGAGTCGCCCGAGGGCAAGGCGAAGCCCTCCAGATATTTGAAGGGGTCGACGAACTTGGGCGCCTTTTGCTTTCTGGCCAGAGGAGCCTCTATGTCGAGGAGCTCGAGGCGACCAGACGGGTCGTATAGATATATGTCGCCGCCCATCTGGAAGACCACTCTGCGCCCGTCGGAGCTGGCGTTCCTGACGTAGAACTCCTTGAAGTCGGTGTGCCTCCTCAGATCCTTGCCGGAGGGGTCCACAGAGTACAGATTGCCGACCCCCTCGTGGTCGGACACGAAGTATATCCTGCCGCCGACAATCATGGGCGAGGTGACGTTGCCCGGGAGGTCGACCAGCTTCTCGAACGTCCTCCCGCCGTCTCTGCTGATCCAGAGGACGCCCCTCATGCCGCCCCTATACCTCTTCCAGTAGGGCAGGTCGTAGTTGTTCCGGCCCAACACGACGAACCCATCGCCGTAGAGCAAGGCCGTGGCGGGGCCTAGATTAAGCCTCTCGTACCTCCCGTCTAGAGATACGGAGTACAGCTCCCGCCACTGGGGGAAGGGCATCTTGAAGTCGCTGAAGACCAGCACCCGCCCGTCGGGCGTCCACCCCGCCACGCGCGTGTAGGGAGAGCCGAAGTAGGTCAGCCTCTTGGGCTGGCCTCCGTCGGCCGGCACCACGTAGGCCTCGGCCAAGGTGCCCTGGTCGGTCTGTTGCAGCCGGGTGAAGGCTATATACCGCCCGTCCGGCGAGAACTTCGGCCTAACGACTACGCCGAAGTCGGAGGTGAGCCTGTAGGCCCTGCCGCCGGAGTATTTCCAGAGGTCGTCCTCGGTGACGAACACCATGTCGTCGCCGTATATGTCCGGGTACATGTAGTACCCCTTCATTGTGGGCTCCGCCGGGGCCTCTTTTAAGCATAAAGAAATATTTCCGGGGCCTATTCCCGGCATGGCGAAGGTGCGGGTACATCTGTACGTGAGGGGGAAAGTGCAGGGAGTCTTCTTCAGACAGTCCATGAAGGACGTGGCCGCCTACTACGGCGTGAGGGGGTGGGTGAGGAATCTGCCCGACGGGAGGACGGTCGAGGCCGTTTTGGAGGGCGACGAGGAGGCCGTGAGGAAGGTCGTGGAGTGGGCCCACTACGGCCCGCCGGGCGCCCGGGTCGAGAAGGTCGAGGTCGCCTACGAGGAGTACAGGGGGGAGTTCGACGACTTCAAGATACTGCCGACTCCCAAAAATATTTAGGGGGTAAACGGTACGTGGAGGTCTATTTCGAGCGCTTCGACGAGAGGGAAGCCGCCTTCTACGAGCTGTTGGTCAGACTGCGTATCTTCGACTGGGCCTACTCGGCGACCGCCAAGCTGGTCGACGGAGCGGCGGACCGCGGGGCGAGGTTGTTGGAGATAGGCCCCGGCGTGGGGAAGCTGGCGGCGATGCTAGAGAAGAGGGGCTATAGGGTGGTCGGCGTCGACGTATCGCCAGCCATGTTGCGCCGGGCGCGCAGGAGGACGTCTGCCGATCTAGTGGCGGGCGCCAGCTGGGCTCTGCCGGTTAGGCAGAGCGCGTTCGACGGCGCCGTTGCCCTATTCACGCTACACCACTGGGGCCCCCACAAGGAGTCGGTCGAGGAGGTGGCGAGGGCGTTGAGGCCCGGCGGTAGGTTCGTGGCGGTCGAGGTCGACAGAGACCGCATGCCGTTGGTCGGCGACCACAGTTGCGCCGAGAGGTGTCTGAGGGAGGTCCTAGGCGCGCGTTTCGGGGTCAAGATAATACGCAGATATCCTCTGATCGCCGCCGTTGCGGAAAAAGTTATTAGGTAATCGCCCCTTCTAGAAGATGCTGGAGGAGCTCTTTGAGGAGGGTCTTACGTTGATCAAGGGACCTCCCGGCTCCGGCAAGACGACCCTCGCCGCGTGGGCCGCCGCCAGGCATAGGAACTCGGCCTGGTTCACCTTTTACGAGAGCGAGTCGCGCCTCCTCCGGTTTTTGTCCTCGATAGGCCTCGACCCGCCCCGCCACATATTCGACATGATCTCCACGGCCCATAAGAAGGAGGCCGTCGAGGCCGTACTCAAGACGATACAGGAGGTCAAGCCGGACTTCGTCGTGGTGGACGGCCTAAACGCCTTGACGCCGGAAGGCGAGAGGGAGCTGGTCCACAACCTTTTCTACCACCTCCTCTCGTCCTTAATGCCGGTGGTGTTGATAAGGGAGGGCGAGGAGATCACCGCGACCGACTACATAGCGGACAACGTGATTCTGTTGGGCTACAGACAGTCCGAGAGGGGGTCCTCGCGGCATCTGGCCGTGGTCAAGAGCAGGGGAAGGCTCGTG
Organism: Thermoproteus uzoniensis 768-20; assembly: GCF_000193375.1. Lineage (GTDB taxonomy): Archaea > Thermoproteota > Thermoprotei > Thermoproteales > Thermoproteaceae > Thermoproteus > Thermoproteus uzoniensis_A. The sequence continues at coordinate 652,589 of NC_015315.1, forward strand.
GAGCCCAGCGTATTCCGGTTCGTCCTAGCCAAGGGAGGCCCTAAGTTCATCTTGCCTCCTCGCGAGGCCAAGAAGGTGTCCGGCGAGCGCCTCACGACCGGCGCGCCGGAGCTAGACAGAGAGATAAACGGAGGCGTCATAGCGGGTAGCTACGTCGTGGTGGTTGGGCCGCCCGACGGCCTCGCCAGCAAGCTCATGGTCATAACCGCATCTACGCTGGCCGCCGCCGGCAAGAAAGTGCTCTACCACCACCACAAGCAGATCCCGACGTTCGTAAAATTCGCCGAGTCTCTGGGCGTGAAGACCGACGTGAAGGGGCTGTTCTGGTACTACCATCCGATAGAGGAGCACAAGGATCTTACGTGGTGGTATAGGTCGGCCGAAATGGCCAACGAGATGGGGATCGACGTCCACTTCGCCGACCAGTACGAGCAGGTGATAGCCGTGGCGGGCCCCGAGACCATCGCCGAGGCGGCCCAGTTGTACCAAGCGACCCTCCGCAGAGAGACCACGACTGTGCTCGTCATAAACTCGCACGCGATCTGGCGGAGGGTCGCCCCGCTCCTCGGCTCTATACCCGACTACACGTTCCTCTTCAAGCACGGAACGTTGACCGCCTACACGCCGGAGCGCACGGAGCCATTGCGCTTCAGGTACAAGCTGGTCGGCCGCAGAGTGGTCTTCGAGAAGGCATAACGACGCTCAACGTTTTTTAGGGAGGCGTTGTCGCCATTATGGATCTGGATAAGGAAATAGAGCGTTGGGTTAGGAAGCTGGGCCTCAACGTAGTCATACCGCCGAACGCCCCTGAGCCTTTCCACATATCAACGGCGCCTCCCACGGGCATGCCGGTGGTAGACGTGGTGAGGCCCAAAGACGCCGAGTTCTACGTGATAGCTATGGGCATAGCGGTTCACCCCGACCACAAATCGGCGCTCGCGTCGATGAGGGAGCAGGACAGGCGGCGGTTCCTCCTCGAGCTGAAGAGGGCCGTCGTCTCTATGGGCGTCGACTTCGCCTTCCTCCCGCCGGACGCCGAGATACCCGACGCGATTCAGGTCTCGCGGCCGGTCCTCGCCGAGGGGCTGGACGCCCAGAGGTTCCTAGACGAGTACTACAGGGTGAGGAACGCCGGCCTCTTGGTCATAATTTCCTTCGCGGAGACCTTCAGAAAGGCCGCCGGCCAGACCTCCCTCTACGCATGAGGGCCCTCCTCCTCAAGGCGCCGCGCGAGCTGGAGGTGGTCGATCTGCCGACGCCCGAGCCGCCCGCGGGCTGGAGCCTCGTGAGGACGGAGCTGGCCGGCATATGCGGCACCGACAAGGCCTTCTACCGGGGGACCTACCCCCTGTTCAAGAGGCCGCTTGTGCCCGGCCACGAGGTCGTGGGGATCGTCGTCGAGGGGCCTCTAAAGGGGCGGAGGGTCGTGTCCGAGATAAACTTCGCCGACCTCACCTGCGACTACTGCAGGTCGGGGCTCTACACCCACTGTCCCTACAAGAAGACGTTAGGCATAGACTTCGACGGCGGCATGGCCGAGTACTTCGTCGCGCCCAACTACGCGCTACACCCCTTCGACGGGCCTCCCGAGCTCGGGATATTCGTCGAGCCTCTGGCGGCCGTCCTCAACGCCTTCTCCCTACGTCCCTTGAGGCCCGGCGAGAGGGCGGCCGTGATCGGCATCGGGAACATGGCGCTCCTCGCGGTCCAGGTGCTCAGACTGCTGGGCGCCTCTGAGGTGGCGGTAGTCGCGAGGAGGGAGAGCAGGAGGCTCAAGGCCCTCGAGAGGCTCGCCGACGTCGTGTATCTGGGAGAGGCCCCCGGCGCCCGCTTCGACCTAGTCTTCGAGGCCTCGGGAGACCCCAAGGCCCTCGACGCGGCGGTGGCCATGGCGAAGCCGCGCGGCGCCGTCCATCTGAAATCCACGCCGGGCTCCCCCGCCGTCTTCAACTCGACTCTGGCGGTGGTCAAGGAGGTCGCCATAGTGGGGAGCCGTTGCGGGACCTTCAGAGAGTTCAGGGAGGCCATCGCGCTCCTCGCGTCGGGGAGGGTCAGGCCGGTGCTGGACGCCGTCTATCCTCTGGAGGAGGGGCGGAGGGCCTTCGAGGAGGCCCAAGGCGACGTTTTCAAGGTCGCCGTAAGGCTCTGACGCGAAACCTAGATAAATCGGGGCGGTAGTATTCAAGATGCGCCTGGCGTTATTGCTAGCCTTGCTGATCTCCGCGGTAGTGCTCGCTGAGTCTGTGTCGGTGACTATAGAGGCAGTGGACGGCTTCACCGGCCATGTGTTGAACTCATGCACGATAATGGTCTGGCAAGGCAACAATCTGCTCGGCGTGAGCTATGGGCCTTGGAGCGGGGATCTAGCCCCAGGCACGTACCTAGTGCAGGTTCTGGCCTTCCAGACATGGTTTAACCAGACCATATCGGTGCCGAGCACGAACCCCATACAGATCGTCATCCCGACCGCGTTCATACACGCCAGCGTCTGGGACGATGCGATGAAGAGATACGCCAACTGGACCGTGGAGATCCTAGGGCCCGACAACTCGACCAAGGCGTCGGGCAGAGGCGGTGCCTCTGTCGAGGTAGTGGCCAACGGCGCCCGGTACAGGGCGGCCGCACTGACGCCCTACGGCGTGTTCTACAGCGACTGGGCCGTGCCGCAGCCGGGCCAGAACTTGACCCTGGAGGTGAAGGTGCCCACCGCTCTGGTGTCGCTGGTCGCGTACGACGAGGCCTTGGGGAGGCCCGCCAACTTCACGATAGTTATCAGCGGCAACGGGGCCAACGCCAGCGGCGTCGGCGTCCTCAAGCGGGAGCTCGTCGCGGGGACCTACGAAGTCGAGGTAGTCGCCAACTTGAGCGGCGGCGTCTTCCGCTACAGCAAGACGATGACGTTGAGCCCAGGCGCCAACTACTCGGAAGTCCTGCGCGTGCCGACGGCGTTTCTGTACATCTACGCCCAGACGCCGGCCGGCTCGCCGGTGCCCAACGCCACGATAATGTTGTACGAGGACGGCCGGCTTCTAGTCAACTCCACCGGCCCCTCCCTCGCCGTTGAGGTGCTCGGCGGAAGGACGTACACGGCCGTTGCGCGCTACCGCAACTTGACGGCTACGGCCAACGCGACTGCCGAGCCGGGCGCCCGGGTGCCCGTCTACCTCAACCTATCCGCAACAGTCGGCACGGTGATCAGGGTGACGCCCAAGCCAGCCACCACGACGCGGGCCGCCAGCTCTACCACCAAGACGGCCCAGACAACTACCGCCAAGCCGCCCACGCCATCCTCAACCACGACGGCGCCGCCTCCCCCTCCACCGCCGGGCAGGTCGCCTTGGGCCTACTTCATCGCCGTTGCGGGGGCAATCGCGCTGGCCCTCGCGGCGGGTGTGCTCGCCTTGGCCGCGTCTGCGAGCAGGAGGTCAGAGGCTTCCGAAGATCTTGGTCTTCCAGAGGTCGTAGAGGCCGCGTAGGTGGACGAGGGGCACTCCCTTGGTCATTCTGTAGGTGAAGTACTGCTTGAACTTGTCGGGGTCCTTCATGTAGGTCCACTCGTCTATCTCCACGTCGGCCACGCCCTCCTTTATCTCGCTCACTATGGCCTGGGCCAGCACCGACGCCTGCCATATGGCGCCCCAGCCTATCGGCGGAAGCCCCAGCTTGATGAGGGACGTGTCGCCGATTAGGTAGGTGCGGTCGTACTGCGTCTCGAAGAGGGGACCCACCTTGAGGCCCTTCGCCAGCGGGTGGGGGCTGAGCTCGGGCACCACCACGTGGACCTCGGCCTTGTCGTTGGTGGGAGGCGGGTCCTCGGTCAGCAAAACGCCTTGTTTGGCCATGTTGGCGCTGAAGGCGTCGAAGAGCCACTTGTAGTCGGGGTGCACGTAGACCAAGTGGACCGACACCTCCTTCTGAGGCCAAATAGACTTTATGGCCATCGCCAGCTCGCCGAAGCCCATGACGGGGTAGAGCTCGTCTATGATGAACCTCACCGCGGGCGCGGCCTCGATCGCCCTATAGAGCGCCTCGGCGCCCTCGACCGAGTAGAAGTCGTCCCCTATCTTGAACGCGCCGACCGCCAAGACGTTGTAGTCGCCCTTGATGACCCCGCCGCTGGCCAGCTTAAGGCCGCTCTCCTTGACGTCGACGACCTCGTCCCTCACGTGCTCGACGCGCTTCAAGTTGTCGAGCGACATGCGGAGGTCGTCGAACTTGACAAGGCCGGCGAAGGCCATGGGAATCCCCATGACGAACTCGTGGTAGGGCTTGGGGTCTATGAGGTAGACCTTCACGTCGTCGAGGGCCGACACTATCTTGTGGGCGAGGTACACGCCCGAGATCCCGCCGCCCGCGATGACGACGCTCTTCATGCCCGCGCTTTACTTTTCAAAATAAATAACTTGCGGAGCGCCGAGGGAACACATCCCGCATATAAATTTTACGAAGCGGCGGCCGTTGCGACGTGGGAGCCTCGGCAAGCGTATTTAGCCCGTAGACGGGCCCCGTAATAGGCCTGCCTCTACAAGACGAGTTATCCTTGTATAGCGAAGTCAAGCGCTTCACGAGACGCCTAGGAGGATAACTACATATAATATTTGCTTAATTCGACTTAAGTATAGTCATCAATGGATTGCGCTGTCCGCTACTCTATATCTCGCTAGAAGTAGCTCTATAGCGCGTCTGATCGCACAACTCCGGCTTCTGTAAATGCCGTCCTCCACCAGCCTATCGAGCTCGTCGAGCAGAGGCCTCGGTAGCCTAAACGATATCAGCACAGTACTGCTACCCCCATCCATGGTGCGCGACGAGCTATCCCGCATATATTCTTTGCGTAGCGATTATAATTAGATATAGATATTAATTATCTTCTTAATAATTAATAATTTTCATAAAATATATTAATTTATACTAACTAATAGAGGATGTGGAATCACTATTTAAAACGCCCCAATATCCATAGTTCCATGTACGGCCCTCTGCCGGCGTTGGCCGCGGCGCTTATATGGGCGTACGCCTCCGTATCCTATAGGGACTACGTGGAGAGGCTGGGCGTCTACAAGCTCAATTCCCTCCGGATGCTCTACGCATCTGCCGCGCTTCTGGCGCCCGCGCTCTACCTCGGGCTGGGTCGGGAGGCCGTGTACGCCGTGCTGAGCGGCGTCCTCTCGCTGGCGCTCGGCGACTCGCTCTACCTCAAGGCGCTTAGATCGGCCGGCGTCTCGATCGCCGTTCCGGCGGCCTACAGCTACGTCATACTGGAGCAGTTCATAGCGGTGCCGCTCGGCGAGCCTCTAAGGGCCTCCTACCTCCTGGCGGCCGGCCTCGTGGTGGCCGGCGTCTATCTGCTCGTGGCCGGGCAGGGGAGGGGGAGCCTCGTGGGGGTCCTCTACGCCTTGGGCGCCGCGCTGGCTTGGTCGGCGGGGTACGCGGCGGTCAAGGTGGCCGGCGTCGGCGGGCTCAGCCCCATATCCATAGCCTTCGTCCGCGTCGCCTCGGCCCTCCCCATATTGGCGTCGCTCAGCGGCCCCCGCGGGGTCTCAAGCGGCTTGAGGTCCACCTGGCGCACCTCACTGCCCATAATCGCTGTGTTGGATCTCGGAGGCGGCTCGGCCCTATTCGCCTACTCCACGGTTGAGGCTGGCCTGGGCCTGACCGTCATAGTGCTGGGCGTGGTCCCCCTCGCCTCCCAGCTCATGTCGAGGGCTTTGGGCAAGGAGAGGCCCACGGCCAGGGAGTATTCGGCGGCCGCGCTGATACTCTCGGCCATAGCCATATCCTTTATATAGCCGGCGTCCGGACGGCGCGTGTTGATAGATAGGCTGTACAGGGATCTGGCCCGCAACATCCGCTTCTTCGAGAGGGCCCTAGCCCTAGAGAAGGAGGCCTACGGGCTGACCTACGTCTCGTCGAGGGCCGTGGCCGAGGCGGCGGTCTGCCCCAGAGCGGCCGCGTTCCGGGCCGCCGAGGAGGAGGTCGAGGTCTTCGCCAGGGCGTTGAGGGACAGAGTGAGATACGCCGCCATGTTGGGCATCGTCGAGGGGAGCTACGTCGACGCCTTGACGAAGAGGGCGGCGCGCGGCGACAGGCAGTCGGCCGAGGCGTTGTTGCGGATAGGGAGAGATCTCGGACCCGGCGACATATCGGCTATCTTGCCTAGGCTCAGGGAGGAGTTCGAGGCCGCGAGGAGGGCCGCCGGCAAGGTTGTCGTCACGGCGGCTAGGGGGGCTGTGAGGGAGGCCGCGGCCTATGTGAAGTACGCCGAGGTCTACCCATACGCGGGGATGGGCCACAGGTACGGGAACTACGTGTTCTACGCCGTGGCTGGGGTAGGCGTCGACCACGTCTACCTATTCAGGCTGGCGAGGAGCCGGGAGGCGGGCAAGAGGCTCGCGCTGGCAGAAGGCGATGTCGCGGCCGCCGCGTTCAAGAAGGAGAATATAAAGCTACATATATACGTGCCGGGAGAGGCTATATACTCTTTCTTCGAGAAGGCGTCGGACCCCACGCCGAAATATAAGGCGTTAATCGAAGGCGAGTGCAGGCCGGGTAGGGCCTGCGCCTCTTGTAGGTACAGAGAGGTGTGCGAGTGCGTCGGAGATATCCCGCGGCGTCGTCACGCCGGCTCATAGAGGCCCCAACGGCCCCTCCCGGCGCGTCGCGGCTATATGTAGCGACGCGGCGGTTTAAATTTCATTCGCCTCCGCACGCCTATTCCTCCTCCTTTAGGTATCTGAGGAAGATATAGCCAGCGGCGATCACGAAGGCGCCCGCTATGGGCATCAACAAGGCGGGCCCCACCTCTATTAAGTAGCCCGCGGCGGCCGCCGAGGGCGTGGCGGCTATGCGCATGGATATGCTGGCGACTGCAGGGGTCGTCGCCTCGCCCCCTTCCGCCGCGGCTCCCGATATGTAGGAGGATCTGGCGGTGCCGCCTATGCCGACCATGGCGTTGTATAGGGCGTACGCGGCGGCGAACGCGGCCGGGTGGGGGATGAAGGGCAGAGAGGCGAGGAGGGCGCCCGAGGCGAATCTGCTGGCGGCCGACGCCTTCACGAGGCCGAACCACCTCACGAAGATGTGGGCGAACAGAGACGACAGCGAGAAGGCCGCGTTGCCCACGGCGTATACGACGCCTATGACGGCCGGCCCCATGCCCAAATAGGCGTTCATCCAGAGCGACAGGAGCGAGTTGGACAAGCCGATGCCGATCCCTGCGACAAGCTGGCTTAAGGAATAGGCCAAGACGGCGGAGCCCCTCCTCCCGACAGCCGTAAACGGGTTGACCCGTCTGACCTCTTCGCCGCGGCCCAGCGACAGCAGGACGAGCAACGCGGCCGCCGAGACTAAAAGGACGAAGAGGATCGAGGCCTCCCGTAGCGTAACGAGGGCGACGAGGAGGGATCCCGCTATGCCGCCGGCGGTGGATAGGAGGTTGACGAGCCCCAGATCGCGCGTCCTCTCGACGGCGTTGGACGTGTGGCGGCGCACGAGGGCCATTATGAGAGGGACGAAGCTGCCTCTCGTCGAGCCGGGGCCCAACATCCCGATCCCGCCGATGCCTAAGGCGATGCCGATTGCCCAGGGATTTCTGGAGGCCGCTATCGCCACGAGCGCGGAGGCGAAGGCCGCCTCGCTGACGGCGAGGCCTCTGGCGTGCCCTATCACGTCGCCGAGGGCGGCGTATAGGATAGACGTCCCTAGGGATATAAAGCCCGCCGCGGTTACGGCGAGGCCGGCCGCAAGCGCGCTCCCGGTGAGGTCCTTCAAGTACAACGGCACGACGACGGCGAGGTAGCCCGTCGCGAGGTTCCTCAGAAACCTCTCGAGGCCTACGACCAAGATGTATCTCTTCACGGCCCGATATGTCGGCTCACTTTAAAACTTTAGCCATATCGACGAATATATTTATCCCTGTCAACGACTGCTCGTGCGCGCATCGGCATATAGGGCGGCGGGCCCCTCATTATGCGTCGTCGGCACAGCCCGGCGCATCTACGGCGCATCGGCCCTATGAGGTACTTGTTGACCACGGTCCAGGGGCTGGAGGACGTCGTCGTCGAGGAGATCGCGGAGAAGCTGGGGGCGTCGTCGGCGCGGTCCGCCTACATGAGCGGCCGGGTTGTGGCTGACGTCGACGCGCCGCCCTCCTCCCTCCTCGCGCTCCGCTCGGTGGAGAGGTTCGGAGTCTTCATAACCTCGGGCACGTTCTCGGCGCTGGGGGATATAGTGGACGGGGTCAGGTCGGTGCTTCCCGAGATATTGTCGTACCTATCTCCGTACGCGACCGCCGGCGTCGCCTGCGAGAGGGCCGGGACGCACCCATTCACGTCCAGGGACGTGGAGTCGGCGGTTGGGTCCCTCCTCAAGGAGGCCGGGGCGACCATCAGCCTCGTCGACCCCGACCTAGAGCTCAACGTGGACGTCGTAGGCGACGCCTACTACGTCTGGCTGACCTCGGCGCGGAGATCCCTAAAGGATAGGCCCTACCGCCGGTACCAGCACTACGCATCGCTCAACCCCATAGTCGCCTACGCCATGGCCAGACTTGTGCGGCTGAGAGACGGCGAGACGTTGTGCGACCTCACGTGCGGAGGGGGGACCATATGCCTCGAGGCCTCATCTGTGGCACGCGTGAGGTGTATCTGCGTCGATATATCCCTCAAGCACCTCAGGGGAGCTCTGGAGAACTTCTCGGCGGCCGGCGCCGACGCGGATGTCCTGTGGTTCGACTCCACGAAGCTCCACAGAGCGCTCCGCCCGATCTGCGACGCGTTCGCCTTCAACCCCCCGTACGGCGTCCGCATCCCCGCCAACGTGCACAAGCTCTATAGGGGGCTCGCCAGGGCGGTGGAGCTCTTGGCGAGGCCGGGGGCCCGCGTCGCCGTGGTGACGCCTAGATGGCGCGCCTTCCTGAAATACTTCGGCGGCGAGGTGCTGGAGAGGAGAGTGATATACCAAGGCGGCCTCTACAGCTCGATAGTGGTGGGAAAGGTTAAATAGGGCCCGGCCCCGGCATCCCGTGTTGTACCTAGCGGCGTTTCTCGCAGCCGTGGCTCTAGTAATCGGCGGCACTCTATCCAAGAAGATAGACGTCTCGATCTCTCTGCCGCTCGGCGCCGCCCTCTACGGGATCCTCGCACTGGGCCCGTCTGTCGTCGAGGCCACGGCGGCTGCGTTCAACTATTCTATGTTCGAGGTCCTGACGTCCTTGGTCCTAGCCATGGCGCTGGGCTACCTCATGGGCACAAGACGGGAGGCCATAGCCAGCGGCTTGACCGCCGTCGGGCCTAGATTCGCCGCATTCGCCATACCGGCCGCCATCGGGCTTCTGCCCATGCCGGGCGGCGCGTACATATCGGCGGTGGTGGTGGACCCGCTCTACAGAGACATGGGGCTGAGCGGGGAGGAGAAGACCTTCCTCAACTACTGGATGCGCCACATATGGGTGCCCGTCTGGCCGCTCTTCCAAGGCGTTCTGATAACCTCCGCGGTGTTGGCCGAGCCGGTCGCCAGGGTCGTCTCGTGGTCTTGGCCGGCCAGCGTGGCCGCCGCCGCGGCGGGGATGGCGGTGGGCCTCCGCCGCGTTAGAAGAATCGGCGTGAGGGGAAGAATCAGAGACCTGGTCTACCTATGGCCCCTCGCGGCGGTCGCGTCGCTCGCCTTCGTGGTGCCCATATACGTCGCAGTTGCCGCCGTCCTGGCCGCCTTCACGGCGTTGTATAGGCCCAAGACCGGCGCGATCGCGGCCGCCTTCAAGTACGCCTTGACGCCCCGCGTGCTGGCCATAATAATCTCGTCGCTGATCTTTTCGGAATACATTAGGGAGAGTGGGCTGGGCGAGGCGTTGACGGGCTACCTGGGCAACGCCGCCTTGCTCGCCGTATTCGCCGTGCCTTTCCTCATAGGGCTGGCCACCGGCGTCGAGTTCACGTTCGCCGGCCTCGCCTTCCCTCCTCTGAGCCCTCTGCTACACGGCTATAACCTGTCCCTCGCCTTCCTAGGAGGCTTCCTCGGAGTCATGTTGAGCCCCGCCCACAGCTGTTTCGTGCTGACGCTAGACTACTATAGGGCCGAGGCCCGCCTCGTCTACAGGCTGTTGATAAAGGCGGCGGTGGCGGCGGCCGCCGCGGCGCTTCCCCTGTACATCGCCTTGACGGCCCTCTGAACAAAAAGATTATATACTGTCCCCCAGAGGGGGACGGTGGAGAAATACGTGGCCGATATATCGGTTATACTGGACGGCTCCCTCAAAGAGGCCGTGATCTCCGGCAACATCAGGGGGACTCTCTTCATCTTGGAGGAGGCCGTCGACTACTTGGAGCGGCTCGCCAGACAAGGCGACGGGGTTGGGCTTGTGGGGGTTGCAGAGCTCAAGGACCTCAAAAACGCCGTGGAGAAGCTGGGCCTCTCGGAGCTGGTCCACGTGGAGTACGTCCAGGCGGGGCGCCGCCAGATAGAGCCCGAGGAGATACCTTCCCTCGTCAGGAAATTCGCGAGGGAGAACGGCGCTGTGGTGGTCACCAGCGACCCGTTCCTCAGAGACTCGGCGGAGGTGATGGGGCTGGAGGTGTTGTATCTGGGCAGAGAGCGCGGCGCCTTGCAGATAGAGCGCTTCTTCGAGAAGGACATAATGTCGGTGCACCTCAAGGAGGGGGCGCCGCCGCAAGCCAAGGCGGGGAGGCCCGGCAACTGGCGGCTCGTCAAGCTCTCCAACGAGCCCATGTCGCGGGGACAGTTGGAGGCCATAGTGCGCGAGCTCATCTCAGAGGCGGCGAAGGGCGACGGGAACACCAGGATCGAGATAAGGAGGCCCCACTCCTTGATAGTCCAGCACAAGGACCTGCGTATAGTGGTCGCCTTCCCGCCGGTCTCGGACGGCCTCGAGATCACGGCCGTGAAGCCCCTCGTGAGGCGCTCCCTAGAGGACTACAACCTCGACCCCAAGGTGGTCGAGCGCCTCGAGAAAAGCGCCGAGGGGATACTCATATCGGGGCCTCCCGGCGCCGGCAAGACGACGTTCGCCCAAGCCCTCGCCGAGTTCTACCTATCCAAGGGCAAGATAGTGAAGACCGTCGAGTCGCCGAGGGATATGATCCTCAGCAGATCCATCACACAGCTATCTAAGAACTACGCCACGTCCGAAGAGATCCACGACCTCCTCTTGTTGTCCCGGCCCGACTACACCATATTCGACGAGATGAGGGACACGGCGGATTTCCAGCTCTACGTCGACCTCCGCTTGGCCGGCGTCGGAATGGTCGGCGTCGTCCACGCCACGTCGCCCATAGACGCCGTGCAGAGATTTGTGAGGAGGGTGGAGCTGGGCATGATACCGTCGATAATAGACACCGTCATATATATGAAGGACGGCGAGGTGAAGAAGGTCTACTCGCTCTCCATGACCGTGAAGGTGCCGGCCGGCATGAGGGAGGAGGACTTGTCGAGGCCTGTCGTGGTCGTCAAGGACTTCCTGACGGGCGAGCCTGAGTACGAGATCTACGTGTTCGGCGAGGAGACGTTCGTCGTGCCCCTAAAACGCGGCGAGGGGAGGGCCCCCAGCAAGAAGCTGTTCTCGGCGGTCGTGTCGGCGCTCAAGCGCTACGTCCCGCCGCAGGAGATAAGGGTGGAGGAGGCCGACGGCGTCGTCGTGGTCAAGGTCCCCGAGGAGTACCTCGCGGTGGTCGCGTCGCGCGGCGCCAGCAAGCTCGACCGCCTCAGGAGGAGGTTCTCTGTGGACTTCAGGATCGAGCCCCTGTAGGGGCCTTTTATATGATCGAAACCAATATATAACACCCCGCACTTCCCCATGTGGCCGTCGACCAGTATTATCAATACTATGAGGATAGGTCCCCCACAGGCGTCTGGTACGTCGACCAGCTCCTCGGCGGCGGTTTTAAGAGAGGCGAGATCTACCTAATAGCTGGGGAGGCCGGACAGGGCAAGACAATCTTCAGCCTCCAGTTCCTCAAGACAGGCGCCGAGCTGTACGACGAGCCCGGCCTCTACATAACCGTCGACGAGCCTTCCGAGGACGTCAAGAGGGGCGTCAAGTCGTCGCTGGGCTGGGACCTAGACGTCCTCGAGGAGCAACAGAAGCTGGTCTTCGTCGATTTGAGGACCCACTTCAAGGCCTACTCCCAGAGCGAGAAGGTTGTGGCCGACCCGCGAGAGATAGCGAAGGTGATCATAGACAACGTGAGGAAGTTCGGCATAAAGAGGCTCGTGGTGGACCCCATAGCCCCGCTCCTCATAACCTCACACACCGACGTCCTCTGGGTTAGGGAATACATGCGGGAGCTCGTGTTCCAGCTGAGGAAGTTGAAAGACGTGACGACGGTGATGACCTCCGAGATACCGACGGGAGAGAACAAGATAAGCAGATTCGGCGTAGAGGAGTACCTGGCCAGCGGCGTCATAAAGCTGGAGCTCCAGGAATATAGAGGCTTCGTGTTTAGAGTCATGTTCATCAGGAAGATGCGTTGGACCCCCGTGAGGCCCCAGAAGCTCGTCTTCGAGATATACCCCCAGTACGGCATATACGTCATAGACCGCCTCGAGAACTTCATGAAGTCCATAGACAGGTTCTACCTAGACGCGGCGCAACAATACGGACAGCAGGAGTATCAGCAGTACGCCCTCGCCAAATAGCCGGGACAGACGCCGGCCCAACCTCGGCGAGGGGGCATAGACGACAGGTTGCCGCATAGGCTGAGGCCAAGCGTTCAGGATCCGCGGCCCGACTTAGCCAGACGAGCGGGGACGCGCGGCGTATCTGGGAGACGCAATTCATATAAATCCGTGTAGTGGACAGGCCAGCCGGGGTGGCCGAGTTGGTCCAAGGCGCGGGCCTGCTAAGCCCGTCCCCGCAAGGGGGCGTGGGTTCAAATCCCACCCCCGGCGCTGTCTCTCCGCATTTCTGCTCCTTTTGATTTACACACTCGGCGAGGGGGTGTGAAACGAGGGTGAATTTTGTGCATAGCGCGGATTAAGGTAAAATAATCCGGGACTGGAACGGCATTGCCGTATAATTTACGGCCATTCACCCGCCTTGGCGGCTGGTACAATTTCGCGTTTTTAGCTTCAATTACTAGCGGTTTACCAGCACTATGTTAAACGGACTAGATACCATCGCACGCACATGTCGATGGGGTCCCCAAGGCCAATCCGGCTATCCATACTGTCAGCGGGAGTGCTGGGCCGAGGTGGCGGGGAGGATTAGACAGGTGGAGCCCGGGGCCCAGCCACCATCACAGCGTCAACGGCGTCCGTCTAGACAAAAACTTTTGGCGAGCTCTCCTTAACGCTCCGTGAATTGACTCTATTTAAATGCTGGAGATAGTTTATCTGTGTCCGATCTCGCTTTTCCGGCGAAGGGCCCGGCGGCGGGCGCGGTATGAAGATAGGCTACGTCATAGCCGGCTCGACGCCTACGGAGTTCTTGGCCACTCTAGATCCTGAACGCCCCGTGAGGCTCTACGAGTACGTCGCGGTGGACAGCGTCGAGATCCCTCCCGACGGGGAGGAGGCGGCCCAGGTGAGGCTGATAGGCCAGATAGTCAAGATAATTAGGGACCCCTATCAGCTCAAAAGGGACATCCCGCTCTACAACGTAGTCGACGGCGTGTCGCACGACTTGTTGGAGGTGCAGATAGCTAAGGTGAAGATCTTGGGCTATCTCTGGAATGGGGAGATACATATGCCGAAGCTCCCGCCGAGGATAGGCGCCCCGGTCTATCTAGCCAAAGACGACGAGGTGGCGGAGCTCTACGGCTCCGGCGAGCTCTGCGTGGGCCGCCTCTCGGCCAGGCCTCTGGACCTCTGCCTAGACGTGGAGGGGCTGAAGCGGCATATGGCCGTCATAGCGGCCACCGGTAGCGGCAAGACTTGGTTCTCCGTGATCCTCATAGAGGAGTTGCTGAAGAGGGGGGCCTCTGTCGTGGTCCTCGACCCCCACGGCGAGTACGTGGCGGCTAGAGATACGGCGAGCAGGCTCGGCGGCGTCAACGCCTTGACGGTCAAGGTGTCGGGCCACCACGCCGGGGACGTGATGTACAGGATAGGCGTGCTCGACATGGACCCCGACGCTCTGGCAGACGCGGCAGGCGTCCCGCCCAAGGCGACTAAGATAAGGTACTCTATCTACCTCGCCCACGCGCTCGCCAAGTCGGCCTACAAGGCGGGCGCCAGGAGGATGGGGCCCAAGGGCCTCGCCTCCATCCTCTCGGCCGCCCTACGCGGCGAGCAGCACCTCAAGAGGCTGTTGAGGCAGTGGGGCGTGGAGGACGAGAAGGCCGACGAGCTGGCGGAGCTCGCCAAGAGGGATAGGCACTCGATCTTCAGCGCGGCGGCCTATCTGAGGAGGTTGGCCAGACTCGGCGTGTTCTCCGCCAGGACCACGCCTCTGGGGAGGATAACCGCCGACCTAACCGTCGTCAACCTCGCCGGCGTGGGGGACGAGATCCAGGACTACGTGGCGTGGCACATACTCACGAGGATATTTAAGGCGAGGGTGAGGCACGTGAGGGGCCTGCCGGGCGTGAAGCTCGAGAGGCCCGTCGTCGTGGTGTTAGAGGAGGCCCACCGGTTCGCCCCGCCGAAGTCGGCCAGGAGGACGAGGGCGTACGAGGCCGTGTCGAGGATAGCGGCCGAGGGCAGGAAGTTCGGCGTATACCTCGTCGTGGTGACCCAGAGGCCTTCCCGCGTCGATCCGGACGTCATGAGCCAGATGCAGTCCCAAGTCATAATGAGGATAGTCAACCCCAAGGACCAAGAAGCCGTGAGGGACAGCAGCGAGCAACTGGCGCAGGACTACCTGGACAACCTCCCCGGCCTCGACAGAGGCGAGGCGGTGGTCCTAGGCCCCGTCGTGAAGCTGCCCGCCGTGATCAGGTTGAGGGACAGAGTGCTCGACTACGGCGGGGCCGACATATCTCTCGCCGAGGCCTGGCGTAGGTCGGACGCAGACGTCGCGACGATATGGGCGAGGATATTCAGATCGCCGCCTCCTCCCTCCGTCGTCCTCGCCGCGTCGGGGATATCGGTCAAATCGGCGGAGCCGGACGGAGGCGTCTGGAGGGCCGTGACGTCCGACGGCGCGCGCGTGGAGCTCTCCATAGAGTCCGGCTACGCGAGGTGTAGCGTCTGCGGCTCCTCGGGCTGCGCCCACGTCTATAGAGTGCTCTCCGAGATAGTCAAGGTGAGGAGGGCGGCATGAAGATAGCCCATATAAGCGACGCCCATCTAGGCCGGCAACAGTACCATCTGCCCGAGAGGGAGGAGGACTACTTCCAGGCATTCGCCGAGGCCTTGAGGCTCGCGAAGGGCGCAGACGCCGTAGTCGTCACGGGGGATCTCCTAGATACCAGGAGGCCGTCCACCAGGACCCTTCTGAGGCTCCTCGACATACTCGGCGAGACCGGCCTCGCCCTATACGTCGTGGGGGGCAACCACGACTACAGCCATCTGAGGCCCGACGAGACTCCCCTGCGCATACTCGACAAGGTGGGCGCCGCCAGGCTCCTCTGCTTCCAGGAGGCGGATCTAGGAGGCGTCTGGCTCTACGGCGCTTGCGCCACGCCGAGGTCTAAGGCCGACGAGTATAGGGAGAGGATACTCTCGGCGAGGCCCGGCTCGGTCTTGGCAATACACCAAGCCATCGAGGGGGTCAAGGCGAGGTACCCCTCAGCCGCCGACGAGTACACGATGCCGTCGAGGGCCTTCTCGGGCGTCAAGGCCGTCCACATAGCGGCCGGCCACGTACACGACCACGGCGTCAGGCATCTGGTAGGCGCGTTGTGGGCCGGCTCCCTCGAGATATGGGACTCTGCCGAGTTTGAGACTTGGGACTGGAGGAAGGGCAAGTGGGAGCTCTACCAGGAGGCGGCCCCCAAGGGCTTCTACATAATAGACGTCGCCGGGCGGGCCGCCTCGGCCAAGGAGGTCTTGTTAAGGCCCAGGCGCAGGATGGTCAAGCTGAGGGTGTTTCTGGACGAGGAGAGGGAGGCCGAGGCGGCCTTTGAGGAGGCCGCCGCCAGGTTCGACGCGCCTGGCGCCGTGGTCAAGGTGGAGCTATACGGCGACGTGCGGGGCGACTTGAGGCCGTCGCGCCACGCCGCCGCGTTTTCCCGGGCCCTCTACGTAGACGTAGTCGACAGGACCAGGAAGCCGAGCCACGCCGTTGCGAGAGTCGGCTCCGCCTACGAGGCCGTTGAGAGGCTGTTGCGGGAGAGGCTGGGGGCCGGCGCAGACGCCGTGGTCAAGGCGTTGGCGCACGCGAGGGACGGCGATAGGGCGGCCGCCAGGAAGATAATGGAGGAGTGGCTCTATGCTGAGGTCGATCGAGCTTAGGAACTTCAAGGCGCACGAAGAGCTCGCGGCGGACTTCGTCGAGGGCGTCAACTTCATATACGGCCCCAACGGCGCCGGCAAGAGTAGCCTTCTGGAGGCCGTGGCGGTCGCGCTCTACGGGTCCAAATGGGTGCAGAAGGTCAAGGCCAGATGGGCCGACCTCGTCAGGCGGGGGGCCTCCGAGGCCTCGGTGCGGCTGGCCTTCGTGGGGATAGACGGCGTGGAGTACGTGGTGGCCAGGAAGTTCGGGCCGGCCGGCTCCATATCTTCCGGCACCTATCTGCTCGCCGACGGGAAAATGGTGGCCAGAGGCGACCAGGACGTCACAGCCGCCGTCGTCAAGGCCCTCGGGCTGGGCGTCGAGGAGTTCGCCAATTTGGCCTATATAAGGCAGGGCGAGCTCCGGCGGATATTGGCCGAGCCGGACTACATAGATAGGCTCTTCAGGCTGGACGAGTTCGACTGGCTCGACGAGGTCTTGAGGGATCTCCTCTCCGACGTTTCGCGGAGGAGGGAGAGGGCCTCTGGCAGGCTGGAGGAGCTCGGCAGAAGGGCCGAGGATCTGGCCAGGAGGGCGAAGGAGCTCGAGGCGCAGTTGGCCGAGGCGAGGAGGGAGGCCGAGGGCCTGGCCCAGTACTTCCAGCTCTACAGAAAGGCCGAGGAGGAGCTGGGCGGACTTAAGGAGCGCGCGGCGGCGCTGGAGCAGGAGGCCAAGTCCCTTAAGGTCCTCGCGGAGAGGCTCGAGGAGGAGCTGGTGGAGCTCGACGTGGAGCTCGACAAGAAGTCGGAGGAGTTGAAGGAGCTGGGGAAGCTCGAGGAGGAGCTCGCCTCGTTGCCCCAGCCGGACCCCTCGGTAGAGGCTAGGTACTACGAGGCGAAGAGGGTTGTGGACCTCCTGTCGAGCGCCGACCTCGGGAGAGCCAGATCGTTCAAGCCGGAGGAGCTCGAGGCGGCGTACAAGGAGAGGGACGAGCTCAAGGCGAGGAGGGCCGACGTGTTGGCCAAGCTGGGGCTGGCGAGGGAGGTCTTGAGGGTGGCCGGCAAGGCCTCCGGCGGGAGGTGCCCCGTCTGCGGCGGCCCGCTGACCGAGGAGACTGTGAGGAGGCATGAGGAGGAGGCGAGAAGGCTCGAGGAGGAGCTCAGGAAAGTCGAGGCCAAGATCTACGACGTCGAGTCGGCGATAAAGAGGCTCGAGAGGGACAGGGAGGAGTACTTGAAAGTGAAGGACTACCTGTCGGTGGATCTGTCGGAGGCGAGGCGGCGGCTCGAGGAGCTCAGGAGGCTCTACGAGGCGCAGAAGGGCCTCGAGAGGAGGAGGGCCGAGATCTCGGCGAGGCTCGCCGCGAGGGACAGGCTGGAGCGCGAGCTGAAGGAGCTGGAGGCGAGGAGGGCGGAGGCCGAGAGGAGGCTCGGCGAGGCGAGGAGAAGGCTGGAGGAGGTCGAGGGCCAGCTCTCGGCCTTGAGGCCTAGGCTTGAGGAGTTGGGCAAGCACTACGAGGAGTTGCGGGCTAAGGCCGAGGCGTATCTCAAGGCGACATCGAGGGCGGAGGAGCTCGCGAGGCAGCTGGCCTCCGTCAAGTCGGAGCTGGAGCGGGTGTCGAAGGAGCTCAGCTCGGCGAAGGCCGAGGCGGAGAGACACGGCAAGGCCGAGGAGAGGGGGAAGGCGGCTAGATCTGCTCTGAGGGAGATCAAGCCCATAGCTAGGAAGATCCTCATAGAGGCCGTAAACGCGGAGCTCAACGAGGTCTTCTTGAGGCTTAGGCACAAGGAGTCCTTCCGCTCGGCCGAGCTGGCCCAGATCGAGGACAGATACTACGTGGTCGTCTCCAGGGCGGACGGGCAGAGGTTCGCCCACACCGCGTTGTCCCTCGGCGAGGCGAACTTGGCGGCCCTAGCCCTGAGGGTGGCCCTCGCCAAGGCCCTGCTGGGGAGGCCCCCCTTCCTCATGCTGGACGAGCCCACGGAGCACCTAGACGAGATACACAGGAGGAGGATAGTGGAGCTCGTGAGGGATCTGGCGAGAGACGTGAGGACAGTCCTAGTCACCTCCCATTTGGGGGAGTTCGAGGAAGTCGCCGACAAGAGGATAGACCTATAGGACCGGCGTCTGTCCCTCATTAATTTTTTATATAGGAACGCTTTGAGGGGCGTGAGCGTAGCCAGACCGCCTAACGGCGTCTACTTCCTCAAGACAGCCGTGGAGGTGAGGGCGTTCATCAACCTACTCAAGAAGTTCAGGGGGTACGCCACGACGCTCATCACGTTGTACATAAACGGCGAGAGGCCTATGCCGGACGTCTTGACGTTGTTGAGGTCGGAGTGGTCGACCGCCTCCAACATCAAGGACAAGACCACTAGGACCCACGTCCAGGACACGCTGGAGCGCATAGTAAACAACTTGAAGGGCGAGGCCAAGGCGCCGGAGAACGGCATGGCCGTCTTCGCCGGGTTCCACATGATCAACCCGGGCAACTACGAGTGGGTCTACTACGTCGTGGTGCCGCCCCAGCCCATATACACCTTCAAGTACATATGCGACACGGCGTTCCACACGGAGATCCTCGAGGACATGATAAAGTCCAGCGTGGCCTACGGCATCATAGTAGTGGAGAGGGGCGAGGCCGTGCTGGCCGTGTTGAGGGGCGGGCAGTACGAGGTGTTGAAGACCGTCCAGTTCTTCGTGCCTGGGAAGCACAGCGCCGGCGGGCAGTCAGCGAACCGCTACAAGAGACAGACGGAGCACCTGGCCGAGGTGTTCTACAAGCTCGTCGCCGAGGAGGCCAACAAGGTGTTCCTCTCCATGCCGGCCCTCAAGGGCCTGATCGTGGCCGGGCCCGGGCCCACCAAGGAGGACTTCCTGGAGGAGGGTGGCCTCGACTACCGCCTCAAGGACAAGATCCTCGCCGTGGTCTCCGCGTGTTGCGCCAACGAGTACGGCGTCAAGGAGGCCATAATGAACGCGCAGGAGCAGCTGAAGGAGAGCGAGTACGTCAAGGCGAAGGAGCTGATGGACAGAGTCATGTACTACGCCGTGAAGAAGAGCGAGTACATGGTGTACGGCAAGGAGAACGTCATGAGGGCCCTCGACATGGGGATAGCCGACGTAGTCGTCGTGGCGGAGGAGCTGGGGGAGGACGCCGTCTTGGACGTAGTCATGAGGGGAGACTCCAAGGGGGTGAAGGTCGAGGTGGTGCCTAAGGGCGTCGAGGAGGGGAAGACCTTGGTCCAAGCGTTCGGGGGCTACGTCGCTCTGCTCAACACGCCCGCCTGGGTGCTGGAGCAACAGGCCGCCAGCGCGGCTACGTCCTAGGCCGTCTGCTGAGGCGCAGGGGCCGGCGCACGACGCGCCGCCTCCCCGTAGGCGAGCATCTCCGCGATGTATTCGGCGAATAGGACGACGGCGCCCAGAAAGGACACAAGCGGCAGTAGGGACAGGACGTAGCCGGCGATCAACATATATAGCGCCGTCCTGAACAGCCCGACGCCGGAGTACCTATGTAGGTCGCGGAGCGTCATAGCCCGAGCCGCTACCAGCAAGAGCTCCAGAGCGAACAAGACCGCCGTTATGCCCACTATGGCGGGTTCGCGCAAGATCAGCAAATAGACGTAGGTGGGGTCGGCCGTCAGGCGGTTGACTACGGCCGGATGTCCGAAGAAGTAGAGGGCCAGAGCGAGGACTAAGATCGCGGCGACTACGGCCAAGGCTATAGGGCCCCACGCCAGCCACCACGCCCACTTGAAGCCGAGCTTGTGGAGGGCCCGGAACCCCCTAAAGATGTAGAGGAAGAATATGACGACGAAAGCAATCGCGAGCGCTATCGCGGCAATGCCCACCGCGGCGAGGCTATCCGGCACGCCGGCTCCGGGGCCCGGAGGCTGGAGGACGGCCAGAAGAAACGCCGCAAAGGAGACGGCGACTATCGCCACTAAGACTATCAGCTGATATATGTACCCCTTGTAGAGCGTCCTCATGACTTCTCTGAAGTCCATATCGGTGGTGAAGTGCCGTGTTAATATACGAATCGGCGTGTAGCCTGTGAATATGGCGCCCAGTCGCTCCGTGTCAGCCGCGCCCAGCCCCTGGCGTCGCTGTCTCCCCCGCGTCAGCCCTCCCGCAATTGAGGTGCGTCTGCCCGCCCCACCCCTCATCTGGGCTCTTGACGGCTCGGAGCCGCGTGCACGGAGACGCCGACGTAGCCGCCGCGCGGCCCTACCTCTAGCCCTACGCCGTCGAGGCGGCCTACCTGGCTGTCGGCCTCGCGTCGACAGAGCACGCGCTCAGGGCGATCGTCGAGGAAGGGTTGGCGTACTAGGCGAGGCGCAGAAACAACGCGGCCAGGAAGATCAGCTCGGCCGCCTCGAAGACGGCGTAGGCCTTCCCGTATTTGGAGTAGCGGGCCAGATATCCGCCGAAGTAGAGGGGCACGCCGACGAGGTGGATCACGGCGAATGCGGCCACAGCAGGGACGAACACGCCGAGAGTCAAGGCCCATATATAAAACGCCGCCTCGTAGAGCGCCGCGGCCTTGGCGGCTACGCCGGCCGGATATCTGCCTCTAGGCGAGAAGGCCGCCGTCCACGCATGTTTGACGAACATCGGCAAGAACAGAAGCGCCTCAAACAGCATATTTAGCCTTCAGCTCCTCCAACACCTTCATCCAGCCCTCGTAGTCGTTCTCCCTCTCTATCTCCTCCACGGACCTAGAGGCCTGGATCTCCGGCACCGCCGACTCCAACATGGGGAACAAGACGCCGTTCTCCTTCTCTATATGTTGCCAGATGTGGTCTATGTAGAGCTTGGCGTAGTCGACGAAGTCCCTGTACGCCTCCTTGTCGCCAGCCCTCCACGCCTTGTAGAGCTCCTCCATGACCCTCGCCAAGTAGCGGCCTACGCCGTGTTCGGACGTCATGACGTATATGGGCCCTCCGGCGAAGGGTATGCCGGCCCGGTTGGCTCCGGGGAACAGAATATACTCCTCGACGGAGTGGTGGCACGCGTCGACAAACCTCTGCGCGAACTGAATGAGCTTGTATATGTCGTCGGGGTCGGGGTTAGGCGACGAGACGGCCTTGTTGAGCACCTCAAGGGCCTCCAATATCCTCTCGTGGTGCTCCCTCAAGACGCCTGTCACGTACTTTACCCTTACCCTCCCCATGGGCCCCCACGCGACTTTCCCTTTAATAGTTAACTGTGTTAACGCAGTTGCGCGAGGCGATAGGGCTGAAAAGTCCGGCACGCCGCCGGGCCTGGGCGGATACATTGTATAATACTAGAGACGGCAGACACGTGGCCGAACCTGGCGATATGGCGCCGCGCGCTTCCCTGCGGGGTCGAGGAGGCGTCTGGCAACGCTCGGAGGGACGGGCGCACGTGCCGGCGGAGGCGCCCGCCGGACTCCACCTCCTCTTCCTTAGAGGCAGATTTCGCGACGAGGTGAACGTGGAGATCTACGACTCGTCGGGCCCCCTCGCCGCGGTCAAGCTCTTCGTGGGCAGGCCGCCCCACTATGCGCCTTGGGCCGAGGTCTTCAATGTAGCGGGCCGGCTCTACGGCTCCCCCGCGGAGCTCGAGATATACAGATGGGTCTATTCGGCGTTGCCGCCCGACTCAAACCTCTACGTGGAATATTTCGAGGATGTCCAGACCCGGGCGCAGCTGTCCCGCGGCGTGCCTCCGGCCGAGACCAGGCTGGGCGCCGTCCTCTTGAGGGCCGGCTTCCTGGCAGTCTCCGACATGTACTTCCCCGAGGGCGGCAGAGAGGGCGGGCAGAAGATAAGGGCTGTCAGGCTCTGACGCCGCTGGGGCGGAAGCTTATTAAATCCGCCGCGAGTGAGGTATATGGAGAGGAAGTGTTTCAAGGCTGTGGGCTGCGTATCGGCGTTGGGCATAGGGACTTCCGGCCTCGGCGGCGATCTCTGGCGGGCCGACACTTCTAAGGACGAGCGGCACCTCGCCGTCCTCGCCAACGCGTTGGCCAACGGCATATGGGTCGTGGACACCTCCGAGATATACGGAGGGGGCCACGCCGAGGAGCTCGTGGGCAAGGCCCTATCGACCTTCGCCAAGGAGGATAGGGACAAGGTGGTAGTGGTCACCAAGTTCTGGCCGGACAACGCCGAGAAGATAGTCCTGGCGGCTAAGGCGAGCGCCAGGAGGCTGGGGACCTACATCGACATATACATGCCCCACGGCCCACTCCCCGACATATGCAAAGCCGTGAAGGCCTTCGAGGAGCTGGTGGACAGAGGCGTCATAAGGTTCTGGGGCCTCAGCAACGTCGACGCGCGCAAGATAGAGGAGGCGAGGAGCTGCGCCAAGAGGCACGACATAGCGGCGGTGGAAAACGTCTACAACTACATCAACAGGCTCGACGAGCACGAGGCACTGCCGTACGCCCAGCGCGAGGGCATACTCTATCTGGCCGCCAGCCCTCTGGCGAGGGGGGCCGTAGTGGAGAACTACAGAATTAGGCGCATCGCCGAGAGGCTGGGCAAGACGCCGGTCCAAGTGGCGTTGCGCTGGCTCATGGACAAGCCCGCCGTGGTGCCCATACCGAGGACCACAAGGCCCGAGGGCGTCCTCGAATTCGCCGGCGCCTACGGCTGGAGGCTCCCCGACGAATACGCCAAGGAGCTCGAGGTCCGCTGAGGCGCGAGTTAACCACATCTTCGCGGCGAGTTGGCAGACCTAAGCCGATAGACGGCGGGAGGTGGTTAACGGGGTTAACCAGAAACTATAACCGTGTATGGGTCGGAGGCGTTATGCCGTCTCGGAACGAGATAGGGGATAGCCCCGCCATGGGGCCAGCCGCGGGGACCATCGCGTTCTTTGCCGGCTTTGCAACGGTTGCCCTATTCGGCATCACTGCGAAGATGCTCGCGCCTATTCTGAAGCTCTCCATAGTCGAGGTTTCTCGGCTTACGGCGATGCCGGCTCTCACAAGCTCTCTGTTGAGGATACCTTTCGGCGCTTCGACTTCTCCAAGGAAGCTAACCTATACGCGACCTACCACATATACGGCGACAGCCGCAAGAGGGGGCCCGCCCTAGCCAAGCTCCTGTCCATATACTCCTCCAGGGGCTTCAAGCCCCCGCCGGACGAGTTGCCCGACTATCTGCCCACTATGTTGAGGTTCGTGGCAGAACGCGGGCCGCATCCAGCGGTGGCGAGGCTGGCCGCCAAGGCGGCCGAGAGGATAGCGAAGGCGTTGAGGAGCGAGGGCAACCCGTACGCTCCCCTAATGGAGGCCGTCGCCGAGTTGCTGAGGCAGTAACGCGGGTTTTTCCGCCGGCGGCCTCACTCCACCGATATCCTCACCTGGCCTTGGTCGGGCTCCACCACCACGGCGGTGCCGTATGCTATTATCTCGTCCATATATTCGCTGATCTCGTTGCTGTCCAGCCTAAAACTGACCACCGCGTTGGCCCCCAGCTCTTTGGCGTGGGCCACCATCCTCTCTATGGCCTGCCTCCTCGCCTGCTCCGCCAGCTCCGTGAACTCGTCTATCTCGCCGCCCACCAGCGACCTCAGACCAGCGATTAGCCTGCCGCCGAGCCCCCTCGACCTCACCGTTATGCCTAGGGCAAGCCCCAACACCTTGACGATCCTGTAGCCGGGAACGTAGGGGGTAGTCACGACTATCACGTCGCCCTCCCTAATCGCCATAGACCCCACCTACGGCGGATAAAAAAGCCTTCCGCCTAACGGGCCCTCAGCTTGCCCAAGAGCTCCTCGGTCAGCCTCGCCTCGAGCTCCTCCACGTATCTGGCCATCTCGGCGAGTCTGCGTGAGATCTCCGCGTTGAGCCTCAGGGCCTCGGCCAGCACCTCCGCGGGGTCGCGGGAGCCCGCCGCCTCTATCAGCCTCAACATATTCTCCTCGTACGTCGTGACGGCCACTCCGAAGGATTTCAACATCCCGCGGGTCCTCTCGCTCATACCTCCCCCGGCTCCAGAGGCTTCAAGCCGAAGAGCTCGGCGTGCGTCTCCATCATGCACATGTTCTCGAACAAGGCGATCCCCTCGGCCTCCAACGCCTCCCTCACGCCGGGCGACGCCCTTATGCCCAGCTGTAGCCAGACCACCTTGACGTCGCCCCTCTCCCGCCTCCTCTTTATGGCCTCTTCCGCTATTTTGGGCACCTCCTCCGACGGCCGGAAGACCTGCACCACGTCTATGGGCTCCGGCACTTCGAGTATGGAGCGGTACGTCTTCTCGCCCAGTATCTCGCTCGCGGTGGGGTTTATGGGGACTATCCTGTAGCCGGCCCGTTTGAGGTAGAGAGGGACTACGTAGGCCCATTTTGACGGGTCGCGGGAGGCCCCCACAACGGCGATCGTCCTCAGTTTGAACACATCTCTAACGTCCATAGATACTCCGATTCCGGTTAATAAATAGATTAATATAGGTGTAGTAGTTATTATGGTTAAAGTCATCAAGAGGGATGGGAGGGAGGAGGAGTTCGTCCCCGAGAAGATAGTGGTCAGCGTGTTGAAGACCGGCGCGCCTCTGGACGTGGCCAGGAGGATAGCTAGGAAGGTGGAGTGCGCGGTTTCCGACAGCGAGACTATCACGGCCAAGGACATAGCCAAGATAATCTTGACGGAGCTCAAGAAGGCCAACGAGGAGTGGTACCGCAACTGGATTATATTCGACAAGGCCGTAAAACGCAGACATACCGATAAAGAACTACAAGTATAACTTTTTTCGATTGTCGGGCCGGTCTTTCCCGCAGCGGTATTCCGCAACGGGCTGGTGGAGAGCTAGCCGATCTGGGCCAACCCACGCGGCGGGGCCGGCTCCGGCAGGTGAGGGAGGCGTCCCCGCGGCGCGGTTTAACGGTATTAAAGTGCTCTGGTGCTCTCTACGTGTCGCTTGCGGAGTTTCCCTGGCATGATTTCGACGTGGAGTTCGCCGTGCTTTTCGGATCTAGGTCCGGCGGCAGGCGGATCAAGGGCGACTGGGACGTGGCGGTCTGGCTTAACGACGTGGGGAAATACGCTGACCTCCTCGCGGCTTTGGCCAAATTCCTCGGCGTGCGGGAGGAGGACGTGGATCTGGTGGCGCTCAACCACACTTCCCTGTAGCCTTATTGTGGAGATCCTCCGCAGAAGGCCTATATACGTCAGGGATTGGGAGAGGTATCTCGATATAAGGTTCAGGCTACAGAACCCTTATGCGGACTTCCTCATAGGGGCGGCGAGGCTGGGCCTCGAGGGCCCGCTATGGCCGTCGTGAGCAGGCTCTTGAGGATAGTGGAGGAGAGGGCGGCTTTGCTCGACCGCATAGCCAGTACGCCGCTGTGGATATAGAGACTGTGAGGAAGGTGGTGGCCGGCAGGGAGTACAGAAAAGTGGTGGACCTCGCGAGGAAGATCGCTAGGGTAGCGGAGGACCCCTAATCACCTCTGCAACAGCTTCTTGAGCACGTAGGGCAGTATACCGCCGTGTTTTATGTACTCCACCTCGGCCCAAGTGTATACGGCGGCTCTCGCCTTGATCTCGTCGACGCGCCCGTCCTTTCTGTGGATCCTCACGACCACCTCCTTGCCGGGCGCCAGATCCTCGAGGCCCATCACGTCTATGGTCTCGGACCCGTCGAGCTTCAACGAGTCGACCGTGACGCCCTGCGGGAGCTGTATCGGCACTATCCCCACCATGGTGAGGTTGGAGCGGTGTATCCTCTCGAAGCTCTCCGCTATCACCGCCTTTATGCCCAACAGCTTAGGCCCCTTGGCGGCCCAGTCCCTGCTGGAGCCCGCGCCGTAGGTCTTGCCGGCCAGTATCACCAGCGGCGTGCCCTCCTGCTTGTACTTCTCGGCGGCTTCGAAGACCGTCATCTTGACGCCCTCCGGGTACTTTATGGTGTAGCCGCCCTCGAGGCCTCCGCCCATCTTGTTGGTGTAGCCCTTGCTCCAGAAAGTGCCCCTCACCATCACCATCCAGTTGCCTCTCCTGGCGCCGAAGGTGTTGAAGTCCTTAGGTTGCACCCCCATCGACTCCAGGAACTTGCCGGCCGGGCTGTCCTTGGGGATCGAGCCCGCGGGCGATATGTGGTCGGTGGTTATGCTGTCGCCCAGTATCAGGAGAGGCCTGGCGTTGATTATGTCGCCGGAGATCGGCTTGCCCTCGAAGAGAGGCGACGGCTGTATGTAGGTGTCGTCGGGCCTCCACGGGTAGAGATCCCCTGAAGGTGCCTTGAGCTCGCCCCACTCGGGCACGAGCTCGCCGATCTTCGAGTACTTCTCCACGTACACTTTCGGGTCCATGGCCTTCGACACAGCCTCGTTGACCTCCTCCGGCGCGGGCCATATGTCCTTCAGATAGACGGGCTTTCCGCCCTTCCCGTACCCGACAGGCTCCTTGGAGAGGTCCTTCCAGACGGAGCCCGCCAGCGCGTAGGCGACGACGAGCGGAGGCGAGGCTAGGTAGGCGGCCCTAATGTCGGGGTGCACCCTCCCCTCGAAGTTGCGGTTGCCCGAAAGGACCGCGGCCGCCATTATGTCGGCCTCCCTAATGGCCTTGGAGACGGGCTCGGGCAACGGGCCGGAGTTGCCTATACAGGTAGTGCAGCCGTACGCCACCACGTGGAAGCCCAGCTTCTCGAGGTACTGGAGCACCCCCGCCCTCCTCAAGATCTCCTCGACGGCGCGGGAGCCCGGAGCGAAGCTCGTCTTGACGTAGGGAGGCACCTCGAGGCCCGCCTCGACGGCCTTTTTGGCCAGGAGGCCCGCCGCCACGAGCAGATAGGGGTTGGAGGTGTTGGTGCAGCTGGTTATGGCCGCTATGGCCACGTCGCCGTCGCCGAACTCCACCTTCCTCCCGCCTATCTCTATCTCCACCGCCTTCCTCTTATCCCTCTTCTTCCTCTGGGCGAGGAACTCCACGAAGCTCTTCGGCACGTCGGCGAGGCTCCTCCTCTGCCACGGGAGGGTCGGCCCGGCCGCCGACGGCTCGACCGCCGATAGGTCGAAGTCCACGACTTGGCTGTACTCGGCTCCCTCCACTCCGCCGAAGACTCCCTGCTCCTCGTAGTACCTCTTCACCAAGGCCACGAGGTCCTCCGGCCTGCCCGTCGCCGCCAGGTAGTCCAGCGTGTTTCCGTCCACGGGGAACAGACCCACCGTGGAGCCGTACTCGGGCGCCATGTTCGCTATGGTGGCTCTATCGGGGACGGAGAGCTTGCGCACGCCCTCGCCGAAGAACTCCACGAAGGCGTCCACGACGTTCACCTTCCTCAAGGCCTCTGTCACCGCGAGCACTATGTCGGTGGCCGTCACGCCGGGCTTGGGTTCGCCGTACATCCTGACCCCGACGACTCTCGGCACCCTTATGGTTATCGGCTCTCCGAGCATGGCGGCCTCGGCCTCCACCCCGCCGACGCCCCAGCCCACGACGCCGAGCCCGTTTATCATCGTGGTGTGGCTGTCCATCCCCACCAAGGTCTCGAAGAAGGCCGTGTCGCCCTCGGTCCAGACCACCTTGGCGAGGTACTCCAGATTCACCTGGTGGATTATGCCGGTGCCGGGCGGGAAGACGCGGAAGTTCTTGAAGGCGTTTTGGGCCCACTTGAGGAAGATATACCTCTCCCTATTCCTCTCTATCTCTAGGCGTATGTTCATGGAGAGGGCTTGCGGGGAGGCCCAGTAGTCGACTTGCACCGAGTGATCTACGATCAAGTCGACGGGGACGCGGGGGTTGACGACCTTTGGATCGGCCCCGGACTTGACAGCTATGTCCCTCATCGTGGCGAGGTCCACCACTGCCGGCACGCCGGTGTAGTCCTGCATCACAACTCTCGTCACCTTCAACGCCACCTCGCCCTCGGGGTTCTTGGGATTCCAGCGGGCCAGCGCCTCGAGGTGTTCCTGCCCTATATCCCTCCCGTCGAAGTTGCGGAGCACGTTCTCCAAAAGGACCCTTATGCTGTACGGGAGCCTCTCGACGTCGTAGCCCTCGGCCTCCAGCGCCTTGACTCTATAGAACTTGTACGACCTCGCGCCGACCGACAACTTGGCCTCGGCCTTTGTATAAGGCATAGGTAGGCCCCATGCCTATATTTTTAACTTATCTTTTCTCTATCCGCCCCAACTCTTTTCGACGGACCGCCGGCGTCCGACAGCTATATTTAGGAGGCCGCGTCTCTCCATGGACTTCTCAAGCCTTGTGGAGAAGGCGTCTAGGTCGGTGGTCGGGGTAGTCACTAAGGTGTCCGACGTCTGGGGCCTGGAGGAGGGGCGGTCCTTCGGCACCGCCTTCTCGGCCGGCGGCGGCCTCTTCCTAACCGCCTTCCACGTAGTGGCCGGGGCCGACTCGGTCTTGTTGGTGACGCCCGAGGGCGAGATCGCTGAGGCGCGCCCAATCGCCGGAGATCCCAACGACGATTTGGCCCTCCTGGCGTCCGACCTCTCGGTGCCGGCGATCCCGCTCGGCTCGGCCTTGAGGCTCAAGGTCGGCGAGCCCGTCCTCGCCCTGGGCTATCCCCTGGCCATGTTGGATAGGCCCACGGCGACGTTCGGGATAGTCAGCGCCGTCGGGCGGAGCCTGAGCGTGGGCGATAGGGTCTTCGAGTTCTTGATACAGACAGACGCCGCTATAAACCCCGGCAACTCGGGCGGCCCCCTGATAAACTCGGACGGGGAGGCCGTCGGCGTCAACTCGTCCATCATAGCTGGGGCGCAGGGCATAGGCTTCGCGGTCCCCATAGATCTAGCCAAGGTCATGATAGACATAGTGAAGAGGTACGGGCGGTACGTGAGGCCGGCGCTCGGCGTCTACGTGGCCGCGGTGAACAAGGCGATGGCGGCCGTCTACAGGCTACCGACGGACAAAGGCCTCTTAGTGGCGGCGGTCCAGCCGGGCTCGTACGCCGACGAGGTTGGGCTGAGGCGCGGCGATATAATCATCGCAGTCGACGGCAAGCCCGTGGAGAACGTATTCCAGCTTAGGCTCGCGGTCTCCGAGGCCTTCGCGGAGGGCAGGACGCCGAGGCTGAGGATAATCAGAGGGGGGAAGCGCTTGGACCTCTAGGCGCCCGGTCAAGCTTTTAACCTCGGCCTCCCATATACCTATGTCGGTCTGCGACGTCTTCAAGGCGCTCGACCTAGCGGCTAGGCGGGGCGAGGCGGCGGTCGTGGTCAAGGTCTTCGACGGCAAGAGGGCGTATGTGGACGCCGTCGTCGACGGGAGGCCTCTCCTGGGCCTCGCGCCCGACGCGGTGGTGCAGGCGGTCAAGGGGCTGAGGCCGGGCGAGAGGGCCGAGTTGAGGATCGGCGAGATGTCGGTCTCGGCCGAGGCCTTGTTGGTCAGGCCGACGATAATAGTCGTGGGCTTCGGCGAGGTGGCGCGCCGCTTGTCGGAGATAGCCGCCGCTGCCGGGTACTACGTGGCCGCCGTGGGCCACGAGGCGAGGGGCGCCTTCTACAGAGGCGATCTGCCCGACCTGGAGAAGCTGGTCTCGGAGGGCTCCATCGTCGTCGTGGCGAACGAGGGGGGCCACCCCAGCGACGTGGACGTGGTGGAGGCGGCTATCAGGCGGGGCGCAGGCTACGTGGCGCTTCTCGCCAGCCAGAGGAGGGCCGCTCTGGTCATCAAGGAGCTCGAGAGGAGGGGGCTCTCCGGAGAGGCCGTGAGGTCGAGGCTTAGGTCGCCCGCCGGCCTCGACATAGGGGCGAAGACGGCAGGCGAGATAGCGGTCAGCATATTGGCAGAGGTGGTGATGTACCTACGCGGAGGCACGGGGAGGCCCATGAGGGAGGTCAAGGACCCCTACAGAGTCGTGGAGGAGGTCGCTGGCGAGGACCTCTCGCGGTACAGATGCGAGTGGAGGCCCCCGCCGACAGCCTAGGCGAGCTCTATCGACGTAACAAGTCGGGCGCGTCGGCCTTGCGAGGCGGTCTGGCAAGCGCTGTCGCCTGGATTTCGCATACTTGATGAGGCCGGCAGTTTACGTCGGCCGTGATAGGCCTCCGTATCCACTGCCTATATATGTCTGGGCCGCTGGCTGGGCATGGATCCGAGGCGCAACGTCTGGGTCAAGATAATTAGGGAAAAGGCCCAGAAAGACTTCGAGGAGGCCTAACGCCTTCCGATAGCCATTTCCAGGAGGGCTCTGTGGAACGCCGACGTGGTGAGCTCCGGATGGAACTCCGTGGCCGACATGCGGCCCTCCTGCGCGGTACAGCTTGTCTGTCTTGGGATGCTCCGCGTAAGGGCCTGGCCGAGCCCCAAGCCCTAGCGACAGCGGGGCTCTAATGAACACGGCCTTTATAGCGCCGAATCCCTCCACGTCGAGATCAGCCTCGTAGGAATCCTTCTGTCTGCCGAAATCACGACAGCTATGTCCATTACGCCGAGGATGGGCTGGCCCGTCTTGCCGACGATAGGACCCCCCGCTTCTTTCGCCGTAAATATAGCGCCCGCACGAGCGCCCAAGGCGGGAGGCCTCGAGCTGTGGCCGCGCCCAACTTCTCCGGGCGCGGGTTTGTCAGACAGCCTCCAGCTCTCTTATGAGCTGGACCTCGACCTCCTCCCCCTCGTCGTAGCCCTCTCTATTCTCGGGGACGACGAGGATGGCGTTTCCCCTAGTGAGCGTGGAGAGGACCCCGCTACCCGTCACGGCGAGGGGCTCCACGTACACCTTGCCCTCCTTGACGTACGCCCTCACCCTGGCGTAGGTCCTCACGTTTATCGGGGTTGTTATACGCCGGGTCAGAACCCCCCTCACGGTCGGCTGGGGCTCCGGCCTCCCGCCGACCATCTTCAGGATAGCCGGCCTCGCGAAGATCTCGAACCCCACTACGGCGGCGACGGGGAAGCCAGACAGCACTATCACCGGCTTGCCCCCGACTACGGCCGCCCCGTTGGGCCTGCCGGGCCTGACCGCTATCCCCCTCACGTAGAAGTCGGCGATTGAGGAAACCGCCTTGTGGGTCGCGTCGGGCCCCCCGACGGAGGCGCCGCCTGTTGTGGCCACTATGTCGAAGCCCGAGAGGGCCCTCTCCAAGGCCCTCCTTATGGCCTCCTCGTCGTCGGGGACTAGGCCCAGATACTCGGCGTCGGCCCCCGCCTCGCGGAATAGGCCGATCAAGGCGAACCTCGTCGAGTTCACCACTTTGCCGGGCGGCGGGGCGCCGCCGGACACCTCCTCGACCTCTACCAGCTCGTCCCCCGTCGATATCACGGCCGCCCTGACTAGGTAGATAGGGACCCGCGACATGCCGAGCGACGCGAGCACGCCGAGGTCCCAAGGCCGGAGCCTCGTCCCCGCCTTGAGGACCAGCTCGCCCTTTGAGAGGTCCTCCCCCCTCCTCGATACGTAGTAGTAGCGGGGCACCGGGCGGTATATCTCCACCGCCCCTCCCCTCTCGGCCGCCTCCTCGTAGGGGACCACCGCGTCCGCGCCCTCCGGCAACGGGGCGCCCGTCGCGATCTCCACAGCCTCCCCCTCCCTCACCACGCCCTCGAACGGCCTCCCGGGGCCTGCCCGTCCGACAACCTTGAGGACGACGGGGTTAGTCCTCGTGGCGCCGAGCGTGTCGATGGACCTCACGGCGTATCCGTCGAAGGCCGCGCGGTCGAACGGAGGAACGTCGACGTCGGCGATGATATCCCTAGCCAGATATCTGCCGAGGGCCTCCCCCAACGGCACCTCGACAACCGGAGGCTTGTGGGACAGCTTGGACAAGAACTCCGCGACGGCCTTGTCGGCCGGGGTCAAGCTCTTGAAGCCCCGAGACACGTCGAGTCGGCGATCGACCTATAAAACAGTAAGCCCCAAGGTCCGGCCGCGCCTGGGCCGAGACTCCAACACAGACACAACCGACCTCTGCCGCCCTTTCCTTAGATACCCGCCGCGCCTTTAAGCGCCCCTCCTAGAGGCTTGGCGCCTCGGTATTTATATAATGGGTAGGTTAGGCCATGTGCTCGATCGGCGGCGTGTTGATCTTCGGGGATCTGGATCGGGAAAGGGCCGCCGCGATAGAGGCGAAGCTCAGGGCTATAGCCGAGGCGGCTACAGAGAGGGGCAGGGACAGCTTCGGCATCGCCGTTCTGGACAGATCGGGATCGTATAGGGTCTACAAGGACAGGAGGCCGGCGCCGGAGGCGCTCAAGGACATGCCCGAAATGGTCGGCGTGGACGCCGTCGCCGCTATCTTCAACAACAGGGCGGAGCCCACGACAGAGCATGTGGAGAGGAAGACCGAGGACGACATACAGCCCATGTTGGGCGAGAGGATCGCGGTCACTCACAACGGCACTATCGCCAACGACGTGGAGCTGGAGAGGAGGTATGGGCTGAGGCGGAGGTCCAGAATAGACACGGCGGTGTTGCCGCCGCTCCTCGAGAAGGTGTGGGACGGATCCCTCGAGGGGTTGCAGCGAATCTTGAGGGACGAGGTCGTGGGGAGCTACGCCCTCGCCGTGCTCGACTCGGCGAGGCCCGGCAGGCTCTGGCTCGCCGCCAACTTCCGCCCCCTCTACTATATGTGGGACCGGCAACTCAACGCCCTATTCTTCGCGAGCTCCGACGCGTATCTACAAGGCGACGTGGCGCCTTGGGACGGCAACTACGTCAAGAGGCTGGAGCCCTACACCGTTGTGGAGGTCGGCGTCGACAAGACCTGGAGATCGGCCAGTCTGTGGAAGGCCGACGCGGAGCCCGGCAGGCGGAGGAGGGCCCTCGTTGTGGCCAGCGGAGGGCTCGACTCCACGACGGCGGCGGCCGCCCTCTTGAGGCAGGGCTACGAGGTGGCGCTCCTCCACTTCAACTACAGACACGTGGCAGAGGATCCCGAGAGGAGGGCCGTGAGGGAGATATCGAAGGCTCTGGGGACGCCTCTCATAGAGGTCGACATGGACTTCTTCAAGCTGGCCGGCCGCTCCCCCCTCCTCGGCGAGGGCGAGATAAACAGAGTCGACATGGGGCGCGAGGGGGCGGAGTTCGCCCACGAGTGGGTCCCCGCGAGGAATTTCGTCTTCATAGCGCTCGCCGTCGCGTTGGCGGAGGCCTGGGGCTACGACTACGTGGCGTTGGGCATAAACATGGAGGAGGCCGGCGCGTATCCCGACAACGAGATGGAGCTCGTCCGCCTGCTGAACCAAGCGCTCCCCTATGCAACGGGCCCCCAGAGGAGGGTCCAGCTGTTGATGCCGGTGGGCGGCCTCGTCAAGCACGAGATAGTGAGGCTCGGGCTGGAGGTGGGCGCCCCGTTGCACCTCACCTGGAGCTGTTACGACAAGGGGCCCAAACACTGCGGCCGTTGCGGCCCCTGCTATATGAGGCGCCTCGCCTTCAAGATAAACGGCGTGAGGGACCCCGTCGAGTACGACCTGCCGCCCGAGACCGAGGAGGAGTTCTGGCGCGGGACGAGGCCCTACGTCTGGCGTCCGCCCGAGAGGAGAGGCTAGCCCTCGGCCAACTCCCTCAACTCGCCCAGCCTGTACTTCTTGAGCAGAGCCGCGAGTATCCTCGCGGCCTCCTCAGGCCTCAGCCCCTCGGCCTCCGCGGCCCTCCTAACCTCGCCTATGAGAGTCTGGATCCAGCCGTCGCCTCCGCCGTAGCCGTACTGCGCTGCGTAGACCTCGTAGGCTATCTGGGAGAGCCCGTCGGCCTCCTTGTTCGCCTCGCGGGGCACCCACTCCACGCTCCACCGGGCGAAGCCGGCGAGGAGCGCCTCGACTTCGTCCTTCAGCTCCATAAGTTTGAGGGAGTTTACCGCCCATTCCCCCTTGATCTGCCTAACCACGAGCTGGCTATCGCCCCGTATCTCCACCTCGTCGCATCCCAGCTCCTTGGCCCGCCTCAACGCCTCGCGCAGGGCGACGTACTCCGCCACGTTGTTGGTGCATCCGTCGCCGTGGCAAGCCACGCCGTAGCCCCTATCCAGCCTTCTGCCGCCCTCGTCGTAGATCACGTAGCCGTATGTGCCCAGCCCGCCGGGATTGACTGGCTCGCACGCCCCGTCGAAATACACGGCGCATCTCACGTCGTGGAGTCCGTCCGGGTTTTTAGCCTTGTCGTCGGCCTACACGAGCTCGACGTCTCTGTCGGACCTGTATATAGCCTTCCTCTCCACGGTGAAGGCGAGTAGTTTAGACGCGCTTATCAAGCCGGCGACGCCCCCTCCGGCTAGGCCCGCCAGCGCCACAGTCTCCAGTAAACGTTGGTTGTGGACTGCCACAAAGGCCGCCGGGCTCACGGCGGCTCCGAACAGCCCGAGCAAGGCGGCCCCCAACACAATCGACAGCGCAATGGCCGCCGAGGTCCCCCTGCCGGTGCGCGAGACGGGATACTCCATATAGACGACGTCCCCCTCCGCCGCGTCGACGACGGCCTCGTACTCCTTTCCGCCGTAGGCGTAGCGGAGCCTCCAGAAGGGGTAGTAGACTATTCCCTCGAACGTCGTCTTGTCGCTTATGGGCTTCTTAAACGCCGCGGCGTAGCTCCGGGCCTCTTTCTCGTAGGGCTTTGAGGCTGCGGCCCAAGCCGTCTCGGGATCTAGCTGGGGCTGGTGGAATACGGCGGTTCTCTCCAGCGAAGGCTTAAAGGGAATTCTCCACCGCGCCGGAAATCTGTAATCTCTCGGGACGTAAAACGGCGGCTTCTCCACCGCAAGCGCAGTCGCGTACGTGGCCAGCTCCTTCAGAGGCTCAAAATAGACATAGTAGAGATAGAGCGGAAGGAAGTGGAGCTCCGCCGACGTCAACGACGCCGACGAGGCCAGATCCTCCGGAGAGGCCCAAGGCCTTAGCGAAAGCGCTCTCTTAAACGCGTCGGTTTTGTCCAGAGATGCCTTGAATACGTAGACTTTCTCGTAGACCTGCCCTTGTCTGAGGACGGTGCCGCAGTAGGGGCAGACCAGATACTGCGCGCCTTCCGGCGCCTCGTACTCGGCCCCGCAGTAGGGACAACGGACCTTCATTTCACAGTCCTAACCTTCACCACATTCCTAGCGACGAGGTATCCCAAGACGCCGCCGGCGGCCACTATCCCGGCCCCTACGGCCCAGCTGTGGAGGAACGTTGCGCCGCCGAAGCCGCCTATGAGGCCGGCCGCGATTGTCGCCGCCGCGGCGTAGCCCAGCTTCTGCTCTAGGAAGACCGGCCTCGCCGCCGCTAGGGGCCTGCCGTCCCAGCCGGACAGGGCGAACGCGTAGAGCGATCCGTCGTAAACATACGGCACGACCCAGACAGGGATGTAGGTCACCGACGAGGCCTCGGCTCTCTCCACCTCGTAGTCGACCGTCTTGTCCAGCACCTTAGCGCTGGCGCCTGGATGGCCCACGGCGTCGGCCGCCCTCCTTTTGGCGTCTCTATCGACCTCGTCGAGCAGCCTATCCACGGCCTCCCTAAGCGCCACGGCGACAGCCCTCGACTTGCCGAACTCCGCGGCCAAAAACGCCTTGGACGTCCTGTAGCTCAAGGGTATCTCCTCCAGGGGAACCGCCTTGGGCATGGACTCCATGTACCGTTGGGCGAGCCTCTCCGCGGCTATGCCGCCGGCGCTCCTCCTAGCCATCACGGGGATAGTGCCGCCGTACTCGACCTGCCCCGACACGTTGACGGTCCTCGTCACCACCTCGGTCTGGGCCCTTCCCCCGACGTAGACCGTCCTCGTGTAGACCACCTCGACCCTCGCCCTGTACTTGGCCTTCAGGTTGGCGGAGACGAAGAAATAGGGGACGTAGTAGAGGTCCGGATCGCCGAATGTCAGCTTCTTGAACCTGAACCTCAGCTCTAAGCTCCTCCGCGCCGCCTCTACGGCGGCCTTGGCCGCCTCGTCGCTCTTTATGGCGGGCACGGCCACCGGATCGCCCAGCTCCTCCTTGGGGACGTCGCCGGCCACGAAGTTGGCCTTGCCGCAGTAGCTACACACTACGACGACAGAGTCGGGCGTGACGTCTAGCGGGGCCCCGCAGTAGGAGCATCTGAACTGGGTCTCCGACGCCACGGTCAACGCCCGCCGCGGCCGGCCACTAAGGCGAAGAGGCCGACCAACAACAAGGCCGCCCCGATCACCAGTAGCGGGGAGGCCGCGCCTCCCGCCGCCAGCGCGATGCCCGCCAGAGCCACAAAGCCTCCCCAGAGCGAGGCCCGCCTATCGCCGAGGGCTATATACAAGACGCCGAACGCGATCAGAGGGACGCCCGACGCGAGGTACGCCGAGAGGGGCACAAGCCTGAGAGACGCGGCGACGAGGTACGCGCCCTCGGCTATCACCGCCGCGGCGAGGGCGTATTCCTGCGCCCTCATGGCAGAGGAGTCCCGCAGTTCATGCAGAACTTGGCGTTCGGCGGGTTCCTGAACCCGCACTTGGGGCATATCTTCTCCTGAGGCAACTGCGCGCCGCAGTTCATGCAGAACTTAGCCCCGGGAGGATTCACGAAGCCGCATCTCGGGCAGACCACGCCTTGCTGTTGCTGGGCCAGCTGAGTCGACACTATGGTGGAGGGGGGCTGGCCGCCCCCGCCGCTCCCTCCTCCAGCCCCTCCGCCCGCCCCGCCTCCTCCGGCAGGCGCGCCTCCGGCGGCCCCTCCGCCTCCCGCAATCGGGCCGAACAGCGGCGGGATTATGGCTATGCCCGCCCCCACGGCGGCTCCAGGGCTTTTGCCCAGCTCCGCCGCCGCCTTTTCGACCGCCTCCATGCGCAGGTAGTCGGCCGCGCTGACGCCGGCCGCCCTTATGTAGAACAGCCTGTCGCGCCATATGGGGTCCGTGACGTCCAGCCCCTCGAACCTCAAGTCTATCAGCTCCAGACCCAGCCTCTTGAAATAGGGATCGAGCGCGTTCTTGAGGACGAAGGACGCCTGCTCCAGCGATTGGTATATTGTGAAGATGGACTGTTTGGAGAGCTCGGCCATAAGCGACTCGTTGAAGTAGCCTCTGAGGAACTGCTGGAGGTCCTCCGTAGTGTACACGCCCTGTCCCCCCACCACCTGGGTCACGAAGAGGGCCGGATCGGCGACGCGGAACCAGGCAGAGCCGTAGAACTGTATCGGCGCGAGCTCCACGGTCTGCCCCCTGCCGCCGAACGGGAGCTTGTACTGCTTAAGCGAGACGTATATGACCGTGGCGACGAACGGCGACTTCTCGAAGCCCGCTATTCTGCTCAACGCGGCGGTGAGCAGGGGCAGATTCATGGTGGTTAACGTGTGGCGTCCGGCGCGGAACACGTCGTATACCTTCCCGTCTCTGAAGAAGACGGCCGCCTGCCACTCCTCCACGACCAGCTGGGCGCCCCACTCGATCCTGTCGACGGGGTACCGCCAGATTATCTCGTCCTCCTTGGGGTTAACCCACTGTATGACCTGCGGCATGGCTACCTACCCCCGAAGAGCCTTTTCAAGAAGCCGCGGCCGCCCTCCCTCCCCTGCTCCGCCGTCTGGATCGCGCCGATCTGCCGGCCGGCGGCCTCGGCTTGTTGTCTCGTGTAGCCGGCGATGAAGTTGCTCCTCTCGTCTATTGCGGAGTCCAGCTGGGAGAGGGCCGAGGAGAGGGCTTGCAACTTCTGGATCCAGACGTCGGAGCCCGGCTGAGCCGCCGAGATCTCGTCGACGAGCTTCGCCACCTCGCCCGCCTTCTCCACCAGCGCCAGGTCCATCCTGTAGATCTCGTCGAGCGCCGCCTCGTCCACTTTGACCAAGTCGTAGAAGCCCGAGTAGCCCTCCGGGGCTTTGTCTATTCTCTGTATAACTCTGTCGAAGAGGGCCTTCGCCGAGTCCCATAGATATCTGGCGTCGGGGTTGGCCGCAACGGCTCTGGCGGCGGTGGGCGTGAGGACCATTTTGGCCTTCGCCGACGACAACACCGACGAGACGTGGCGCCTCACCAAGGCGTCCGACTCCCTCCTCAACTCCTTCTGTTTATAGCCGGCGTAGCCCGGTATATAGGAGGCTATCTTCTCTACGATGTTGGTGGTCAAACTCATGGGGGTATAGACCCCCTTAAATAAGTTTCTTAACCCAACAGCCCGCGTTCTCGACTGCGTGTGCTTGTGCCTAGGCCTGGCCCAACGCGCCCTCCGCTATAGAGGCCACCTTGGCCTCGGCCTTAAGCCCCTCCTCGGCGTAGGCCCTCAGGACAGCGTCCTTGACGGCGTCTGCGTTCTTGTCGTCAACCAGCGCTATGACCGAGGGCCCCGCCCCCGACAGCGCGACGGCCAGAGCGCCGGCCTCCAAGGCGTACTTCCTCGCCCTGCCGTAGCCCGGCACGAGAGGCGCCCGCGCCGCCTCGACCACCTCGTCCTGCATGCCCCTGGCCACCAGCCCGGGATCCGACTTGGCGAGGCCGGCCACCAGGGCCGCCACTCTGGAGATCTGCCGCACGTAGGTCAGGAACTCTACGCTCTTGGGCAACACCTCCCGCATGGCCTTAGTCTTGTTGGGCATAGGCGGGACTTCGGGGACCCCCACCACGAAGGTCAGCCGCGGGCTGAACCTCACGAGATCTAGAGGCGAGAGGGAGGTTATCACCACGGCCCCTCCCAACGCGGCCCCCGCGGCGTTGTCGAAATGGGGGCTCCCGGCCGCCGCCGCCTCGCCGTGGCCCGCCGCCTCGACAACGACCCTGGGATCCACCTCGAGCCCGGCCTCCCTCACGAAGGCCGAGAGCGCCGCCACGGCCGAGGCCCCGCTACTGCCGAGCCCTCTGGCTATGGGTATTTTGTTGACCACCTCGACCTCGACGCCTCTACAGACGCCCAGGTATGCGAAGAGCTTGTCGAAGGCCCTCACGACGGTGTTGTCGGGCCCCGGGTCGAAGCCCTTGAACTTCACGTGCACGCCGCAGCCCGAGCCCACAGATACGTAGGCCTCGGCGAAGTAGGCGTCGTGGGCCACAGCCACTACGTCGAAGCCGGACCCCAAATTGGCGCTAGTGGAGGGGGCCCTCCCTATATACATCGGAGGGGCGAAATAGAGAATATATATAGTTGGCGCTCGCGTCTGGCCGGCCGCGACCTCTCGCAGCCGTAAGCTTAACAATGTAGACATCTATGGTAGACATGAGTTGGGTTGCTGTGTCTACCAAGGTGAGGCGGTCGGTCTTGGAGAAGGCGAGAAGGTACGGGATAAACGTGTCGGAGCTTCTCAGAAAGGCGCTGGAGGTAGTCAAGAGGAGGGAACTGGAGGAGCTGGCCTCGCTTGCAGAGAGGGTGGCCGAGGGCCTTAGGAAAGCCAGCGCGGCTTACGGGGAGGACTATGTCGCGAGGAGCGTCAGGGAGGATCGCGCGGCGAGGTAGGTACGTCTTCGACTCCTCGGCCATCGTTAGCTGGTCGAGCTGAGCCCCAAGAAGTCGGTCGAGTTGCTGGACGGCCAATACACG
Organism: Thermoproteus uzoniensis 768-20; assembly: GCF_000193375.1. GTDB lineage: Archaea > Thermoproteota > Thermoprotei > Thermoproteales > Thermoproteaceae > Thermoproteus > Thermoproteus uzoniensis_A. The sequence continues at coordinate 692,261 of NC_015315.1, forward strand.
GCCGACCTCGCCTACTACGAGATAGGGAACTACATCTGAGCTCCACAAGAGGTCGGCGATCACCGACGCGGCGCCCTACGTCGAGTTCATTAACGGGTTCTACAGATACGTTTGGAGGCGCCTCGAGGATCCGGCGCTCCGCGACGCCTACCTCCGCGTGCTCGAGATGAGGCGCCGCAGGCCCCGGCGGGAGCCCCCGGAGCCGTCGGCCGAGGTCGGCGCCGGCCGCTAGGCGCACTGATATAAAGAGGAGGCGCGCGTTCGGCGTGATTAAAGTCAAGAGGGTCTACGATCCCCCCGAGCCTGGGGACGGGCTCCGGGTTTTGGTCGACAGGCTGTGGCCTAGAGGCGTGAGGAGGGATGCGGTCGATATATGGATGAGGGAGGTCGCGCCGAGCGACGAGCTGAGGAGGTGGTTCTCCCACGACCCGGCGAAGTGGGAGGAGTTCAAGGCCAGATACTGGCGCGAGCTCGACGAGAACCCCAAGGTCGAGGAGCTGTTGAGGCTGGCCGAGCGGGGCGACGTGACGCTCCTATATGCGGCGAGGAGCCCCTACAACAACGCCGTGGCCCTCAAGGAGTACCTCGAGCGGCGGCTGGCCGAACGGCGCGGTTAGGGCTTAAGGCCTCGCGGCCTCCAGAAGCTCGGCGACGCCTCTAGACATGAGGAACTCCCTGGCCCTCTCCCTCGCGTTTCTGCCCAAGGACTCCCTCAAGGAGTCGTCCCTAGCCAGCGCCTCTATGGCCCTGGCGGCTCCCTCCACGTCGTCGGGGCCGCTGACGTGCACCCCGTCGACGCCGTCCCTGACGAGCCACCTCTGGCCGTAGGATGCGCTGGTCACCACCGGCACTCCGCCGTACATGAACTCCAGCTGGGCTATGCCCAGCCCCTCAGACCTCGAAAGGATCACGTTGGCGAGGGAGGCCCTCACGAGGGAGGCCTTCTCCTCCTCCGAGAGGAGCCCCGCCAGATACACGTTGGGGAGCCCTCTGGCCTCCCGCCTCAGCCTCTCCGCCTCCTCCCCCGCGCCGGCTATCACGAAGGCTATGCCCCGCCCCGCAAGCCTCTTGGCTATCTGCAGAACGGCCAGGGGGTTTTTCCTGGGCTCCAGCGGGCCTAAATAGGACACGACGAGGTCCTCCCTGATCTTCAGCCTATCCCTTACGAGGTCCGGCGAGGCCCTATCTATGGCGCCCGCCACGTCGTCGTCTAGGAGCCCCTTGAAGTGGACTATCTTCTCCCCGCCGGCTCCCATGGAGGCCAGTTCGTCGCACTCGGGAGGGCTGACGCAGAGGACCCGCCCGGCGGCTTGGAGGATTTGGGGAAGCGCCGTGGCGTTCCAAGCCATCCGCAGAGTCCTCTCCACGGGGCTGAGGCCCGGCTCCGGTGGCCTGTAGTGGGGCATGTAGAGGAACGACGTGGGCCTGACCTCCTCGCCTATAGAGGCCAGATCCCTCTTCCACCTAGCCCACCTAGCCGCCTCCTCTGGGCCGTTCCAGAAGGTGGAGTGGACGAGAAGGACGTCGACGCCCAGCTCCTCGTCCATCCGGCGCAGGGCCGAGAAGAAGTCCCTCGCCGCGATTCTCCTGGCAGGTATGGCGGACCGCGAGCTGAGGATCCTCAGAGAGGGGACCCCGGCCTTGGGATCCCTCTCGAATGCGACGTAGCCCGAGAGGCTCCTCGCCAGATCCCTCTCCGGCACCACGGGCTCCCAGTCGTGGAAGGCGCCGGCGACGAGCCAGGCCTTGTGGCCCAGCCGCGCCGCCCATTTGGCCAGACGGGCCGCCGTGAGCTCCGGCCCCCTATAGCTGGAGGTCTGCGGCGCCACGACGAAGACGTTCATCTGCGCACTGCCTGGAGGACGGCCACGGCCACCATGGCCGCCACGAGGCCCCAGGTGATGGGTATGAGCATCTGGCTTAAGGTCGAGACGTCTATCCCGCCTTGCTGTAGGGCGAAGGTTATCACCACGAGGTAGAGCACCACCCGCACGTACTCGGCGACCGGCGCCAGGAGCCGGGAGTCCTCCTTGAGTATGGCGCCGCGGTAGACGTACTCCACGAAGCCGTCGACCAGGATAAAGCCCACTATGGCGATTATGAAGAACTTCACGAAGCCGTAGACGTAGACGTTGACGACGCCGATAAGGGCGTCGCCCCAGGCGGGGTAGCCCAGAGAGTAGGCGAGGTAGGCCGCCGCCAGGAGGACGAAGGTGAGGTAGATCAGCCACGCCGCGACAGAGCCGAAGAACTCGCCGGCGGCGTAGCCCGACCTCAGAATAGCCCGGCCGATGTTGAACCGCTTGAACCAGTCGTCGAAGCCGACTCTGGCCAGGCCTCTGGCCAACGCCCAGCGCACGAGCCTCCCCACGAGGTACCCCACAGCCGCGATGAGGACGGCGATGAGGGCGTGGAGGGCGACGTATAGCGGCGACATGGAAAAGACGGCGCACGCCGATATAAAGGTTTGGGCAAACGCCGCGGCGCACCGCAACACGTATAAATCGGTGCATGCGGTGCACCGTGGATTTCTTACAGGACCTCCTGGAGGGGATGACTCTCATATACGGACCGCCCGGGAGCGGGAAGACCTCACTCGCCGTCAGAGTGGCGTCTCGAGCCAAGGGAAAGGTCCTCTGGATATCCACCAGCGAGACCGAGGAGTACTTCTCGGCCCTCCTGAAGAGGCTCAACGCCCCCGAGAAGAAGTTCGACTTCAAGCACTTCCCCAGGACCTTCCGGGAGAACATAGCCAAATACGCCCTAGACCACGTAGGCGAGTACGACATGCTTGTCGTCGACCCCGTCAACAGCCTAGTTCCCCCCGACTCCGACTCGGCCAGCTTCGTCCACTCAACCTTCTACCAGGTCTCGCGCCACATGCCGGTCATAGTGATCTCGGAGATGCGCCACAAGCGCCTCCAGTACGTGGCCGACCACGTGGTCAAGATATGGTACAGAGTAAACTCCATAGGCCACATTATCAGATACGCGCAGTTGGTGAAGTCGAGGAAGAGGCCGCCGAGCCCTCGATATATCTTCGACATAGTCGAGGGCGTAGGCCTGCCATGGGTCGTGCCGGTAGAGAAGCCAGAGAAAATCTACGTGAACCAGCTAGCTCTGGAAGATAAAGAGCGGGTCGTTGCATTTAAAGGGGCCGTGATAGGAATCTACTCCTCTAGCGAGTCTGCGTTAGCGCAGAGGGTCCAGCAGTTTCTCGACCACGAGAACTCCTACCTCATCGTCATATCGCCGTTTAATATAGCGAAGAGGCTCAACGTCTCACCTGAGAGGATGGTGTCCGCGTCTACGTTTACGACCTGATGAAGTTCTACGCAGACGTTGTGATGGAGAAGATAAGGCCGAAATACGTCGTGGCTACCGGATTAGTTCCGTTGGAGAATACTGCCCCGGGCGATTCGAGGGAATACCTAATATTGTTGGGCGTTCTAGCTAATTACGCCGAGCTTGTCATAGTAGCAGATGTAGCTGATCTGGAGCAGGTAAAGAAAAGCTATGTCTACCAAGCTATGAACGAAAATATAATTGTTTAGGCTATGCCTCCGCCTGAAGTTATGCCGGTCGGGTTGATTATGCCGACTAGCGCGAGGACGAATATCAGCACGAGTATTCCTCCCTTGGCGAACCTCAACACAGCCACCTTTTTGTTTAGTTCGACCACCTTCATGTGTTTTTAAACGGTTTACGCTATATAGAAACAAGATAAATATAGAAATATCAAGGAAATATATTTCTTAAGATCAACTGATGCTGGCTGGGGCATGGTTTTTAACCGGCTCCCCTCTGGCGTCGTGGCTGAGGTAGAGCCGATTAGATACTCCTACTCACATCTCCTAGACGGCAAATCCGTCGTCTTAACAGTTACCTCGGGGATATCGCTATATAGGTCTATAGACCTCGCCCGGCTCTTGATTAGGCACGGGGCCGACGTCACCGCCGTCTTGTCGGATAAGGCGGCGCGCCTCGTCAGCCCCGAGCTGTTTAGGTGGGCCACGGGGAGGAGGCCTGTCTCCAGGCTGACGGGGAGGGCCGAGCACGTCTCTGTCTGCGCGAGGGCCGACCTGCTGGTTGTCGCCCCCGCGACTGCCAACACAGTGGCCAAGGCCGCTCTGGGCATAGCCGACGACGTGGCGTCCACGTGCATACACGCGGCTCTGGGGGCCGGGGCCCGGTCGGTGTTTGTGCCGACGATGAACCTAGCCATGTGGCGCAACCCGGCCCTCCAGGAGGCTCTCTCCAGGCTGAGGTCTTGGGGGGCGTTGGTGGTGGAGCCTAAGATCGAGGAGGGGAAGGCGAAGTACCCCGAGGTGGAGGAGGTGGCCGAGTCCGTGATAGACGCGTCGGCGCCCCGCGACATGTCGGGGCTGAGGGTCCTCGTGACGGCGGGGCCCACCCACGAGCACATCGACGACATAAAATACATATCTACGCCGAGCTCCGGCCTTACGGGTATATACTTTGCCCGGGAGGCGGCGGCCAGAGGGGCCGAGGTGACGCTGGTGGCGGGCCCCGGCGTCAAGGCGCCTCCGAACGTCAAGGCCGTGCCCGTGGTGTCGGTCCTCGACATGTATAGGGCGGTGGCCGAGCTGGCGCCCTCGCAAGACCTCATGGTCTTCGCGGCGGCTCCTCTGGACTTCTACGTGGCGGAGAAGGCGTCGGGGAAGATCAGTAGCGACGTGGCCGAGTACACCGTGAGGCTCCTCAGGGCGCCGAAAATAGCGGCTGAGGCCAGGAGGCTGAACCCCAAGGCCTATATCGTGGGCTTCAAGGCGGAGTACGGCGTGTCGGAGGAGGAGCTCCTGAAAAGGGCCAGGGCGAGGATGGAGGAGGGCGGCTGGGACCTCGTCCTCGCCCACGACGTCTCGGGGCTGGGCTTCGGCACGCTTAAGGACCAATACATAGCGATATATAGCGACGGGAGGGTCGAGAGGCTGGGGCCCGCCCACAAGAGGGAGCTCGCGCGGGCTGTCCTAGACAGAGCCGTCAAGGCGCTTGGGCGATGAGGTATCTGGCGGTTGTCTGTCCCCGTTGCGGTATGGCGAGCGCGGCCAAGTCGGGCGCCAAGTCCCACGTCTGCCCGTTCTGCGGGGCGAGGATAGACCTCGAGAGGGCCTCGGTCATAGCCTCTGGGACGGCCGAGGAGGTCAGGAAAGCCGTGGCGCGCCACAACGAAGGCCTCAGAAAGCCGGGAGGCGGGGCGAGGAAAACCGCAGACGGTATGTAAACTATAAACTAGAAGGCCTCTATGAAGTCGGTGGGCTTCGGTATCTCCTCCTTGAGGCCCTTCCTCTTGCGTATTTGCTTCACGAGATCCGCCAGCATCGCCTCGGGCACCGGCGACCATCTGGAGAACTGCATGGACCAGAAGACCTTGCCGGCGGCGGCGGCGCGTAGCTCGTCGCTTATGGTGAAGGACTCAAGGACCGGCAGCTCGGCCCTTATCATGGCCATGTACTCCTCCTGGGTCATGTCCAGTATCTTGCCCCTATGCTTGTTGAGGACCGACGTGATGGCGCCTATGTAGTCCGGGTGCACCTTGATGTCGAGCTTCAAGAGGGGCTCCAGGAGCGTCGGCTTCGCCGACAGGATGGCGGCGAATATGGCGTTCTTGGTGGCGGGCATTATCTGGGCGGGGCCGCGGTGGGCCGGGTCCTCGTGGACTACGGCGTCTGTCAACACGACTTTGAGCCCTCTTATCGGCTCCTGGGCCAGCGGGCCCGCCTCGGTGGTCCAGCGGAATCCCTGCACTATGTAGTCCCTAATCTCGCGGAGGTACTGAATGCCGGAGGTCTTGTCGACGAGGACGTTGAAGTAGCGGTCGTCTATGGCCCAGATGCCCCTCGCCTCGTCTGTGTCCCACCCGGCCTTCTCCCTCAATATCTTGGCGCGGTCTCTCGGGTCCATCTCCTCGGTTATCTCCCGCGTCGCTATGAGCTCTATCGTCGCGTCGTCGAGAGGCTCCACGTAGAAGTAGAGGCGGTTGTGCTTGTTGGGGGACTTGCCCTCGAACACGTCGGATCTGGCCCTAACGGCCTCGCGGAACCTTATCAACGGCTGGGACACGGTGAAGTCTATCTTGGTCCTCTCCTTGAGCATCCACGTGGCTATCTCCAGGTGGAGCGTGCCGACGCCCGACAGCAGTATTTGGCCGGTCTCCTGGTCTATCTTGACCTCGAGGGTCGGGTCCTCGATGACCTGTTCCTTGAGGGCCTCCACCAGCCTGGCCAGGTCGGCGGGGTTCTTGGGCTCTATCGCCACGGTGACCACCGGCTCCGATATGTACTTCATGCGCTCGAACGGCGGTATGCTGCTAAAGTTGGCCGCCACGATAGTGTCGCCGGCCCTCGCGTCGTCCGTGCCGAGCAGCGCCACTATGTTGCCGGCCGGCATGTAGGGCACCACTATGCGGGACGGGCCCATGTAGATATAGGTCTGGAGGACCTTCCTCTTGGACTTGGCGCCGATTATGTAGACCTCGTCGCCCTCCCTTATAGTCCCCGAGAAGACGCGGCCGGTCGTGATGAGGCCGGCGTGCGGGTCCACGTTGACCTTGCTTACCGCAATGACCGTGGGCCCGTTGGGGTCAGCCTCGAGGAGGGCCTTGCCGACATCGCTGTTGAGGTCGCCTCTCCAGAGCCTCGGTATTCTGTACTTCTGGGCCACGTTGGGCGGCGGGATGTGTTCGATTATCATCGACAGGAGGGTCTTGTAGAGCGGGTAGTCGGCGGCCAGCTTGTCCACGTAGCCCTTCTCGTAGGCGTCGACTATATTGCTGAACTTGAGGCCTGTCTTCTGGGCCATGGGTATAGTTATGCCCCACTTGTGTAGGGCCGAGCCGAGGGCTACCTGGCCCTTGCCCGGATCCACCTTCCAGGCGTCCTTGAACTCGGGCGGGGCGAACATGTCTATGAGGGAGTTGAACTCCTTCACTATAGTCAGTATCCTCTGCATGATCTCCTGCGGCGAGAGCCTCAGCTCCTTTATCAAGCGGTCTATCTTGTTGATGAAGAGGACGGGCCTCACGTACTCCTCCAACGCCTGCCTGACCACCGTCTCGGTCTGCGTCATGACGCCCTCCACGGCGTCGACGACGACGAGGCCTCCGTCCATGACTCTGAGGGATCGCGTGACGTGTCCCGTGAAGTCGACGTGGCCCGGCGTGTCGACGAAGTTTATGAGATACGGCTTGCCGCCGTATTCGAAGTACAGCGATATGTTGGCCGCCTTGACGGTCATCTGCCTCAGTTGCTCTATCTCGACGTAGTCCATGGCGAGGGCCTTGCCCGCCACCTTAGGCGAGAGGAGGCCGGCGCCCATGAGGAGCGAGTCCGACGTGGTCGTCTTGCCGTGGTCCACGTGGGCGAGAGTGCCGGCGTTCCGTATCTGGGCGGGGTTCCTAGCTATGGCCAAGATCTCATCCAGCTGCTTCTCGACTATCCTGACGACGCTGGACATGCGAGGCAGTGAGGCATCGATATAAAAACATTTAATCCGCCGCCGAGATCTAGCCCTATATGCTTAGGACTGAGAGCGGGGGAGAGGGGACGGCAATTCCGCTAGACATATCAAAATATAACGTAAAGTTTTTATCCTAGACATCGACCATTCTTCTATGTGCCTTACTCGGTCTTTGTTGGCGCGTTTTTATGGTTCTTTGGATTTTTCTCTTAGGGGTCTTCTTCATTTTAAGTCTCTTGCGGCTTTGGGCTATCCCTTTGATAAGGTTCTTCTTGAAGAGCCTTGGAGGACATACGACGTATTGACGTCGCTAGTGGGCAGACACAACGCAGAGCTAATACTGACAATGCTCCACAAATGGCTAAACAACAACGGATGCACAATAGACCCAGAAACGCTGAGAAAATACCTAACAACAAAGGAGATGTGGGGCTAGCGGAGGCCGTTTCCAACCATTTTTAGAAACTTGTCGAATACCCACGTCGTGTCTCTCGGGCCGGGCCCCGCCTCTGGGTGGAACTGGGTCGTCAAGATAGGCAGGTCTGGGTGGTAGAGCCCCTCCACTGTGCCGTCGTCCGGCTGTACGGCCCACGGCCTCAGCCCGCTCCCGGCCGGATCGACCGCGTATCCGTGGTTGTGCGTGGTTATGTAGGTCTTGCCGGTGAAGGCCAAGTCTCTAACCGGCTTGTTGGAGGCGCGGTGGCCGAACTTCAGCTTGTACAGCCTCGCGCCGAGCGCCTTGGACACCACCTGGTGGCCCAGACATATGCCCATTACGGGGAGCCTCATCTCCACCGCCGCCTTGACTCCCTCGGCCACCCTATCCAGCAGATTGGGGTTGCCTGGGCCTGGGCTGAAGAGCACGGCGTCGCACTTGAGCGCCAGCTCCCACCTCAGACAAGGCACCCTCAAGACCTTGACCCCCCTCTTGACTAGCTCCCTCAATATGCTCCTCTTGACGCCGCAGTCCACGACCCCCACGCAGATCTTCCCGTCGCCGAGCTCCTCGGGCTCCTTAGGCGAGACCATCAAGGCGTAGTTCACCTCGTCGTACCTCGGCGACTTCCTCACCCTCTCCAGCAACTCGTCGGGGGGCTCCTGGCCGACGGCCCCCATCATGACGCCGTGTTCCCTAAGCTTGAGGACGAGAGCCCTCGTGTCTACCCCCTCTATCCCCGGCACGCCGGACGCCTTCAGCCACTCGTCGAGAGACATCACGGCTTTGTAGTGGCTCGGCCGCGTCGCCTCGTGGACTACTACCGCCTCGGCCTGCGGCCCCTCCGACTCGTACTGGTCCTCCGAGACGCCGTAGTTGCCGATGAGTGGGTGGGTGAAGACCAGTATCTGCCCCTTGTAGCTGGGGTCCGTGATGGACTGCGGATAGCCGACGACGGCGGTCGTGAAGACAACCTCGCCGACAGCCGTCTTGTCCGCGCCGAACGCCCTGCCTTTTAGTACTGTCCCGTCTTCGAGGACGAGGTAGGCCCTATGGTTCGCCCCTGGGACATCGCCTCCACGACATTTGACATATATAAGTCTTTCGCGCTATTTTCGATAATATATTGGCAGGCGGCGCGTATTTATAGCCGGAGCTCCGGGCCCACATGGCCCTCTACAGGAGATGGATCGGGGGCTCGAGCGACGTGGTGGCCGGGTACACCTCCAGCATCCAGGACGACGCCGAGATAGCGAGGGAGGTGGTGGAGGTCATGAAGGCCCATGCGGCCCATCTGGCCGAGGCGGGCCTCGTGCCGAGGGGCGACGGGGAAGCCGTGCTCGCGGCGTTGGGGGAGGTCCGCGTCGAGGATCTCCTGAGGCCGGGCTACGAGGACGTCCACGAGGCTCTCGAGGACTACCTCATCAAGAAGGTGGGGCCCGCCGGGGGCTGGGTCGGCCTCGGCAGGAGCAGGAACGACCACGTGGCGGCCGCCATAAGGCTGAGGCTCCTGCGCCACATGGACAATCTGTCCAGAGAGGTCAAGGGCCTTATGTGCGTCGCGGCGCGCCGCGCGGCGGAATACGCCGACTGCGTCATGCCTTCCTTCACCCACTTCCAGCCGGCCCAGCCCATAACCTTCGGCCACTACCTCCTCGCCCTCTACGAGCTTCTGTCCGACCTGCTCTCCGCCCTCTCGGCGGTTAGGCCCATCGTCGACAAGTCGCCTCTGGGCTCGGGGCCCTCCGGCGGCACTTCGGCCCCGCTGGACCGCAAGAGGCTGGCCCAGCTGGCGGGCTTCGGCGGCGTCGTCGAGAACACGCTGTACGCCTCGTCGAGCCGCTTCTTCGCAAGCCTCGCGGCGTCGGTCGTGGCCTCGGCCCTCGCCGAGCTCTCGAGGTTTGTGGACGATCTGGTGGCCTGGTCCAGCCCGTTGCTGGGCTACGTTGAGCCGCCCGCCGAGCACGTGTCAACCAGCAGCATAATGCCGCACAAGAGGAACCCCGTGACTCTCGAGGTCTTGAGAGCCCGTATATCCGAGGCCGTGGCGGACGCCTCGGCCCTCCTAGCCGTCCAGGAAAAGATAGGGTACGGCTACAGCCTCGACCTCCAGGAGGCGACGCGGCATCTCTGGCGCGTGTTCAAGACCGCCGAGGAGGGCGTCGCCGTGTTGAGGAGCTTCCTGGAGGGCATGAGGTTCAACTGCGACAAGGCCTACCAAGACGCCAAGAGGTACCCCACGACGTCGTCTGACGCCGCGGAGAGGCTGGCACTCGGCGGCGTCCCCTTCAGGGAGGCCTACTTCAAGACAGCCGAGGCTGTGAAGGCGGGCTCCGCCGACCTTCCAGACCCCCGCGAGGCCGTTAGGAGGCCCGTGCTGGGCTCTCCCGACCCCGAAAGGGTTAGGAACTCGGCTAAGGAGAAGCTCTCTATCTGTCAACAATAAGCTTATAAAGGTCAGCGCCTCCAGACGGCGATGTCGGGGAAATCGACTTCGTCTACGACTTGCTGAGGCTCGACGAGCGGTTGCTGTTAGACGCGCTCAAGAGGCGCAACGCCTCCGTGAGGCTCGTAGACGCCGAGAACCTCGCCGCGCCTGACGGGCTGGGCCTCGTGGGCCTTATAAGAGTCGCGGGGAGGTCCAAGGTCCTCCCGCTGGCCCACACCTACGAGGCGGCCGGCGGCGTGTCTATAAACTCGGCCCAGTCGCTATATATATCCCACGACAAGTACCTGACCTATCTGGCCTTGAGGCGCGCCGGCGTCCCCACGCCCAGGACGGCGCTGGCGTTCGGCCTAGAGCCCGCCCTCAAGGCGGCCGAGGCCCTCGGCTACCCCGTCATAGTGAAGCCTCTGGACGGCTCTTGGGGGAGGCTCGTCAGCCTCGCCAAGTCGCCCGACGACCTCGCGTCGATAGTCGCCCACAAGAGGCACCTCGAGTCCTCGATGCAGGAGTTCTTGGTCCAGGAATACGTGGAGAAGCCGGGGAGGGACATAAGGGTGACCGTGGTGGCTGGGAGGGCCGTCGCGGCGATATACAGATACTCCTCGTCGGACTGGCGCACAAACACGGCCAGGGGCGGCAAGGCGGAGCCCGTCGAGATAGACGGCGAGCTTGAGGAGATCTCGGTCAAAGCCGCGGAGGCCGTCGGCGCGATGTACGCGGGGATCGACGTCGTCGAGTCGAGGGACGGCTACAAGGTGCTTGAGGTCAACGGCGTGCCCGAGTTCAAGAACGTCCAGAGGGTGACGGGCGTCGACGTAGCCGGCGCCATAGCGGAGGCCGTGCTGGAGGTAGCGCGGCGTTAGGCGCGTCGGGGAGCCTGCAGGCTCGTCGACGCCGATTTTCCGAACGGGGCGTTTGGGAGGCCTGCCCTAGCGATTACGAGACGCTCGATACGCTGGGGTCAATTACTATCACGGTCTTCCCTAATGAGCCTCCAGCTGGGCGCCGACGCCGGCGGGAGGCCCTCGTTCAGCCTCTCCAGCTCTTTAAGGGCCTCCTCGGCCTCCAGCTGTCTAAGCTTCTCCTCGATAGCCTCGATTATGACCTTCTTCCAGTCGACTTTATACCTATCCATCCTCTCTTTCAACTCCTTTGGAATCCTTACGCTCAGCACCACGTCAAGTTGTATACAGCAATAAATACCTTTGTATACAATGTAGACTGCCCCAGATTCTACGACGCCCCTTGTTAGGGCTTAGAGGGCTACAGCGTGTATCTCGCCCCCCGCGAGCCCACCGTCCTCTTGAAGGCGCTCCATCTGCGGTAGTATTCGGCCAGCTTCTCGGGATCGGCCGTGAAGAGGTCCCTTATGTCCTCTATGCCCAGCAGTATCATGGCGACTCTGTCGAGGCCCCAGCCCCAGGCGAGGACTCTGCTCTTCTCGACGCCGAGGGGGCGCGTCACCTCGGGCCTGAATATCCCGGCGCCGCCGAACTCGATCCAGCCCAGCTTCTCGTGCCTTGCGTAGACCTCCACGGAGGGGCTGGTGAACGGGAAGTAGGCCGGCTTGAACTTAACCTCGGCCATGCCTAGGGCCTTCGCTATCTGCTCCAGTTGCCCCAGCAGGTGCTTGAAGGCGAGCCCCGGCCCCACCACTATCCCGTCGAGCTGGTGGAACTCCACGTTGTGTTTGGCGTCTATGTGCTCCGGCCTGAAGACCCTCCCTATGGCGAAGACCTTGTAGGTCCCCTCCCCCCTCTCGGCGAGCGCTCTTATGGTCGTCGCGGTGGTCTGGCTCCTCAAGACCAAGCCTAGGGCCTTCTCGCGGCTCCAGCGGTAGCCCCAGCCGGCCTCGTGCTCCCTCCCCACCCTCTCCATGAGCTCTGGGGGAGGCGGCTCCGGCGGCCGTCCCTCCCACTCCGCGAAGAACGTGTCGTGGACCTCTCTGGCCGGGTGGTCCTGTGCCTGGAACAACGCGTCGAAGTTCCAGAACTCGTACTCGAGGATGGGCCCCCTCACCTCCTCGAAGCCGAGCCCCACCATGACCTCCCTCACGTACTCCAGGAAATCCTGGAAGAAGTGGGGGACGGGGGCCGGGGCGGGAGGCACCTCTATCGTCGCGTCTATGGGCTTGAGGACGATCTCCCTCCAGGCCCCGCTCCTCAGATCCTCAGAGGTGAGCGCGGTCTTCATCTCGGCCACACGCAACGACGCGAGATCCGCCGCCGACTCTACATAGATCTCCACCCGCGACGACCTCCTCACAAGCCTCCTCCTCTGGAACTCCTGCAAGGCGTCGCGCGGTATCTCCCCGCCCGCGGCCAAGGCCTCGAGAAGCCTCTGCCTCTCCTCGACGGCCCTAAGCGCCTTCTCGACTTCGTCCCTCGGAGCCTCGATCCTCCCGCCGCGGGGGCGCAGGCCGTATCTGGCCAAGTTGGCGAGGACTATCCTCCCCTCGGGAGTGTCCGGCACCTCGACGACGCATATATCGCCGCATTTGGCGGCCCTCAGAGCCGCAAGCTCCGGCAACCCCTCCCTCGCGTATTTGGCCCCCTCCTCAGTCAGCTCGTAGACCTCGACCTCCCGCCGCTCGACGCGTATCAGCCCTCTGGCCCTCAAAGACTCGACGTACCTCATGAGGTCCTCGGGCTTCGTCCCCAACTCGGCGGCTATCTCCCTCAAGCTCCTCCGCCGCCCGGCCGACCTCAATATCGCGTACTCCAGGGGCGAGACCAAGGCCACGGCTAAAATCTATTCGATTAATAAGAATTGGCCGGGTCTAGCGGCCGGTTAAAACCTCTATTTCCTCGCCCTCCTCGACCTCCTCAGCCGCCGTCTGCCTAGCCGCCGGCTTCAAGGACTCCTTGTAGAGCAGTTCCCTTATGGCGGCCCTTATGGCCTCGCTCCTATTTGGGTATATACCCCTCCTGACGAGCTCGTCCAGCTCCTCCAACATTCGTTTCGGGACGTGGACAGAGATCAGCGACATCTTCTCCTGCCCCTTATTCCGAGGCATAATGTGTAGAAGGGAGGCACTTAAATTGGTCTCCCAGGTAATACGCGTGTATTCCGCCGACTAGAGGGCCACCGACTCGAAGATGTGTTTGCGGTAGTACTTGGCCGAGATCTCCGGCCTGGCGTTGGTCAGCTCGTCCTCCGGCAGTATCGAGAGCACGTCCCACCCTATGTCCAGCGTCTCCTCGAAGGTCCGCCTCTCGTAGACCCCCTGCTTGACGAATTTCTGCTCGAAGGCGTCGGCGAAGCGGAGGTACCTCCTCTCGCGCCAGCCCAAGTTGCGCTCGCCCACCAGAGTGGCCAAGCTCCTCAGCTCCAGGGCGCGGCTGTAGGCGGCGATGAGCGTGTTCGCCACGTCCTTGTGGTCCTCGCGCGTCTTGCCCTCGCCAATGGCGTCCTTGGCGAGGCGCGAGAGCGACATTATTATGTCGAAGGGCGGGTAGATACCCTTGCCCCACATGGATCTGCTGAGGACTAGCTGGCCCTCGGTGATGTAGCCCGAGAGGTCGGGTATGGGGTGGGTTATGTCGTCGTGCGGCATGGTGAGTATGGGGAACTGCGTGACGGAGCCCTTGCGCCCCCTAGCCCTTCCGGCCCTCTCGTATATACTCGCCAGGTCGGTGTACATATAGCCCGGGTAGCCGCGCCTGCCGGGGAGCTCGCCCTTGCCCGACGAGAGCTCGCGGAGGCCCTCGGCGTAGTTGGTCATGTCGGTTATGACGACCAGCACGTGGTAGCCGAGGTCCCAGGCGAGGTGCTCAGCTATGGTCAAGCCGACGCGGGGCGCCAGAATGCGCTCCGCCACGGGGTCGGAGGCGAGGTTTATGACGGCGACTGCCCTCCTCAGAGCGCCCGTCCTCCTGAACTCGTCCATGAAGTACATCGCCTCCTCGCTCCTGATGCCGATTCCGACGAAGACCACCGCGAAGCCCTCCTCGCTCCCCCTCACGGTTGCCTGCCTCACCACCTGCGCCGCCATGACGTTGTGCGGCAGTCCTGTGCCCGAGAATATGGGCAGCTTCTGGCCCCTCACGAGGGTGTAGAGCCCGTCTATGGCCGATATGCCGGTCTCTATGGGCTCCTCGGGGTACTCGCGGGCGTACGGGTTGAGGGGCTCGCCGTTTATGTCCCTGAAGTCTTGGGGCGGCGGCAGAGGCATGTGGTCGCGCGGTTGCCCCTTCCCGTCGAGGATACGCCCTATTAGGTCCTCGCTGACGCCCAGCCTGTAGGTCTTGCCGTAGAACCTAACGGTCGACCCCTTGGCGGGGAGGCCGAGGGTGGGGCCCAGGACTTGCGCCACTGCGTAGTCTGTGCCCACCTCGATGACTTGGACGCGGCGGGGCTCCCCGTCGGGCCCCACCACCTCGCCCAGCTCGCCGTAGGCAACGCCCCGGGTCCTCTCTATGACGAGCAGAGGGCCCTTGACCTCCCTAACTGTCGAATAGCTGACAATGGGAGATACTTGCATGGGGCTACGGAAAGGGCACTTTTTATATGTTGGCTACAGCGTGAATTCCACCATCCCGCTGGTGGCGCCTTCAGCCAACACGTCGTCCTCCAACTCTATGAAGTAGTTTACGGAGGCGGTGAAGACGTAGTTGTTCCCCTCCTCGCCCGTCGGCTTCTTGGGTATCCTCGCCTGCATGACGGCTCTGCCCTTCACCTGCCCCGCCTTGAGCAACGGCACCTCTAGGCCCGCCCTTATCTCGTCGCCGGAGGAATCGGCGCTCCACTTCTTCTCGCCCAGCTCCAGCCCGTAGTCGGAGGCGTACATCTGCATCAGCTTGTTGAAGTTACTGCCCGACTCGTCGAGGACTAGGCTGAGCCCGCTCTCCCTAGGCCACCTCTCGAGCCTCCTCAGCCTGGCCTGCTCGTCGGCGGTCTTCGAGATCCTTATGGGTACCTCGACCGACCTCTCGTACACCCTATACATGGCCACTGCAGTGCCGTTGGTATATAACCGTTGTTTCGCCGTTGGCTGAAGGCGGAAACCTTATAAGCGCGGCGCCCCTATCCGTAGTGTCTTTGGACAAATATATATCGGCTGTGAGGGCCGTCGTTGCCAAGGAAATGGTTCGGCGGGGCTTCTCCGTCAACGAGACGGCCAGACTCCTCGGCGTCACCGCCGCCGCCGTCTCGCTCTACGCCAGCGGGAAGAGGGGAGGAGAGCTCGTGGCCAAGATAGAGGCGGACGACCGGGTCATGTCGATAATCAAGTCCTACGTCGACGCGCTCGCCGAGGGCGGGAAATCCGCCGTGTTGGACCTCACGGATCTGGCCCAGGCGGTGAGGAACGCCCTAGAGGCGCCGAGCCGCGCCGAGGCCGACGTGTCTCTTCTCATAATGGAGCGCATAAAGCTGGAGCAGGAGACGGCCAACAGGAGCATGGCGCTCGCCTACAGGTCGGCCAATCCCCTCGCCAGAGCCCTCTTCATGCAGATAGCCATGGACAGCTTGCGCCATGCCGAGATACTCACCACAATCCTCGACTATCTGTCCGGCAGGATTAAGGCCGACGAGATCGCGCTGACCGAGGAGGAGCTGAGGGCCGTCTCGGAGGAAGAGAAGGGGATGAGGGAGAGCCTCGCCGCCCTCTCCAGAGTCGAGGATCCCCTGGTGAGGGCCCTCATAAAATCGATAGAGTTCGACGAGCTGAAGCACTACGAGCTGGTGAGGGCCTTGATGGCGGTGAAGCCGAAAAGGGCTAGGCCCTCTTGAACCTCCTGTATATCGGCATGTTCATGAGCGCCACGTGGGCTCTGCCGGAGTAGAACGCTGTCGAGACGCCCCTCTCGGCGAGCGTCTTGTCGACCTCCTCAGCGGTCAGCGCTCTGGGGTCGGCCGAGTCGCTGGCCGCTATGAAGTTGACCGCGTAGCCGAACGAGGGTATCCACACGGTGTACTCGACCACTATGCGGAAATTCGCCGACACGTTCCTCAACACCGCGTCGTACTCCTCCTCGAAGAAGAAGCTGCTGCCGGCCTGCGTCACGAAGACGCCGCCGTCTGCCATAACTCCCTTGACCTTGCCGATAAACTGCGCAGAGTAGAGGCCCTGCGCTATCTCGGGGCCGTAGGGGTCTGTCAGATCCATCACGACTACGTCGAACTTCTCGCCCCGCGCCAAGGCCTCCTCGACGTATTTTGCCCCGTCCATTATCAACACCTTGGCCCGCGGGTCCTTGAACGCGCCTTGGTGCATGGCCGGCAAATACTCCTTGGCCGCCTCCACGACCTCCCCGTCTATGTCGACCATGACAGCCTCCGAGACGGTCTTGTGCTTCAGCGCCTCCCTAAGCGCGGCCCCCTCGCCGCCTCCCAGGATGAGGACCCTCCTCGGCGACGGGTGCGCCACCATGGCGGGGTGGACCAGTGACTCGTGGTAGTAGGGCTCGTCGGCGTACGTGGACTGGATAAAGCCGTCGAGCACCAACGCCCTGCCGAAATCCACCGTGTCTATTATGGCCAGCTCCTGGTATTTAGTCCGCTTCATGTACCTAATCCCCTCTATCTGCATGGCGAGGGAGCTGTGCCAAGACACAGTCTCTACCCAGACGGGCCTCACCGCCGATAGTAGCTCCTTCCCCTTCTGGGGAATCATACCAAGCGCCTCGGCGAGCCTATATAAGGATTCCCCTCAGCCTAGATAGGCCTTCACGAACTTGGCCACCTCGCCGTATATCTTGGGCCTGGCGGCCGACGAGAAGACGTGGCCCTCGCCCTCCAGCCTCAAGTACTCGACGCGCCGGCCCAGCTCCCTCAGCCTCGCCACGAGCTGGTCGGCCTCGGAGACGGGCACCCTTATGTCGTTCACGCCGTGTATCACCAACAGAGGCGCGGCTATCCTATCGGCGTAGGTTATCGGGCTGAGCTTGGCAAGAAGCTCTCTGTCCTCCAGCCTGCCGTACTCCGCCTCTCTGTGCCGCCTCCGCCAAGGAGCCGTCCTCTCGAGGAACGTGGCCAGATTCACTATCCCGGCCATCTCGACGCCGCAAGCCCAGAGGTCTGGGTAAAGCGCCAGGGACATCAACGTCAGATATCCGCCGTAGCTCCCTCCCAGCACGCAAGGCCTCCCGGCGACCAGCCCCTGGCCGGCGAGCCAGCCAACGGCCTCGGCCACGTCCCTCACGGCGTTCAGCCTCCTCTCGCCGTCGTCCAGCCTCACGTAGGTCTTGCCGTAGCCCGTCGACCCTCTGAAGTTGGGGGCGACGACCATGTAGCCGAGCCTGACCAGGAGCTGCGTCAGGGGCTCGAAATAGGGCCTTGCCTGGCTCTCGGGCCCCCCGTGCAGTAGGAAGACCGCCTTGTGGGGAGGAGCGGTCTGCGGCCTATACAGCAGGAGCGGAACCTCCAGCCCGTCGCTTGCCTTGAACCTGGCGGCCTCCGGCACGGCGTTTCTCGACATGTCGACGCCGTACTTCGGCGAGTCGGTGAGCGCCCTGACCTCGCCCGCGTATACGAAAACCTCGTGGCCGACCCGAGGGCCCGACAGCGAGAAGACGAGCTTCCCGAAACGCCAGCTCAGAGAGGTGACGACGCCCGGCGGGACGGACACCTTGTGCGTGAGGCCCGTCGGGAGGTGCATCACGTATAGGCCGGAGTAGCCGTCCTCGTTGGCCACATACGCGAGGTAGTTGCCCCAGATGTCGAAGAGCTCTATCTCTCTGTCCAGCTGGACGAGGGGCTTCGCCTCGCCCGTCTTCAGATCCATGACGGCGATTCCCCTATACTCGGACCATCTGTCGGTCAGATAGGCGATTTTGCTCCCGCCGAGGCATCGCGGCGACGCGTTGACCTCCTCGCCGGAGTGCTTGGTCAAATTCTTGACCTCGCCGCCGGACGCCAGATAGATGTCGCCGTCTCTGCTCGACTCATGGTGCTCCACCAATATCCCCTCGTCGCACCAGTCCACGGCCGCGTTTATCCCTTGCAGGTCGGCGACCTTCCGGGCCCCGCCGCCATCGAAGACGTAGAGGGAGAAGTCCTCCGGCCTCTCGACGGTAGAGGTGTACGCGAGCCGCGAGCCGTCGGGGCTCCACGCGCCGAGGTTGTTGAAGCCCTCGACGGCCACGTCCCTCACCTCGTCTCCCTCGGCTACGTAGATCCTCCATCGCTCGTCGCCCCCCACATCGGCGGAGAAGGCCACCGCGCCTTTCGGGGAGACGACGTATCCCCCCACCCTCCCGTCCCAGGGGATGTAGACGTCGTGCCGCCTGCCGTCGAAACGCCATATCTGGTACTGCCCCGTCGCGTCCGAGAGGTACAGCACAGCCCCGTCGGGCCCCGCCGAGGGCGCCACGGCGCTCTTGACGGACAAGAGTCTGGCCGCCAGCAGATCCATAGGGGCGGGTGGAGACGGATAATAAAGTTTGACGGAGCGCCGCCCGACGCGATAAAGCATATAAATGGGGCTTGTCGAGGGGTGGCATGTCGATTAGGGGCGCCAAGCTGTACGGTCCGTCTCCGCCGAGCGATACTATGACCAACTGGACGCTGGCCCCGCTGGAGAGGGGGGTCGAGTTCGTCTGCCCCAACTGCGGCAGGTCCACAATAATCAGGAACTACAAGGCTAGGAAGCTGGGCATCTCCTACAAGTGCCCGGTCTGCGGGTTCGAGGGGCCCTAGGCAAAATTTTTAAAGGGTTGTCAAGTCGGCATCTATGTCGGCGGAGGTCGCGTTGATATACAGAGTTCTGCCGGACAGCGCCGACGTGGATTTGGCCAAGCTGAAGCAGGAGATAGCCAAGAAGCTGGAGCCCAAGTACAAGGTGGATAGGATAGAGGAGGAGCCCATAGGCTTCGGCATAACTGCCTTGAAGGTGTACGTAAGGCATCCCGAATCGGACGAATACACGTCCGACGAGGTGGAGGAGCTACTGAGGTCTGTGCAGGGCGTGGGCAACATCGAGCTGGAGTACTTCTCGCGGCTGAGCTTTTAGGGTATAGCTTTTTATAGACCTAATGGCTTAAGGCGCGTGAGTTGGGTAGAGCTCAGAGTGGCCGAGAGCAAGGCGCGCGACGCCAATAGGCCCATAGTGCGTATAGATCCCGACGTGATGGAGCGCCACGGCATAATGGTGGGCGACGTGGTAGAGATCATGGGGAGGAGGAGGACGGCCGCCAAGGTGTGGAACGGCCTCCCAGAGGACCGCGGCAAGGGCATAATCCGCATGAACTCCATACTGAGGAAGAACGCCGACGTCTCCCTCAACGAGACGGTCAGGATAAGGAAGGTCGAGCCGAGGCCGGCCCAGTCGGTGAAGCTGGCGCCGGTCTCCATGACCATAGCCGTCGACTCCAACTTCCTGCAGTACATAAAACAGAGGCTCCGCGACTACGTCCTAGTAGAGGGCGACATACTCCAGATATACGTATTGAGCCAGCCCTTGACGTTCCAGGTAGTGCAGGCCCGCCCGGCCAACGCCGTCCTCCTAGTGACCGACGACACCCAGATACAGCTATACGAGAAGCCGGTCTCCGGCGTCAAGATACCTCCCGTGACTTGGGAGGATATCGGCGATTTGGAGGAGGCTAAGCAGAAGATTAGGGAGTTGGTGGAGCTTCCTCTAAGGCACCCGGAGCTGTTCAAGCACTTAGGCATAGAGCCGCCTAAAGGCATTCTACTGTTCGGCCCTCCCGGCACTGGCAAGACTCTTTTGGCTAAGGCTGTCGCCAACGAGGCTAATGCCTACTTTATCGCGATTAACGGGCCCGAGATTATGTCGAAGTATTACGGGGAGTCTGAGGCGAAGCTTAGAGAGATATTCGACGAGGCTAAGAAAAACGCCCCCGCAATTATCTTTATCGACGAGATAGACGCCATAGCTCCCAAGAGAGAGGAAGTGACCGGCGAGGTGGAGAAGAGAGTCGTTGCCCAGCTACTGACCTTAATGGACGGACTACAGGAGAGAGGACAGATAGTAGTCATAGGCGCAACCAATAGGCCAGACGCAGTAGACCCAGCACTGAGGAGGCCGGGAAGATTCGACAGAGAGATCTGGATAAACCCGCCCGACTTCAAGGGCCGCCTCGAGATACTCCAGATACACACCCGCAACATGCCGCTCAGCCCCGACGTTGATTTGAGGAAGCTTGCCGAGATGACTCACGGCTACACCGGCGCCGACATAGCCGCTCTGGCCAAGGAGGCGGCTATGAGGGCCTTGAGGAGGGCCATACAGAGCGGCGTCGTCGACCTCAACCAGCCCACAATACCTGCGGAGTCCCTCGAGCGGATAAAGGTGACCATGCAGGACTTCACGGAGGCCATGAGGGAGATCGTGCCGTCGGCCCTCCGCGAGATACACATAGAGGTGCCGAAGGTCAGATGGAAGGACGTAGGGGGGCTGGCCGAGGTGAAGCAGGAGCTCAGAGAGGCGGTGGAGTGGCCCCTCAAATATCCGCAGATGTTCAAGAAGTTCGGCTTGAGGCCGCCTAAAGGCATTCTCCTGTTCGGCCCTCCCGGCACCGGCAAGACCCTTCTGGCTAAGGCAGTCGCGACGGAGTCGGGGGCCAACTTCATAGCGGTGAGGGGGCCCGAGATATTCTCCAAATGGGTCGGCGAGTCCGAGAAGATGATTAGGGAGATATTCCAGAAGGCCAGAATGGCCGCCCCATGCGTCGTCTTCATCGACGAGATAGACGCGCTGGCGTCGGCGAGAGGCCTAGGCGCCGACTCGTTCGTCAGCGAGCGCGTGGTGGCGCAACTGTTGGCGGAGATGGACGGGATAAGGACGCTCGAAAACGTCGTGGTGATCGGCGCGACTAACCGCCCCGACTTGGTAGACCCCGCGCTTCTCAGACCGGGGAGGTTCGACCGCATAATCTACGTGCCTCCGCCCGACTTCAGAGCGAGGCTGGACATATTCCTAATACACACCCGCAACGTGCCTCTGGCCAAGGACGTAGATCTGGAGGAGCTGGCCAGGAGGACCGAGGGCTACTCCGGCGCGGATATCGAGCTCGTGGTGAGGGAGGCCACCTTCATGGCGTTGAGGGAGGACATAAACGCCAAGGAGGTCGCCATGAGGCATTTCGAGGCGGCGCTCAACAAGGTGAAGCCGTCGATAACGCCCGATATGCTCAAGTTCTACGAGAGCTGGCTCGAGCGGGCTAGACAGTTACAGCCCGCCGCCAAGGCCAAGGCCACGCCTCCGCTGTATCTATGAAGAACATAACGGTCGCCCTCGTCAACGACGTCATAGAGACGATACATAGGCTGAAGAGGCAGGAGGTCATGACCTCTGACGAGATCCAGGAGTTCCTAAAGAGGGCTAGGCCCGACATAACGGAGGCGGAGATACGGAAGGCCCTCATGGTCCTCGAGCTCTACGGGAAGATCCACGTGAGGAGGCTGGTCAAGGGCGGCAAAGAGATATACCAGGTCGTCAAGAGGCGTTAGGCCGCCCAAGGCCCCTCCAGAGGACCAATATTAAATACCGCGGAACCAACTACGTGGGAGTTACGGAGCTGGGGAAGCTCATACCGCAGGACGCCAGGCGCGAGGTCAAGCTAGAGCAACTGTCCGGGCGGTCGGTCGCCCTAGACGCCTACAACGCGCTGTATCAATTCCTCGCGTCGATAAGGCAACCGGACGGGACCCCCCTCATGGACAGCAGAGGCCGGGTGACCAGCCACCTCAACGGGCTTTTCTATAGGACTATAAACCTGGTGGAGGCCGGCATAAGGCCGGTCTACGTCTTCGACGGCAAGCCGCCGGAGCTCAAGAGGGCGGAGATAGAGTCCAGGAGAGCCGCCAAGGAGAAGGCCAGGGAGCAGATGGAGAGGGCCGCGGCGGAGGGGAGGGCCGAGGACGTGGCGAAATACGCCAAGAGGGTCATATACGTCACCGACCAGATGGCCGAGGACGCCAAGGCCCTCCTCACGGCCATGGGGATCCCTTGGGTGCAGGCGCCGAGCGAGGGCGAGGCGCAGGCGGCGTATATGGCGGCGAGGGGCTCGGTCTGGGGCGCCGGGAGCCAGGACTACGACTCGTTGCTCTTCGGAGCGCCGAGGCTGGTCAGAAACCTGGCCGTGTCCTCCAGGAGGAAGGTGGGCGAGGAGTACGTCGAGGTCCCGCCCGAGGTGATAGAGCTCGACAAGGTACTCAAGGCCCTCAAGCTCAAGTCGAGGGAGCAGCTCGTCGATATTGCAATCCTGCTCGGCACCGACTACAACCCCGACGGGGTCCCGGGCGTGGGCCCCCAGAAGGCGCTGAAGATAATACTGGAGCAGGGCTCTCTCGAAAACGCCCTCAAGACGGTCCTAAAAGGCGTCAAGTGGCCCGTCGACCCTCTAGAGATTAAGAAGATATTCCTCAACCCGCCCGCCACCGACCAGTACAGAGTGGAGTTTAGGGAGCCCGACGAGGCCAAGGTCCTCGAGATATTGGTCGAAGAGCACGACTTCAGCAGAGACAGGGTCGAGAAGGGGCTGGAGCGCCTACGGCGCGCGTTGAGCAAGGCCAAGACCTCGTCGCTCGACTCGTTCTTCTGACTTATAAATACAGAGCGTATTGTACTTCATGAAGGTCCTGTTCGTGATAATGAGCGGCGACGAGAAGATGGACCTGGCGCTGACGCTAGCCGCAAGGTCCGTGGACGCCAAGAGGTACGAGGACCTAAAGATAGTGTTCTTCGGCCCAAGCCAGGAGAGGCTGTTGCGTCTCCCCGAGCCCGCCAAGCAGATGTTCGAGGCCCTTAGATCTGCCGGCGCGGTGGACTCGGCCTGCGTGAACTACGCCAAGGCGAAGGGCATAGAGGAGGAGCTCTCCAAGATAGTCAAGCTCCTGCCGGCGGGGGAGCGCATAGCCTACTACCTCAACTCGGGCTACGTCCCCATGGTGTTCTGATGCCGCTGGATCCCCAGATCCGGCATCTGCTCAAGGCGCTGAGGGAGGCGGCGACGCCCGCGCAGGCGTCGGTCCAGGAACTCCGGAAGGCTGTGGAGGAGCAACACAAGCCCCTTGTAGCCGCGGCTCGGGAGCCGGTTGCCGAGACGAGGGACGTGCAGGTGCCGGCGCAAGGCGGCTCCATAAGGGCCAGAGTATACGTTCCGAGGAAGGCGCAAGGGCTTCCCCTGGTGCTCTACTACCACGGCGGCGGCTTCGTCTTCGGCAACGTCGAGACCCACGACCACATATGCAGGAGGCTCGCCAGGCAGGCCGACGCGGTGGTGGTCTCGGTGGACTACCGCCTAGCGCCCGAGCACAAATTCCCCACCGCGGTTCTCGACGCCTACGCGGCGTTGAGGTGGGCCGCCGAAAACGCCCACGAGTTTGGGGCGGATCCGGGCAAGATAGCCGTCGCGGGCGACTCGGCCGGCGGCAACCTGGCGGCCGTGGTCAGCATACTGGACAGAGACTCCGGCGAGCGGCTCGTGAAGAAGCAAGTGTTGATCTACCCCGTCGTGAACATGACCGGGGTGCCGACTAAGTCGGTGGTCGAGTACGGGGCCGCGGAGGACGCCTTCCTTTCGCTTGATATGATGGCGTGGTTCGGCAAGCAGTACCTCGCAAGGCCGGAGGACGCGTTCGACGTAAGGGCCTCGCCTATATTGGCCGACCTAGCCGGCCTCCCGCCCGCGTTGGTGATAGCGGCGGAGTACGACCCGCTCCGCGACGAGGACGAGCTGTACGCCTTCAAGATGAGGGCGGCGGGCTCGCGGGCTACTGTCGCCGTGTTCTCGGGGATGGTACACGGGTTCGTGTCTCTCTACCCGTTGGTCGACGCCGGGAGGGAGGCCTTAGACCTAGCCGCGGCGTCTATTAGGTCGAGCCTCCAGACTTCTTGAACCTCTCGACGGCCTCCATAATGTATTTTTTGGCCTCCTCGACGCCCAGATAGCCCCTCGCCTTGACCCATTTGCCGGGCTCCAGCTCCTTATACCTCTCGAAGAAGTGCTTTATCTTCTCCAGAGTGGGCTTGGTCAGATCGAAGACGTCCTTCACGTCGGCGTACGACGGATCTATCTTCTCTATGGGCACCGCGATGACCTTGTAGTCGAGCCCCTCCTCGTCCTCCATCTCCAGCAAGCCCAATGGCCTCGCCCTGACGACTACCCCCGGCGCGAACTCGGCCCCGCTCAGTAAAGCGACGTCGAGAGGATCGCCGTCTTCGGAAAGGGTGCTGGGTATAAAGCCGTAGTTGAACGGGTAGACGAGGGCGGTGTAGAGCACGCGGTCGACGGCGATGACGCCGAGCTCGTCGTCGTACTCGTACTTGACGTTCGAGCCGGCCGGTATCTCGACGAAGACGTATATCTCGTCGGGCGGCTTTCTGCCCGGCGGTAGCCTAAGCATGGGCGGGCCCCAAATAGAAAATATAAAGATTTTCCCTAATGAAGTATCAAACCGAGGCGGCCGCCCCGTCGCCTCTCACGTCCGCCACGGCGCCCACGACGCCGCCTTTCTTGAAGGCCATGGCGGCTACGCCAAGCCGCGCTGGGTAGTCCACTATCTCCACGTCGGGCCCCTCCTCGTAGCCCCTCTCAGCGACGGCCTTCCAGCCGCCCACCCACATAAACCTAGGCGCCCACACGACGCGCCTCGGCTCCATGGAGTAGTCGACGAGGTTCTGCACCAGCTGGGCGTATATCACCGGCCTGTAGTGGCCGGCGCTGGAGCCCAACGCGGCCTCCTGGCCTTCCCCCACGGCCAGCACGGCCGAGAGCGTGTGGGCCGGCCTCCTCCGCGGCGCGGCCTCGTTGGGCCCGGTCGTGAAGTCGAACGCTCTGTTGTTCAGGACAACGCCCCACCTCCCCTCGACGTACTGCGACCCGAAGGAGTAGTAGATGCTCTGGATAGCCGATATGATCACGTCCCTATCCGCCACGGCGAAATAGGTAGTGCCCCGCGTGGGGGTCGGCGCCTCCGCCTCGCCGAGCTCTATACGCCCCCGCAACAAGTCGTCGACGGGCACCGGCCCGTCGCCGAGGTATCTGTCTCTGGCCCAATGGGCCTTTCTAGCCGCCCTTACCACGGCCCTTATACGTCTGTAGGAAAAGGGCTCCCTCGGCAACTCGTCCCGCGCCAGCTTGAGGGTAAGGAGGACGGCGAAGCCGAGAGAGGGCGGCGGCGTCTCGTAGAGCGTCCACCCGCCGTACTCCATCGAGATGGGGTCCTTGACCTCGGCCCTGTACTGCAGAAAATCGTCGCGGGAGAAGTAGTCGCCGGACAGCGAGTCTGCGAGGGCCTCGTAGAGGCCGTCCGGCCCGTGCTCTCCGTAGATCCGGTAAAGGGCAAGCAAAGGCCCGATCCGGTAAGGGGCGCCCGGCTCGCGCGGTATCGAGGCGTACAGCGAGGCGCCTGGGCCCTCCAGCTTGGCCCTAGACAGAGCGTCGGCCAGCGAGGGGTGGACCACGGCGCGCTTTTCCAAGAAGTCCGCCACGTAGTTTACCAGCCTCCGCCACTCCATGGAGCCGAGAGATCTGTGTAGCTCCCAGAGGCCTTGGGCGAAGCCTGGCACCACCGCTGACCGGAGGCCCGACTCGGGAGGCCGTCTGGATATCCCGCTTGGCGCCCAGCCGAGGCCTACCACCGCCTTTACCGATCCTCCCTTACCGTAAAGGGCGAGGAAGTCGCCGCCGACGCCGTTGAGGTGAGGCAGGAGGTAGGACAAGGCCAGCGAGACCGCCACGGCCACATCGCCGGCGTTTCCGCCCATCTCGTACACCTTGAGGCCGAGGTAGGTCGCCTGGAAGCTCTCGGATGCAACCGCTATGGAGGCGCCCCAGCTCATAGCGTCTTCAAGCCGCTCCCTGTGAGGACCACCACGGCGTCCTCCCCGGCGCCCAGCTTCCAATAGCCCGCCAGCGCCACGGCCGACGACGGCTCGGCCAATAGCCCGCGCCTCGCCAGCCAGCGCCAGGCAGCCTCTATCTCCGGCTCGGCGACCCAGACGCAGTCGCCGTGTCTCCGCACGACCTCGGCCATCTCGGGCAGTAGGGGCGGGTTCGTCGAGACCAGCGCGTCTGCCATAGACGTCAGCCGGTCAGGCGGCGTGTACCTCTCGCCCTTTACCGCGGCGCAGAGAGGCCTCACTTGCTCGGTCTGCACGGCCACAAGCCTCGGCATCTCGTCTATCACGCCGGAGTCGAGGAGGTGTTTGAAGCCAGAGTAGACGCCCAGGAGGAGGGTGCCCGCAGACGTGGGCAGGTAAACCGCCTCGGGCGCCTTGCCGCCCCTTACCAGCTCGTAGGCCAACGTCCTAATCCCGTCTCTGAACTCTGGCCTCCAGACGTGCGAGGCGTAGTAGGCGTTTGCCGCCTCGGCGGCCCTCGCCACGGCCTCTCTGCCGCCCGGCACCCTTACGACCTTGGCGCCGTAGGCCTCTATTTGCTTGAGCTTGCCGCCCCTTGCGGTCTCCGGCACGTAGATCTCCACCTCCATGCCCGCGAGCGCCCCGTAGGCCGCTATGGAGGCCCCGGCGTTGCCCGACGAGTCCTCGGAGATCCTCCGCACTCCCCTTTCCGCCAACGCCGAGATGAGGACGGCCGACCCCCTGTCCTTGAAACTGCCCGTGGGGTTGAGGAACTCCAGCTTGAACTTGACGCCCCCGACCTCGACAAGCGGCGTGTTGCCCTCGCCCAGCGTCACCCAACGCCTTATGTAGGGGAAGTTCTCCCTTACCCTCTCCCTATACGGAAAGTCGACGACCACGGTAAAGGGCCCTCCGCACTTGGGGCACCGGAGCTCGTCGCCCTCCCTCTCGTAGCCGCACCGGGCGCAGACCACCCTCATTGGCCAACGACAACGACTACGATGCGCCTCATCCTAGGCCCGTCGAACTCGGCGAGGAAGAGCTCTTGCCAAGTGCCCCTCACGAGCTTACCGCCCCTTACCGGGAAGAGGTAGAACTGCTTAAACAGCGCCGAGAGGAGGTGGGCGTCTGCGTTGTCGTCGATCGCGTTGTGCTCGTACTTGCCCGAGGCGGGCGCTAGCCTCTCGAAAAACGCCTCGTAGTCTCTACGTATCCTCGGCTCGTCTTCGTTGGCGAATAGGGCCGCGGTTGCGTGAGTCAAGAACACCAGCACGATGCCGTCGGATACGCCGGACTCGGCGACTGCGGACTCCACCTCGCCGGTTATGTTGACGAGAGCCCTCCGCGAGGAGGTCTTGACCTGGAGCTCCTTGGTGTAGACCTTCATTAACGGAAAAACCTCCCAAAATTAAATAGTGTATATCTCGTAGGGCGGGTCGACCAGCTCCTCGTACTCCTCCTTAGTCAATATGACGAACTCCTTCTCCACCTCGCCTCTCCTCAGAACCGCCCTCCGCTCCTCGTCCGAGAGGGCCCAGCCGCCGAGAGTGAGGGAGCCCGCTATGTAGGGGTAGGTGCGGCTCCCCTTGGACTTGGAGTACAGTCTAAACCTCACCCGCACCAGCCTCATATAAGTACTCCTCCCTCAATTTAAGAAGGGCAAAACGATAATACTTGGGGATTCCCTGTAACCGTGCAGAGGCGGCTGAGGCTACGCGACCTCGTCGCGCTGGGGCTCGCTGGGATTTTGCCGGTCGGCGCCCCCATAGGGGTAGCCCCGCTTGTCAAGTACGCGGGTGAGTCGGCGATTTGGCCCGCCTTGCTGGGCTACGCCATGGTGTTGTTGTCGGCCGTGCCGATACTCGAATACAGCAGGCTCGCGCGGTTCGTAGGCGGCTACTACGGGCTGGCGGAGCTCGGGCTGGGGCCTCTGGCGGGGAAATACACCGCCGCCGCGAACTACCTCTACTACGTAGCGTGGCAGGCGCAGAACGCCCTGCAGGCAGGCTGGGTCGTCTACGGCATTACGGGCAGCCCCGCGGCGTGGGCCGCCGCGGTCGTCGGCGTCTTGTTGCTGTCGTATGCCGGCGCCTCGTCGCAACCGCGCCGCTATGCCGGCGATGTTTTGATCCCCGCGCTGGCCTTCACCGCCTCGATAACGGCGGCCCTAGACGTCTACGTGATCGCCGCCTCTCCCTACAGGTCGTTAAGGCCTCTGTTCCCCGGCGGCTGGAACGGAGTTGCGGTGGCCGCCGCCGTGCAGGGCTTCTGGATGTACGTGGGGTACGGCACGCCGCTCTTCTACAGCGAGGAGGCCGAGAGCCCGTCGAGAGACGTCTGGAGAGCCGTCGTTATCTCCGCGACAATATCGGCGGCTCTCTACGTTCTGTCGGCCTATGCCGTAGTCGCCGCAGTGCCGCCGTCGACGATAGGCGAGGTCGCGGCGTCGCCGATGCCCTATGTCGACGCTTGGTCCCGCTACCTCCCGGCTTGGCTCCTTGCGGCGTATCCCCTCCTCATAGCCCCCGCCGTCCTCGCATATGGAGGCCCCTCGGGATCCCACGCCAGGTTGCTCTGGGCCATGGCTAGAGACGGCTTCGTGGGCTACGAGAGGCTGAAGGAGCTCGACAGAAACGGAGTGCCGAGAAACGCCGCATTGTTCAACTTAGCCGTCTCCTCGGCCTTTGCGGCCGCCGCGGCTACCTACGTCTTCGTCCGGTCGGGCCTAAGCCCCGCATCTGCCGAGATCGCCTGGCTGTTCGCGTCGACTGCGGCCACCGTTCTGTGGTACGCCCACCATCTGCTCCCCGAGATAGCGCTCTACCCGTACCTACTCAGAGCCGGGCCGTATAGGCGGGGCCCCAGAGCGCTCTTAGTCGGCGTCGTCGCCCCCATCGCCGGGACCGCCATATTGGTCTACACGCTATACGTCACCGCGTCGACCAAGCTACAGTACACGCCGGCGATCTGCGCCGGCGTCGCGCTGTCGGTTGCGGCGCTCCTCTACACGCTTCTGCGCAAGGCGCGGGGCAAGCTCGGCTCCAGCACAATCTACTACTTCTTAGAAAAATGAGTGAGGGGAGAAAGAGGTTGTAGAAAAACGCTTAGTTGCCTATTGCCTTTCTCTGTAGCCACTTGGCGTACATTATCATGAATACGTCTGCGTTGTGTTTTCCTACGGCTTTGGATAGGGCTTGGTAGATCTCGTCGGGTTTTTCTAGGGCTATTTCCTCGAAGGTCTTCCCCAAGACTCTAGCCAACCTCACGTCCAGCACAGCCCTATAGCTGCTGTCCAGAGAGCTGTAGAACTCCAACAACTTCCCCCTAGCCATCCTCACTTCCCCAACCCGAGCCCTCACAACCGCCGACATGCCCCCACTTTACCTTTAAAAATAAAAAACTTGCGAAGCGCCGAGAGAACACATCCCACATATAAAAATTACGGAGTTGCGCGCCGACACGCGCTCGGATCGGCGCCAGATATTGAGAACCAGAAGGAGCATTCGTACGTCTGTATAGCCCGCGCCACGAATAGGTAGCGCTGGCGGTCGTAGTACCTCTCGGCTATGCGCTCCGCTACGGCCTCCACGTCCTCGTAGGGCCGCGAGAAGAGGTCGAGGAACTCAGTCGACTTGAACCCGTTGGATTTAAGCCAGGCCGAGAGCTGGGCGCATGCGCGGCCCCAGACGGGCAGATTCACCGTCATGGCGACGGCCAGATCGCCCATGGTGCCGTTCAGGGCCAGCCAAGAGAGGAAGTGCGTGTACGCTACGGCAAATGGGTCGAGCGCATCCCAGCTGAACGCGACGCCGAGCTCTCTCGCCATCTCGCCGAGGGCCCTAAGGGCGGCGTAGTCGCCGTCCACGAGCGCCTTCAAGAAGGCCAGCTCGACGCCGTCGCTGGCCCTCCCCATGGCGGCCGAGAGAGCCCTCAAGTCGTACTGCACTATGTAGAGCTGGTTCGCCACAAACCTCTTCACAGAAGCCGTGTCGGGGCTCCGCAACGCCGGCGCTTCGAAGATCCTCTCGTTCAACGCCGCCAGCTCCCGCCTAAGCTCCTCGATCACGCCGGCCATGTCTCCCCCGAATAGGCGGCGTTCCAGAAGGCCAGCTCGTAGAGGGAGGCGGTCTTGAAGGGCTCCCACGCCTCGTCGAACGGCGGAGAGAGCGCGTCGAGGAGATCTCTGAGCTTTTTGACGAGCGATCTGTACTCCTCCGAGAGGTAGACAGAGGCCCACCTCCTATATACGGAGACGGGGTTCTCCGCGAGGAGGCCGCGGTGGGCCTCCGCGATCTCCATGTACGTCCAGAAACACGGGAGAAGCGCCGAGAGGCATTGGGCGAAGGTCCCCAGAGCGCAGGTCGAGGAGAGGTAGGACATATAGCCGACGTTGGTGGGGCTCGGGCGGGCCCTCGCGGCGTCCTCCAACGACAGGCCCAGCTCTCCCAGGAGCGCCTCGTAGCTCGCCAGCTCGCCCGTCAGCTCGCCGTAGGCCAGCTCGGCCATAGCCCTCATCGACCTCACGTCGGGCGCTCTGGCCGCGGCCAAGGCGAGAGCCCGGGAGAACCCGACCAAGTAGTTGTAGTCCTGGAGGACGTAGTTCTTGAACTTCTCCAGGGGGAGGTCGCCTCTGTAGAGGCCGACCACGAACGGGTGGCGCAGTATGGCGGACCATATATCGTCTGCGGACTGCCTCAGCCTCTCGGTAAGAGACATATAACTTATCGCAAGTCCATCAATAAATTTTTGGCGTCGCAAGCCTTTAAGCACAGCCACAGCGCCGTCTGTGGGATACCTCGGCTCCCTCCTCCTCCGCGAGCTGGAGCGTATGGGGCTCGGCAGGCCGGCGGTCCCGAGGAGGCTTAGGTGCAGGTACGAGCCGGAGCAGTGCGCGGCTGTGAGGATACTCCTCGGGGGCTACCGGCTCTGCAAGTTCCCCGACGGCGTCGCGTTGGTGCGGGAGGATAGGCCGTGTCCGGAGCCCGTCGAGGTGCGGCTGGAGCCTCCGGAGGCGCCGAGGATATACATAGACCTGGGGCTTTGGGACATCCACACCGACTCCGAGAAGAACGAGCTGGTGGAGCAAGTCGTGGCCTCCATAGCGGCTGTTAGGAGGCAGCTGTGGGACGGCAACCTCTATCTATCTAGGGCGCCTCCCGAGTTCTTGGAGAGGTTCAGTAAGGCGGCCCGCGGCATGAGGCACGCCGTGAGGTTCCAGGTAGGCCCCCCTCCGTCTGCCAGCCTCGTGCTGGATCCCGAGGGGCCGTGCGTCGCCGACGAGGAGGTCTTGAGGAGCGCCTCGGACATAGTACTGGGCGGGATAGTCGACAAGGAGCGGATCTATAAGGGGGCGACTGCCCGCCTGGCGGCGTCTATAGGAGTCCCCGACCGGCGCCGTTGCAGGATAGAGCTGAGGGGCTCCACGGTGGGCGTGCCGGACAGGATAAATAAGATCGTGGAGATAGTCCTGTCGGTGAGATTTGCCGGGGCCTCTCTAGAGGACGCCATAATAAGTGCCCAGGCCAAGAGGGACAAGGTGTATAGGCTGATGCGGGAGTTCCAGAAGGCGGGCAAGTGCGTCGACCCGGCGCTGGCCGACGAGCTGGCCAGGTGGCTGAAGGCTGACCGCAAGGCGGTGGAGCTGGCCGCCGCCAAGGCCCACGTGCGGATCGGTTGCGAATCTATATAAATAGCCGCCGCGGCTATGTATATGAAGCTGGCTATATTGGTGGACAACTACCTCACGCAGCTCTCCTCCCTCCGTCTGAGGCTCCTCGGCGAGTGGGGCTTCTCCGCCTACGTCTACGACTGGAGGATACTCTACGACACAGGCCTCTCGGGCACAGCCCTCCTCAACAACATGAAGGCTCTCGGCATATCCCCCGACGACCCCGACGTGCTGGTCATCAGCCATAGGCATATAGACCACACGGGCGGAGTTAAGGCGTTGCTCTCGGCGAGGTCTAGACCCCTCACCGTGGTGGCCCACGAGAACCTCTTCGCCAAGGCGTACGCCAAGGACGAGATGGGGGAGGTAGAGATAGGGGTCGACTTCACCCGCGACTTCCTCGAGTCGAGGGGCGCCAGGCTTGTGCTGATAAGGGAGCCCTACAAGATCGCCGAGGGGGTCTGGGCCTCCGGCGAGATCCCGAGAAGGTGGGGCCCGTCGCACACCGGCGCGGTCTCCGACATCGTGCCGGACGACATGGCCCTCTACATAAGACATCCCAAGGGCTTAGTGGCCCTCACCGGTTGCGGACACGCAGGCGTGGAGAACATAGTGGAGTACGGGCTGCAGGTGACCGGCGCCGATAGGCTCTACGCAATTATCGGCGGGCTCCACTTCATGGGGTTGCCCGAGGCCAGAGTGAGGGAGGCCGCCGGTTATCTGAAGTCGAAGGGCCCCGGACTCGTCGTGGGGACCCACTGCACCGGCGTGGCCGGCATCGCGGCGTTGCAAGCCGCTCTGCCGGACGTAGCCAAGGCAGGAGGGGCCGGCGCGGTCTTCGAGATATAGCCCTTTAAGGAGAGGTCTTTTTCCCCTTCATGTACCCGCTCGACGTGGAGAGGGCCAACTCGGTTATATGGGAGACGGAGCCCATAATGGCGTTTATAGGCTATAGGGTGGTCGAGATATCGCAGGGCCGGGCATGCGCCGAGTTCGGCCACGGCAAGAACGTCCAGAGGATAGGCGGCGTGTTGCACGGAGGGGTAATTGCCGCTGTGCTGGACGAGACCTTGGGGATGGCGGTCCTCACGGTGAACGACGGCGCCGATCAAGTCACCGTGGAGCTCAAGGTGAACTTCTTGGAGGCCGGGAGGGAGGGGCCGTACAGAGTCTGCGGACAGGTAGTGAGGAGGGGAGGGAGGATCGTGGTAGCTGAGGGAGAGGTCCGGGACGCCTCCGGGAGGCTGGTGGCCAAGGCCCTGGGCACTTGGTATATCTTGAGGAGGGAGGTCGGCGCCGGGCGATGAAGGCCACGATAGGCATACTCTTGATGGCCGCCGCCGGCTTCGCGGTGGGCGTTGCCGTCTACTCCTCAAACCCCTATCTGCTCCCCTACCTGATATTGTACAACAAGGCCGTCCTTTCCGGGTACTACTACGAGCTCGTGACAGGCATGTTGGTGACGCCGTCGCTTGCCGACTTTCTCCTCAACGCCGTGTCTCTATACGCCATATACGTCATATTCGGCGGCGAGGCCGGTAGGTACGAATACGCCGTCTTCTTCGCCTCCGGGATCTTGGGGAATATACTTACGGTGCTCCTCTACCCTCCGAACACAATGTCGGCGGGGGCGTCCGGCGGCATATTCGGG
The DNA here is from genome assembly GCF_000193375.1 of Thermoproteus uzoniensis 768-20. Taxonomy (GTDB): domain Archaea; phylum Thermoproteota; class Thermoprotei; order Thermoproteales; family Thermoproteaceae; genus Thermoproteus; species Thermoproteus uzoniensis_A. The sequence goes on from NC_015315.1 coordinate 725,713, forward strand.
CTGTTGTCCTTCTACATAGCCAGAGGAATGGCCCTATCCCGCGACTTCAGCTGGGTGGGGCCGGCCCTCCTAGCCGCGGTCTTCTTGGCGTCGTCGATATTGCCCAACGTGAACTACGTAGCCCACGTGGGAGGGATAATAGGGGGCGTAGTTATGGGGCTTCTAGAGCCCCGTAGACTCAGCCGTGGATAAGCCTGTATACCTCCTCGGGAGTCACCGGAGTCGACCTGAGCCTCACTCTCTTCCCCGTGGCCCTCCTAATGGCGTCCTCAAGGGCCTTTATGGCGGCGGCCGCGGAGGCGACCGTGGGAGCCTCGCCGACTCCCTTAGTGCCCGTCGGGTGGTCCGACCTGTGAGGCGTCTCGGCCAGACGCGGCTCGTACCGCGGAGCCTCCGTGGCCTTGGGCACGTGGTAGAAGGCGAAGTTCGGCGTGGCCAGATTGCCGTCCTGGTCGTAGACCACCTGCTCGTAGAGCACTTGGGAGATGCCCTGTAGCGCCCCTCCGTGTATCTGGCCCTCCACGAGCAACGGGTTGACGACGACTCCGATGTCGTCGTAGGACCTGTACAGCAGAGGCCTCGCGAGGCCCGTCTCGGGGTCGAGCTCGACCACGACCACGCCGACGCCGTAGGGGAACGTGGCCCTCGCCTTATACACCTCCATGGCCTCCAGCTGGGCCCTCACCTTGCCCCTATAGACGGCCTCGACGACCTCCCCTATAGTCACCGACTTATCGCCGGACTTGAACGTCCCGTCCGAGTAGGTCGCGGGGCCTCCTAACAGCTCCTCGGCCGCCTTCTTGAGCTCCTCGAGCAGACGCCTGGCGGCCAGAAGGGCGGCCGAGCCGCCCGCGGTGATGGATCTGCTCCCGTCAGTGCCTATCCCGTCGGGGACCGCGTCGGTGTCGCCCCACACTACCCTTACGCGCTCTATCGGCACTTGGAGCTCGTCGGCGACTAGCTGGGCTATGCCCGTGGCGTCTCCCTGGCCGTGCGGCGCGATGCCCACGGCGACTGTGAAGCTCCCGTCCCTCTCCGCTCTGACTATGGCCACCTCGTGCCCGTAGGTGGTTATCTCTATGTAGAAAGACATGCCCACGCCCAGCACTCTGCCCCTGGCCTTCTCCGCCTCGGCGTTTCTAACTAGATCGTAGTAGCCCGTGGCGGCGATGCCTCTCTCGAACGTGGCCAGATACTCGCCGGAGTCGTAGTGGAGGCCTAGCGGGTTGTCGTAGGGGCCGGCCGGCACCAGGTTCCTCCTCCTCACCTCGACGGGGTCGAGCCCGGTCTCGTCGGCTATTAAGTCCATGATCCTCTCGATGAAGAACGTCGCCTCGGGCCTCCCGGCGCCTCTATAGGGCCCCAACGGCGGCTTGTTCGTCAACACGGACACGGCGTCTATGTCGAGGTCCCTCACCTTATAGGCGGCGGGCAACATGGTGGCGGCCGTCGCGGCCAAGTCGAAGCCGAACCAGTCGTAGGCGCCCGCATCGGCTATGACCTCGCCCTTGATAGCCTTGAGCACGCCGTCTCTCGTGAAGCCCGCCTTGTACCTAAGCATCAGCCCTCTGCCGTACGTCGTCATCTTGAAGTCCTCGCTCCTGGTAGCTATCCACTTGACCGGCCTCCTCAACGCCATGGCGGCCGCGGCCACTCTGACCTCCTCGGGGTAGACCTGTATCTTGGAGCCGAAGCCACCGCCGACGTCGGGCTGGATCACGCGGACTGCGGCCAGCGGCACGTCGAGGCTCCTCGCCACCTCGCGCCGCACTATGTGGGGCTTCTGCGTCGAGTCGTATATGAGGAGGGTCTTGCCGTCGTGGGACGCCAACACTCCGTGGGGCTCCATGGCCGAGGGCACCACTCTGTTGGTGACGAGCTCCTCCTCCACCACTTTGTCCGAGGACGCCAGGGCCCTCTCGGCGTCTCCAGAGGCGTACTTCTCCCTGCGCGATACGTTGGTGCCCAGCGACTCGTCTACGAGAGGCGCTCCGGGCTCCATGGCCTTCACGGGATCCACGACGGCCGGAAGAGGCTCGTAGTCCACGTACACCTTCTCCAAGGCGTCGTAGAGGGCGTATCTGTCGACGGCCACCACCATGGCGACGGCCTCGCCTTGGTATCTGACCTTGCCGCCGGGCGCGAAGTCGAACGGCTTGCCCGACTGCGGCGTGAAGACGGCCACGACGCCCGGCATCGAGAGGGCCTCAGACGCGTCTACTCTTCTAACTCTGGCGTGAGCGTACGGCGATCTGACGAAGCCCGCATAGAGCATCCCGGGCAGCTCTATGTCGTCCACGTAGCGGGCCTGCCCGTAGAGCAGGTGGTAGTCCTCCAGCCTTGGTAGGGGCTTTCCTACGTACCTCATAGCGCCGCCGACTTAATCGCCTCTACTATGTTCTGGTACCCCGTACATCTGCAGAGGACGCCGCTGATGCCTTCGCGTATCTCCTCCTCTGTGGGCTTGGGCTTGTTCTTGAGGAGGGCGTAGGAGGCGAGCAACATGCCCGAGGTGCAGAAGCCGCATTGGAGCGCGTGGCGTTCGTGGAAGGCCCGCTTGAGCCTCTCCATGAGCTCGTCGCTGTAGTCGGCGGTTATTATCTCGGAGCCGTCCGCCTGGACCGCGAGCAGGTTGCAGCTCTTGACGGGCTTCCCGTCCAGCAACACGGTGCAGGCCCCGCAGTTGCCCGTGTCGCACCCGACCCTCACGCTCTTTATGCCTAAGTCGTCCCTCAAGAAGTGGACCAAGAGCTTCCGGGGCTCCACGTCGCGCTCGTACCACACCCCGTTGACCTTGACCTTGATCCTCATAGCCCCAACGCCCTCCTCACCGCCCTCCTAGCCGCGACGCCGGCCATAGCCCTCCGGTACTCCGCCGATGCCCTCACGTCTGATACGGGCTCCACCTCCTTGGAGGCGGCCTCGGCTACTTCTGTCAAGAGATCCCCGGAGATTTTCCTGCCCCTAACGGCCTCCTCGGCCTTCTTGAGCCTGACCGGCTTAAGACCCACGCCCGTGGCGGCCAGCCTCACGTCCTCCACGGCGCCGTCCTTGACCCACACAGCCGCGGCGACTCCGGCTATGGCGAAGTCGTTGTAGGCCCGGGCTATCTTGACGTAGGACGCCTTGGGGGGACATCGGGGTATGGAAATCTCGACGACAATCTCGCCTTGTTGTAGGGCGGTGGAGTAGGGGCCTTGGAAGAACTCCTCGGCGGGTATCTCGCGGACGCCTGAGGGGCCTCTGGCCTTCACGACGGCGTCTAGGGCCAACACCACCGCGGGCCAGTCGGCGGCCGGATCGGCGTGCGCGAGGCTGCCGCCTATGGTGCCCACGGACCTTATCTGGGGATCGCCTATCTGTCTAGCCGCCTCGGGGAGGACCCCGCAGGGGCCCGACCACCTCTCCAGCTCGGCGTGTGTAGCCAGAGCGCCGATGGCCAAGCCGTCTCCGGCCTGCCTGACGTAGCGGAGCTCCTTGAGCCGGCCTATGTCCACGAGCTTGCTGGGGGCGACTGCGCGTAGCTTGAGCAGAGGTATCAAGCTCTGCCCGCCCGCGAGGACCTTGGCGTTGGGGTCCTCAGACAGCGCCTTGACGGCCTCGTCTATAGAAGAGGCCCGGACGTAGTCGAACGGAGGCGGAATCATTAGAATTCTGGTCGGTCTCCTAGCTTTTAAGCGTTTCGCTATTCTATAGACAGCACCGTCTTTATATCGTCGTGCGTCCAGCTGTAGGCCTCCTGGTAGTTCTCCAAGGTCGCCGTCTTCGTTATAAGCTTCTTGGGCCAGCCGCCGAAGCGGTCGTCGGCCTCTTTCAAATGCCTCAAAGCCGCCTCGAAGTGCCTAAGCCCGGCGTTGACGGAGCCCACCACGAGCTTGTTGTTGAGGACGGCGTCTGTGAGGAGCCGCCCCACGTCGTCGAGCCGCCCGCCTGGCGGGTAGACGCCCAGGAGGACCTCGACGCCGCCAGGGCCGAGCCTTTCGAGCCCCTCCAGCGCCACCGCCGACGCGCCGGTTGCCTCGACCACTAGGTCGTAGGTCCCCGAGATCTTCTCGTGCGCCGCGTCCACGTACGTGCCGCCGAGTTCCTTGACTAGCCTCGCCTTCAAGCTGTCGGGGGGCCTCGTCGCCACGGCGGTGACGGACAGGCCCGCGAGCCTCAAGACCATGGCCGCGAGGAGGCCCACGGGCCCGGCGCCGAGCACCAACGCGGTCTCCGGCCTTCTGCCGAGCCTGGACTGGTAGAGGTTGAGCCCCAGCTCGACGCCCTTCTCGACCACCGAGAGGGGCTCTGTCAAGACAGCTATGTCGGCGATCTCCTTGGGGACCTTGACCAGATACGCGGCGTCGGTGACCGAGTACTCGGCCGCGTGTCCGTGGAGTCCCCATATGCCGTGCTCCAAATATCTCCCCACGGGGCAGTAGTCTACGGGGAGGCCGCAGTTGAGGGGCCTCCTGACGGTGGGGACCACGAGGTCGCCCGGCGATACGTTGTCCACGCCCGGCCCCAGCTCCGCGACTTCGGCCAAGGCCTCGTGGCCCAGAATCAAGTAGTCGCTCCCCTCGGGGGCCTTGCCGTACTTCCCCTCTATTATCTCCTTGTCGGTGCCGCAGACCCCCACCTTGAGAGGTCTGAGGAGGACTTGCCCCGGCCCGGGAGACGGCTTGGGGACGTCCCTAAGCCTCAGAGACTCGGGAACCCCCGGCATCACGGTCACCGCCTTCATGGCCCCTCCACCTCCCCAATATAAATTGTGCCCCGCCGCGTCACCTTCTTATAGGCGTGTGCGAGTTGGGCAGTGCGCCTCATCGTAGTGTCGAACAGACTGCCGGTGACCGTCGCCGTAAAGGACGGCGAGGTTTCCGTGAGGGAGTCCGTCGGCGGCCTGGCGACGGCCATGAAGACGCTCCTCGCCGCCACCGACGGGGGCAGGGCCCTGGGCTTTGACGGCGTCCTCTGGGTCGGCTGGCCCGGCCTGGCGGGCGATGCCTTGGACCCCAAGATCTCGGAGGCGCTCAGATCGCAAGGTCTCGAGCCGGTGCCGTTGGGGAGGGACGAGGTGGAGAAGTTCTACGAGGGGTTCTGCAACTCCACGCTCTGGCCCCTCTTCCACGGCTTCACGACCTACACGGTCTATAGGGACGATTTCTGGGACTCCTACGTCTCGGTCAACAAGAAGTTCGCCGACGTCCTCGCGTCCGTAGCCAAGCCGGACGACTACGTCTGGGTCCACGACTACCACTTCATGCTCCTCCCCCTCTACTTGAGGGGCCAGATGCCCGACCTGGGCGTCGGCTTCTTCCTCCACATACCGTTCCCCCCTCCCGAGATACTCCAGCTAATGCCGTCGTCTTGGCGGAACGAGATACTTGACGGGCTCCTCGCCTCGGACCTCGTGGGGTTCCACACCCACGAGTACTCCTACAACTTCGTGAGGAGCGTCGTGAGGTTTCTGGGCTACGGCGTGGAGCTCGATGTGGTCAAGTCGAGGCACGGCTACACCAAAGTCGGGGTCTTCCCCATAGGCGTAGACTACGAGAGGTTCCACAACTCCGGCGCCGATCCGCAAGTGGCTAAGGAGATAGAGGAGGTGAGGCGTCTCCTGAAAGGCCTCAAGGTGGTCTTCTCCATAGACAGGCTGGACTACACCAAGGGCGTCATAAACAGGGTATACGCCTGGGAGAGGTTCTTGAAGTCCAGGCCGGAGTGGCGGAGGAAGGCCTCTTTCGTCCTCGTCGTGGTGCCGTCGAGGGCCGGAGTGCCGCAGTACGAGGCGATGAAGAGGCAGATAGACATGGAGGTGGGCAGGATAAACGGCGAGCTGGGCGAGCTGGATTGGGTCCCCATAATATACCTCTACAGGTTCCTCCCGACGCCCACGTTGCTGGCAATGTACAACCTGGCCGACGTCGCGTTGATAACGCCCTTGAAGGACGGCATGAACCTCGTCTCCAAGGAGTACGTCGCGTCGCGGAGGGACTGCCGCGGCGTTTTGATACTGAGCGAGACGGCGGGGGCCGCCAAGGAGTTGACCGAGGCCATCATCGTCAACCCCAACGACGTGGAGGGGATGGCCAAGGCCATAGAGAAGGCCTTAACCATGCCAGAGGAGGAGCAGTGCAGGAGGATCCAGGAGATGCAGAGGAAGCTCAAGGCGCAGGACGTGGTGAAGTGGGGCGTCGACTTCATACAGAGCTTGATGGGGGCCAGGCTGGAGAGGGCCGAGAGGGAGAGGAGGCTGGCGACGGCCATACCGCTGGAGGGCGAGGAGCTCGACCGCATGGCCGCCGCGTACCGGTCCGCCCCCGTCCGCCTGCTGTTCCTCGACTACGACGGCACCCTCGTCCCCCTCTACCCCTACGCCTACCAGGCCGTGCCCGACGAGGAGCTCCTGCACCTCCTCGCCGAGCTTGCGCGGCAGGGAGGGACCTACGTCGTTGTGGTGAGCGGGAGGCCCAAGGACTTCCTGGACAGCTGGTTCGGGAAACTGCCCGTATACCTCATCGCCGAGCACGGGTTCTGGCTCAAGGAGCCGGGCGGCGGCTGGGCCCCCACGGCCAGAGTCGACCTATCCTGGAAGCTGAAGGTCAGGAAGGTGATGGAGGAGTTCGTGGAGAGGGTGCCGGGGACGTACATAGAGGAGAAGGAGTCGTCGATAGCCTGGCACTACAGAAACGCCGAGCCGGAGGCCGGCGAGAGGGCCGCGCTGGAGCTCGCCGATAGCTTGACCGCCATGTTGACCGGTAGCGGCGTGGTGGTTATGAGGGGGAAGAAGGTGGTTGAGGTGAAGCCGGCGGGCGTGAGCAAGGGCACAGCCGCCAGGTCGTTGGTCGAGCTGAAGAGGCCCGACTTCGTCCTCGCCGCAGGAGACGACGAGACTGACGAGACAATGTTCGCCGCCCTCCCGCAGACCGCCTACACGGTCAAGGTAGGGCCCGGCAGATCTCTGGCGAAGTACTACCTCCCCAACTACAAGGCCTTGAGATCTGTCCTTAAGCGGCTCGTCGAGAGCCAGCACTGATCTGCGGCCGGCCGCCGCGCCGTCGGGGCCGGACGAGTTGCTTTTAATTCGGGGTCCGGAGAGTTCCATGGCAGATCTTCCTCTGGAGGGCGTCCGGGTTGTCGACCTCACCTCGGCCATGGCGGGTCCGTTCGCCACAATGTTGCTGGCCGATCTCGGCGCCGAGGTGATCAAGGTGGAGCCGCCCGAGGGCGACCAGTCCAGGGACTGGGGCCCGCCGTTCTACGGGGAGAAGTACAGCGCCTACTTCGCCAGCGTCAATAGGGGGAAGAAGTCGGTGGTGGTGAACCTCAAGAGCGAGGACGGGAGGCGCGTCGTCTATAGGCTGGTCGAGAGGGCCGACGTCTTCCTCGAAAGCTTTAGGCCCGGCACGGCGGCTAGGCTCGGCGTGGACTACCAGACCCTCCGCAAGTTGAACCCCAGACTGATCTACTGCTCCATATCGGGCTTCGGGCAGTACGGCAGATATAGGGACCAGCCCGGCTACGACCTCATCGCGTTGGCCATGAGCGGCTTGATGGACCTCACGGGGGAGCCCGACGGGCCTCCCGTCAAGTTCGCCGTGCCTATCGCCGATATAGTCACCGGCATGTACTGCGCGGTCGCGGTGCTCGCGGCGTTGAGGGCCAGGGAGAGGACGGGCGAGGGGGCCTACATAGACATGGCCCTCCTGGACAGCGCCTTGGGCATATCCACGCACCAGTCCGCCTCCTATCTGGCCAGCGGGAGGGTGCCGCGGAGGCTGGGCAGCGCCCACTCCAGCATAGCGCCCTACCAAGCCTTCAAGGCGGGTGACGGGAGGTACTTCATCGTGGCGGTCGGCACAGAGAAGCTGTGGAGGGACTTCTGCAAGGCCATAGGGAGGGAGGATCTTGTCGACGACCCCCGCTTCGAGACTAACGACAAGAGGGCCGTAAATAGGGAGGCGCTGGCGGCGGAGCTGGAGAAGGTCTTCTCCCAGAGGCCTGCATCCCACTGGGTTGAGGTCCTCAGATCTGCCGGGATCCCCGCCGCGCCTATATACAACATCGCCGAGGCCCTCAACGACGAGAACACTAGGGAGAGGGGCATGTTGCTGGAGTACGCCACTGCCCTAGGCGCCGTGAGGGTGGTGGGGAGCCCTATAAAGATCGACGGCAAGCCGCTGGCGGCCTCGGCCCCACCGCCGCTCCTCGGCCAACACACCGTCGAGGTGTTGAGGGAGCTGGGCTACTCGGACGAGGAGATAGAAAGGTTAATAAAGGAGGGGGCGGTGGGGACATGGCGGTGATAAAGGAGAGGGTAGGCGACGTGTTGGTGGTCAAGCTGAGCAGGCCCGAGAAGAGGAACGCGTTCAACCTCGACATGGCCCGCCGCGTCCTGGAGGCCCTAGACGAGGGGTGCGCCGCGGGCGGCGTCGTCATAACTGGGTCGGGGGGCTTCTTCTCCTCGGGCCTCGACCTCGCCGAGATATACGGGCTTAGGAGCTTGGAGAGCTCCCTCGAGTTCTTCGGGACGGTCAACAGAGTCTCCAAGAGGATCGTCGAGTGCCCCAAGCCCGTTGTGGCCTTCGTCAACGGGCCGGCCTTGGGCTACGGCACCGAGATGCTGTACTTCGTGGACTACGCCGTGGCCGTGAAGTCGGCCTACTTCTCACTCCCCGGCGTTAGGTACGGCCTCATGACGGCCACGCCCGTAGTGGCGCCGCTCTTGTTGGGGCCGAGGGCCCGGTCCTTCCTCGACTGGGAGTTCAAGCTGACGGCTGAGGAGGCGCTTGAGTGGGGCCTGGTGCAGAGGCTAGTCGACGACGAGAGGCAGGGCATGGAGGTCGCCGTAAACATAGTCAAGAAGATAGGCGAGGTCCCCAACGCCTCGGCGATAAAGAGGCACTTCAAGGCCGTCCTCAAGCTGGTGGAGAAGGACTGGGCGGAGTTCGAGAAGCTCGTCGCCGAGGCCGCCGTAAACCGCGAGGTGAAGTCCAAGATAGAGCTCTTCCTAAAGCGGTGATAGACGAGAGGAAGGTCCTGGATCTGTTGACCGAGCCTAGCTTCCGGCCCGGCCTCGTCAAGGTAGTCGACGAGGTGCGTAGAGGCGTCGCGGACCCCGTCGAGGTCGTGTCTAGGTCTCTCGACGCGGCCAAGCGCTACTCTCACCTGAACGCCTACATAACGCTCCTGGACGACGTCGCGATGGAGAGGGCCGAAAGCCTCAGGAAGGCGCTGAGACGGGGTCTCGATAGGGGGCGCCTCTTCGGGGTGCCCGTGTCTCTGAAGGACAACATACTCACTCGTGGAGTAAGGACCACTATGGGTTCCCGCATATTCCAGAGCTACGTGCCGGCCATCAACGCCAGAGTAGTCGACGTGCTCGAATCCCAGGGCGCCGTGGTGGTGGGCAAGGCCAATCTACACGAGTTCGCCTCTGGCGTCTCTAACAAGAGCTCCGTGGCAGGCCCGGCCCGCAACCCGCACGATCCATCACGTATATCCGGCGGTTCCAGCGGCGGCTCCGCCGTGTCCGTGGCGATCGGCTCAGCGTACATCTCGGTCGGGACGGATACGTCAGGCTCAGTGAGGATACCCGCCGCCTTATGCGGCGTGGTGGGCTACAAGCCCACATACGGCTTGATAGATATCTGGGGAGTGTTCCCCCTGGCGTGGACGCTCGACACCGTCGGCGTGTTGGCGAGGAGCATCTCCGACATAGCCTATTTCCTATACGCCGTCACTGGCGATCTTGACTACGTGGTCCGTATCTCCACTGATCTAGATATAAGAAAGATCACAATAGGTTATTTGGAGCTCGACGAGAATAACAAAGTTGAAAAATATATTATGGATATTATCTCAAAATTAGATAGTGAAGGCTATAATATAAGAAGAATTTCTATAAATATTGAAAGCTATATTGAGACCCAGAGGGTGATAAGGCTCGCCGAGGCCTCCGCCATACATAGAGAGCTCTATAGGGAGTATAGGGACCTCTACTCGCCCGATGTGGCAAACCTCATAGAACAAGGCTTTAAGTATTCGGCCGTGGATTACCTCGCGGCGCAGAGAAGCCGTAGCATTCTGACGCAGAGCTACAGGAGTGTATTTAAGTCCGTGGACGCCGTCGTGACGCCCACAGTACCCGTAGTGGCTCCGCCCATAGAGCAACTAGACGAGATGGCGTTTAGGGCTCTCGCGACTAGATATACCACCGTGGCCAACCTAGTCGGCTCACCTGCGCTCTCCCTGCCCGTAGGCCTTGTAGAGGGGTTGCCTGTGGGTCTCCAGCTCCTAGGCGATGTGGGCCACGATGCCGAGCTCCTTGCGATAGCCAAGTCGATAGAGGTCGCGGTCTCTAAGACGTAGCGCTCTTAAACAGATGGCAGCTATCGCGTCACCGCCTTTGATCACTGCGTCGTAACCTCGACGAACCCCCCGAAGGCGTCCACGCTCACCTTCACCACCCCCTTGCCGCCCGGCTTGTTCTGGGGCAACTTGACGTAGCCTCCCGCCGAGTTGCTCGACGTCAGGAGGCCGACCTCTTCGGGCAACTTGAGGGCTATTTTGGCCATCCCGCCCGACACCTTCAAGCCCACCGACGCCTCGCCCTCGAAGGGCCTATAGCCGAGCTCTGCCGAGAGGAGGCCCCCCTCCACATCCGCCGCGATCTCCGACCTGCCCAGCTCCGCCTTGAGCTCGACGACGCCACCCTCCACGTCTAGGTCTGCCTTGCCGAATTGGACCCCCTCGACCTCCGCCTTGCCTCCCTCGACCACTATCTTGAGCTCGTCGAGCTCTCCCACCTCCAGGACGACCTCGCATCCGTCAGCCTCGACGCGGCCGGGCCCTATCTCGAAGTCCTCCTCGTCTCCGCACAGGGCTCTCGCCCGGCCGGCCCCAGGCCTTATCTCGATCTTGGACTCCTCCGCCTCGACGGCGAGCGATCTGCCGTGGGCGAACGGCCCGTCGTAGACCACCTTCTTGGCTTTCCGAATTCCCTTGAAGGCCCCCAGCCGGAGCACCGACCCCAAGATGCTCACCCCCTCCGTCAGCAGATGCGCCAGTCCCCCCTCGCCGATTAGGCCGACGTCGTTGGCCTTCAGCTCCACGTACGGCCTAAGGCCCTTGGGCGCCTTGACGAGCGCCACCTCTCTAATGGACTCGACGACGTCCATGAAGAGCCCGGGATCCACGTCGTCGGCTATCTCGACTATCGCCGAGTCCTGTACCACAAGCTTCCTGCCCTGCCTCTTGACGTACTCCAAGAGCTCTTTATTTATCTTGACGGCTATTCTGTCTTCGAGGACTAGAGGCGGCTCGGGCCCCTTCGCCTGCCCGCCGCCCTCCGCCTGGAGCGATCTGACCACCTCAAGCGCCTTGGCCCCCATCTGGGTCAGCCTGTAGAAGCCCCTCTCGTCCTTCTCCACGAGGCCGTCGAGCCTCTTTAGGTGGAAGGCCAGCGTGGGGCTGTCCACCGACAGCGCGTCCATCAGCTCCGAGTAGAGGCGCGGCCTGTCGGCCAACAGCTCCAGTATCCTGCGCCTTATGGGATTCGCGAGGGCCTCAAAGATGTCCATGGGAGGAGGAACGCGGAGGGAAAAGAGCTTTTCCGTAAAGTAGGCTGGACATCGCCGGGTCGAGGCGCCGGCCTTTTGTCGAGAGGAATAGACAAAGGCGCGAAGTATATAAACGCGCCTTTACGTATCTACATGCGCGCGTTGTTTCCGGGCAGGTTCCAGCCGCCGCATTGGGGCCACGTCAAGGCCGTGAAGGCGATATTGGAGGAGGTCGACGAGGTCGTCGTGTCTGTGGGATCGGCGCAGTTCAACTACATACTCAAGGACCCCTTCACCGCCGGCGAGAGGATCTGGATGTTGAGGGAGGGGTTGAGGGAGGGGGGCGTCGATCTGTCCAGAGTGATCATAATCCCCATACCCAACGTGGAGAACAACCTGGAGTGGCTGGGCCGCGTGCGGTCCTACGCGCCGCCCTTCGAGGTGGTCTACACAGGCAACCCCTTCGTGGCCAAGCTGTTCAGAGACGCGGGGTACGAGGTGAGGCAACAGCCCATGTTCGAGAGGGATCGCTACGTCTCCACGCGCGTCCGCGAGCTTATGCTGGCCGGCGACCCGAGGTGGGAGGAGCTCGTGCCGAGGTCCGTCGCCGAGATAGTGAAGACGATAGGCGGGGTCGAGAGGTTGAGGATAGCGGCTGGGGGAGAGGCGGAGCCCCACATGTGGTGATGAGGGCCGTCCCCGCGCTTCTGGCCTTGGCCGCGCTGGCCCTCGCGACGGCGACGCCCATATCGCATGTCGTGATAGTGGTCGAGGAGAATAGGGCGTTCGACAACCTCTTCGGCCTCTACCCCTTCGGCTGTCCCCCCATCGTGAACAACATAACGCTCTCCGTCATGTGGCCCTACGGCCTATACGACAACTACAGCCAGCTTGAGCATAGCTGCGCCGAGATTCCGTGGATATCGGTGCCGGAGATCCCCTGGGCTCCTTGGCTGGGCCAGAGACACCCCCGCTACGCGGGGTCGGCGGTCGAGGAGAACCCCACCGAGGGCTGGGCGCAGTACCACGGCGACTACTGGTTCGGCGAGCCTGTGGGCTTCGTCTTCTACTCCGGCCCCCAGTCTCTCGAATACCTCTCCTACCAACAGGTCTGGCCTCTCTGGGATCTCGCCGAGGAGTACGTCCTGGCCGACGCGTTTTTCGCCCCCGTCTTGGGCCTCACGGATCCCAACAGAGTGGCGGACCTCATCGGGAGGCCGCCCGGCTTCTACACAGACAGCGCAGTCGGCGTCGTGCCGTTCGAGCAGTCTGTGATGTACCAGCTCGAGAAAGCCGGCGTGTCTTGGGGCTACTACGTCTACGGCTACCGGGGAGGGGTGCCGTACCCCCTCACGGCCTTCTCCGGCGCCGAGAGGTACGTGGGCCACTACGGGGACTACGGCGACTTTCTGGCGAGGCTCGGCAACTGCTCCATACCGGCGGTCTCCTGGGTCATGTTCTTCGGCGGTTCCAGCGACGAGTACGACATGCACCCGCCGCACAACGCGACTGCCGGCGCCCTCGCTGTCTTGAGGCTCGTGGAGGCGATAGAGCGTAGCCCTTGCTGGAACTCCACAGCCGTCTTCATAACCTTCGACGAGGGCGGGGGCTTCTACGACCAAGTGGCGCCGCCCGCCGTGGACCCCTTCGGGCTGGGCCAGAGAGTGCCCCTCATAATAGTCTCGCCGTACGCCAAGGAGGGCTACGTGGACAACCACACTATGAGCGACTACACCATCCTCGCCTTCATAGACTACAACTGGGGCCTGCCCTATCTGACGCCCGAGGTCGCCAACAGCGACCTGCAAGGCCTCCTAGACGCCTTTAATTTCTCCGCGCCGCCGCGGCCCCCGCTCGAGCCGTCCAACTGGACCTATCCGTTGCCCCTCCAGTACCCAGTCCACTACGGCTATATAGCCGCCGTGCCGAAATACGCCACCTACGCCGACGTCTACAGAGCTCCCGGCCTAGACGCGTTGCCGTGGCTCACAGCCGCCTTGCTGGCCCTCACCGCCGCCTGGGCCGTCTCGCGGAGGAGGCCTCTCGCCTACGCCGCCGCGGCCATCTCGGCGGTCGAGGCGCCGCTCTCGGCCTATATCTACTACGCCTGGCCCATGTACCAATTCATCGCGCAGTACTACGTCGCCGTCTCCGGCCTGGCGCTGGGCGGCCTCGCCTTGTGGACGCTGGGCCGGACAGCCAGAAGGCTCCGGCGCGGCTAGACCACGCCGTACCTCCTGGCGATATCCCTCGCCATCTCGACGAGCTCGCGAGGCCCTAGAGAGAGGTCGGCGACGTCCGGCGGAGTCTCCGCTAGGCTGACGAGCCCGGCCTTTTCTGCCACCTTCCTCAGCCTGGACGCGGCCTCCCTCGCCTCGCCCGCGGTGAACGGGCCCATCTTGACCTCGAAGGCCCATATACGCCTCCTCCCCCTGGTCAAGACCACGTCTACGTCCTCGCGGGGCGAGTACCTCTGCGTGGCGCCGAAGTGCTCGGCCAGCATCTCGCCGACGGTGAACTGGGCCTCCCTCCCCAGAGGGAGCTCCGGCGGGGTCGAGCCCAGATCGCTCACGTTGTATTTGGCCTCGGCGTAGAGGATCAGAGACAGGGCCGGCGATCTGACAGCGTAGTACCGCTCTCTCCCCAGCGTGGGGATCGCCCTCAACACGCCCATCTTGGCGAGCCGCGCCAAAATCGACGAGGCCGAGGCGAGGCCGCCCCTCAGCCCGAGCGCCCCGGCCACGTCGGAGCTCTTCCAGTACCCCGCCGCGACGAGCAAGATGGCCCTCCAGTAGATCTCGGTCAACTCCCTATCCTCCTCTGCGAAGACTTCGCCCACAAGCCCTCTCGCGGCCAGCGCGAGGTCCCGCGCCCTAGCCCTCAACTCCTCGGCGCTCCCGATATGCGGTATCAGCCAGGGATCTCTCCACAACATGGAGAGGACGGGATCCCCGACCTGGGGCAAGATGTCGCTGTAGGCTATGATGTCGACGTGGAAAGGCGCGAAGAGGCCCAAGAGGGGGCTCGAGCGGTCGAAGACCTTGCCGAGGACGCCGTGGCTGGAGCCGCTGGCCACGAGCACCCCGTTGGGCGCCCAGCTGGCCAGAAGATCCCAAAACCTCGCGGGGAGGCGCTGGAACTCGTCCACCACGGCCACGCCGCCCCGCCGCAGAGTTGCGCCGACCTCTCTAAGGGCCGACTCCACCGGCACCAGCTCGCCGCCCAACACCGCGGCGCCGCCGCCTTGGCCAACCAACACGTAGACGTCGTGGCGGACGCAGTTCTTGACCAAGGTGGTCTTCCCGACCTTGCGCCTGCCGTACAGCAGAACCCAGCCGGAGAGCTTGGAGAGCGCGGCGCACTCCCTCCGTTTAATTAGTCTCATCAGACTAGTCCAAATAGACTAGTCTAAAAAGTTTAGTGACGGCTAGAACCTCCTCTCGTTCTTCTCCAGCTTCTCGAAGTAGGCCTTCTCGAGGTCCATCCCCAGAAGCCCCGCTATTGTGAGGACGTAGATGAAGACGTCCGTTATCTCCTCCTCCACATCCCGCCGCACGTCCTCCAGCCTCAAGTCGCCGTGGCCGTAAACCGTGCTCCTGACGACTTTCTTCACCAGATTAGCCGCCTCGCCCACCTCCCCCGCCAAGGCGTTCGTTAAGTACTCCAGGCGGAGGGCCAGATCCCGCTCGTCGCCGATTTCCCAAAACCGGGGGAACTTCCTCCGCGAAAACTCGGTCTGTATCTCCACGAGCTTTTTGAGATCCACGTGTCCGGCTGATGCCGTAGCTATAACGCCTACTCGTAAAACTGGGCTGAGAAATAACGGAGAACGCGTAATGCGATTTATTGGCCTAGAGAGGCCGGGTGAGCTTGCACAAGCCCGATTTACCAGTTAGCGCAGTCGCCGGATAGCGAAGCCCGCTTTAGAGAGAACTATTTACTGTGTTAAAATTGTTTTCGATAGATTATCCGATAAATAAGCTTTTTATAGTAACAGTGTTAATAGACACGTGGCGAGGAGGATAGCGTTCGTCGGCCCGCCCAACGTCGGGAAGTCGACGTTGTTCTACGCCTTGACCGGGCGCTACGTCAAGACGGCCAACTACCCCGGAAAGACCTTGGAGATGAACGTGGGGAAGATCAGAGGGACGGAGGTGGAGCTTGTGGACCTCCCAGGCGTCTTCAACCCCCAGAGCCCCAAGGACGAGGACGAGGCGCTGGCTCTGCGGGAGGCGCTCGAGGGGCCCTACGACGGCGTTGTGGTGGTCGGCGCGCCCCACGCGATCAAGGAGGCGCTGGCTCTCGCCGAGCACATAGGCAGGAGCCGGCCCGTCGTCCTTGTAGTAAACATGGTCGATCTCGGCGCTCCGGAGATGCCCTCCGAGGAGCTGTCGGCGAAGATGGGGATCCCCGTCTTCTACACATCTGCCGTGAAGGGCCTCGGGGTCCTCCAGCTCCGGCGTTTTCTGGCCAGCTGGGCTCCGGCCGGGCCGACTCCCGTGAAGGCCTTGGAGATACCGGTGAGGCCCTCCGCCAAGCTGGCCGGGGCCTTGTTCTCGCGCCCGTCCCTGGCGTTCGCCGCCGTCCTCGCGCTGTCGGTAGCCACAGTCCTCGCCCTCTTCGTCGCCTTAGAGGGGGCCGGGCCTTGGCCGGGCATCCTCTCGTATATAGAGCCGGCGCTCGACGGCGTGTCGGACGCAATAGCGTCGGCCGGGTTGCCGCCGGCGCTTGCGTCGTTTCTGGCCGACGGGCTGTGGCTGGGCGTGTCGGCGCTTGTGGGCTTCCTGCCATACATGCTCATTGCTCTGTCGCTCGTGGTGCTCTACGAGGAGACCGGCGTCATAGGGCTGCTCGGCAGAATGCTGGAGGCCAAGATGGTCTCCCTCGGCGTCCCCGGCCGGGGGATTCTCTGTCTGATGATCGCCTCGGCGTGCAACGTGCCGGCGCTCTCCACCGTGAGGGTTATGTGGGGGAGGGGCAACAGGCTCATGTCCGCCCTTCTGGTGCCCTACGTGCCGTGCGCCGCCAGGCTCTCCCTCTTCGTGGCGGTGTCCGCCGCCGTCTTTTCGGCCAAGCCCTATCTGGTGCCTCTCGCGGTCTTCGTCCCGTACGCCGTCGCCGCCCTCGCCGTCTTGGCCGCCTCGCTGATCTACAGAAAGGCCTTCGGCGTGGTCCCCCGCGTGGAGGGGCTCCCGCCGACGCCTCTCATGGTCCCCAACTTGAGGATATACGCGTTGAAGGTGTGGGCGGGCTTCAAGGACTTCCTAGTCAAGGCAGGCCTCTTGATAGCGCTGTTCCCCGCAGTTGTGTGGCCCCTCACGCACTTCGGGCCGTCGGGCTTCGTCTCGGATATCTCGGAGAGCTGGCTCGCCGAGGCCGGGAGAGCCTTCGGCGCCCTCCTCGCGCCCGCGGGCATTCCCTGGCAGATATCGACGTCGTTGATAGCGGGGTATATCTTCAAGGAGGTGGTGTGGGGCTTCATGGTCGCCCTCGGCGCCGACTCTCTTCTGCCCAGTCTGTCGATCCCCGCCGCGCTCGCCCTCATGGCGTTTATGGCCGTCTACTCCGCGTGCGTCGCCACTGTGGGGGCCATGGTCAAGCTAGTCGGCTGGAGGCTGACCGCCCTCTCCTTGGCGGTCCAGCTCGCCGTGGCCTTGGCGGCGGCCTACGCGGTGTACGCGGCGGCCTCGGCGTTGATCTATATTTAGGCGATTCGGGAAGTGCGTGAGGTATAGACAGTACGGCGACTTGAGAGTGTCGGAGATAGGGTTCGGCGCTTGGGTGCTCGGCGGCATGTACGGCGAGTTGGGCAGGGACGGGGCTAAGAGGCTTGTGGAGAGGGCCTTGGACCTCGGCATAAACTTCTTCGACACCGCCGACGTCTACGGCAGGGGGAAGTCGGAGGAGCTTCTCGGCGAGCTTCTGGCCGGGAGAGACGGCGTCTACGTCGCGACGAAGGTGGGGTACGACTTCTACTCGAGCCCGGAGAGGCCTACGCGCCGCTACGACGCCGAGTATTTGGAGGCGGCCTTGAGGAGGTCCGCGGAGAGGCTGGGCAGGAGGCCCGACCTCGTCCAGCTCCACAACCCGCCGAGGGAGGAGGTGGAGAGGGCGGCCGCGTATTTCCTCAAGATGAGGGGGGTGTGGGCCAGATATGTGGGCGCCGCGCTGGGGCCGGAGGTGCAGGTTCTGGAGGAGGGGAGGACGGCTCTTAGGGCCGGCTACGACTCCATAATGTTCGTCTTCAACATACTGGAGCAGGAGCCCGGGAGGATCTTGATAGAGGAGGGGCGGGGGAGGATGCTCCTGGCGCGGGTCCCCCACGCGAGCGAGGTGTTGACGGATAGGTTCAAGCCGTCGTTTCCCCAAGGCGACCACCGCTCGTTGAGGCGCGCCGAGTGGCTGAGGAGGGCTAGGGAAATCGCCGAGAGGGAGGTAGCTCCGCTGGCCAGAGAGCTCGGGCTGACGCTGGGCCAATACGCCCTCAAGTTCGTCCTCTCGTTCCCCGTCACGTCTGTCCTAGTCACGGCGACCTCGGTGGAGGAGCTTGAGGAGTACGCAGAGGCCAGCGACGGCAAGCCGCTCCCGGAGCACCACCTGGAGGCCCTCGCCGAGCTGTGGAGGAGGCACGGGAGAGAGCTGGCTTAAGCCGCGGCGCCTAGGCGGAGCCTCCCGCCGCGTTGCGACCGCCTGCAGAGATATATCCTCCGCAGTACGACGCCAGGCAAGACGTCTGGCGAATTTACACGCCGAATCTCCGCGACCGGCGCCCTCACCGCCGCGTTTCAATAACTAGGCCATCTCAATACACGAAGGTGGCCGATCTGCTGGGCACAAGCGCCTGCGCGCTTAGACGCTACGGCATCTCGCCGAAACGGCTATCTGGAGGCGGCGGTGGAGGGACCGAGACGCGCGGCGCCCCACCTGGCCGAGCTGGTGAGAGCCGCGGCGAGGAGGTAGCTAAATGTCAAGTTCAGATACACACCTAAGGGCTACGCCGAAACTTACCAAACGGCTCTGCTGGCTATGAGGAATAACTCTAGGGAGTACGACGTGATGTACTTCGACGAGCCGTGGCTGTATACCTTCTACACAAACGGCTGGCTGTCGCCGATCGGCAAGACGGATCTCTCGGGGGCGCCGGACCTAATTGCCCAGTTGGGCTACTACAAGGGGGAGCTCTACGCGGTGCCCATCACCGGCAACTTCAACTTCTTGTTCTACAACAGGGCCGTGATCGAGTCGGTGGGGGAGAACCCGCCCAAGAGCTGGGACGACGTGGTGAGAATAGCCGAGACGGTCCAGCAGAAAATAGCGCCCAGGACATGCGGCCGGTCTGGCAACTACCCCGGCGGAATTACGTCGGACGTCTACCTCACCGTGCTGTTAAGCCTCGGCGGCGCCATGTTCGACCCAAGGGGCAGAGTCGCCCCGGTGCTGGACAGCAACGAGGCGGTTGAGGCCCTTAAGCTAATCGCCTATCCAGCCAATAAGGCGGGGCATCCAAAGACCACCTCGTGGGTGAACTCCTAGTCCCACAGCCACGCCGACCGTGACCAGAACCGCGCCTCCCGCAATTCGGCCACCTACAGCTCTACTTCTCAAGCGGCCGCTAGCCTATCTTCTCCTACGCTTTCTGGCACCATCATTGGCCACTTTAAGGATTTTTAAAAGGGGAGGCCTTCTCATCTGTGACTCTGCTAGTCCACCCTTGGAGGGATTTGGGGAGGTATGTGGAGATTAGGCTTGAGGAGGCGAGGTACGAGCTCGAGCTTGCTGAGAAGTTTACTAGAGAGGAGATGTACAGAAATGCGGCTGGCAAGGCGTTTCAGGCTTGGAAGTCGCTGATGGCGGCGCTGGCGGCTGTACACAGAGAGGCGTTGGCTAGGCACTACCCCGGAGCTGTCAGGACGCGCGACGGCCAGGCGGTGGCCAGGGTGGATTGGCTAATAGCCTACATGCCGTCTAGTAAATTGCGGGAGGTTGCTCAGAGGCTCAGAGACGTAGTAGACTTCGACGTGGTGTCTCTAACAGACCTCGCCTTAAATCTCCACGAATTTCAGTACAACGGCGTGGATAGAGAGGCTCTGCTCAGCAGGTACACCTCCCTAGAGCTGGCGGTGGAAGATCTCAAGCTTTTCTTGGCCAGGTGTAGAGAAGTGCTCCAGAGAATTAAGACGTAGCGCCCCGCTACGGCTCTTGTATATGGGTTCACATCTCGTAATGCCCTCTGTATAGAGTAGCTCGGTATTTGTACGATATAGCCGTCTTAGTCGAAAGCTGTGGTTGCTGGTCTAGAAGAGCTGTCGATGCGGGCGAGTTGATGAGGAAGATAGTAGTGTCTCCACGAGTATTATCTTTGAGGTAAATAAATCTCGGCGGTCCCCAAACCACGACGCGCAGTGGACGATACCCGATACTCGAAACCGAGAGGCCGCTCTGTGAGAGGTGAAGTAGGCGAGGGAGTTCTCGGCCGATTTCACAGATCGCGGAGCCGCCCTAAGCGCGTGGAGGGGCTGGCTGAGAGAGGCACAGCGGTCGCGATGAGAGCGCCGGGGCGGAGGCCGCTCGCGTCGGGCGAGGCGCCGCAGGTCCGCGGGCCTATCTGCCGCCTCCCGCAGTGCGGCCGGGGACGATGTGGTGTCTCCTGCATCTGGCCTCGTAGGTCTCGCCGCCGCCCACGAGTATGCGGGGGCCGTCCGCCGGGGCCGGCCTGCCGCCGATAAGCCTCTGGGTCCTGGTGGCCGGCCGCCCGCAGACCTTGCACACAGCGGTCAGGGAGACGACCTTGTCGGCGTAGGCCATAATCCTCATGGTGGTCTCGAAGGGCTCTCCCCGGTAGTCGAGGTTCAGCCCGGCCGCGATGACGAGCCTCCCGTAGGCGAGCCGGTCGAGAGCCTCTGCGAGAGACGGCGGGAAGAACTGAACCTCGTCGACGGCGACCACGTCGTACCTCTCGCCCTCCTCGGCTATTGCTGCGACTCCTGACTCGTCGGGCGGCACCACGAAGGCCTTCAGCCTCAGCCCGTTGTGGGCGGCCACCGAGAGGGCGTCGTAGCGCGAGTCTATAGACGGCTTGAAGACAGCGGCGGACCTCCCGGCGATTATCTGCCTCTCCACTCTCCTGATGAGCTCCGTGGTCTTCCCGGCGAACATGGGCCCCACTATTGCGACCAACACTGACTGCCGGCCTCCGCCTTTATAGGGACTGCATTGATTTATTTACGGGAATACGGCATTATATGGACCCCGTTGGGAGGGCCCTCAAGGCTCTGGATCAGCTAGTCCTCAAGCCGCTGGAGGACATAGCCAGCGGCGCGGAGGGGATAGTGGAGGCGCTCGCCGAGCAGCTCGACGTGCCGAAGCCCAGAGTAGCCGCCGTCGCGGTGCCCCTCGACGAGTGCGGAGGCCAGCCCGGCGGGCTCTGTAGAGGGATAGCCGGGGTCTACGAGCCCGGCCTCATAAGGATAAGCTACAGGTCTTCCCTCCCGTCCCTCCTGCACCTATTCGCCCACCACCTCCAGGCCGTGGAGATGGGGGAGAGGTTCCTACAGGCGAGGCGCGCGGAGGCCGAGAGGCTGCCGTGGGAGTTGAGGCCTCTCGAGATAGCGGCCGCCGTGAGGGCCGCCCAGCTCGCCAGGAGGGCCCCGCCGAGGATTTTAAGGGTGTGGGAAGAGGAGATAAAGCCCAAGATCAAGGAGCTCGACGAGAACCTAGCCCAGCTGAAGGCCGACGTGGAGCAGCTCTACAGATACGCCGAGATATACGCGCGGCGTTAGCCATCTGCCGAGCGCTAAGGACGCTGAGAACGAGGCGAGAGCTCTCCCAGCCGTGCGAGGCACGGCGCCGCGAAGGCCGGGAGGAGCGGTGCGGGGACAGGTCTGGTGAAGGCGGCCGCGGACTCGTCAGGAGATCGCGCCGATCCTGTCCGGCCGAGCATATCCTCGACTCGGCGCCCACAGCTATTGCGTATCCTTCCAGTAGCGCGGCGACTGTCAGCGCGATCAAGCCGGCCTTAATCTCGCCTTATTTGCGAGGATGTCGATATTTCAATCGGCGCGAACGCGAAGCATCCCGGCAAAACTTCCGCGGGCAACAAGACAGCGATCAAAAGGGCTATGACGGCTATCGCGAACAAGGCCGCATAACGCTTTATATATGCCGAGAGCGCGAATACGACGATACTGTGCGCCGGGGGGTAGTAGAGGCCGCAGATTAGAGGAGGCCGAGGCGCCACATTGCGACGAGGCCTACAAGGAAAGATGCCGCTAGGAGTATCGAGAATGCTATTAGGGATAGCAACGAGGCCTTCTTGTCGTCTTCTGTGGCGATTCTTGAGCTCAAGAACAACGTAATAAAGGCAAGCGCTAGGGAGGCCGCGAGGAAGGGAGGACCTATAAAGACGACGCCCGGCATAGGGAGCGAGACAGTGGCTAGATATGCCGAGGAGAGCCAAAGCGATATCTTAAAGGGATCGACCGAGGAATACCTCGCCACTATAGGTTTCAAGATCAGAGCTAGGAGGAATGCAATAGCTAGACCCAATAGAATTAATGAGACAAAGTTTAACAATAAAACTCTCATATTTGATATGTTAAGGAGAAGTCCCAGTGAATAAGTCAAGCTCCCAGCAAAGGCCGGGAGCCAAGGGGCGGCGAACCTAAGCGCTCCGGCAGGCCTCGTCCAGTCGTCGGCAAGGGATCTCAAATATCTCTTCGCCTCTTCGAGATCCGCGGGAAGCGATGGATACAGCAGGCCGAGGACGGCTCTCACAACAGCCGTTGCGAACTTGCCCCTTCCGGAGAACTCCCTTTGCATTACCTCTACGAGGCTCCTCGCCCTCTCCTCCACGGCCTTTTCGCCGAGGCGCCTCACTGCGAACGCCTCGGCGTAGAGCTCGTCGGTGAAGTGAACGGCGTACATCAGGAAAGCCGAGAGGGCGAAGCCTAACGCCCAGAAAAAAGCTTGGTTAAAGTACAGCTTTCCGTAATTAGCAAGCATGGCTCCAATCATCGCGAAAAGGAGGGCCTGGAAGGCGGTTGCGACGAAGTACAAAAACCTAGACCTCGCGTGGCCTAGTTCATGCATTAGGACGACGGCGTTGTTCCTATGCCGCGGGGCGATGAAGACGATAGGCCGGCCTATTATCATCGTGGCCGATGTCAACAAGGGCCTATCGACATAAATTACGGCTACTCCATCCACGATCTCTTTACGCGGATATCTCCTTACTAAGATTTTATACAATATTAAAGAAACCAAAAGATATGTTAGCATATATAATAACATAGCTAGATAGGAAGATAGAAGAAGAGAATATAGAGTGGGGCCTCCCCTGATCAGATACTCCCTTATCGGAACCACGACTAGGTACATAACGGCTGCTACAGACAATAGAGGAGGATTAGATAGGAGCGATAGATATGTATAAAAGTCAAAAACTTTTAGGAGGGACCCCTTCTCCTGCGCCATTTTCGCAACCCCAGCTACGAGCCCCGCCCAACCGAGCCCGAACAATATTAGTGCGGCGGCTGTTAAGTCGCTGGCCATTTGCGCTCTCGTTGTAGCGCCGGCGGCTCCGGCACCGGTGGCCGCCCCGCCAGCCGCAGATCCATTTGGGATTACGCACCACGCCAGAACCTGCGGGACAGATCCGACGTACGCTATTAGTATCAACATCCCTATCGCCGCTTTTATCTTATCGTTCACCACGACTGCAAGTAGTGACGGGCATTTTTTAACGTTCGACTTTTAAAGAAGAAATGACTTCGATAACTGACGTATTTACGGCGGGTTGCTTGGCGCGGCGGCCTATCGCCAGGCGGTTGCTGGCGACGCCGGCTCTCGAGCCGCTTAAGCGCCCGGCGCTCCGCAGAGGGCGACGTACAGCCACCCCGTCGCAGGCAGGATGCGCCGGCAGCCAAGGGCTTGGCGGATCTAAATCTCTAGGTACAGTCGCCCAGCCATATAGACGTATACGACGTTCTGCGAGAGGGAAAGGTGCCAGTTGTTAGGCGCGTCTTTGGGGTAATAAAGTTATAAGAGGAGGCAACAACGGCACTGTGGAGTTCCCAGTATTGGCTAAGCCTTGGAGAGACCCTGGGCGGTATA
Source organism: Thermoproteus uzoniensis 768-20 (assembly GCF_000193375.1). GTDB lineage: Archaea > Thermoproteota > Thermoprotei > Thermoproteales > Thermoproteaceae > Thermoproteus > Thermoproteus uzoniensis_A. The sequence goes on from NC_015315.1 coordinate 749,370, forward strand.
GGGAGGCGCGTATGAGGGAGGCGGAGATCGAGTGTAGGCTGGCGTTGGAGTTTCTCTCCGAGGGCTTGGTGAGAAACGCCGCCGGCAAGGCTTTTCAGTGCTGGAAGGCGTATCTGGCGGCTCTGGCAGTGGAGGGGAGGGATATGCTGAAGGCTAGGTTTCCCGGCGTCGTTAGGTTGCGTAAGGGGGAGGAGGTGGAGGAGGTCGAGGACGTCGATGTGGTAATCGCCGTGATGCCGACTACGAGGATGGCCGAGGTCGCGGCTTTGCTGTCGCGGCGGTTCGGCGAGGAGGTGTTGAAAAACACATTTCTCGCGCTGGAGCTACATAGGTATCAATACAACGGCCCCGACCCCGAGGCCGTGATTTCTAACGTGCCGGACGACTCGACGGCGGCTAGGCTTATCTGCGTCTTGACGGGATATCTGGCGATGCGTTCAGAAGATCTTAAAAAGATATACGTCAATATCTGTAAATAAATTTGGACTAGTCCTCGTAGATTGCCGGCCACGACTTGATGCCGTAGCTGTGAAAACTGTATAGGCGGCTTAGGCAGGGGAGTGGAACGAGTGGGGCGCCAACACCGCCGTTGTTCTGTCCGTCACCAGCCGGGCTTCTCTGTATCAGCTGTATAGGCTCTATCGCCGCGACGCCTATCTATCCAGGCACCGCGCCGGCCTCTTGAGCGGGGCGGTGCGTTTTTATATCCTCACCGGTGTCTGGGGCATGAAGGTCGGGTTTATCGGCTTGGGGATCATGGGAGGGCCTATGGCGAGGCACCTCCACAAGGCCGGCTTCTTGGCGGCCGTCTACAACAGGACTAGGGCCAAGGCCGAGCCCTTCGGGAAGCTGGGGGTCTACGTCGCCGAGTCGCCCGCCGACCTCGCGAAGAGGGTCGACGTGGTGATCGAGATGGTGTCCGACGCGCCCGACGTGGAGCAAGTCCTCTTCGGGCCCGGCGGCGTGGTGGAGGGGGCTAGGCCCGGCCTCGTCGTCGTCGACATGTCGACGAACTCGCCCGATTGGGCCAGGAACTTCGCCGAGCGCCTGGCGGCGCGCGGGATAGACTTCCTCGACGCACCTGTCACGGGCGGCCAGAAGGGGGCGGAGGAGGGGACTCTCACCGTCATGGTGGGGGGCCGGGAGGATCTCTTCCAGCGGCTCCTCCCCGTGTTTAAGGCCTTCGCGAAGGAGGTTATCTACGCGGGGCCTGTGGGCTACGGCCAGGCCATGAAGCTCGTGAACCAGGTGGTCATAGCCCTCAACACAATAGCCATGGTCGAGGGGCTGAGGCTCGCCGAGGCTCTCGGGCTGGATATCGACAAGGTGGCGAGGCTCTTGACGGTGGGGGCGGCCAGGTCGGGCTCCATAGAGCTGTATCTGCCCAAGCTCCTCAAGGGCGACCTCTCGCCGGGGTTCAAGGCGGCCCACCTCAAGAAGGATCTGGCCTACGCCATGGAGATAGCCAACAGGAAGAGCCTCTCGCTCCCTGCCTCGGCGCTCGCGCTGGAGCTCTACAAGAAGATGGTGGAGAAGGGCCTCGGAGAGCTGGGCATACACGCCTTGGGCAAGGCGTATTGAGCCCTCCGCAACTATTTAATATCCCGCCTCGGCGGGTCCGTGGGCTTTCTCCTAGAGAGGTCGTTCTGGCGCGCGGCCGAGGCCATGTTGGAGGCCGGCGAGTACAACCTCGCCCTCTTCCACATAGAGCAGGCGTTGTAGCTCTGCCTTAAGTACAAGATCTACGAAAAGTACGGGGACTTCCCCAAGACGCACAGCCTCAAGCTCCTGTTGGCGGAGGTCGGCGTCCAGATCCCGCTGGATCCCGTGGTGGTCGACCTCCTCGAAGACGCCTATATAGGCTCGCGGTACCTCCCCGTGCGCTACTCGCAGGAGAGCGCGCGGCGGGCCTACCGGGAGGTAGAGAGGGCGCTCCGCGCTCTGTCATATCTATAGAGCTCTTCAGACGGCTCTGGACGAGGAGGGCCGAGGAGCTGGAGAGGCTCTGGGCCGCTCTAGAGAGGCTGAAGGCGCGGGCCAGAGAGCTCGACCCGGATGCCCGCCTCTACGTCTTCGGGAGCTTCGCGCAGGGGAGTCCGAGGCCCGACAGCGACGTCGACGTGCTGGTGGTGACGCGCCTCGCCTCCACAGAGGAGGGGCGCATACGCATGAGGGCCGAGCTCGGCGGCGTCCTCAGCCCCTACTCGCCGGTGGAGCTTCACGTGGTCTCGCCGGAGCAGTTCGGGTGGTACCTCCAGTTTATGGACGCCTTCGTGGAGATATAGGTCGTAGGGAGGCGACGGGCTTGTGCCCGCGCAGAGCGGCGCGTCGCCGAATCCTCGGCCGTTGCCCGGCCCTCTATCGGCGCGGTCTGCCGCGGCAAATACGCCCCGCGGCGTGACCTGCCGGCGGTGGTCGAAGGCGCCCGGCCTGTTACTCGACGTCGAGGAGGGCTTGGTATATCGCGGCAGATGCCGCGGAGAGGGCCCCCGCAAATATCCAGAGCGCCTTAAAGCCGATTGTTGCGACTATCGCCGAGGCTATCGGCGGCGCCACCGCCCCGCTCAATTGCCAGAACAAGTTGGCCGTGCCGGCGGCGCTTCCGGCCGACTCGCCGCCGATCTTGGAGACCGCCGTGGAGTTGGCGGGCGTTATGACGAACCTCACGAAGCCCATAGCCGCGGCGACGGGGAACACTGTGGCGGGGCCCGCGGCGAGGGCGGCGACGAGCGCGCCGTAGATCCCCTCGAACGCCACGAGCGTCCTCTTGACGCCCAGCCTCCTTATGACGTACCCGGCCGCAACGGTCGCGGGAATGCCGAGAAGCGCCGTCATGGAGTAGGCGAGGCCAGCGTAGTAGTCGTTGAGGCCTATGTCCAGGAAGTACTTATACGCGTACAGCGTCACCGTCCAGTACGCGGCGAAGAATAGGAATCCAGCCGCGCTCACGACGGCCACGCCGTTGCCGAGCGAGGGCCGCCTGGCTTGCCCCGCGCCGACTACGGCGGATACGCGCAGGGGCACATACGCCAGCGCCAGGGCGGCGGAGGCCGCCGCTATTATGTAGTAGTCCCACCTCCACCCCAGCGATATGCTGACCGCCGGGAGGGCCAGGCCGGAGAGGACGACGGAGAGAGGCCAGGCAAGGCTGTAGTAGCCCATGGCGACGGGCAACTCGCCGCCGCGGAACTCAGAGCTGAGGAGCTTGACGGTGGCCGGGTATATCCACCCCGCGGCTAGCCCCATGGCGAGGCTCGCGGCGTATTCGACCTCCATGTCGGGCGCCAGCCCCGAGAGCGCGGAGGCGCCAGCTAGGCCGAGCAACGCGGCCGAGGCGACGCGGGCGGGGCCTATCTTGTCGGACAACACGCCCGCCGGTATTTGGACCGCCACGTATCCTGCAAAGAACAGGGCGAAGACTACGCCGTTTTGGTAGACAGTCGGCCGCAAGTCGGAGTAGGCCGACGCTATGCTCCAGGCGAGGCGGGAGAAGTAGCTCATGAAGAAGGAGGCCGAGGCGAGCGCCACCAAGGCGGCCTTTCTTGGGCCCATTCCCCAACCTACCCGTATATTTTTCGATTTCCTCTAGACGTAGCCCTCCTCGGCCAGCTTGTCGGCGACCCAATTCCAGAGAGGCGCGCCCGCCGCAACCGCCACGGCGAGCGACGCGGCTGAGAGCGCCAGAAGCGCGCCGGTCCAGACATCCGCGGCCAGCAACAAGGCGGCGGACAGTTGCGGAAGTCCGGACGCGGCCACCGCCATGGCGAAGGGCGCCATCGTGGCGGCCACGTACGCGAGCCCGGCGGCGCCGATGAGTGTCGCCTTCAACGAAAGGGTCTGTTGCCTCTGCGGAAGCCCCAGCTCTCTGATCTGCGGCACGCCGATATACGCGGCGGCGATCCAGCCCACGAGCGGGTAAAGGAACACGGCCGACGCCAGGCCTGCCGCCAGATACAGCGAGGGCCCGAAACGGAGGCTCTGCACAGCGTAGGCGGCTATCCAAGGCGCGAGCACAGCCGCGGCCGACGCCGCTCTCGCCAACGATCTGTATCTAAAGTAGGCGTAGGGATCCGCGGAGAGGCTGAGCCAGAGCCGCTCCCCGGCGACTGCCCCAATAGAGAAGCTGGCTATAAGGAACTGTATTATGTAGTAGACAAAGCCCGCGGCGATGGCTAGACCTATCTCGTCGTTGATAAATAGGGTCGCGGCGTAGTACAGAGCCGCAGTGGCCGCCGAGATGTATACCCCCAGCTTCAAGGCGTTTATGCGCTGAAGCACCTCGACGGAGCCGTAGGGCGTTTTGACCGTCTTGACTCTGGCGCCGAGGGCCGTCGTTGCCCAGACGACCTCCCACGGCGTTCTGCCCAGCTTGGGCCGGCCCATCATGACGGCCTCCGCCATCCGTCGAGGATACGGCGGCATCAGCTCCGAGGGCCTCCCGAAAAGCCCGTAGGCGTTGGTCGCCAGCTCCTCCACGTATTTACGGGGCATCACGACGGCCATAGCGGCGGCCAGCGCGGCCGAATACGCCGCGTATATCGGCGATGGCTCGACGAGTCCGTAGAGAGGCGACAGCGGAGGGTCGACGAAGGACAGGGCCGCGGCCGCCGCGAAGTAGGCCAGATAGAGCGACCTGGCCTTCCAGGGAAGGAGGGGGGCGCCTGCGACTGCCAGCGCAAGGGAGGCCGAGTTGGCCAAGAGCGCCAGGGCGTACCAAGGCGCGTTGGAGAGCGTCGTGAAGGAGAAAGTGAAGGAGGCAAGCACCAAGGCGAAGCCCAGACCCATTACGGCCGCCCTCATGAGGAGGTACTCCCACGGGCTTATGGGGGCGGCGAAGTAGAAGTCTATCTCGGACTTAGATACGACGAATCTCCCGCCTATGGCGGAGGACAGAGCCGCCAGCGCCATTAGAAAGCCCAGTAGCTGGACGGCGGCCGCTGGGCCTATCCCGGCCCCTCCCCTATACACGAAGACGGCCAACGCGACGAGGAAGACGATGGAGGCGATGGAGCCCCGGCCGGCGGACTGTTTGAAATATAGGTAGTACTTCCGCCAAGCCCTCCTCCACCGCCCGCCCGGCCTAGACATAGCCGTTTTCGGAGAGATAGTTGACGAAGCGGTCCCACACGGCGGAGGCCTTCGGCGAGACGGCTGTGAGGTAGAAGAATAAGGCCGACAGCGCCAGCAGGATGGCGGCCGCTACGTCGGCGGCTAGGTAGAACACCGGCGCGAGGACTACGAGGCGCGACGCCGCAACGGCGAGCCCGAAGGGCGTGGCCAACACGGCGAAGAAAGCGATCGCCAAGGCCCCGATCAAGGCGTTGCGTAGAGTCACCTTGAAGGGCGCCGCCGTGAGGCCCAGCTCCCTGACTTGTGGTATCTTGGAGTAGCCTGAGGCCAGCCAGCTCGCGGCTGGCAGAGTCAAGGCGGCTGAGGCCACGGCGGGGGCTAGGTAGATCGCGGGCGGGAAGAACGACGACTCTAGAGCATAGGCGGCGGCCCATGGCGCGAGGGCCATCGCCACAACGACAGCCCTTGCGCGCATCCTGAGCTTGAAGTAGGCCGCCGGCTCGGAGACGACGCTGAGCCAGAGCCTCTCCAAGGCGAGGGTGAACCCCGCTGAGGAGAAGGAGTAGAGGGAAAGCATGTAGAACGACATTAGGGTATACGTGAGAAGTATGTCGGGCTCGTGTATGAAATACGCGGCTATGTAGTACGCGGCGGCGCCGCCGGCCGACATGGGCAGAACGATCCTGAACACGTTCACCCTCCTCAGAGCCACGAAGCCGCCCTGGGGCGTATTCAACCTATATCTAAACGACGCGTTGACCGAGGTGGCCCAGACAGCCCTCCAAGGCGTGGGCCCTATCCGTACCCCGTACACGACCGAGGGGGATCTACGGATGGCGGGCTCTCCCGGGAGTCCGAGAACCCCGTAGGCATTCGTCGCTATATCGGCCAGAATTCTGCGCGGGGCGGCTAGAAAGGCCGCGGCGGCCAGCGCGCCCGAATAGGCAACGTATATCGGCGATGGCTCGACGAGTCCGTAGAGAGGCGAGAGCTCCGGCCTCGCCAATAACAACGCGGCCGCAACGCCGGCGGAGATCCCGTAGGCGATCTTAAGCCTCAGCGGGGCCAGGCTGGCGGCCGTCGCCGTTAGGGCGAAGAATGCCGTGTTGAACAAGAGAGCCGCCGCGTACACGGCCAGGCCGTACGGGTCGGGGCGGAGCAGGGGGGCCGTATACGCCGCGAAGAGGAAGAGGTAGGGAAGCGCCAGCGCGACGGCCTTCAGGAGGTATATCTCAAGGGGATCCACGGGCGCGGCGAGGGCGAAGTCTACCTCGGACTTGTATATGGCCATGGAGCTCGGCACTGTTATGAAGATCAGCGACAAGGTCAAGACCGCCAGCGATGTCGTGACCGCCGCGTATGCTGCGGGCCCTCTGCCGGCCGCAATGAGCGCGGCCATTGCAACGAAATACGCCGCGAAGATCCCGAGGAACCACTTGCTGTAGAGCTGCTTGACGTAGAGCCTGAAAACCCTCCAAGTCCTGCCGGCCCGCATCAACGCATGAGCCTCGCGACGACCTCCTCTATCCTCTCGCCGGCGTCTTGCGCCATGGCCTTGAGCTCCTCCATGGTGCCGCGCCAGACTATCCTCCCTCTGTTTATCACGAAGACGTCCCTCGCCAGCCTCTCGGCTATCGCCATTATGTGGGTGGACACGAGCAGGGCGGTCCCTGCGGCGTTCATCTCCTTGAGCATCTTTATCACGGACTCCTGGGCAGGTATGTCGAGGTAGTTGAGCGGCTCGTCGAGCAGAAGGACCTTAGGCTTGTGGAATATCGCCAGCGCGAGGGCCAGCCTCTGCCTATTGCCGCGCGAGAGCGAAGAGGCCAGCTTGCCCTCGACCTCCTCGAGGCCCAGGGCCTTGATGGCCCAGTCTACGGCCGAGTCGTCTATTCCGCGGAGCGCCGCGACGTACTCGAGGTTCTCCCTCACCGTCAAGTTGAGGAAAGGCACGGCGTCTTCGGGCAGGAAGCCCATACAGGCCTTGGCCTCCTTGGGCCGGCGCTGGACGTCGTATCCGCAGACCTTGGCCGACCCCTCGTCGGGCTTGAGGAGGCCGGCCAAGATCCTTAAAGTGGTGGACTTCCCAGCCCCGTTGGGGCCCAGGAGGGCCGCCGCGCCGCCGCAAGGCACCTCGAACGACACTCCGTCCAGGGCCACGGTCTTGCCGTACCTCTTCTTGAGGCCCTCGGCGGATATACACACGGCAGGAGAAGCGTATGTCTTTTTAAAAACTTCAGCAAATTCTGACCCAGACTCTGCCCTCCCGCCTGAAACACCTCCTGGCCTCTCTGTAGACGGCCAGCGTCTCCTCGAGGAAGGACCTGTCGGCGTACAGCACCACGCCGTCCTCCAAGGCCTCTAGAAGGAGGACGTTGCCCCTCCTCAACATCTCCAGAAATCTGTCGCTCCTGACGCCGAGCGGTTGCACGGCCGGATGCTCTAGGTCGAAGAGGACTCCGTAGGCCTCTCTGGGATCCGCCGGCAGGTCGTCGGCGACGACCAAGACGTCGTAGTCGCTCGACTCCGTGTAGTCTCCTCTGGCTCTAGAGCCGAAAAGCACCACGAGCTTAGCCCCGAGCGATTTATACCTCTCGACCAGCCCCTCCAACACGGCCCTCGACCCAGCCCAAGACAGCCTCTGCGCATTTTATACAGGTCTCGGCGTCTCTGTCGGTGTAGTAGTCCATGGGGGCGCCCTCGGCGAAGGCGTCGGGATACCTCGTGGGTATGTACTGTTTGTCCAGATAGAGCAGACATTCCAAGATCTCCTGCGGCGGCTCGAGCCCCGAATCCCTCGCGAGATACGTCAGGGAGTGCCCCCTCCTCTCCTTGCCCAAGTAGTTGAGGAGGGCCTTGACGGCCTTCTCGGCGGCTTGGTGCGCCTCGTAGCAGGACTCCTCGTAGAGGCCGGCGCCCCGGTTCAAGCGGGCCGACTCCAAGTTCCTCCTCGCCTGCCTCAGCCAGTCCCTAAACCTCGCCACCACGGCCTATGTCGGGCCCTTTAAATAATCGACGTACTCCTCGGCCAAAACCCTCGCCTCGCCGTACGCCGCCTCGACGCCGTCCAGCTCGGCTACGGGCCGCCCGCGGCACGTCACGACGACTCTAGGCCTCCTGGACACCACGGCGACTCTCCACCTAGGCCTCGCGTAGTCCGCTATGCTACGCCCGGCGACCTGCCTAGCGTACACCTCGCCGTCCGCCGCAGGCCTCTCGGGGCACTCCACGACGGCTGTGGCCAAGTAGTAGCGCCCCTCCCTCGCCTCGACAGATCTGTGGGCTCTGTAGAGGATAACGGCGGCAACGTGTGTGCATATGTCGCGGGCCCTTCTCTGGCCCCATTCCGTGAGGTAGCAAGTGCAGACCCAGCGCCTCTCAGCCTCGGACCACCACACGTGGTACTGCGGATACCTATCGCCGAGCTCCGGCCTCCCCCTCACGACGTAGTAGCCGGGCCCCTCCGACACGTCGCCGACTCTCGCCAAGGCCCTCCTCAGCCACTCCCGGGACTTACCGGGGAACTTCCTCCTCAAGGGCTCGAGGGGGTCGGCCTCCACGTAGATGTATACACCTCCTTAAAAATCAGATATGTCCAGGAAGCCGTCGTCGGAGATCCGCGCCTTGTACGTCCTCAACGGAGGCCTCACGTCCTCGAACTCGCACGGGACCTCGGGCCTTACGACCGGCCTCTCCACCATCTCGCCGGTCCTTATGTCGTATTTGGCCTTATGGGCGGGACATACGGCGTAGTAGCCGTCCACCTCGGTCAGCAAGGCGCAACCCATGTGGGCGCAGACGGCGTCCATGGCGTAGAGGCCCTCCGGCCTCTTGACCACGAGGATCGGCCTCCCCTTGAACCATACGAGTATGTGGTCCCTCTCCTCGAAGACTTTGGCCAGCACTCTCACCTTCATACAGCCGACATATCACGTGTTTTTAACTTATGCGAAGATCTGATCCGCCGTGATGACTCTTGGGTCTTTTGGGCCGCTCCTGGCGGCTACGTAGTAGTCGCCCTCGCGCCTCCCCAACTTATCCTTGGTCTCCTCCAGTATCCTCTCCACGTCGTCCTCGCCTAGATCGCTCCACTTGACCTCCACGGCAGTTATGCGGCCGCCGTCGACGCAGACTATGTCGACCTCCACATCGCCGCTCCAATACCTTCCGCAACGGCCCAGCCTCTTGACGACGCCGGACTTATGTAGGCGGGGGAGGGCTCTCCTAACGATCTCCTCGAACGCCGACCCCATATAGCTGTCCAGATCTAAGGCGGGCGGATTCCCCAGCTCTATCCAGCCTCTCTGGGGATAGACGAAGCGCGTCCAGAACTTCACGTATAGGTCCGACACGACGTATATGGGCCTGGCCTTGCCCAGGACGGGCGCCTCGCGTCGGACAATCTCCAGCTTCTCCAGCACGTGTAGGTATTTGGCGAGGGTCTGCGGGCTTATCCTCGCCCTGTCCGCGATTTCTGAGTAGGTGGAGGCCCCCTCCTCTATCGCCCTCACGATGTTGAGGTATATATGGGGCTCCCGCGCCTCATACCGCAAGAGGTTCTCGGCCTCCTCGTAGAGCGGTCCCCATCGAGAGAATAGAGCGTTTAAATTCCCCCCGAGGTCCTTGCCTCTGTCGAATAGGGCGAGGTAGTAGGGGATCCCGTTCGTCACCGCATATGCGGCGGCCAAATCGCGGGGGCTGTAGGCCGGGAGGAAGGACTTGGCGTATCTAGGCTCCAGCGGGCCCAGCCTCATCCTCGCGGTCGCCCTGCCGAAGAGGCCGCCGCCGTAGGCCACCGCCCTCTCGGCCACCGCGACGGCCGACGAGAGGAGCACCAAGAACGCGCCGCTGTCGCTCAAGTACTCGTCCCACCCCCTCTGGATCGCCGAGAGCGTCCCCGGATCTTCGTCGAGCCAGTACCCGAACTCGTCCACTGCCAGCACGAAGCGTCCTGCGTCCCTCAAGGCGGCGAATATGGAGTCCCAGTCGGGCCTCACGTAGCGGCCCAGAGCCCTACCGAGGCCCTCGGCGAGGTCCGCCAGCTCGTCCCTCAAAGGCCTCCTCCGGGCGTAGAAGTAGAGCCCTCTCTTCCCCTCCAGAAACTTCTTGACCAGCCAGGTCTTGCCCACGCGCCTCCGCCCGTAGATCAACACCAGGTGGGGCCTCCCCGAGGCGTAGAGGCGCTCTAGAAGGGCCAGCTCCTCCTCTCTGTCGACAAACATAGAAGAACGTAAGATGCAGTATTAAAATCTTGAAGAATAAAATCTTCTATCGCTGGACGGCCGGTAGCCCCCTAAGCCCACTGGACGTCCTCGGCGTATAGGCTCGCGCGTATGGCCTCAATAGTCCTCTGGGGCACTTGCGCCTCGATTTCGGCGGCCGGATGCCTCACCAACACGCGCAAGCCCTCTAGGCCCGGGAGAGGCGCCTTGAGGTAGTGGATAGATCTGGGCATAGCCCCCTCCGCGTAGTCCTCCGGGAAGATCGGCTTGGCCTCGGCCGCTCGCCCGCCGGCAACCACGGCGACGGAGCGCTCTATCCCCGCATATTTGGGCAACAACGCCCTAAGCTCGCCCTCGTTGTACAAGTTCACCATGACAGTCATGGACAGCTCGCCCCGCCTCGGCGCTATCGGCGCGTAGGCCCTCACGGCCTCCCCGACGAGCCTCTCCCCCTCCTCGCCCTCGGCGTATAGGGCCTCCTCTATTTGGAACCATACAGTCACGGCGTCCTCGAAAAGCACCGTGACTCTATCGGAGAGGTCCAGATACCTCGGCTCCTTGTACGCCGCGACGGCCTCCAGGACGGAGTCTCTTATCTCGCCGTACTCCTTCGGCCCCAAGATCCTCTTGGCGGCCTCCTTAAGATCCATCACTTGACTAACACCTCGTCCTCGACCTCTGTCTTCACGCCCTTGGCCTTCAGATACTTCTCCAACGCCTCGTTGAACCTGCCGGCGTGGAACCTCTCTATTTTGGCCAGAGCCTCGAACCACTGGGCGACCTCGTGGAAGCCCTCCTCTCTGGCCACCTTGGCGAAGCCCGGATACATCTGCGTCCACTCGTACGTCTCGCCGTATATCGCCGCCCTGAGCGCGTCCTCCACGTCGTTTATCTCTATCTCGGCCACGGGATCCACCCCCAGATGCATCAATATGCCGAACGCGTGCCCCGTCTCGGCGTTCGCCGTCTTCTCGAAGACCTCGGCTATCTCGTCCAGCCCTCTCTCCCTGGCGAGCCTTGCGTAGTAGAGATACCGCCTGTTGGCCATGGACTCCCCCTGGAAGCCCGCCTTCAAGTTCTCGTACGTCTTGGTTCCCTTCGGTATTTTTCTCCGATTCATGTTCTCTAAAAAAGAAGAACTTAAAACGAATTCTAATTGTGCAAAATCCGCACAGTACACCTCGCTGAAAGTTTCGAAGTACTTAGGGGAGGTATGCCCTATTTCACCTGAGGGTCTTAAATACCCGTATACTTCCCGTATACATGTTCCGGGTACTCGTCGACGAGAGGGCTTGGAGGGTCTTAATAACTGGCAGGGAGGAGGATCTCGACCTCCTAGACGAGGGGTGGGAGCTGGCGGGGGAGTTCGGCAGTTGGAGGGAGGCCTACAAGGTGGCGGCGAGGCTGGCGGACGCCCACGACATGGTCCTGGAGTGGTACGTGGAGGAGGTAGCTCCCTAAAGGCCCAAGGCCCTTCTAGCCGCCTCGACGTATCTCTTGGCCTTTTCCGGGTCGACGCCCCCGTCGGGCCTCTTGAGGTAGGTCCCCACAATGAGGCCGTAGGCCCCCCTGAACCTCCCCAGGTTTTCCGGCGTCGTGCCGCTGCCCACGTACACGGGGAGGCCCGCCTTGGAGGCCTCCGCGATGGCCGCGGGGTCGGGCGGGGAGCCGGTCCTGGCGCCCGAGACTATCAGCGCAGACGCCCCTCCCCTCTCGGCGCAGTCTAGAGCCACCTCCGCGAGAGGCCGCTGGTGCAGAGGCCAGCCGTGTTTGACGTAGATATCGGCGAGCACCTTGACGTCGGCCCTCAGCCGGGCCAAAACCTCGGCGACCTCCCTCGCCACGGGCTCCAGAAGGCCCTCAGGCGCCGACACCACCTCGCAGAGGGCGTTTGCCCTCACGAAAGAGCCGCCGGCGGCCGCCGCCACCGCCGCCGCCTCCGGGGCCGAATTGCGCAGTATGTTGATGCCTATCTGGGCCGACACGGCGCGCCTGACCTCCCTGGCCACGACGGCCATCGCCGCCACCGTCTCGGGATCTCTAGCCCTGGCCTTGAACGGGAAGTCGTTGAAGTTCTCCAGGATAATCCCGTCGAAGCCCGCCTCGTCGAGCGCCCTGGCGTTCCTCACGGCGAAATCCACGACCGACTCGAAGCCTCCGGCGTATCTGGGAGAGCCCGGGAGCGGGGGCAGGTGGACGACCCCGATTAGCCTCGGCAGGCTCATTTCGCCGCGGCTCCCTTGAGCTCGTACTTGGCGAAGACGTAGCCGCAGTTGGGGCATTTCTTGACGACGAGGTTGCCCTCCCTCTGGACGACCTCGTCGACGGATTTTCTGCAGACGGGGCAGTACCTCCTGGCCATATGCCCTAGATAGCCCCGTTTTTTACCGGACGCGCATAATATTATTAAAATGCAGGGATATGTCGTGGAGCCGAGGCCCATATACGACGTAACCGACGAGAGGGATCGGGAAGAGGCCGCGGGATTTCTAGCCGACGGCGTCGACGGCTTCGCCCTGTCGATACCGGAGGACTTAGACCTCACAGAGATAGAGGACCTCTTCAGGAGGACCGGGGCGGCTAGGGTGACCGTAGACGCCGCGTCGTGGCCCCGCGAGATCTCCGTGGAGACGGACAGAGCCAGATACGTCTTGAGGAAGATCGAGGAGGGGGTATACAGAGTCGAGAGGGTCACCTAGCGGCCCGCATAAGCGCCAGGGAGGCCGCCGCGAAGGCGGCGGAGATCAGGGGAGCCACGCCGGCCGCCCCCACGTCGAGGAGGTAGCCGTATATGGCCCCTCCGGCCAGATAGCCGAGGCCGAACGCGGCGTTGACGGCGCCGAGCGCAGTCGCCTTGGCCGACCCGCCGAGCTCGACGGCGCGCGCCTTCGCCACTATGTCGGCGTAGGAGGTGGCCGCCGAGTATGCGAGGGCCCCGGCGAAGCCCAAGGCGAGGAGCCCCGTCGAGAAGGCGGAGGTGGCGGCCAACGCGGCGGCGGGGCCCAGGTACAGAGACCACCGGCGCGCCTCGTACGCGCGGCCCCAGGCCAGGGAGGCCGGTATCTCGAAGACCATGGCGGCGAGGTATATGGCAGAGCCCACCCACGGCGCCCCCTGCGCCTGGTACATCTCTAGGCTTATGTGCATGAGGGAGGCCCCGAAGAGCAGTTGGGATAGGGAGAACAAGAGGAGCGGTCTGTCCAGCAATACGCCGGCCTCTCCCCTCCTCCGTCCGGCCGGCCTCACGCCTTGTCTATAGGCCGCGGAGAGGGCTATCAGAGCCGCGACGCCGGGGACGGCTAGCAGGAGGAAGAGGTCCCCATACCCTATGCCGGCCGCCAAGGCGGCCAGCGCAGTTGCCGAGCCGGCGACGGCCCCTATCTGGTCCAGAGACGCGTGTAGGCCGAAGGCGAAGCTCTGCCTCCCGCCTCCAGCCGCCGATATTATGGCGTCCCGCGCCGGCGTCCTCAAGGCCTTGCTCGCCCTCTCCAGCATCACGAGGGCGACAGCCGCCGCGAGCCACGGAGCCAGCGCGAGGCCCGCGATCGCCAGGACCTGTAGGGCATATCCGGCGAACGTCTCGCCCCAGTACCCGCCTCTCCTATCTGCGAGAGGGCCCGTGGCGAATCTCAAGAGGTATCCCAGCGCGTCGCCCACGCCGAAGACGAGCCCCACCGCCAGCGCCGACGCGCCGAGGGCCTTGAGGTACTGCGGAAGGGCCGCCCTGGCCCCCTCGTAGAGCCAGTCGGCGAAGAGCGACGTCAAGCCCAACAAGACTATTAGCCGGTAGTTGGGCTCCGCCACGGCCCGTCGTTTAGGCCGCTATAAAAATGTGGCCGGGGGACGGCCGAGAAAAAATTGGGGGTTTTGTTTGTTTATTTCTTCTTGCCGATGAGGCGCCAGACTTTTATGCCGGTGTAGGGCGAGGTGGCTACTGCGAATATCATGGGGCCTCTAGCAGTATTCTTCTCCACAGTCTCGTACTTATCAGTCTCAAACGCCTGCTTCGCCTTAATGTCGTAGAACTTCAGCTTCTGCTTCGCCATGGTCGTGGAAAAGCCTATATTTATATTTTCCACGGACAACAATAATATTAGAAGTGTATTCTCCCTGTCATCTTTTATAGGTGCCCATGTATTCTGCTTGCGCCAGCACCTTGCCCTGTAGCGCCTTCAAGAAGTCGCCGCGCGAGGCCTTGGGCTTGAGCCCCAGAGGCGCCGATAGGGCGTAGACCCTGAAGAAGTAGCGGTGGGGGCCGTGGCCCCTCGGCGGGCAGGGCCCTCCGTATCCGACCCTCCCGAAGTCGTTGACGCCTTGCAGCCCCAGGACCTGCACCTCCGGCTTCTTGGGGACAGCCTCGGGGAGCTCCCGGACCGACGGCGGGACGTCGTAGAGGATCCAGTGGGTGAACACGCCGATGGGCGCGTCGGGGTCCTCCATCAAGAGCGCGAGCGCCTTGGCCTCGGGCGGCACGCCGGATATCGCCAGGGGCGGCGAGACGTCGTCGCCGTCGCAGGTATACCTCCGCGGTATGGGCTCGCCGTATTTGAAGGCGGGGCTGGACACCTCCATATACCCCACGGCGCCCTCCTTAATATCTTTACCCAAGCCGGGAGAGGATGGGGCCTATAGTCTCCAGCTCCCACCACTCCACGTAGGCCGCGGCGAGGAGCAGGGCGAGGGCCACGGCGTAGTGGATGAGCCAGGTCTTGAGGACGCCGCCGCGTCTGGACAACAACCGCCTCGTGGCGTCTATGGAGCCCGCCGTGGCGAAGGCGTAGGACGAGAGCTCCAGTATTCCGTGCGGCATGGCGACGGTGGCCAGATAGCCTACGGCCAGCGACAGGAGGCCGAACTGGCCGGCGGCGTAGCCCACCACGGCCCCCAGCACGAAGCCCGTCGCGCCTAGGGTGACGGCCAGCGCGAAGGGGCCGACGAAGGGTATGGAGTCCGCGGTCATTATTACGGCGTTGTGGCCGAAGATGGCGAGAGGCCCCGTCACGACCTCGTGTAGCTGGTCCCTCAACATGTTTATAAACCACGGCGGCACCACGCCGTGGTATATATAGCCCAACACGGCGAATAGGGCAATGGCCAGGTACTCGGCCAACAACACCAGCAGGACCAGCCTCACGACGAGGCCCAGCCTCCAGTTTAAATACTAGACGGGACGAAGTAGAAAGCCCCCTCTCTCCGCTCCACCTTGAAGTGCCTGACCGGCCAGCCCAGCATCGACTTGACGACCTCGGCCCTTCCCCCCTCGATCCTCCACACCGTGTTGAACATGTCGAAGAGGCGCGGCGACGGCTCGACCCCCGAGAACACGGCGAGTATAGCTAGGTCGGGGCGCCAGGAGTTGAGGAAGTCGAGGATCAGCCTCAGCCTCCTCGCGCCGAGCCTGGACACCACTTGCTCCATGCCGTAGAGGAAGGCGACCTTGGCGTCTCCTACCGCGTCCATCAAGGTCTCGAGCCCCTTGTCGTCCGAGAGCGCGTCGACAGATATCAAGATCCGCCCTACGTCGCATTTGACGAACCTCTCAATGGTCTTGTTGGTGTAGACCAGCGCGGTCTTGGCCGACTCGGCGTAGTCGCAGAGCAGGGCGGCGGCCAGAGCGGCGTCTTCGGGGCCCTGGCCCACGAAGTCGGCGACTCTCGACCCCTCCGGGAGGCCGGGCCGCGCGTATTCCTGCCTGGCGGCCGCAAGGGCCTTCACAGCCTCCTCGACGAAGACCACGCGCCTCATGGCGAGGGAAGCCGCCGGGCGGAAAGACGCCTTGCCCTCGTCCCACGGCTCTATCAGCACAGGTCCGCCGCGGACAACGGCGAAGCGGAGCTCCGAGGCTGGCGGCTGGCCGAGGCGCGACTTGAGGAACCTGGCATACCTGTAGCGGGCTCCGCGGAGGAACTCCTGCCTCACCTCTATCAAGAGGTCTGCCATGTAGGCGAGCGGCCTCTCTCCCGCCGGCTCCTCCCCTATGGCGAGGGCGGGCACGTCGAATATGCGGTATATCGCCGACGCGGCCTCCCTGTCGTCCGGGAAGTAGTTGACGCCGTCGAGAACCACCACGTCGGGCGCCTCCTTCACGTAGATCTCGCCGATCATCTCGAGGACCGCTTCATGTTCCGAGATGTTGAGGAAGTCGTATATTCTAAACGCGTCCTTTCTGAGGCCGAGGTAGTCCAGTTTGGCCTCTACCTTTTCCTTATGCTCATACATACCTACATATAGTATCTTCTTGCCTAACATGCTCGCCAGGCGTAGGGCAAGAGACGTTTTGCCGGTGCCTGGAGGCCCATATATTAACGTAAATCCGCTAAAGACCGAGATATCCACATCGATCAGTAATCAAACTAATAAAAACTTTATACACAATACGCCTCCGGTATAATCGATCCGTATTGGAGGAAGGCGGGCTCGGGCCTACGGCGAGGCCGGCGGTCCTCAACTGCGCAGAAATTTTATATTTGCCCCCGTTCAATACGTCGAGAGGCGGCCGTAGCTCAGCGGGAGAGCGCCCGGCTGAAGACCGGGCGGTCCCGGGTTCAAGTCCCGGCGGCCGCACCACGACTCTATGTTACATATCACGTGATTTGACGAGAGCTTATCCTAACTCTACACTCTCCGAGCTACAATCGGCGAGCTGGCTCTCTACAGGCGGCGCGGATCGCGGAGTTTTCACGCAGTGAAAGACGCCGGCGGCTCTTTCACGGCGAGGTGAATACGGTTGCCTCGCCTTCCCGACGTGGCGTGAAGGCATTCCTTTTTAACTTGCGGATCCGGGGGGCTATGCAGGGCCTAAAAACAATACTGGTCTGGTCCGCCGTACTGATCGCGGCGTTGGCCATAATGGTCTACGCCGGGCCGACCAACGCCACGGCCGTCAACGCCACTAAGGCCAACGTAACTGCCGTCAACGCCACGACGGTGGCAAACGTAACTCAGACGAGCAACATGACTGAGGTCTACGTCGTCACTCCGTCCGGGACAATACATCTGGTATACGTCTCCAACGGCACCGTGGTGGTGATAAACTACAATAAGAAGGTGATAACTGCCAACCTCAAGACGACTATATACAACGGCACAACTGCCTACTACATACACGTGGTGGGCCACGCGGTGGGCACGTTCAACAGCACTTATGTGTCCCAGCTGCTCTCCCAGGTGGCGGCTACGCTTAAGGCGGGCAACACCACGCAGGCCTTGTCGTTGCTGAAACAGCTCGCCGGGTACGTGGCCGCGAACAACGGCACTAGGAAGGCCGAGCTCAACATAATGCTGACGGCCAAGTCGCTGAACTCCACGGCGCCCAACGCCACCTATCTAAAGGCGAAGATCGAATACGAGCTGGAGAGAGGACTTAGGAAGATCAACGGCACCCGTAGCGAGCTGGAGGTTAAGGCCTTCGTCTCGAACTACTCCGAGATCGCGAAGTTCCTCAACGCAGTCGCCTCCCAGATAGCCCCGTACAGCCCCAGCGATGCGGCCCAACTCAAGGAGGTCGCCGGCATTCTGGCTAACATAACGGCGCAGATCAAGGAGCTTGAGATAACGCTGGCAAACGGCACCAAGATAGAGGTGCACAAGACAGGCCACGGATACAAGGTTGAGGTCAGCATAGGCGAGGAGCACCACGGAAAAGGCGGGGAGGAACACCACGAGCATCACGAAGAGGGCTCCGCGGCTTCGACAGGCGGGCAGAAGGGCGGAGAGGATCACCACGACCACGGATCTAAGTCTGGCGGCGACCACGAAGACCACAAAGGAGGTAGCTCGACGTCAAGCGGTAGCGAAGACGAGGGCGGGGAAGAGTAATCTCCTTTATTCCCTAACGAAACAAATATAGCTTTTTTCCTTCCGCCTTTCGTGATCTGGGTAGTTCTCCTGTTCGCTAACGGGAGCGTCTTGCTGGTGTTTAACCAGACTTTGGCCGGCTCGATATACGGCCTGCCTCTGCCGTCTCCTCCCCTATCGGCGCCGTTGGTGTTGAACAACGGCACTCCAGTCCCCGCAGTCTTAAACGGGTCGACGCTGGAAGTGCCGGTTTTAGGCAAGGCCTTAATAACAGTCGAGTACGTGCCTAGAGTATCGGCGTCTGGAGGGGTGATAAGCTTCAACGTAAGCAAGGGCCTATACCTCATATGGGCCCAAGGAGGAGTACTCCTCCTCCCCACAGTCAAAATACTCAACTACACGAAAACGAACGGGACAGTACTCCTAATAGCAGAAGGGCCAGGCACCATAGCCTACACAATACAAGGCACGCCAGCCCCGGCAACTACGCCCGCAAGCAGTCCAAGCAACACGGCTCCAAGCGGCGCCACGCCCGCCAGCGACACGACGCCCGCTAGCCGGACGCCCGCGCCGACCGCATCCCCCGGCGGGACGTCCAGCGCCTCTAGCGGCGGCTTGCCGTTTGTTTGGGTTCTGTTGGCTGTAGCCGTCGCGGTTGCGGTTGCCGTGTTGGCTTCTAGGAGGCGTGTTCCTCAGCTCAACGACACGGATAGGCTTGTCCTCTCGTATTTGAGGAAGACGGGCGGCGCCTACGAGTCGGATATAGCCAGAGCGCTCGGCTTGCCGAGAACCACCGTGTTTAAGTCAGTCAGAAGACTAGAACAGACAGGCCTAGCAACCGTCGAGAAAAGAGACGGAAGAAACTTCGTAAAGCCTAAGTGAGGGGCCGCAATAAACCTTCGTAGAGGTGTATCGCCTAGAATCTCCGGCCTGGGTATTACTCCGGCCCTCCGCCGCGCCTCGGAACTCGGCGGCAGACGCCGTTAAGCAAAGGTTTAAATACCGGTGTTCATCTGGGCAGATGGAAAGTGAAGGAAGGAGGCCGCGGCGAGGCGGCCGCGGCGGCCCGAGAGGGCCTAAACCGGTTAAGGAGGGCGACGTGATCGAGGTCGATATCGTCGAGAAGTCGAGGAGGGGCGACGGCGTCGCCAAGGTCGAGGGCTTCATAGTCTTCGTCCCAGGCGCCGAGCCTGGCCAGCACGTGAAGGTCCAGATAGAGAAGGTAGGTGGGACGTACGCCATCGCTAAAATAGTCGAATAGGTTTTTTACCTCAGCTTGGAGCTGAGCCTGTACTGGTCCACCTTGTCCCTGGCCTTTTCCCTAGCCTCTCTGTGTTGTTTGAGGAAGCGCGATATCTTGTCGTGTAGCATTAGCTTGCACTCGCCGCAGAGCAACGCGCCGCTTCTGCAGTCCTGCCGTATCTTCTCCACGGACTTGTCGTCGGGGTCGAAGAGCATGTGGTAGTGGAAGACGGGGCATATGTTGGGGTTGCCCCCCAGCTTCCTCTGCTCCTCGGCGGTGGGCCTCCCGCCGGTGAACGCGTTCATTATCTTGCGCCTCACGGTCTTCTCGTCGTCGATCGTGTATATGGCCGAGTCGGGGTTGGAGGCCGACATCTTGCTCTCCCCCGTCAGCGACATTATGAACTTGGAGTAGAGCGTGGCAGGCTTGGGGTAGCCCAACGACTCGGCTATGTCCCTCGCCAGGCGGAAGTACGGGTCTTGGTCTATGGCGCAGGGTATCAACACGGGAGTCGCCTCCCCCCTCAGCTCTGTGGGGAGGAAGGCCACGGCTATCTGGAGAGATGGGTAGAATATCAGGCCTATGTTGGTGGAGTCGGTGAAGCCGAAGGTGGCCTTGACGGTGTTCCAGGTGAGCTTCTTGGCTGTCTTGACGGCTATGGGGAAGAGGGGCTTTATGTCGAGTGTGTCTATGATCAGGTGTAGCCTGTCCGGCGTGAAGCCGAGCGCGATGACGTCCAGCGCGTTCTCGTAGGCCCAACGCCTCGTGTCGGCGAGCGACAGCTCGGGGTCGTCGTAGAACTTCTCGTCGTCGGTCATCTGGAAGTAGACCTCTAGCCCGAACTTGTCGGAGAACCACTTGAGCAGTATCCACGGGACCATATGGCCTATGTGGACAGGCCCGCTCGGCCCCCTTCCCGTGTAGAGCGCCCAAGGCCTCCCCGATCCGTGCCACCTCAATATCTCGTCGAAGTCTCTATGGGCGTAGAAGAAGCCGCGCCTTATCAAGGGGTGCACCTCGCCTGCGTATTTCGCGAGGAGCTCTACGTCGGAGGGGGTCAGAGGCCTCGCGCCGAAATGCGCGAGGAGCTTATCGTAGTCGACCTTCCCCCTTACCTCCCAAGGCGTTACTACGAACTCCTCTCCCACCCCATGCCAACCCGCAAACGGAGCTCTTTTTAAGGATGTCGCCGGCTAGACGCGGGCGCCGACGCCCAGCTCCATCAACTTGGCCATCACCCTCGACGTGAGCTCGTAGGTGGCAGATATGTTTGAGTTGAGGACCCTCAGCTGGTTCGAGATGAAGTCCAGCTTGTCCGAGAGATCCCTACGCACCTCCTCAATCCTCGCGGCTAGATCCTTATGCATATCGTCGATCTTGGCTCCGAGCGCCTTCACCTCTCCGCCCAACGACCTGACCTCCTCGCGCAAGCCTCTCAGCTCGCCGATGGTGAGGTACGCCAGGATCAGCTGGGCGTCCTCCCTCGATATTTCCCTCTTGCTGAGCAATGTCGGCAACTGCGACAACACGTAGTCCACGCCCTTGGTCGCGACTAGGCCTAACAATTCTGCGATATCCATAGATGGACGTTATGCCTAGATATTTAGCTTTACTGCAACTCCTCCAGCGTCTTCTTGGCGGACTCCCGGCCCCTCATATGCCATGTCGCGGCCGCAATGACGCCCGCGGCCCAGACGGCGGCGTTCATGGCCATAAACGTCGGCGCGTCGACGAGGCCCTCGACCGCCACGAGGGCCGTGTTCACGCCCCAGGCGATCGCCGTCACCAGGCCCACGACCGTGGCCCGGACGCCTGTGGGGAACAGCTCGCTCTCAAGAACGCCGAGAGAGCCCCAGGACCACTCGGCGAAGATCGCGTTGGCGAACAACGCGGCTAGGAAAGGCGCCAGCGGCGCCGCGAAGGCCAGATACCAGAAGAGGAGGGCGGTGAGGAGCCCGCCGAGGTATGCGGAGGTCAGCGATGCCTTCCTCGACCTATCTATGAGGGGCAGTAGGAGGAACGCGCCTATCGAGGCGCCAGCGTTGGCGACAGCCACCACCACGGGCGCCGAGTCCGCGCCGTAGGGGAACCCCGAGGCGTAGGGGAGGTAGTAGGCGGCTATGTTGTACGTGGCCACGTTTGCGGCGCTGACCGTCGCCAGGACCGCGAAGCCCAGCGCCTTGGTCCTCAAAACCTCCCTAAGGCCCACGCCCTCCGGCTGCGGGGGCGGGTCGGCCTCGACTCCCGCGAAGGCGGCCACGACTCTCCTGGCCTCAGCCGCCCTCCCCCGCGCCGCGAGCCATCTAGGGGACTCGGGCAGGTGTAGCCTCGCCAGGAGCACCACGAGGGCCAGGGCGACGGCCGTGCCGAAAATAGAGAGGACGATGGTGTGGGGGTCGTTGGAGAGAGCTGTGTAGACCAGCGAGAGGCCGGCGATCACCGCTGCCCCGACGTTCCAGAAGTTGGCGGCCAGCATAAGGGCCTTGCCCCTATGCCTCGCCGGCGAGAACTCGGCGAGTGCCGAGAAGGCCGGCCCTATCTCGCCCCCCACGCCGAAGTTCATGACGCTGGTGAGGACGAAGGCGGCGACGAGGCCGAGGGCGTTGAGCCAGAAAGCCGCGGCGAAGGCCGCGGCCGCCGCCGTGTAGAGGACTAGCGACACCACGAGGCCCATCCTCCTGCCGAGGGAGTCAGAGACCTTGCCGAAGGCTAGGGCCCCGGCCAGATACGCCAAGGAGTTCGCCGCGAATATGTAGGTGGCGTAGGGCTCTAGGTCGGGCAGTAGGTACGCCACGAGGGGGACTAGGCTGAAGAGGACCCCGTCTAGAAAGAAGCTGAGAGATACTATTGCGAAGAGGACCCAGTGGGCCCTCCCCCAACGGCTCTCGTCGAGGGGATGCGGCATAAACCGTTTATCTTTTCCATATTAAAAATTTATTGGCCCATTATAAGTCTGCCGAGCTTCTCCTCGTCCAGCTCCTTGGCGGGGCCCGAGTACCTAAGCCTGCCCGTAACCATGACGAACGCCCTATCGCCTATCTCGAGCGCCTTCCTGGCGTTCTGCTCCACCAGGAGGATCGTGATGCCCATATCCCTAATGGACTTAATTGCGGAGAACACGTCGGAGGCTACTTTGGGCGCAAGCCCGGCAGTCGGCTCGTCGAGCATGAGGAGCTTGGGCCTCTTCATCAGCCCCATGGAGATGGCCAACATCTGCCTCTCGCCGCCCGAGAGGAACTTGCCCTTGCGGTTCTCCAGCTCCTTCAGCTTGGGGAAGAGCTCCAAGACCTCTCTAAGGGCCTTCTCGGCCTCCTCCGGCCTCACCCCGGCGGCCGCGGCGATTAGGTTCTCCCTAACGGTCAGCTCCGGGAATATGTTGGGCGTCCCGAAGTTGTTGGGGGACTGCATAACGTACCCGACGCCAGCCTTCTGGATCTCCCCGGGGCTCTTCCCCGTCACGTCCCTCCCGTCGACCACGATAGAGCCGCTGAATATAGTCGCGAGGCCCGCTATGGCGTTCAGGAGAGTGGACTTCCCCGCGCCGTTGGGGCCCAGGAGGACGGCTATCTCGCCCTTCTCGACCTCCAGCGACACGCCGTTCAGCACGTGGAACTTGCCGTAGCCGGCGTTTAGGTCGGAGATCTTGAGGAGCGCCATATCACCCGCCTATGTAGCTCTCTATCACTTTGGGGTCCTTGGCCACGACGTCCGGCGGACCTTGCGATATGACCCTCCCGCTCGCCATGGCGTAGACGTAGTCCACGTACTTAAACGCTATGTCTATGCGGTGTTCCACGACCCAGAAGGTGACGCCCTTGGCGTTTATATCGCGGATAGTCTGGAATATGGAGTGGGCCTGCGCTATGGGTATGCCCGCTATCGGCTCGTCGAGGATTATCAGCTTGGCCCCCGCCATGAGGGCCCTCGCGAGCTCCAACAACTTCATCTGGCCGGCCGAGAGCGAGTAGGCGTAGCGATCCCACACGTCGCCCAGCCCGACCATGTCGAGGATTTTGAAGGCCCTCTCCGCCAGCTCTCTCTCCTGCCTTATCCACGCGCCCTCCCTCACGGCCTTCAACACGTCCTCGCCTACCTGCCCTCTAGCCACCACGAGGAGGTTCTCTATCACGGTCATGCGCTGGAAGACTTGCGGTATCTGGAAAGTCCTAACTATCCCCTCGGCGAAAACCTTGTGAGGAGGCCACCCGGTTATGTCGACGTCCCTCCCGTCGTCGTGGAAAACCACGCGGCCCGCCTCCGGCTTGTAGACCCCCGTCACTACGTTGATCAACGTGGTCTTCCCCGAGCCGTTAGGCCCGATAAGCAACGTGACCTTCCCCCTCTCTATGTTCATGTCAACGCCGTCGAGCGCCCTAAATGCGCCGAACTGTTTGACTATACCCCTGATCTCAAGCACGTCGACAAAAAAGGAAAACCTTTTTAAAAATTATGAGAGGTTTTACGAGCTGAATAGGGGCTGTCCTTGCGGGAATACTGTTATCTGTCCGGTTGTGCCGTTGTAGAAGCCGGCGTCTATCCATGTCGGCGTGCCGTTGACTATGGCGACGCCCATTATCAGATAGCTGGCGTATATTCTGTCGTGGTACTGGTCGAGGTATACCGGCCCGGTGACCCCGACAAACGTGCCGTTTTTGCCCCACTGCTCGAGCACCGAGTTTATGACAGTCGGGTCAGTGGAGCCGGTCTCGGCTATGGCGGTCATTATGAACATGGCGGCGTCGTAGGCGTAGGGATCGTACGCCACAGGAGGCTGTCCGCAGAACTGCTTATACTCCTGCACAAACTTCTGATAGCGCGGGTCGTTGGGGTTCGGAGCCGCAATAGTGGCGAGGAACTTGGCGTTAGCCAGAGCCTGGCCAGCTTGTTGCACCATCACGGAGGAGCCCGCTATGCCGTCGGTCCCCACCCACCTGACCTTGGAGAGCACCGGATCGCTGGCCGCCGCCTGCGCCACAGCGACGCCGTCTTGCTCGAAGGTGACCATTACGAAAGCCGCGTCGGGGCCTGGAGTGCCTAAGGCGGCTGAGGCTTTCTGCACGGCGGCTTGCTCAGCTGCGGGCATGGCAGAGGGAGACGGGTCGTAGCCGAAGCGGCCCAACACCTGTATGCCGTATTTGGCAGAGGCGTTGGCTATAGCCGCGGAGAGGCCTTGGCCCCAAGTATCGGCCCTATAGACGATCACAATTCTCTTGACGCCTAGGAAGTGCAGGAGGGCGGCTATGGCGTTTCCTTGGTAGAAGTCGGTCGGGACGAGCCTAAAGATGTAGGGCTTAGGCACGGCGAGCGCCGGCGATGTGGAGGACTGGCTGACCACAATTATGTGGTTCTGCTCGGCGAAGCTCATTATGGCGGAGACCTCCGAGCTCGCCATAGGCCCGACCACGAACCTAATACCTTGTGAGTATAGGGTCTGGAGCTTCTGCAGAGCGGTGTTGGGATCGGTCGCGGTGTCCTGCACGACGAGCTGGAATTGTATGCCCTTGTCGGCAAACATCTGGTTAGCGTTGTGGACGGCCAGCTTTATGGCGCACTGAGAGCCGAGGCCGTAGCTCTCCAACGCGCCGGTTAGAGGAAGCAAGGCACCTATGGTGACGACCTTGACGGTGGTAGTTGTCGAAGTTGCCGACATCGTCGCGGCCGTGCTTGTTGTTGCCGACATAGTCGCAGTTGCGGCTGTCGTCGAAGTCGTGCTGGCTTGCGTAGTGGAGGGAGCGGGGGGCGGCGCCGGCTTTTGGGATGCGTAGTACGCAGCTATCGCAGCTATTATTATCACAACTACGACTATTCCTATTATCAGTCCAGTTCTAGAGGCCATGGCGGTCTTAGTTATACGTGGTATAAAAGCTTTGAACTATATAGACCTAAATGTACAATATAGCTGGCAATATTTTTAAATTGGACAACCTTCTGCGCGCTATGTTCAACACATATGATTTCGTAAATAACGTGTTGGTGCCGGCCATCGTATACTCCAACGTCTACGCGCTGGCGTCCATAGGGCTGTCCATGACCTACATAACGACGAAGATACCGTCGTTCGCCCACGGCGATCTCGCCGCCGTCGGCGCCTATGCCGCCTTCTACCTCTTGTATTTTCTCTACGGAGGCCTCTGGCCGGGCTCGGTCTACCTCGCCATGCCGGCCGCGGCGCTTGCGGGCGCAGTCGCGGCGTATCTTTCCTACGTCGGCGTTTTTAGGCCGCTCATAAGGCGCGGCGCCAGCATAACCGTGTTGATGATCGCCTCGTTCGGCCTCCACTTCTTGATATTCGGCATATTGGCCATACTCGACAGCATCGCCCAGACGGTCTACGGCTGGAACACCCGCAACTTCTTGTTGAGCCCCGGCGAGATACGGATACCTGGCCTTACACAGAGCCAGACCACAGCCGTCACCTCCACAATAGCTCTCGTGCTCGTCCTCGCCGCCCTCTACTACCTCCTTAACAGGACAAAGTTCGGCGTAGTGATGAGGGCCAGCATCGACAACGCCCCTCTGGCCAAGGCGCTGGGGATAGACGTGGAGAGGGTCTACGCCCTCTCCTGGCTCATAATAGGGGCTGTGACGGGGATAGCCGGGATATACATGGCGATGATATTCCCCGTCACGGAGGAGCTCGGCTGGCTCAGGCTACCCCTCATATTCGTCGCCGTCGTTGTGGGCGGCCTCGCCAGCATCTACGGCGGGGTTATCGGCGGCTATATCGTGGGGTTCAGCATGGTGCTGGGCTTCAACTACATCCTGAACCCTCTGGGCCTGCCGTCGGAGTACGAGCTCGCGATACCGTTCGCCATAGTAATAGCGACGCTCCTTCTGGCCCCCCAGGGCATAGCCGGCCTAATAGCGGCTAGGAGAGGCAGATCATGACGAGAGACGTCACGATTAAGACCATAGCGCTCGCTGCGATACTCGCCGTCGTGGCGGCGCTTGCCTTCTTCTCTCCGCTTCCCCGCGACGTCAAGGTGCTTCTGCAGAACCTCTCTATATATATTGGTATATACGCTATCTACGTCATCAGCCTAAACCTAGAGGTCGGCTACCTCGGCCTCCCCCAGTTCGGGAAGGTGATGTTCTTAATAATCGGCGCGATAGCGGTGGGCGGCATCGCCGCGAAGCTCATACTGCTGATATACCAGTCCTACCTCCTCAAGGCCATCGGAGTTGCGCCGTTGAGCAACGTAGGGAACTACTGCATGTTGTACCAATACTCCGTCGGGTCCCTCGTCAACCAGCAACTGGCCCAGAACCCGGCGCTGGGCTTCGGCTACTTCCTCCTAGGGATAGCGCTGGCCATGGCGCTGTCCGCAGCCCTCGGCGTGTTGTTCGCCTACCCGGCCATAAGGCTGAGGGAGGACTACCTAGGCATACTCCTGCTCGTCAGCGGCGAGTTCCTGAGAGTCGTGACCTACTACGCCACGCCTGTCGCCTGCGGCGTCAACGGAGCCGTGATCCCCGACCCGTTCGCCTGGGCCTCCGGCGAGACTAGGACCTTGGTGTTCTTCGCCATAACTGCCGTGATGCTGGTCGTCACCTACCTCGTCTTCGACACAATAGGCAACTCGCCCTTCGGCAGAACCCTCAGAGCCATACGCGACGCCGAGACTGCGGCGGCCGTCTTCGGGAAGGACATCGTCAAGTTCAGGATAAGGGTGTTGGCCTTCGCCTCGGCCTTCGCCGGCCTCGCCGGCGCCCTCCTCGCCTACTACTTCGACTATACCATATTGGGGACCTTCCTGCCGATCTACACGTTCATAGGGTGGACCATGTTGATCTTGGGAGGGCAGGGGAACAACGTGGGCGCGATTGTGGGCGCCGTGATATACTACGCCATCCAGACCGTCCTAGACATATACAAAAATGCTCTGCAGGCGGTGCTCCACGCCGACCCGACCTATCTAGCCTATGCGATATTCGGCCTTGCGATAATACTGGTGCTGATGTATAGACCTCAAGGCATAGTTCCAGAGAAGCCTGTAAAAACTGTGGATTTGTATACAATAAGAAAGGAAGTGCTAAACAAGAAAGATTAAATACAACTTCTTTTCAAGGGCTATGGCCTCCAAAACTGTTTGGATAGCGGTAGCAGTAATTGTCGTGGTTATAGCGGCGGTAGCCGCGCTCATGTATAAACCAGCCGCGCCGTCCCAGCCAACCGCCACGAGCCCCACGCCGACCAGCGCCGCGCCATCTAGCACGTCGACGACCCAAGCAACTACCTCGACCACCGTCAAGGTAATCACCATAGGCGCCGAAGTGCCTCTATCGGGATCGCTCCAGTTCATGGGCACCAGCGGCCAGTGTGCCATACAGCTGGCTGTCCACGACGCTAACCAGATGTTTGCCGACAAGGGCATACAATTCCAGCTCGTAGTGCAGGACTCCGCCTGCGACCCCAACCTAGCTCTGCAGAAGCTCCAAACCCTATACTCACAAGGAATTAGGTTCGTCGTGGGCCTCACTTGCAGTAGCGAGCTTTCGGCCGTCATGAACTTCGCCGAGCAGAACCACATCTTGATTACCAGCATATCCACATCGCCGCTACTGGCAGTGCCCAAGCCCTACATCTTCAGGCTTCCGCCCACCGACAACGCCCAGGCTAGGGTTCTCGTCGCCCTCATGCATATGTTGGGCATAAAGAGGATTGTGATCGTCTATAGGTCAGACGCTTGGGGCCAGGGCTTGACGCAGGCAATCATCAACGACTCTAAGCTGTACGGCATACAAGTCCTCGGCGCGTTCGGCTACGATCCGTCTCCCTCTGCCATGCCCGCAGCTGAGCAAGCCGCCGTGCAGAAAGCCTCAGCCGCCTTAGGCACTCCAGGCCCCGACGCGGCCCTCGAGATAGTGTCCTTCGACCAAGACGGCGCCGCGGTGGTCCAAGCCGCCATGAACGACCCAGTCCTCTCCAAAGTCAGGTGGTTCGGCACCGACAGCAACGTGTACGGCACGGCCATAATGCAGGCGGGCGGCAAGGCCCTCGCCGCGGCCAAGTTCATGGGCGCCGTGGCCTCCCCCAACCCCAACGACCCGCACTACCAGAAATTCGCCCAGGAGTTCAAGCAGTTCTGCGGCCACGCGCCGACCGGCTACGACCCGTACTACTACGACACGGCCATGATGGTGCTTAAGGCCATAGCCGAGACTGGCTCCACTGACCCGACTGTCATAAATTCGGTGCTTGAGCAGTGGGGCAAAAACGGAACTTACGTGGGCGCCACGGGCCCCGTCTACTTCGACCAGTACCACGACCGCGAGTACGCCAGCTACCTAATCGTAGGCGTCGAGATAATAAACGGAACCCCCACCTGGGTAGAAGCCGGCTTCTACAACGGCACAACCGGACAGATAACAGTATTCCCGCAAGGACAGCCCCTATTCAGCTCGTAAAACCTCTTCTTTTTTATTCCCTTATTCTTATCAGGAAGGCGGCGAGGTCTAGGACGTCCCTAACGCTGAGGATGCCCACCAGCTTCCCCTCCTTGTCCACCACGGGGAGGTGCCTGACGTTCAGCTCTCTCATCTTCTCCACAGCGTCGAGTAGCGGGGCGTCCTCCGCTATCGTGACGGGGTTCTCGGTCATCACCATCCAGATCGGCGTATCGGCCGAAAGCCCCTTGGCGCATACGTAGACGAGATCCCTCTCCGTGACTATGCCCACGGGCCTCCCCGCCTCGTCCACCACGACGACGCTGCCTATCTTCTTCTCGTACATGGAGTTGGCCACCTCCTTAACCGGCGTGTTCTTGCCGGCAGTGACGACCTCCCTAACCATTACGTCCGAGACCCGGAGCGGCACGGCCCTCCTGGGCATAGAGGATAGGACGAACGTACTATTATATCTTATTACACCCGGCCGAGTAGCCTAGATAACGGGCCGGCGCCTGCGGCGCCTTACTGCGTATATTACGACGCCGGCCGGCACGCCGTAGGCCGCCGAAGTTAATAGCCAGTCCACCGACCACTTGACCTCCAGGTCGAGCGGGCCGTGGACGAACGCGACGTAGCCGGGCTCTTTGAGGAAGACGCCGCGGAAGATCTCGGCGGGGGCCACCGCGACGGTCGCGCCTGGGGCCAGCCACGCCGTGTAGTTCATCTGCTCCGAGCCGTTCACCGCTACGGGATATTCGCTGTGTATACGGACCAGATACTGTAGCGACCAGACAGCTGTGGCGTTGACGGGCCCGCGCACAGCCAGAGACAGCTCGGTCGAGTTGGCCGCCACCGCTCTAGTGCCGTTGCCGAAGTAGTAGATCGGCGGGATTCTGACGACGACAACGGCCGACTCGTTGAGCCACGCTGTGTATCTAGTAGCCGCGGTGCCGTTGACGTATATCGGTATCGGCGAGCTTATGGTGACTAGGTACTGCGGGATCCAGTAGACCTTCACGACGATCGGCCCGACGACAGCCACGGCCGAGGACGAGTTGAGGGAGGCGAGGCGCGAGCCGTTGCCGGTGTAGACGTAGCGCGGTATAGTCAGATTCAGCACAGCGCCGGCCGGGACCCACTGGGAGAAGTTGAGGGCGGGCGCGCCGTCGATATAGACGGGGGCCTCGCTGTAGATCTGGACTAGGTACTGCCTCTCGAACGCCACGGTCAGGTTGAGGGGCCTCTCGACGGCCAGGACCTCGGAGCCGTTGAGCGCGGCCAGCCTCGTGCCGTTCCCCAGATATACGTACCTCGGTATCTCGATGTCGAGGGAGGAGCCCGCGTCGGCCCACAGGGAGAGCTTGGCTGCGTTGATGCCGTTCACTACGATGGGCGCCGGCGAGCTTATGGAGACTAGGTACTGCTTGATATAGGACGCCTCTATCCTCAGAGGCGACGACACGGCCAACGTGACGTTGCCCCGGTAGGCCGCCCCGTTTACGGATATCCCGGAGAAGGCCAGCCGGGTGCCGTTGCCGAGATAGAGGACCTCAGGCGCCAGGACAGCGAGCACCGACCCCTCGCCGACCCACTCCGTGAGGTTCTCGGCCTCGATCCCGTTGACGTATATCGGCACAGGCGATTCTACGGAGACCAGATACTGCCTCTCCCACAAGACACGGACCTCGGTCGAGCCGTGGAGGGCGACCGACAACTCGGTCCCGTTGGAGGCGAGGGTCCCGTTGACAGAATAGCCGAGGAGGACGTACCTCGTCCCGTTGGGCAGATACACGTAGCGCGGCCTCGTCAAGTTGAGGACGTAGCCGGGCGCCTCGAGGGACGCGTTCGCCCCGCCGGCCAACGGGTCGTATATCGTCAGGAGCACGAAGGCCGTGCGCAGAAACGCCGGCCTCTCCAAGCCGGCCGACACGTAGACCTCGCCGGGCCCCACTGCGGTCGCGTTGGCGCCCAGTGCGGCTTCGGCGGTATGGACGCCGAAACTCCAGACGAAGGGCACGGGCACGAGGTAGTCGCCGCGCTTGAAATACAGCGCGAGGTCCGCCGACATAGAGCGCACGTAGGTGCACTCGGAGCTCCACGGCCCAGCCACCACGAGCTCTGCATCGGCCAGCGGATTTCCCGGCGGCTTTACGACGAGCCTCGCGTAGGTCGCGGGCACCCTTATCGTGACGTTGTCGTACCAAGTTATGTGGGCCCCGTCCAGCGAGTAGCCGAAGGCGGCCCACGGAAGCCCCTCTGCAGAGAGGCCGGACTTCACCACGAGGTAGATCTGTTGCGGAGCGGGCCGAGGCGGCCGCAAGCTCGATGCCGAGTAGAAGCCTCCCGCCACGCGCCCCGAGCCGGCGATTAGGCCCGGCGAGAGGGCAGCAGAGCTCTCCGTGTCGTTCCAGACGTTGTCCCAGATCTCTACGATCCCTTTAGAGGAGTTGTAGCTAGCTATATCCTGGAGCCAGTAGTACTGCGTCCCGCCGTCCGCGGTCCTCACCTCCATCTCCACGTTGAGCTGTACGCTGAACCACCTGCTCCCCGGCTCCGCCGACAGCGTGGGGCAGTAGCCCGGCTCCTCGGTATCTGCGCCATATACGGCGACTCTGCCCACGAACATGTCCGTGGAGTAGCTGTACGCGACGAGCCTCCCGCCGGCGAGGCCTATGCCGTAGTCGGCCGCACCCACGGCGACGGCGGGCCCCTCGGGCTTCGGCGAGGCCGATACGGCGAGGAAGACTAGGGCCGGCTCGTCGGTCGAGTTGTTGTAGGCCACGACGTAGTAGACGCGCCCAGCTGGCAACTCCTCGGAGAGGTAGACCTCGCCGCCGTAGGCCTCGGCCAGATACCGCGCGGAGCCCCCCTCGCTGAAGGCGAGGTACTGCTCTCTATCCATTATATAGATTAGGACCGGCGAACTCGACCACGCATAGACCTCCACATAGGAGGCGGGCGGCCCGGTCAAGTTCAGCGTCACCGGGAGGAAGTAGCCAGGCTTGAGGAGAGAGAAGTACGCGTAGCTGTAGTTGGCGCCGAAACCCGCCGAGGTCTCGACGAGGGACAAATTTAGGGGGTTGAGGTAGGTGAACATGGAGGGCTCCGGCTGGACTACGTTGAGGCCCAGCACCGAGTAGCCGGCGACAAAGCCGGCGGCCAGCAGAACGAGGAGTAGAGCCGGCTCCGCGCCACGCGGCTCGCGCATGTCGCATCTCGGCGGGCCAATTTTTAAATTTATGTTGGGCTTGGCGGCGGTGGTCGAGACCTTCAAATGGCTCAGGGAGCGCCAGGCGCGTTGGGATCTCGCGAACAGCGGGGTCTGGCCCCTGGACTATAGGGAGTATCTGGCCGAGCCGGGGGCCGACCTCGCCGGGCTGGTGTCGGAGCTCTACGGGGTCGACAGGCGGTCGGTCGCGCTTACGTCGGGGGCCCAGGAGGGCAATTTCCTGGCCCTCTGGGTCCTCAGGAAGAGGGCCGAGAAGGTCGTGGTCTTCCCGCCCGAGTACGAGCCCCTCGCCCTCCTGCCGGAGGAGTTCGGCCTGCGGAGAGTCGAGGGCTCCGGCGACCCCTTCAGCTACGTGGAGAGGGGCGCGGTCCTCCTATTCTCCAACCCCAACAACCCCACGGGCAGATACCTCGCCCCGCGCGCCTTGTCGGAGCTGGCCGACGAGGCCAGGAGGAAGGGCGCCTACGTGGTCGCCGATATAATATTCATAGACTTCGTCGACGGGAGGCCGAGGGGCTTCCCCGCCGAGAACGCCGTGTTCAACTACAGCACCGACAAGTTCTTCACGAGCTCGGTGAGGGTCGGCTGGAGCTTCGGCGATAGGGCAATCGTCGAGGCCATGTCTGAGGCCAAGGATCTCTTCAACCCAGGCCCCAAGGAGCTGGAGGCGAGGGCCGGCTACGGCTTCTTGTCGAGGAGGGAGGAGGTCAGGGCGAGAAACGCCGCCTGGATCTCCGCCAACTGGGCCGCGCTCAAGAAGGCGCTGGGCGGGGCTGCCGTCGACTACGCGGAGCACATGCCGGTGGCCTTCCTGCATCTGCAGTGCGACGGCGTGGAGGCCGCCGAGAGGCTTCTGGCCAGAGGCGTCTCGACAGTCCCAGGCCGCTTTTTCGGCGTCGACAAGGCGTTGAGGGTCGGGCTAGCCAGAGTGAGGCCTGAGGAATTCGCCGAGCCCCTCTCGGCGCTGTCGGAAGGGCTGGCCGACTGCCTAGGATAGGCATCGGGGGCGGATTCCCTCCCCTGCCTGGGGGGACATATCCGCCCCCCACCGTACCTTCTTTATTCCTAGATTTAAAAATTTTCGTGATAATGTTCGTCGACGAGAGCGGGGCCAAGTCGCCGTGCAACTGCGTGGCGCTCGGCGCCGTGGCCTTCGAGGCGCGGTACGGGACCACCTACATGGAGCTGGGCCTACACTTGGTGGAGCGGATAAAACGCATGGCGAGGGCGGGCGGAGAGCTTAAGTGGTCCGACGTGAGGAGGAGGGCCGACGTCGGTGCCGTCTTGAGGCTCATATCGGAAGCCGCCGAGGTGAGGCACGCGGTCTTCCACTACAGGTCGGCGGAGGACGTGGAGAGGGCCCTCGCGGGCCTCGTTAAAGGCGCCGTCTTGGTGGTGGCCGACAACCAGCTACTCGCCGGGCGTCCCCGCCTAGGCGTCAGGCTTATAGAGAGGGGCTCGCGCAAGGTGCCGGGGCTCCAGCTCGCCGACGTGGTCGCCGGGTTCGCCAGATGGAGCTCGTGCGGTCAGCGGCGCGGCCTCCGCAGATAGAGCCAGTAGACGGCCGCCGCGGCGGCGACGGCAACTGCGGCCGCGATCGACGCGAGCGGCGTTAGGTCTAGGACCCAGACTGCCTCGGCGCGGACGGGGCCGGACACGGCGAATTGAGTGGAGATCGCCCCGCTGACGTTCCAGCCCACGAACACGTAGCGGAGCGGGAATGGCGCCCACACCGCCGTTGGCTCCACCGACGGGGACAAGACGGAGCCGACACGCGCCCAGCTGGGCGCGTTGACGACCACGCCGTATTTCGTGTAGAGCACGACGGAGCACTCTTCGACGAAATTCGCCGAGGCGTAGACGGGGCCCGACACGCGCACGGTGGCGTTAGGGGACGTCGCGTTGATGCCGGACCAGCCCGCGAAGACATATCTGCAGCCGGGAGGCGCCTGGGGCGGGGCCGCCCTTATGGAGACGTAGGACCCGGCAGGGTAGTAGCCGTTGCCGCCCTCCACAAACGCCGGCGGCTCCGCTGCGACGTAGTAGTACCTCACCACGACGTAGGAAGGCCTCTGCGGCCACACGACAGTCCTCTCGCTGGTCAAGACGTAGACCGCGGTCGAGTTGCCGAGGGTCCCGTTCACCAGCGGGACGACCTCGTAGACAGCCGAGGCGTTTACGGGCCCCAGCACGGTCAAGGACCTCACGAGCCTCCCGCCCACCTCCCACCCCAGGGGAGCCAGCTCCACGTAGCCGAGCTCCAGAGGCGGAGGAGGCGGGATCGCAGAGCCGGCGGACATCCAGCCGGAGAAAGGCGCGGGCGAGGCGAGGGAGACGTAGTACTGCCTCACGTACGTCGCCAGGACGGTCTGGCCGACGGTGTAGTTCGCCGAGAGGACGCACCTGGTGCCGTTGGGGAACTGGACCGCTGAGGGGGGAGCTATGGGGGAGCCGGCGGGGATCAAGCGGGACCAATTGCCGCAGTTCGAGACCACGGTGTAGTTGACTAGGACGAGGGGCCGCGCCCCCGTAGGGGTCTCGTAGACTATGTTGAGCCCGGCCGAGGACACCGACAGCACGGGCGCCCCCACGTCTGTCGCGTAGACGAGCCTCCCGCCCACGTAGACCTCAAGCAATCCGGTCGACGTGCCGTATATGGTGTAGGGCCCGTCCACGGCGACGGCCGTCCCCTTATCGCCCTTGGCGAGGGCCAGACGGCAGCCGGGCCCCACCGCGAAGGAATACGCCAGGCCTACCCTCGCCGGCCTCGACCCTATCAACGTAGGCGTCCCCCCGTCGACCCTATAGAAGTACTGGGTCCCGCCCCTCACGACGGAGGCCACGACGCAGTCGACGCTGGCCGCTAGGCCGGCCGGATAGCCCCCTACGGCGATGGTCGACGCGCCGGAGGGCCCAGCCGCCACGACGTCGCCGTCCATGTCGAGGATGTAGCCGACTCCGTTCAGGAAGGCGGCGGAGTAGGGAGGGGCAACCAGCTTGAAGGAGTAGGAGCCCGAGGGCGATATGTAGACCCCCGACGTCTGGTTCGCCGCGACGACGGCCCTACAGTCGGCGGCCAGCACCGTGGGCGTGAAGTTGAGCGGGTAGAACGCCTTCAGCGCCCCTCTGAAGCTCAAGATAGAGATCCCTCCGCCCGTGTAGAAGGCGATGCAGGTAGGCCCGACATAGGCTGGGGCCCCGCCGGCGTAGAGGAACTTTCCGTCTATGGAATATACCGAGAAGCCTGAGGGGCCCAACACGGCGTAGCCCGAGCCGTCGGTGAAGACCACCACCTCCGCCGATGCGGCTACCGCCAGGGCGAGTAGCAGAAGGGCCGCTATCCTCATGGCGACGGGACGCCTGCCCCGTCCTTGGAACCCGGCGAGTACTTGTTGACAATCCAGTACGGCGGCTGGTTCTGTTGCGAGTTCCACGGCACGAAAGTCCACGCCGTGTTGCAAGTCCCCGCGCCGCTACCGTAAATGCCGGCGCCCCAGTTGAAGTTGCTACAGTACCAAGCCCCGTCTATGGTCGGCATATACGCCACATTTTTGTCCTTAGGCCCTACGACGAACATCAAGACGGACTCCACGTACCCCTCGAAGTACTGCACCTCCACGTCTATCTTGTTGGAGCTACACCTAACCTTACCGGAATCGAAACGCGGCGACGTGGGATTCCAGTAGTCGATCGCCAAGTTGCCACAGACGTATACCCGCACCCCATCGTCGTGCCACACGCCGACTCTGAACTCGTTCCACGGCACGTAGAGCGTGCCGGTGTAGTCCAGCGACCAGTCGTCCCATCGGGAGGCCGTGGGGTTGAGCAAGGCGGCGGCCCACTGAGGCGCGCTGTCTAGGTAGTCCCCTATGGTGAAGTAGGGTGACTGGGCCGAGAGAGGCGGCTGTCTGTAAGTCAGCCAGAAGTATATGCTCCCGACGGACCAAGTGCCAGCGTACGTGTTGAGGTTCGTGCCCTGGTAGACCTTGACGGGTATGCCCCAGTCCGTCCACTGGGGTATCTCGAAGGCGATGGGGTACGAATAGGAGCCGCACGATAGATAGAGGGAGGCGGTGGAGCCGGGCGCCGCGTTGGGGGACGCCCTCACGTCGACGTATATGGTGTAGGTCCCCGGCTGGAGTTGCACCGCTTGGCCGCTCCCGTTCACGTAGAGCGTGCCGGCGGACGTATATACCTTCAACGATGAGAGGAAGGCCGGCATGGGGCCCGATATTTGGACGGCCGCAGGCGCCTGTGAGACGATCAGCGACCCTATCTCTACGTGGCTGAGCTGTACGTAGTAGAAGCCCGAGCCGCCGGTGGCGTACGCCGGCACGAGAAGGCCCGGCCTTACGGCCACGACGTAGCCGCCAGGTCCGCCGCCCCACGCCCCGATCCACCCGTTCATCTGGTTGAAGCCGCTCAGCTGGGACCCGTTGACTGGGGTGAAGGAGCAGACGCCCGACGGAGGAGGCGATGTCGAGGCGGCGAGCGAGGAGGAGTTGACCAGCTCGACCACCACCGCCGCGGCCCCGCTCCAGCTGTAGGCGCCGTAGCTCTGGACCACGACGGCCTTGATGGTGGTCCCATTGAAGGCGCCCACAGCCCTACAGCTCGCGACGCCTAGGTATATAGGCCTCTGCTCTCCAGGACTCAGCGCGGTGGGCCCTACGGAAAACGTCGAGGGGTTGCAGACGACCTTCGAGGAGTCGTAGAGGAGCGCCACGTTGTAGGTTGCGGGGAGCCAGCCGGTGGAGTTGTTGTAGACGTTGAGGTACAGCTGGATCGCCACGCCGTCCCCGACCTTGGAGACGTAGGCAACAGTCCCGTTGGCGGCTACCCAAGCCACAGAGGGGCCCACGTATACGTAGAGATACGCCAGTTGCCCGTTCTGCCTAACCCCTATATATTTATAGAGGCCGGGGCCCGGCGGACAAGAGATCTCGAAAGCGCCTGCAAGCGACGGATAAACCCGCGAGCTGGTCAGCGCTTGGCCTGTGGGGGCGGCCACCTCCAGGTAGTATGCAAACGGCGACCCGGATCCCGCGGCGGAGAAGACGCAAGTGCCGTTGTAGATCAGAGCGCCTTGCTGGTCGGGCGGGAGCGCGGCGGATCTCACCTCCTGCACGGCCTGGGTCGTCGTCTGCCGCAACAGCTGGTAGTAGTAGATGGCGGTCGCCACGAATATGGCGAAGACGACGATGAATATAGCGAACGCCGCGACGGTGGATAGGCCTCTCATTGCCCCCACCAGTCCACTGTCTGGCCGTTGTTCGTCGCGAGCCTGTAGCCGGGGTAGCCGTAGGGCAATGTGGTGTTTATCGCGGCCAAGGCGCCGGGCGCCACAGACGCCGAGATCTGAGCGGCGGCGGACACCCCGCCGGAGAGGTCCAGCGCGTAGGCGGCCGTGAAGGCGCATGACGTCTGGCCGAAGTTGTAGACCCAGATCGAGGCGGCCCCGCTGGAGTTGAAGACGGCCACTATCCTCACCTGACAGTACCTGCTCGCCTGCGCGAGGGCCAACTCGCCTTGCTGTTGTGTATATATGTTGTAGAAGACTGCCACTAAAAAGGCCAAGAGGGCTACTGTGATGGCCAGCAGAAGGGCCGACGCGACTATCTCAGAGACGCCGCCCATGAAGATATCGCGGACCCAATATTTAAAATTTAGTGACAGATAGACGAGAGAAGAGCCGGAGTTGAGCGATAGGTATATATACAGCTAATATCCTCCGCCTTATGAAGATGAAGGGAATCGAGCCGATAGTGGCCGCCGTGTTGTTAATAGTGCTCGCCGTAATAGGCGCGGTCCTGCTGTACCTCTGGTTCGCTGGCTACGTGACACAGGCCACCACACAAGCGAGCCAGATATCGACAACCGAGAGGCTCAGCATCGAGGCGGCCAATCTTACCTATACTACCACGAGGGGGACGTACTCCTACCTCTATATTAGAAATATAGGCGGGACTAACGTAACGCTCGCCACGGCATATCTCCTCCAGCCGGGCTCCACGAACCCGATCTGCGCCATCTCCAGCAACGGCATCACGATCTACAACGGCCTCTCCACAACAGCGACTCAAGTAACAACGCTCTACCCCGGCCAAGACCAGCTTGTTTATGTGAACTTCGGCACCGGTTGCGCAATATCTCACGGATATACCTACGTGATCAAGCTTGTGACGCAACAAGGCACCCAGTTCTCCGTCACAGTTACAGCCAGCTGATAGGCGCCGCCTATTTAAACAGATCCCCCTCTTTTTCCATGTTGCCTGAGTCTTGGTTGCCCTTTCTGGCCGCGTCTGCCTCTCTCCTCTTCTTCGTATTGGGCTACAGGCCCTACCGCCGGGCCGTTTTCAGAGCTAGGCTGGAGTCCCAGATCCCAGACGCGCTCCGGGCCATAGCCGACGCAGTCTCGGGCGGCCTCGATCTGAGGAGCGCCTTCGAGGTTGTCTCCACGCTCGGCCTATCGCCGATAGCCGACGTCTTCCGCAGAGTGGTGGCGCTCAGCTCTGTGGGTGGGGCGACGGCTCCCGACGCTTTGTGGTCTGTGGCGGAGGAGCTGGGGGTCCCCAACTTCAAGCGCTTCGCCCTCATAGTGGTGGAGGCCGCGAGGTCCGGCGCCAAGTTGCCCGAGGTCCTCGGCACGGCCGCGAGGACTTTCGCCACAGTCGTCGAGTTCAGGCGGGATCTCTCGGCCCAGTTGAGGCCCTACGTCCTCCTCTACTACGCCGTGGTCGGCGTCTTCGCCGCGCTGTCGGACGTGTTGGTCTACTTCATGTTGCCGCGCCTCGCGCAACTGACGGCTCAAGTGTCCAACGCGGCTATCCGGCCTGCCACGATCAGCACACCGGACGCTCTGGCCGTCCTCCTCCTCACGGCAATACTCCAAGCCTTAGTCGGGGGGCTCGTAGTGGGCCGCGTGACGTACTTCAGCGCTAGGGCCGGCCTCGTCCACGCCTCCCTCGCCACGGCGATATCGGGGGCCGCCCTCCTCGCGCCGCTATGGCTGAGGTAGCGAAGCTCTTGGACGAGTACGAGATTTCGGAGTACGTCCACGCGATGATATTCGTCGATAGGCAGGGCTTCAGGATCTACAGGGCGGTGGAGCCGCCGCTCAGCGAAGAGGAGAGGGCCCAGCTGGCCCGCCTCAAGAACGCCATACAGAACGTGGGCGACGTGAAGGACGGCGTGTTGAGGCTGACGAGGGAGGGCAGGAGGGAGTACCTCGAGGAGCTTGTGAGGAGGGCCTCCGAGGAGTTCAAGCTAAGGCTCGACGAGAGGACTAGGGGCAAGATGATGTACTACCTCACCAGAGACCTCCTGGGCTACGGCCCCCTCGACCCTCTCTTCAGGGATCCCTATATAGAGGACATCCACATGGACGGCCCCGGGCTGCCCGTCTACGTCTGGCACAGCCGCTGGGAGTCGCTCAAGACCGAGCTGGTCCTCTCGCCGGCCGAGGCCGACGCGTACGCCCAGAAGTTCTCGGCGGTTGTGGGCAAGCCGGTGTCCTACGCAGACCCTATCCTGGAGGGGATGTTGCCGGAGGGCTTCCGCATAGAGCTCGTCATACCGCCGGCCTCCCCGAGAGGCCCCTCCTTCGTCGTGAGGAAGTTCTTCGTGGAGCCCATAACCCTAGTCGACTTGGTGAGGATGGGCACTATCTCCACGGCGGCCGTGGCCTATCTTTGGCTCATGCTGGACTACGGGCGGAATATAATAATCGTCGGCCCGACGGGCGCCGGCAAGACCACGCTCCTCAACGCCTTGCTGTACATGGTGAGGCCCGACGCCAAGATCCTCACCATAGAGGACACCAGGGAGATAAACCTCGTCCACGACCACTGGCAAGCGCTCTTGACGAGGCCCAGCCGCTCCGAGGCCGTCCGCGACGTCTCTGCATTCGATCTGTTGACCGTGGCCATGAGGTCTAGGCCGGACTACGTCGTCGTGGGCGAGGTGAGGGGGGAGGAGGCGTACGTGCTTTTCCAGGCCTTCGGCTCCGGCCACGCAGGCGCAACCACCATACACGCCGAGACGGTCGAGGACGCCATAAGGAGGCTCCTCTCCCGGCCCATGAGCGTGCCCCCCATGTTGCTCGGCCTCGCCCACGTCTTCGTCCGCATCGCCAGGGTCAAGGTAG
Source organism: Thermoproteus uzoniensis 768-20 (assembly GCF_000193375.1). Classification (GTDB taxonomy): domain Archaea; phylum Thermoproteota; class Thermoprotei; order Thermoproteales; family Thermoproteaceae; genus Thermoproteus; species Thermoproteus uzoniensis_A. The sequence goes on from NC_015315.1 coordinate 789,467, forward strand.
GCGACCAGGTGGCGAGGAGAGTCGTCGAGGTCGTGGAGAACTTGGGGATGGCCAGAGGGAGGAGGCCGAGGCTCCACACCGTCTTCAGATGGAGCCCCGAGAAGGACGCCTTGGAGCAGGTAGACGACAGCAGGCACTTCGAGGCCATATCCAGAACCCGCTTTGTGTCGATGGACTACCTCCGACAGGAGTACGAGCGGCGGAGGAGGCTGGTGGAGCTCATGGCCAAGCAAGGCTTCACCTCGCCCTACGTCGTCGCGAGGGTGTTCTCCCTATACGCCACGGACCCCGACGGGGCGCTCAAGGCGGTCGAGGAGGGCAAGATATGACCTTCTTCGAGCTCTACAAGCTGAGCGGTATGGCCTACCCGTACCGGCGCTACATGACGCTGTTGGCGGCCGTGCCCCCCGCGTCCGCCGCCATGGTGCTCTACCCCCTCCACCTGATCTCGGCGAGGAGGACGCATTTCGAGAACAACTTCCCCTATACTCTCGGCGTCCTACTGCCTCTGCTGACTGCGGGGGTGCCCTTGGGGAGGGCCGTGGCGAGGCTCGCCGAGGTGGAGGACGATAAGTACATCGCCCGGGAGCTCTCGCTGGTGGTGAGGGATATGGTCGTCATGGGGTCTAGCCCTATAGACGCCCTGGTGCACAGCGCCGAGAGGGTGCCGAGCCAGAACTACAGAGAGACCGTTAGCGTCTTGGCACGCTCCTCCCGGATAACCGAGAGGCTCGACGCCGTCCTCATGGCGAGGCTCGACTGGATGTTGAGGCAGAAGCAGATGAGGGCGGCGTCGCTGGTCAGATCCATCGCCGTCCTCTTCGAGATCTACGTCATAGCGGCCCAGCTTCTCCCTATCCTGCTCTTCATAATTGCTCTCTCCCTAAGCCCCCTCGGCACTCTCCGGATCGGAGGAATCTCGCTGGATCCCCTCACAGTCATGGTGCTGGCCGGACTTATATACAGCCCGCTGATAGGCCTTGTGTTCTATATAATATTCGATTCGTCAATAAAAAATATATAGAATTATCAACATCTCTCCATCGAAACATTCTTTCAATTCTACATAATAATTATAAATAATTTTATTTAAATATTAGATTATAGTTATAATATTATTATTTCTTTCTTAAGTTCTCTTCGAATTAGAATATAATATCTTACGTAAAGTTTTTATTGCAATGCGGTCCATATCTCATGTGCCTTACTCGGTCTTTGTTGGCGCGTTTTTATGGTTCTTTGGATTTTTCTCTTAGGGGTCTTCTTCATTTTAAGTCTCTTGCGGCTTTGGGCTATCCCTTTGATAAGGTTCTTGTGGAAGAGCCTTGGAAGACATACGACGTATTGACGTCGCTAGTGGGCAGACACAACGCAGAGCTAATACTGACAATGCTCCACAAATGGCTAAACAACAACGGATGCACAATAGACCCAGAAACGCTGAGAAAATACCTAACGACGAGGGAGCTATGGACGAGTTAAAGCTTAGAGGGGTCACGTTGGTCTACGGCCCCGCAGGGGCCGGCAAGACCACGTTCGCCGCCTGGTACGCCTACGGCAATTACTCCAAGACCTTGTGGGTCTCCGTCTTCGAGGACGAGGCGACGTTTAGGTCGAACATGTCGAGGCTGGGCTACGACTTCGGCGATAGGCTGGCCTACTGGGAGGCTCCCCTCGTGGACGACGTGGAGGCTCTGCTTAACTCCCTCATGGAGACTGTCGTGGCGGCCAAGCCGGAGCTCCTCGTCGTGGATTCCGTGAGCGAGCTTATCTACCGCGATCCCGAGGTGGGGGCTAAGGCTATGCACAACATGCTCTACAAGCTGAGCAAGACGGTCGGCGTGGACGTGATAGTAACCGCCGAGAGGCAGGTGGCGGAGCGGCTGACCTACATCGCCGACAATGTGGTGGAGCTTAGGTACGAGGTCTTCCCCTACGGAACGGTCAGGGAGATGGTCGTCAGGAAGGTTAGGGGCGGCAAGGCCGGCTACGCGGTGCCCTTCGCCATAGCAGAAGGCCTCGGCTTCGTGCCCATAAGGGCCGTGACGGCGGCGGCCCCCGGCGGCGTGTTGAAGACAGGCGTGCCGTGTCTCGACGAGACCCTCGGCGGGCTGGTAGGCGGCGCCGTCTCCGCGTTGATAGGGCCCACGGGCTCGGGCAAATCGACGGTGATGCTGAAGGCGGCCGAGAATTTAAAGAAGGCGGGGAAGAGGGCGTACTACCTCAGCTTCCTCGGCGACGCCGACCTCCTACGGCTTAGATACGACGTGGAGTCCATAAATGCGCCGCTAGACGCGGAGTCCCTCCTCCTCCAGCTCTACATCCTCGCGGTGAAGCTGAAGGCCGACGCGGTGTTCATAGACGGCGTCGACCTCCTCGCCCGCTTCTTCGAGGAGAAGGTGTTCAACACGGTCCTCCTCAACCTCATAAGGCTCGTCAAGGCCTCGGGCGTGCCTGTTATGGTGTCGCTGACGCGGGACTGGGGAATTGCGAACTACCTAGACGCCGTGGCCCACATATCCGAGAGGCGGGTGACTGCCGTCAAGACCCCGACAGGCGCCGTGGGCACGGCCCACAGCTGTTGACCTCTCTATAGACTTCGCCGAATATATATAGATTGTCTGTATAAGAATTTACTTAACAAGGTTAACTAGCCTATACTTAAACAACCAGAGATATAGGGACAAGTTACATAATATATCGACATTTTCCGGATTTTTGCCGTAGCTGAACGGTATTATATAGTATATATTCGTACATGACGGAGGGCCTTATGTTTATTGTCTCTGCGATTTATTTAGAATCCGCAGATCCCGTCGTCATGCAAGTCGATCTGGCCTCGACGATCTGGACCGCGGTGGGCGGGATATTGGTGTTCTTAATGATACCCGCCATAGGCTTTCTCGAGGCGGGTCTGGTGAGGCGCTCTAACGTGATCAACGCCATGATGAAGGGCATGTTGGCCTTCATGGTGTTCTTCCCGATTTGGTTCCTCGTCTTCCCGTACTACTTCTCCGGCGCGTTGCAGGACGGCTACTTCCCCACCGGACAAGGCGTGGGGGTCCCCGAGTACGTCTACGCCTTCTTCCTAGGGGCCTTCGGCGCCGTGACGCTCGCCTTGATATTCGCGGGCGCTCCCGAGCGGCTCAAGTTCGGCGGCTGGCTGGCGTTCGCGGTCTTCTTCTCGGCGGTCCAGTGGCCTCTCGTGGCCTCCTGGATATGGGGCAACGGCTTCCTCTACAACCTAGGCCAGTACCTCGGCCTGCCGGGATACGGCGTGAGGGACTTCGCGGGCGGGACAGTGGTGCACGCCTACGCCGGCCTCGCCGGCGCCGTCGCCACGTGGTTGTTGGGCCTCTCGATGGCCAAGAGGGCCCGCGCCAACGGGGAGGACCACGCCATGGCCTATAAGGAGGCTGTGGAGTACAGGAGGGCCGAGTTGCCCTACGCCATAGTGGGGACCGCACTGCTCTTCTTCGGCTGGTTCGGCTTCAACGGAGGCTCCACAATATCCGTGTCTGAGCAGACCGGCTACGCGATAGCCAACACGGCCACCGCAGGCTCTCTCGCCGGCTTGGTCTCGCTCCTGCTGGCGAGGAGGGAGGAGGGCCTCTGGGGCCCCGTCGCGGCGATTGGCGGCGTGATAGGCGGTCTCGTGATGATTACCCCGCTCGCCGGCTTCATAGAGCCGTGGGCGGCCGTGCTCGTCGGCGTCTTGGCCGGCCTCGTCACGTACTACGGTACTAAGCTCGTGGAGCGGTACATACCCATCGACGACCCTGTGGGCGGCCTGCCGGCGCACGGCTTCAACGGCGTGATAGGCAGCGCCCTGGTGCCGGTGCTCTCGTCTCCGAGCGTCGGAGGGCTGGCCGGCCTCATATACGGCGGCCCGCCGCTCTGGATCGCCGTCCAGCTACTCGGCATGGCAATCGCCCTAGGCTTCGTGGTGGCCACCACCGCGGCCGCCTTCTGGGTATTAGTGAAGCTGGGCTTCCGCGCCTCTGCCGAGGAGGAGCTGGTTGGCCTAGACGCGGTGGACCACGGCGTCTTGAGGCCATGAAGCTGGTGAGGGCCGTCATAAGGGAGGATAAGGTCAACGACGTCTTGGAGGCCTTGGTCGCCGCCGGCTTCACAGGCGCCACGGTGTATAGGGACGTCGGCGGCATGGGCGGGGAGAGCGGCGTCGTGAAGATAAGGGGGAGGAGGTACGAGGCCCTCCTCCCGAGGATAGTCGTCGAGGTCGTCGCCGAGGACGAGGAAGTGGAGAAGCTGATAGGCGTTATCATGTCGTCTGCACGGACCGGCCGGCTCGGCGACGGCCGCATCTTCGTGTTGCCGGTCCTCGAGGCCTGGCGGATCAGGAACGGAGAGAAGCTAAGCAAATAAACCCCCTCCTTTTCTCATGATCACTCTGGCCGACGTCGTGGGGGCCGTCGACTACAGCAGAGCCAGAGACGAGATCGTCGGCTTTCTCTCGGACTATTTCTCCCAGTCTAGGGCTAAGGGAGCAGTCGTGGGGGTCAGCGGCGGCGTCGACTCCTGCACTACTCTGGCTCTGGCCGCAACTGCGCTGGGGCCTAAGAGGGTGACCGCGCTTGTGCTCCCCAGCGGGTTCACGCCGAGGCAGGACGTGGAGGACGCGGTCGCCGTCGCGAAGGCCTTCGGCGTCAAGCACTACGTGGTGTCTATAGACCAGTTCCTGGCCCCCTACGCCGCCCTCCCGTTCTATGAGGAGAACGACGTGGTGGCCCGCGGCAATCTGATGGCCAGGATAAGGATGTCCATACTCTACTACTACGCCAACAGGCACAACCTGCTCGTGGTCGGCACCGGCGACAAGAGCGAGTTGATGTTGGGCTACTTCACTAAGTACGGCGACGGCGGCGTCGACATACTCCCCATAGGGGATCTATACAAGACGCAGGTGAGGGAGATGGCCAGATTCCTCGGGCTCCCCGAAGGGATCGCGTTGAAGCCCTCGAGCCCCCGTCTCTGGGCCGGGCAGACGGCCGAGGGGGAGCTCGGCATGAAGTACGGAGAGATAGACCTGGTCCTCTACGCCTTCGAGATCGGCATCCCCAAGGAGGACATACCTAGGGAGACCGGCGTGGGCAGGTCCAAAGTCTCGGCCATACTGAGGAAGGTCCAGGAAAACGCCCACAAGAGGGCCCCGCCGCCCATAGCGAAGTTGAAGGCCGCGCGCCTCTACACCGCCAGGCGCGCTCTCTAGGCCTGCCGCCGAGTTGCGGCGTAGCGGCGGGCGTCCGGCGCAGTCGCGAGCCGGCAAGGGCCGCATCGCGGAGGACGGCAGGGCGCAATCAACAGGCATAAATATAGAGGCGCAGAGCTCGGCGTGGGGCGGATTAGGCTGGATCTCGCCAGGGGCCTCGCAGTCGTGTTCGCAGACCGCGAGGCTGCGCTGAGGCGCGTGGAGGAGTGGGCTGAGAGGGGCACGCGCCTCGTGAAGCTGGTTTTCGGGCCGGAGGGCTGTGGGAAGTCTGCTTGGCTTAGGCAGTCGGCGGAGCTCCTTAGGGAGCTGGGCTTCGACGTCCTATACGTAAATCCCCTCCAGAGGGAGTTCTTGGCTGAGGTGGGCGTGTCGGACGTAAGGAGCCGCCTCGTAGAGATCCTTAGGGAGGCGACGGCGGAGGCTTGGGGCAGGGCGGCCTGGGCCCTTATAGATCTGGCGAGGGAGCTCATAAAGGCCGGCAGGAGGAGGGTGGCGTTGCTGGCGGACGACATATTCCAAGCCATCGGCCTAGACAAGGCCGCTATCTACGTCAAGGGCATGCTCGGCGTGATTGAGTATCCGCCTAGGAGCTACGACGCGGTCGTCGCCGTCGTTGCGGCTGGCGAGGGCGTCGCCAGGAGGGAGATCGGGAGGCATATGTGGGCCGACCAATACCCCATGTGGAACATGTCGAGGGATGGCTTCAAGCAACTATACGACCAAATACCGGGGGACAAGCCCCCATTCGAGGATGTCTGGAGGCTGACGGGAGGAAATCCCAGATTGCTAGGCCAGCTGTACGAGGCGGGGTGGGACGTGGATAAGGTTGTCGAGATGTTTATGAGGGGGAAGGAGTTGAACTCCCCGGATTTGTTTAGGTGGAGGGGTTGGCTTGAGAAGGCTGTCGAGGACCCCGACGTGCTCTGGACGGTCGAGGCGCCTGAGGGGCTCCTCGACATACTCGTCGAGAGGAATCTGGTGGTCCACAACCTACACGACAGAGATCCCAGATTCTGGGTCGACGCGCCTCCGCCGGAGAGAGATCCCGAGCTGGGCGTGGGGAAGTACGTCGCGTGGCAGACGCCGCTCCACAGAGAGGCTGTCAGGAAAGCGCTGGGGTACGGCCTCCGCCCGATATAGCTTTCTTGAGCTCCTCCACGCTCTCCTCGTCCTCTATCGTGCTGAGGTCGCCCAGCGGCTGTCCGGCCGCCATGGCTCTCAGAACCCTCCTCATCACCTTGCCCGTCCTCGTCTTGGGCAGTCTGCCCAATATGGCTATCTTCCCCACGACCGCCACGGGGCCTAAAGCCCTCTTGAGGTGGGCCGCGACCTCCTCCTCGGTTATCTTGGCCCCGTCCTTGGGCACTACGAAAACGCCCAATACCTCGCCGCGGACGGGGTCGGGGACGCCTACGACGGCGGCCTCCGCCACGGCGGGATGCGACGTCAAGAGGTCCTCGACCTCCCTCGTCGAGAGCCTGTGGCCCGCCACCTTAATGACGTCGTCGGAGCGGCCCAATATGTGGAGGTGCCCCTCCTCGTCTATATAGCCCACGTCGCCCGTGTGGTAGTAGCCGGGGAACCTCGACCAGTAGGAGCGGACGTACCTGTCGGGGTCGCCCCAGAGGCTGTGGAGGAAGGCGGGGGGCAACGGCGGCTTCGCGACCACGTGCCCCTTCTGCCCAGGCGGGAGGGGCCTCCCCTCGTCGTCCAGTATCTCTATCCTCAAAGTGGGGTAGGGCAGCCCCACAGACCCGTACTTGTACCTGAACCCCCCTAGGTTCATGGAGCCCGGCGCCGTGACGAAGCAAGCTGTCTCTGTCTGGCCCCAAATATCGGCTATCTGGCAGCTGGGCCTCCCCCCGCAGACTACGTCCCTCAGCCACTTGTAGGCCTCCTCGTTGAGGACCTCGCCGGTGGGGTATAGGGCCATCAAGCGGCTTAGGTCGTACCTCCTGGGCCACTCGTCCCCGTACTTCATCAAGAGCCTTACGGCGGTCGGCGAGAAGAGCATGTGGGTCACGCCGTAGGTCTCGGCCAGCTCCCACCATATGCCGGGGTGGGGGTAGTCCGGCGCGTCCTCGTACCAGAGCACAGTCAGCCCGTTCAAGAGCGGGCCGTGGACCCCGTAGTGGTGGCCCGATATCCAGCCTACATCGGCCGTGGAGAAGAAGACTATGTCGTCTCTGAACTCCCTCTCGGCCCCCACGAGGTGGTTGAAGGCGTACCATATCCAGACCATGTAGGAGCCGTGGAGGTGCAGTATCCCCTTGGGCTTCCCCGTGGTGCCCGAGGTGTAGAGGATGAAGAGGGGGGCGTCCCCGCCGACCCATTCAGGCTCAGCGTACGCGCCGGGGGGTATACGCCTCAGCGCCTCGTGCCACCAGAGATCTCTCCCCTCCCTCATGGCCACGTCCATCCCCAGCCTTCTGTAGACCAAGACGGCCGCGTCGGCCCCGGCTATCCCTAGCGCCTCGTCCACCACCGGCTTTAGGGGGATCGCCCTCCCCCTCCTCGTCATGCCGTCGGCCGTGATCACCAGAGAGGCCTTGGCGTCCGATATTCTGTCGGCCAGCGCCTGGGCGCCGAAGCCCGAGAAGACGACTGTGTGGACCGCGCCTATCCTGTTTACGGCCAACATGGCTATCATGGCCTCCGGCACCATGGGCATATATATGGCGACCCTATCGCCCCTCCCCACGCCGAGGCCCCTCAAGAGGGCAGCCAGCCTGTTCACCTCCCTGTAGAGATCCCAGTAGCGGAGCACCCTATACTCGCCGGACGCCGAGGCCCATATCAGCGCCGCCTTATTGCCCCTGCCAGACATCACGTGTCTGTCGAGGGCGTTGTAGGATATGTTCGTCCTCCCGCCGACGAACCACTTATAGAACGGCGGGTTGGAGTCGTCGTACGTCTTGACCCACCGCTCCTTCCAGTACAGCCTCCCCGCCTGCTCCTCCCAGAACCCCACTGGATCCTCCAACGACTTCCTGTACACCTCCAGGAATTCCGAAGACATAAAGGCAAATTTCATAATAATTAAAAATTTTTCCCAAATTAATTTAAATATAGAATTATTATAATTTAATATAATGATGAATAAATAGAGTGGATGGAAGGCGGGCTGACGGCTACGCTGAGGCGTCTCCGGCTGACCCCAGCCTGACGCCGTTCCTTCCCGGCGACCTCAAGGCGCCCGCATCTAGGCTCCCCGAAGCGGCTGACGTACGGGGCCTTACGCGCCGCAAATCCGGCAACCGGAAAGTTGAGGCCTCGGCGTAGTGTTGCTGGCAGCAAGCCCCTAACAAGCCCGGCCTCTTCAACTCGACGCCTGCGCCGTGCCTTAATCGGCCGAAATACGCGGCGCCGCCGACCTCCACCGCGCCGCGGGGGCTACGGATCTCCGGCGAGTTTGGGACGAGCGCCGCGCGAGCTCACGTGCGAGGCCGCCGGCAGTTGCTGTGGGGTGTTGAGGAATCAACTCGCCGGATCCTAGACGCGGTGTGCCCGTACGCCGGACGCGCCGCCGGCGACCCCCTGTCCTGTTCGCTCCAGGACTGGGAGAAGCTCGTGATGTAGGCGCTGGATGACGTGTGTCAAGGAGTAGCCGGGCCTATACCGGATGCCGAGAGGAGGGTAGAATATGCCCCGTTCCTCAATACGCCGCCCTATTGGCAGTACGACAGCCGCTCCATGCCCGCTCCTGGCGCCTCTTATTAGAGGAGACGCCGAGACAATTCTGTCGGTCGGCGCGGGCTTGGCGGAGCTCCTAGACATCATGGAGACTTTAAAGAGCGGGGGCTCGCTGCCCAGATAGTTGCCCAATAAGTCGACCCCGCCGTGGCCGAGGCCTCGTCGGCGGCCGGCTTCAACGTGTTTCTGGGGAGCTGTGGCCGTGTAACGAGAGGGCGGACTTTGCCATTGTCCAGTCGGTTCTCTACTGAGTCGACGACCCGCTACATCTGTTGAAGGCTACCGCCGAGAGGGCCAAGTACGTGGCCGTCAACGAATATGTAGATGGCGTAGCGTGCGGGCCGTGGCTCTGATTGCCGCAGTAGGCGCCCGCAAGCTCTTCCACACTTGGAAGGAGATAGAGGCCATGATGAGGGAGGTGGGTCTGAGACCTGGGAATTCCGCATATAAACGCGCCGAGTCCTCGAGCTACGCAGATAGGCCTCCATTGCGTAAGTTTTTTTAAACATGTATGCGCGAAGTTGCATGTCCTTTCAGGAAAGGGTAAGGAAGGAGGCCGCAACGGCACAACCCGTCGCCAACTGCGAGGTCAACGACTTCGACGCCTTCTCGTCCTTAGTGCCGCCGGCTCTCCAAAACGCCGTGCTCGACGCCTTGAGGGCCGGCTCGATCCCGCCGGAGCTCCAGCCGCTCCTCAGGAGGCTGAGGGAGGCCGGGATACTCGTCTGCACTTGACATGGCGCCGGCTCGCAGGCGGAGGCTGGGAGCGCCATGAGCTTCTCCCTAGACGACCTCAACGCCCTTAGGCACTACGGCCGCTTCATAAAGGCGAACGGCGGGATAGACGAGGTGAGGAAGGCGCTGGCCTGGAGCCTCTGGTACGCCGTCAAGTGGTGGGACGAGCTGAGGCGTGAGCTCGGCGTAGACGCTGGCGGAGGCATCTTCGGCAAGGCCCTCTACATGGCGTTGAGGGCCCGGGGCGTCGTCGACGACGAGGGCGAGATAGTCAAGAAGGTGGAGAGGCCGGAGAGGCCGGTCAACCCCTACGCGGCGGAGTTCGTAGAGCTGCACGAGGCATTCGACGCGCTTGGAGCCGCGAGCGTGGCCCGGGGGATCGTCGACCGCGAGAGGCTGAGGGTCCTCTACTCCTCCATGCTGGCCCAGGGTTGGTACAACATAATGAGGGACACCTTCCCAGACGTCGTCAAGGTCGAGAAGTTCGGCAAGATAGTGGAGCCCCACTGCAAGGAGGGGCAGATGGCCTACGCCGTGTTGAGGCGCCACTCGCCCGACAAGTACTTCGCCTACGACCCCGAGCCCGACGACGTGGAGGCCGCTGCGGCCCTTCTCGGCGCCTCCCCCAATACGTGCGGCGAGAGGATATGCGTGGTTCAGACGCCCACCATCTGCGACCCCCACGCCGCCGAGACGGCGAGGAAGTTCGCCGGCCAGTTCGACGCCGCGTTGATCTTCCACACGCTGTACTGGATGTCCGACCCCCTCACGGAGCTCTCCTGCCTCAAGAAGGCCTTGAAGCCCGGCGCCGCGGTCCTCGTAGGCCAGCAGGTGGTCGAGTCGACGCCGGGCCTCCTCGCCATAGTGGTCTCCTTCGGCGCCAAGCACGTATTCCGCTGGAAGGACGTGGAGTCTCTGCTGGAGGCCGCCGGCTTCAAGAAAGAGAAGAGGTACACGAGGTACTCGCCCTACTACATCGCGGTCTGGCGGGCCTAACGCGCCCCATCGCCCCTCCAGCCCCTATTAATCTCTGCCCTCTTCTTCTCTCTTCTGCGTCCCCCATGTTCTTGTCTCTTCTCCTTCTAGCGGCTCTAGTCTTATTACTTTTCTACGTTTTCTGACAGCTAACACAGCGGCGAGGACGGCTACAGAAGCCGCGACGGCAATCACAAACAAAGGAGCTTCACCAGACAGCAAAGTAGAAGACGACGAAGCGATAATAGTCCTAGTAACCACAGAAGAAACAGTAACAGTGGATACAGAAGGCGAAGAAGCAACGACAGAAGTAACCGTCAAGACTGCCGTGGTGGTGACTGTAGCGGCGGTACCCGTAGGCACCGCACTCGTGGTCGATGACTCGATCCCTGTTGGGACAACTATCTTTACGGTTTTCACTTCCCCTGGCTTTAGCTCTATCTGTTCGGTTATGTTTTTCCCCTCCGTTAAGATCTCCACGGTGTAGTTTCCGGCGAGTAGCTCCAGCCCGGCAGGCGGCTTCTGGAAGCTCATGGAGATTGGACCCTCTAGCAGAACCTCGCTGGGCTGTATCTGCCGGCCTGAGCTGTTCACAACCACTATGCTGAGATTTGCCGTGGGTATCTGGACGACGGCGTTAACGACCTCGCCTGCCTCGACAACGACGGCCTTTTCGAACTTCTTCCCGAAAGCCTTTGCCGCAACCACGTAGTTGCCGGCCAAAACCTCTAGAGGCCCTACAGTTCCGTTGCCAGAAGCCACCCCGACGATCTCGACAGGCCAGCTATCCACCACTCTCCCGAAGCTATCCACCACTCTCGCCGATAGCCGGCCGGTCGGTACCCGCACCACAATCTCGCTACCGTTAACAACAAACGTAGTGCTGTAAAAGAAGCCCGGCCCGTAGATCCTCGCTATATACCTCGTTCCCTGGAGCAACTTAGCTTTCGCCACACCGTCGCCACTGGCCACAAGCACATTGGTGCTCGGATACACCACGTCTATGTGCCAATCCTCAACAGAGCCAAAACCATCGACCACGCTGACAGAAACCGGAACGGCAGGCAGAGGAATAGAAATCGAGAAATAAATAACTCCGGTTACATTAACAGCAGGTGCCCAGTGAACATCGGGCCCGGGCATAGCGGTTCCGATCGCATATATATTAAGCCCATCAGAGGCAGTAGTAATAATTTTGCCGAATCCATTTATTATTTTAAGACCATAATATTCATTCTGAATATTGTTTAATATTAATGGCTCTAAGTCAATAACATTTATCTTATTTAAATTTAAATCTAGTATCAATAGTTTATAGTCAGCAGTAACTACATATAATAGGTTACCTGCATATACTACTCCTACTATAGTAAAGTTTCCGGTGAAGCTGGCCAGTTCTGTGCCGTTCGGGCTGTACTTTACTATGCCCCCTCTGCCGTATACGTAGGCGTCGCCCGCGTCGTCGAATGCGACTCCGAGGGCTCTTCCCGGTAGGCCCGGCTTCAATACCGTTGGCTTGGTCAGATTCCTATTCAAGACCAATATAGCCCACGTCGCGTTGCCACCTGAAATTGTATCCCCAACGACCCAAAGCTGGCCAGTGACTGGGTCAATGCCGACGTACTGCGGTATGCCAATCATATTTGGTGAAGTATACTCAGCAATAAGATCCAGATTGAGATCTCTCTTCTCAATATGCCAATATGAATAATTCCCAAAAATTTCTGAACCAACTACGTAAATATATTCATAATCAGATGTCACAAAATAAGCTCGACCCTTTATATAACTAACTTTACCGGTTGGTGCAAATGGATATATCGGAGTACTAATTAGAAATCCCCAGTATCCACCGGCCTCGCCCACTGCGTACAGCTTACCGTTAACAACGATGCAACTAGATAAAGTATTAGCATTTTTGAAGGAAGATAGACGCATACCAATACTAGCCCCGCCGCTTCCGTTTACTTTAAGAAATGAGAAAATACTCCATTCCATATCGGTGGTGTTTGCGATCCATTCATAACCTACAATGTAACCGTATCGATCTCCCAAACATATACCGTACGATTGACCAGGCATAACAATAAATCCAACCCATGGAACTTGTGCGAAGATAAAAATAGCCAACGACGAAAAGACTAGTATCAGTATAGATATGGTCCTGATCATACAAGGACTATAGATAGCGCTTAAAAACCTTCTTACTACGTTTGGTAGATTGCCATAATGTGTTAGAATGATGTAATCTAAGAAAAATCATAAATCTAACTAATTCTTTTAGTATAGAGTTTGATTTATTGTTAGTTTAGTTAAATTATATAATAAAGACGAGAATCGAGAGGGATATGAAGAAAGACAGTGGCCCTACTTAAACTTGCCTGTTACGAACTTTATGCTGAGGATCTGGGCGACGGTGATTATGTCGCCGGGGTTGAGGACTTGGGCGCCGAGGCCCTTTATGGGGCGCCCGTTGAGGAACGTGCCGTTTTTAGAGCCGAGATCCTCTATGTAGTAGCGCCCGCCGACGTAAGATATGGCGAAGTGCGACCTGCTTATGTACCTCAACAAGTCAGAGGGGACGCCGAGCCGCGCGAAGAAGTCCCGGCCGTACACCATATACGGCTTGTCCACCTTAATCCTCACGCCGGCCGGGAGGTAGAGGTAGTAGACCGGAGGAGCAGGCGGCAGGGCCTCCGGCTTGCCGCGTAGCGCCAGATACAGCGCGATTGCGGCTACGGCGGCCGCGCCCGACGCAGAAATCGCCGAGTAGGGAGGCGCCAACAACAACGCGCTTGCTACTGCAACTGTCGCGGCGGCGGCCGCGACGGCGTACGGCAGGGGGAAAACCCGCCTGGAGGCAGGCCCTATGACGAGCGTGAAGACGTAAGGGGTACCTGCGTGGTCTACATACACTCTGTAGTTGCCGGGGGTCGTCAGAGGCGAGGTCCTCCAGAGGAGATACTTGCCCGCCTCCCCCGCCTCGAGCGACTTCTCCGATACCAACACGCCCGTGGATAGGTCCACTATTCTGACCGAGATCTTCCCGGCGCCGCCTACCTGCAGGTAGATGTCCTCCCCCGGGAGGAAGCGGAGCCGCTCTCTGCCGGCGGCATCCACTATCGAGACGCCCCACTGAGGCGGCGAGGGGGGCCCGGCGTTTGGTGCGGCGGCCACAAATTAATTAATAGTCCTATTTATAAATCATGGTCCGTTTAGGAGATTTAGAGGTCGACCTATACGCCAACAATACCCCCGACGGCTATTTAGATGTCGAGGTCAGGCTGAGCGCAAGGGGCCGGGGGCCTGCGCCCGAGACCAACACCGCCTTCGCCATATTGATAGACAAGTCGAAGTCTATGGCCGACTTCGACAAGCTGGCGCACGCCATAGAGGCCGCGAAGGGGCTCGTCGAGAGCATGGCGCCGGAGGACATAGTCGCCGTCTACGTCTTCGACGAGAAGGTCAAGGCCTTGGTCCCGCCAACCCCAGTCGAGAAGGCCAGGAAGATGTTGGGCAAGATAGAGAAGATAAAGCCGGGGACCTACACCCTGCTCTACCAAGCCCTCCTCCAAGTCATAGACGACTTGAGGGGGATCAAGCGGGGCCTCCCGCTCATGCCGAGGAGGGCCGTCCCCGAGAACATCCCCAAGAGGATAGTGGTGATAACCGACGGGGAGCCCTGGCCCTACTACACCGAGGAGAGGTGGTACGAGCACCTCGGCAAGGCCGCGGCGAGGTACGGCATAACCATATCGGCTATAGGCATCGGCGACGACTACAACGAGAAGATACTCTACGCCCTAGCCAACAGCTCGGGCGGCGCCTGGTACCACATATCGCAGATACGCGACATATCGCAAGTGCTTGCCAACGAGCTCAGGAGGGCGAAGACCGTCGTGGCGAGGAGGCCCAAGATAGCGGTGGAGCCTTCGGGGGCCGAGCTCGTCGACGTGAGGAAGATAGGCGCCGTCGTGTCGCGGCTACCGGTATCCAAGGAGGTGGAGCTGGAGGACGTGGCGGCCGGCGACGTGATCAGCGCGGTCTTCAGATTCAAGACCACCTCGCCCGACTACCGCGTCGAGGTCTCAGTCACGACAGACGCCGGCACCTACCGCGACGTGGTGACGAGCGACAAGCTGACCCCCGACAGGACCGCCACGCTGACCCTATCCATGGCCCAAGAGCTGGAGAAGCTGGCGGAAGGCGGCGTCGTGAGCGTGGAGGTGCTTAGGGCCGTCTCGGAGACCCCCACGGCGCCCGAGCCCTTGAGGAGGAAGGCGCAGAGGCTCCTCGAGGCCGCGCCGTCGGGCGAGGGCAAGGAGGCCTTCTGGGAGGCCACAGTGACCCTCACACTGCCCGTCGAGGAGCAACAGCTCGAGGCCACCGCAGAGAAGCCGGCCCCCCAGACGCCCGCCCCGCAACAAGCGGGGAAATGCGTCTTGACCTGTATAGAGACTGGGAAGAGCATGGAGGTGCCGATCCCGGCCCTACTCGGCCGCGAGGACCTCCAACAGATAATACCGCCGGAGAAGGTCCCCTACATATCGCGCCGCGTCGGCGAGAGGGCCCACCTGGCGATCTATAGAGGAGAAGACGGGATATATATCAAAGACGCCGGCAGCAAAGGCGGGGTATACGTCGAGGGCAAAAAGGTGGCGGAGCCCCTGAGGCTGGCGCAAGGCGCCGTGGTGAACCTAGCCGGTGTCGTCAACATAAGAATTGAATGTAGCTGAGCCTGCGTCGTCTGTCATAGAGCAAAATTAAAAAATTGCGCTCTAGCGAATCACTATGTCTAATACTATAAAAGTGGCGGTTATAGTTCTATTACTGCTACTCGCCGCAACGCGTATATCGGCCGCCCAATCCACAAGCCAGCCAGTGGTCCAAGTCATAGAGCTACCCGGCACAATAGAGAACTGGATAGACACTACGTCATACAACTTCGTCCTCGGCCGCAACGCAGAGTATTGGTTGATGTTCGTGCTACCGAGCATAGACCAACAGACATTTGACAATGGCTTGATAAATGTCATAGCAATAGCAATACCGTACAGCCCTGATGACGAAAAAGTATTAGATAGTCTTATATCAACATTAGTTAATGATTTAGCGAATCAACAATGGGATAATAATAAAATAGCATATGATCTGAATCAATTAAAAAGTTTTAGAAATATATTTTACCCATATGAAGCATTTAAAATAAAATTAATATTCATAATACTTGTACATACACAAGGTCTATTTGATATATTTAGCGATGTATTAAACACGCTAGCACAGAGTAAACCAGGGGCTGCCGCTGCGCCGTATACCTTAACAATCCTTGAATATTTACATAAAAAATTAAATAATTGGTATAAAACATATCAAGATACTTTAAAATATGAATTACAAAATGAATTAAAAAATATTAATCTTTATGTAGAAAGTAAAAACAACATTGATGGTTATTACACTCTTAAGTATGGTATTGACATAAATAATCAACAAAATAATATTGACATAAATAATCAACAAAATAATCCATATATCTATGTTTATATTAATGTAAAATACACAGGACAATATCAGTGTACAGTGACCAGCTTTGAAATTGATAATTTTGACCAAATCGATGGTTATTATCTTGATGATATAATAACTTCACTTTCTAATAATGTGATTCTTGCTAATGATAAATTTATCGATTCAGTTTTTGCTACAGTCGATCCAAAGATTATTCCAAATATAATCAATGACATAAATTATAATCTTAAAAATTATTATGAAAATCTCTATAAATCGTATATTCTTTATAAGCTAATCCACAATGTCCAGTCAGATGAATCTAGTCAATTAACTGCTTCTGGAAACTCAATTGATGATTGTATAAATTCCTTAAATCAAAATTTACCAAATTATATCAAAAATTATATCCAAAATATAATTCTTTCTCAATTTGAACATATATACAGTAACTTGGATAATCAATTAAATACTTCTCCTCTGCAAAATTCTCTAAGTCAAACCTTTAGTAAAACAATTTCTTCTAAGTTATCTAATGATGTTGCGAATGAACTTAATAATATGCTTTCTACCGATTTAAATATTAATGTTGATAACACTATTGCTTCATATATTAGTGGTACTGCTTCTAGTTGTATTTCTAAATATGTCGATAAATTCTTTAAAGAATCTGTAAAAGAATCTGTAACTGAGTTTTTTGCCACATTGCCTGGCGCTAATGTGGTGCTGATATTGGCAAACGGAATTGTGGGCGCTTTAAGTAACGAGATAACGATTAGCGGCAACATAAAAGTCTCTAAACTATGGACTCCAGATGAATCAATAGGTAAGTCAATAAGCATACCTGTCTTCAATGTTACAGATAGTGCGACATGTAGAGCCCAGTACGAGCCGCTTTCGGCATCTTTTGTGAGTAGCCCGTCTTTAGGCGAGGCGCTTTTCGCCGGCGTTAAGGGATTCTTGAGTGCGGTGGCCGATATGTTTGTGCCAGGTAGTAAAGGGATAATTGATATGATCCCAATAGTCCGCGAGATTAATCTACCAGAGGATAATCTACAGAATAATCCACCCGAAAGGTATTACTTCGCAGTTCCTGCGGTTCCGGGAATATACAATATTACGATCACTTACGACGCTACCAGTCTATTGCAGAGCTTTATAGACAGTTTTAAAAAGAGTGTAGCTAATGAACTAGAAGGATTAAGTTATACTAGCGATATTCAAAAAATTATAAATGATACAATATCTAGATATATAAATAAGGGTGAAATAAAATTCAATTCCCTTTCTATTAATAGTAATCAAGAAGGTAAATTAAGTATCTATATTGTTTCGGTGCCTCCATATGTTATCGGCAGCAAATATAATGATGATAAGTCTAATATAAACTATTTTAATTACAATCTTACCTTCGATTTCTGGTCGCTTGGAAGAGTATATATCTACGGTACGACGTTAGATAAATTAGGGAGTATCATAAGCAGTCTATGCACGCCACAGAGTTCCTCGCAGACAGCGGCAGGCCAGCCGTTGAGCAATCAGCCGCAATCATGCTCATCACAAAGTTCTGCATCCGGCGATATTTTATATAGCATATGTTCTAGTGCTGTGAACAGTTTATCCTGCCAGATTTCGCCAATATTATCGTCGAGCTTGGAAAGCTCAACAGGCGGCCTAACGGGCGGATCGTCTTCGTCTGAAGGCCCGACGGGCGAATCGTCTTCACTTAAATGCTCCATTGATCCCGGTAAGTTGGCCACGTTGGTTAGCAACACGATTGCCTCAAATATAATAAACCAAGTTACGAATTTCATACAGAATTCTATAAATAATATAGGAAATTATATTTGTGAGCAAATAGATGACTATGTTAATAATAAATTATCTGATACAGCAATGGAGATAGTAAAACAGTTGTTTGGTCAGTATAGTATATTCAATGGGCTGGTAACCGAAAACCAAGTTCCAGATTCCATAAAAGGTCAACTATGTAGCTTGTCTATTATAGGTTATTCCAAATTATATTTAATAAATCTATATCAAAGTATTACTGATGCTATGTATATACCTACATATTTCTTATCTATGTATCCCTTGACTACGCCTATACCCTCGCCGACGCAACGGCTTTGCTACGGCGTAAATGTTCCTTCCGGCTTTATATATTACAATATATCATCCGATAATCCCGAGCCAAATCTCTATAAAAACATAACTTTGCCTGTCCTCTTAGGCTTCAACGAATACTTCACCGCGTTGCGGGTGTACCCTGTGTTTGTGGTCAACGACAGCAAGTCGCTGAATCCCTATTACGTCATTGTGCCATACTCGGCGCCGGCTAGAGAGCTCTTTGTGTTGGGGACTGTTGGCAATACAATAATATATAGTGATACTAATATTGTAAATGAAATAAATAAACCATTTATATATATTAATATACATTAAATTAAGAAATTTTTAATATTATTTTTTCTGTACAATAAGTTTTCCAGAGCACGTAGGGCGTATTTCCCAATGTGCCGCATATCTGTTGCGAAATAGCTAGGCCTACTTGGCTAAGTGCTTGACATATACTAGAGGATTGTAGAGCGGACTCGGCGCTTGCTAATAAAAGATAGCCCAGCGTGCACTCGCTCACCTTTTCGGGGCTCGGCATGACGGCCCATGCCTTTATTGTGTAGACTCCGGGGGTCAGCGACGTGCAGCTCTGCGCGCCTGCCGACGTAACGACCTCGACGGATACGTCGGCCGTCACTACGCGGAGGCCGGCCGGGGTGAATATGGCTATACAAGTCGCGGCGTTGCACTGCGGGAGCGCGACGGAGGCGCACGTGGGCGGTGATGTGGGGCTGTATATGTACATCTGATAGCCTTGGGGCAACACGAGCACGGCTTCCCTCTCGGCTCCTATGGGGGTGGCCAGTAGGTATTTCAGAGCGATGTCGACGTTTTCGGCGAAGACGGATCTTATGTTGTTCATGAGGTAGAGGTAGGTGCCGTATATCGCCAGAGTTACGGCGACCAGCAACGCCACTAGGAGGACGTAGGAGACGTTCATTGCCCGACGTTACAGGGAGCCATTATTATGGTGCCCGCTCCTTGCCCCACCGATGCGACGGCTATCACGAGCTCGCACGTGCTCTGTTGGGCGAATTCGGGCGGGACGGCGATCTTTATCTCGTGTATCCCCGTGACGTTGAAGTACCATATGGCTTGGTCGGGGCTGAAGCCGCCGAGTGCTGGGAAGATCACCACGGTGGGCTGGCTCTCAGCCGACTGGCTCCCGGTCGATTCGCTCCCGGTCGACTGGCTTCCAGCAGACTGGCTCTCGATCAGGAAGGCGGCTCCGTACGTTATCAGCTTGACGGGGCGGTTGCCCGCGATCAGCTGGACCGTGGCCTTGACTCCGCCGAAAAAGCCGAGGCTCTTCGTCTCGACGGACACGTCTGCCTGCGAGTACGTGTAGGCGGTTATCCCGTCGTCGCATTTAACAGCGGCGTATATGCTCTTTATGTACACCACACTAGACCCGGTCACATCTACATTCAATTCGGCTAGATCGCACCTTATGTTTCTGATCAACGCGTACTCGCCTGCCTTCTCCGTAAATATGGCATTGAAGGTGTCTGTAAAGGCTTGCTTTATTGAATCGGCGTCCATGCTAGGGTTGCTTATCATCTGTGCTGTGGCGAGTATGGACTCCTCTACGGCGTTGTTCAGCATCTGCTGCACCTCCAGCTTGCGTATGGCGTAGTCCTCGATGGCGACCTCCGGCCCGAGGGTCCGTTTCGGCAACGTGATCAGCATAATCAGAGTGATGGCGAGGATCGTCGCCACTACCGCTATTGCTACTTGCCCCCTCATGTCGACAACATCAAGACGACTATTCTGCCGTCGCCTCTGAGTATCACGATTGAGGCGCCGTCGGCCGTCGAGGGGTTGAAGCCTCTCGTTATGGTGAATATCTTGCCGCCGGTCAGCGAAATGACGGTGAGGTTGTAGCCTATGTTGGGCGGTATAAGCGTCTCCAGCGCCGCGCGGGCGTACTGCGGATCGCCGCTGCCGCCTATGCCGTAGGCTATGGCGTATATCACCCCGCTCTCCGTCCAGTTCATCAGTATCCTCTGCGCGTCTAGCCTCAACGCGTAGTTCCCGCTGGTGTACTGGACCTTGAAGAGGTACTGGCTTAGGACGAGCGTCAGCACCAACGCTATGGCGATTAGGGCGGCCTCCAGCAACGCCGCCTGTCCCTTCATGGCCTCTCCAAAGTCGCCAGGACTGTGCCGTTGGGGAGGACTAGGAAGGCCTTGGCCGGCTCATTGACCAACTGCGACTGGCTGAGGCAGGGGAGCTGGCCGGTTGCGGCCGTCAAGGCGCTTGCCGGGATGACGTACGACGGAGAGGGCACCAGGAAGTAGTAGCCCCTGGGGTAGCCGAAGTACGTGGCGTTTATTAGGAGGGCCGGGAACCCCTCGGCTCTGTAGAGCTTGGCGTCCAGATTCGTGCACAGCATGTAGTACGGCGTGAGCTGGACGGTGCCCCCCGGCAGATTAACGACGTAGAAATGGCTCGGCATGAAGTAGACTTTCTGGCCTGCGGCCATGGCGTCTTTCAAGACCTCGTATCTGCTCTTGAGCACGTCTAGGTACCCGTCTACGGTGGAGAGGAAGTTCGAAACGGTTAGGTATATCGCTACGATAAAAACAATGACGAGGACGGTGGCTTCCACCACATTCATGCAGTAAATAAGACAGCTATATTTAAACTATTTTAGGTATATCTCTATAGTGGAGTCCTCTACCATTTCTCCCGCCTTGCAGTAGGTCGAGACGTAGTATACGTACTCGCCGTTGTCGACCTGGGCCTTTATCAGCCTCGGCGCCGGTAGGGCGAGGCCTTCCCCGCACGGCTTCCAGCCGACCACTCTCTTCAACGCCACTATCTCGGTGCCGGTGCCCGGCAGAATCGATATCTGGCGGGCCCACTGGCCTAGCTCAGTTGTGTTGAAGGAGCATTGAGCCGGCTCCCTGGTGTCGGTGCCCACAGTTATAACCACGACGTCTCCTCTGAGGTTAACCACGATTGGGTAGTAGAAATCCACGTAGCCTGTGTAGTTGCCCGGCTCGGCCCACGCAGACTGGGCCAGCACTTGCAGAAGCGTCTCGACCTCCCTACACGCCTCGTAGTTTATCTGGAAAACCGCGCCGTTATATACCGTAAATACATATAGGGCCGCCGCGATGCCTCCCAGGGCGAGGAGGACGTAGAGGAGGACTACCGAGGGGATCTCCATATCACTTAACTACGGCAGTCCTCACGTATATCTCCACGAACGCGGCGCTACCTCGATAGATCACGCCGCCGTTATATTTCACCTCGACCGTACAGGAATCGCCGTTCTGGGGCGTCAGCGTAGTCTCCGCCATAGACACAGTCTCGATAGTTACGGGGGAGCCGTAAATATATCCGGGCTTCAAGTTCGTTATGTCGGTGAAGGTCAGCGTTATGTAGTTTACTCCGTAGAGGACGCCGGTCGATATATACGCGCCGACGGGCTCTGCGGTGGTTTTTTGAAATATGGCGGAGAGGTCGGGCTCTATCTTGACCAAATTACCCGGGTAGTCCGGCGTGAAGTACCATACAGGGTACTGCTGGGACCAGCGGCAGTTCGGCGAGGTCACCTCGACATAGATCTCCGTGGCGTAGAGGGACTGCCTGAAGTTGTAGGTGTTGGCTACCTTGAGCAGTTGCCAGGACGGCTGGATGTAGTTAGCCGATTTGAGAAGAGGGAAAACTATGGAGGCGACGAAGTACGTAAGCCCGATTATCAAGAAGAAAAAAAGGAGCGTGGGTACTATTTCTTCCATCAGTGTACCGTTACGGGGTAGAGATCGGACCTGACGTTGCTAGAGCCGGAAGTATAATAGACGGCTAGGTAATATGTCTGGCCCGGGATAAGGTTACCGCTATAAGTGCAATAGAACGTGACTTCCTGGCCGGCTCCTACAGGTATACTGAAGCTCTGAGACGAAGAGGAGGCCGAGCTGCTCGAGCTACTCTGAGATTGGCCAGGAGGATTACATTGTAGCTGAGGTGGTTGGCTACTAGATTGACTGCCAGTACCGTAAATTACTGCGCCCGTTATCTGGGTTGAGGCGCCCCCGACCTCTCTAACCGTGATGGATACGTCGTACTGCCCCGGCGAAAGCTGAGTCACCTCGGCGCTTTCTATGATTATCTTAGGATGTGGGTTGAAGAACCCGGAGAACATGGCCCAGAACATTAAGACGGCGACAATGCCTATAACAGTCAGCAACACTGTCACCACCACACCGCTTATTCCGGCTACTGCCCGCATATCTCCTATATTTTGTTCCTTTATATAGTTTCTCCCGAGGCGGCACGACATATGGGGTCTATTGATGTCTTAAAAAAGCATAAAAACCAATTACCATTAAAAAGATTATGCGCATCCTTGGGCGCCTCATCAAAGGCGGCGGTTCCGAGGAGGAAGAGGAAGGCGGTGGTGAGGTTTCTGTTAAGACGTGGCGCGGCGGCGTTTCTGGGCCTGTGGTGTCCACCTATAATGTGGGGATCTCCACTATCAAGATAGTGGATACGGGCGCCTCCTATATGTATGTGGTCGAGGATCCGCCTGTCCCCGAGAAGTCGCTCAAGAAGTTGGGGGCCGCTCTCGCCAAGATCTCGGAGGAGGTGGAGGATCCTGGGCTCTTTCTCGATCTCAGTAGGAGGGAGGAGGCCTCCAAATATCTGAGGGGGAGGCTGGCGAAGTTGGGCATCAAGGACGCCACTTTGGTCGCCCTTGCCGAGAGGGAGCTCTTGGGCTTCGGCCCGCTGGATCCCGTCCTCCGCGATAAGAAGCTGGAGAACGTAGAATGTAAGGGACCCGACCTGCCGCTCAACGTAGTGCATACCGAGTATGGGAGGCTTGAGACGAACATGAAGTTCTCCAAGGGGGAGCTGGACAAATTGATCCAGCGCCTTGTCTTCCTCACGGGGAAGACCATAAGCGTCTCGAACCCCAAGATCGACAACGCCTTTCTCCAAGGCGTGGGGCGTCTTACGGCGACGTTCGGCGAGGAGATATCTAGGGGCTCCTCCTTCGTGGTGCGTATCTTCCCCGAGAAGCCGTGGACTGTGTTGGGCCTCCTGGAGAGAGGCACCGTGTCGCCCGAGCTCCTGGCGTATCTCTGGCTCGCTGTAGAGTACAAGATGCCGATATTGATAGCGGGGGAGATGGGCTCGGGGAAGACCAGCTACGCCAACGCGATACTGGGCCTCGCGCCTCCAGACAAACGCATAGGCACTGCTGAGGATATTCCGGAGTTCCGCATCCCCCACAAGAACTGGCAGGCCTACTACACCGACGACAAGAGAGGCATCGGCTTGATGGACCTCGTCGCGTTGCTTCTGCGCGCCAACGTGGACTACGTCGTGATTAACGAGATAAGGGGGGCCAGGAACCAGAAGGGCGAGGTAGACGCAGCCGCGTGGTTTCAAGCTGTGGCGACGGGCCATGGCGGCGTCACGACCATACACGCAGACACCGTGGAGGACGTGTTTAACAGGCTCGACCACATGGGCATACCTCCGGCCTATCTGACGTCTCTGGCTCTCGTGGTCTATATAGGTAGGTTCAAGATAGGCGGGAGGATACAGCGCAGGACCCAGTACGTCTTCGATATAATAGATCCCTCTAAAAGGCTGTACAACGTCTTGTTCGAGTACGACAGAGAGGGCGATCGGTACGTGGCCAAGGGCCTAGAGACGGCGAGGACTACGCAGAGGATTATGGAGCTCGCCAAGTGGGACTTGGAGAAGTTCAAGAGCGAGTACGCCAAGCGCGTCGACTTTCTCGGCAGGCTTATGTGCCTTAACAGAAAGAAGCCTATCCAGACCCTCGACGAACTGGCCGATCTGTTCGCCAGGTTCTACAGAGGATATGTGCCCGAGGTGTCGGACTGCCCGCCTCCCAAACAACAAGAGGCCCGGAAGGCCGAAGGCGTCGCCGCGGACTGGATCCTCAAGTTTAAGCTGCCGCGCGGGAGGAAAGTTATATATTTCGAGCCGTCGCCTGGCTTGACCCTTTTAAACGTGGAGGGTACCTCGAAGGTCGTCGAGGAGGAGGTGTTCGAGCTGAAGGCTAGGGGTAGCGGCGAGTTGAGGTACCGGGTCGAGCTGGACGGGAAGGTAATAGATCAAAAGGCGATCCCGTTGTTGAAGAGCGACGCCAGATTGACGGCGCCGACGCAGAAGGTCGACGCCTTGGAGGTGCCGCGGATGCCGGCGCCGCCTGCTCCCCAGCCGGGCGGCGAGCGGCTACAGAGCGAGGAGACGGTGGTCTGGGAGGAGACGCGGTTGTTAGAGGAGACCCTCGTGGCCTCCGACATGTGTATTAAGTTCGGTGGAGGGGTCTTGAAGCTCGTCGACGGGAAGATCTATGGGAGGGCCGACTTCGCCTTTCTGGGCGATCTGTCTTCATACGTCTCCCGCCAACACTTCAAGGCGCTTCTTAAGGAGGGCCGTTGGTATCTCGAGGATCTTGGCTCCAGAAACGGCCTCTACATAAACGGCGTCAGGGCCAGCCCGGGGACACCTGTCGAGATAGCGTATGGGGCGAAGATCAAGGTAGGCAAGGCCGAAGGCGTTGTTGAGCCATGTTGAAGAGGCTTTCTCCGAACCAGGAACTCGCGTTTGTTTTAGGAGTCAAGCTGGAAGAGCTACGGAAGACGGGCCTTCTCTTGGCTGGAGCCATGGCAGGCCTCGGCGCGGCCATCGCCGCCTTCGGGATACTGATACACCAGACTATGTTCCTCATGGCGTCTCTGGCGGTATTCCTGATGGCTCCCATCCTATACCTCTACCCGATCTTCGAGCTCAAGAGCAGAGTCGGGAGGCTTGAAGGCGAGATGTTGCCTGCCGCCGTCTACGCCACCATATACGCAGCGGCCGAGAGGGATATGTCCGAGGGGTTCTTCGCCGTGGCCAACAATCCCGGCGTGGCGCCTACCCTAGCCTCTCTTGTGAAGGGCGTCGAGAGGCTCCAGATCAAACGCCTCATCCCGACTCCCTACGAGGCGTTGGGCGAGGCCGCGCGCCTATTCGAGGGGAGCAAAGTCGCCGACTTCCTGGTAACTATCTCGGTGGCCCGCACAATTGGCCTCAGCCAATACATACAGGCGAGGGATCTCTTAAGAAGCGTTCTCTTCGAGCTCAAGACCGCGTATGCCCGCCTCGCCGAGAACCTAAAGGTGTTGGGCGAGGTTATCCTGGTGTTCTTCGGAGTTCTGCCCCTCATGCTGTTCATCATGACGTCGATCTTCTACGGCCCCAATACGTCGATCCAGCTCCCGGCCTACACCTTCGTAGCCATACCCCTAATGACGCTCGCGCTGGCTCTTCTTGTGGATTCGGCCTATCCCAAAACGCCGGAGAAGTTCACTAGATTATACCGGCTCTACGGCATCGGCGCGGGCATAGGCGCCGTTGTCGGGGTAGCCTCCTACTTCCTCCTCTCAGCACTGCCATTGCCCATACACGTGAGTTCTCAGCAAGGCGCTATTTTCCTCCCCGACATCAAGAACGCCTACGTAATTGCGATAGCCCTCGGCTTGGGCTCCATGGCAGCTACCGCCTTCGTAATTCCCAAGTATCTGGCCGAGTCCAGCCGTCGGTGGAACATCACCGCAGCCCTTCCCTTCTTCACCAGAGATCTCTCGGAGCTCGTCAAGACCGGCCTCTCGCCGGCGCAAGCGGTCGTCAGAATCATGGAGCGGAAGACCTACAACAAGCAGTTCGATAGGTTCATGAAAGGCGTCATGAGACAGATAGCGTCGGGGAAGACGTTCTACGAGGCCATGATGGCCGAGGGGTCCAAGGCCCCCTGGTTCGCCCGGGTTGTCCTATCGGCGACCGCCGAGGCGGAAAGGCTGGGGGCCCGCCACGAGATATTCGCAGAGCTGGCCGACACCTCGCGGGAGTTGGTTGACATCCTCAAGGCTGCCCGCTCGAACGTAAGAGGCGCCGTCATATTCGGCTTGATGACTATAGCGATTATCGCGGTTATGCTTGGGGGAGTCGTGAAGACGTTGCTCTTCCAAGTCGCCGACTACGCCTCCGGCATAACCACAACCGTTGCGAGCAACATACCGGCGAATATCCAGCTCATAACGTGGAACGAGGTGCCGGCGGTTCTGAGGTACAGTCTATTAGGCGTGGTCATAAACTCCGTGGCTCTGGGCATTCTGGTCGGCAAGACGGGCGAGGGCAACTTCCTGGCCAGCTCTCTCTACGGCTTCATAGCCGCACTCATAGCCACGGCCTCCGTGATCGCGTCTATGTTTATCTAAATACGGAAGAGCCGCCAGAGCGAGCTCCGCGAGGTCTTGAAGTAAAGGGCAACCGCGGTCGCGTTGTCCTTGGTCTTGTTCTCGACGGCTTTTATCAGCTCATTAACATGCCGATCGGGCCCTCGTAGATACGCTGCGTATAACCTCTTGTCTGGGAGAAAGTCGTCGATTCCGTCTGTAACGGCCAGCAACGCTCCGCGCGCCCCAATCGGGATCTTGAGTATGTGGGGTCCTACATAGCTCTTGTGGCCTACTGCCTGTACTATGTAGCGGGCACGTTCATCCCTATTAGGGGTTAAATCCGTCACAGTCCCCTTCTCGAAATCCACGAGGTACATAGGGCTGTCGCCCACATTGCCCGCCACGACTGTCTGCGAGTTGACGTCGACTAACGCCACAGAGAGCGTCGTGGCTCCCTTCCCCAATCTGGATACGGCCTCATGGGCCTTGGAGAATAGATCCGCCAGCCAGCTCTCGTCGTAGTGGTCCGCCTTCGCGAAATTTGCGATCACGGCGCATATGGCCGTAGAGCTCGCCGCGTCGCCGTAGCTTAAGCCCCCTACGCCGTCGGCAACAGCCACGAGTCCACGTCCCTCTTCCTCCTTCACAGCCACGGCGGCCGAATCCTCGTTCAACTCACGAGGGCCTCTAATTGATCTTAAATAGCCGGCCAGTCTGTAGTCCCTCTTTCTGCCCAGCTTGGCTAAGTTCAGCGAATCGCAACCCCCAGCATCTTCAGGGATATCGGAAAGCTCGCCGTAGACCGTCTTGCCTGCGAGAGAGATCATCAGCCTCATAGCTCTACCTTCGCGGTGATGTAGGCGCCTTTCTCGTCGTCGTAGCCGAACGCTATTATATCGCCGTCTCTCAGCTCCTCCCATTGGGACGGCTTGCCGCGTCCCTTCCAGAGCACCTTCCAATTACCGTCTCTGTATATCGCAGTCCTATTCGTGCTTCCGGAATCCCTGATAACCCATCTGCCTCCAATCTCGGCGATTTCCGCGTGTTCCCGCGAGATATATTTCTGCGGATCGTAGATGTAAAGCCGCTCGCCCTCTATTTTTAGATCTAGGGCTTTATCTTCTGTGCGTCCTATGATCAATCTACCTCCTGTCATATATATACTAGTTCCCTTTATCCTTATCTTAAGTCCTACTTTCTCTTTTGTGGCTATTCCCTTGAGGAAGTTTAAAGCCTCTACGGCATCGGAAAACCTTTTTCTGTAATCTGGCTCAAGTGTTCTAGCTAAAAATTTATCCATTAAATCATCATATGTAGAAGGAATATTTACTTGTAACTCTCCAACTATTTTATCTACATCATAACCCTTTATAAATTTATAGGGATGTTTAAGGGTATAGGCCCACACCAGCGTGGCCCCGGCCGACCACACATCGGCCTGCGGTACAGAAAGGCCTCTCGTCAATTGTTCAGGCGCAGTATAGCCTCCGGGCGACACAACTATGTGCGTAGCCTTCTCGAAGTGATAGACGGCCGTGCCGAAGTCCACGAGCTTATACACATCTCCGCCCCGCATGACGTTGCTGGGCTTCACATCTCTGTGTACTACCCCCGCCTTGTGTACTTCGGCCAGCCCCTCGAAGATCTGGATGGCTATATCTCTCAGCTTGTTGGAGTCGACAGGCTCTCTCAATTCCCTGAGGGAACCTCCGTCGAGGTACTCCAGGAATAGGAGAATTGTGGAGATCGCTCCTACGCGCCCTCGTTTCACATCATACAGCCGACATATATAGGGGCTGTTCAACATCTCCAGGATTCGTCCCTCGTGCTCAACGAACTGGATATTCCGCTTAATTTTCTCCTCTGGCTCGCCTGAAATAATCGGTTCCTTGACGGCGACCTTTAGACCGTCTTTCCTCTCGGCGAGCCAGACAATAGCCATCCCTCCTTTTCCGAGTAGTTTCTTCACTACGTACTTATCGCCCAGTACGGCTCCTACCTCTAGAAGGCCGCTCATACGTTATCCTCAACATTGATCTTGCCACTATAAATCATAATCCTTAATACTAGGCCCCATAAAACTATTCTTCGCCTCTTCTCTCCTCAGAAATCCATAGTTCGATTCTCGGTGTGGATAAGTTATAACATCGTTGCCTATTCATTGTCGTTGCTCTCTTTCTTCTCTCCGGCAACCCAAGTATGCGTCTTGTCTACATCTTCCAACTCTACTCTCGTCTTGCTTCTCGTCTTCATGAAAGTTCTGCTCAGAGTTCTAGTTATGAAATCGCGCTTCCAGAACGCCGTGCCGGCCGCCGCGAGGCCTCCTCCCAATATGGCCGCCTGCGTGAAGTCTTGCGCCCACACGGCGGTCAGCGTGAGCGGCTTGTCCACCTTTATGGTGATGGTGGGATCGGTATAGACGCTACCGTCGCTGGCGACCCACTTGACGAAGCGTTGATATACCAGGAAGCCGTAGGTCGTCTGGCCCACCGACACCGTGGCGTAGCTGTCCGCGAGGTACCAACCGCCGCCTTGAGCAGTCCCCACCGGCGTGGTGACGTTTAGGTAGTAGTACTTGTCCCATACGGCGTATACATCAACGGGGCCCGTCACGGTGATAGTCTGGCCGCTCTGCGGCCCGCTAATCGGCGTGTTGCCCACGAGATATCCCGAGAAGACGTACTTCACGCCGGGGCCTCCGGGCGGCTCCAGCTGGTTAGTGGGTATAGTGACCGTGTTGCCTGACTCTATCCAGGCGCCGGTGACTACCGTGGTGCTCGATATGCCGGACGCCGTCTTCACCGCGTAGCCGAAGTTGACGTAGTACTCCTCGACGTAGTTCGGCGTTATGGTCTGGGGACCCGTGACGGTGAAGGAGATCGTGGGCGATCCCGAGAGGACCCAGCGCGTGCGCGAGTTAACATTCACAATCTGAGCCAGAGTTATCGATAAGGTGGAGCCCTCCTGGGCCCACTGCACGTACTGGCTCTGCCCGTTTATGCAAGCCACCTGGCCGCAGGACACGGTTATCTTGTACTCCTTGACCCACACCGCCTTTATCGTGAGGGGCCCAGTCACCGTGATGGCTTGGCCCGGCCCTATCTGTTGCCCGGCGACTTGGAAGCCCTCAAGGGCCCAACGCGAGTCCTGGGTTATATCCACATGCGACGGGGCTTGTGGCGTGAAGGAGGAGCCGGCGTCTACCCAGTAGGTCTGGGACGAAAGCGCCGGAGAGAGGTCGAGCACTACCTGGTACTGCTCCTTATATACGGCGGTAAGTTGCGTGTTGCCGTTAAGCGTCACAGTAGTCGACGGCGAGGTGCCGCCGCCTTGCCACCCGACGAAGACCAAGCGGGCCCCGCCGCCGAGGTCGACTATCTGGGGGACAGAGACGGTATAAGTGCCGGGGAGTAGCCAGGCTACGGAGGTGTTGTTGCCGGCTATGTTGGGGGTTATCTGGACCGGATTGCCGTTTTGATCCACTGCGTTGACGGCCAGCTCGGCGTACACCTCAACTGTGAAGGAGCCCGTGTCTTGGTAGGTCTGACCGGTTATCGGCGATTTATACGTGAGGGTCACCGTCACCTTGTATACGCCCGGCATAGTGGGCGTGAATGTGACGGGCACGTTCGTCGTGGTGCCGCCGGGTAGTGTAGACGGCAGGTTAAAACTGGCGGAGCCGGTGCTGAAGGTGAGCGATATGGGCTGGGCGTCGGAGCCTTGGTTCGTCAAGGAGAGGGTGAAGGTGACGGGCTGGCCCAACCTGGCCTGCACTGTCGGGGCCGATATAACGAAGGGCCCGGGCCTCGCCGGCATTATATTTATCTGGTAGCTCCTGGTGAAGTGCCAGGCGCCGTTGTCGCATGAGACGTCGACCACCATGGTGTCGGTGGTCGCCGTGTAGGTAGCGCTCACGGGGACCGTCAACGTCACTGTCGTCGTGGAGCCGGCCCCTATGGTGACATCTTGCGAGGTCTTCGTGAGGGCCCCGCCTTGCGAATAGACGCTTACATGGTACCTCCAAGACTCCTCGCCGTCGTTGGTGAGGGTCACGGCCACCTGCACGTTGCCGCCGCCTACGGGCGTCGAGGGAGTCAGCTGTACGCCGTCTATGGTCACGTCGGGACACCACTTCTCTACGTAGCTCACCGTGGCGGATCCCACGAACGCGCCGTTTTGGTTGTAGAGATCTATCTCGAAGGTGTATGTCTGGCCTTCATATATTGGCTGGACTATCTCCATAGGATAACCATAGATGTACCCGCCCTGTACATCCCCATAGGCTACTTCGGCCGGGCTTCCGGGGCCTCCGATTTGCTTAATTACAACAAAGTAGGTCCCCTGGTACTGGGTCAAATCAAATGTTATATAGAACATATCGTTCAGATAGAGCTCGTGCCTTACCATACCTGTGAAGTCTACGATAGCGGCGGGAAATTGCTGACTCGGTAGCGGCGCAGGCATAGAGACCCGGATACCTAGTGTAGTTATTTGTTGGGCGTTTACAACTAATGATATGAGCAAAAGCACGACCAGCGCGACCAAGCCCGCCCTCATTAATATCTACATATAATATGAATAAAAACTTTTCGCCGTAGCTATTTGCCCGCCTAAAAGTATTGGCGTAGTTAGTACAGCCCGTCGTCGGCTAGGCGGTATTGTATCTTGACGTCGGGAGGCATGCCGGGCACGTCGAGAGGCCACATGTGGCCTTCCGGCTTCTGCTTGGAGGGCCTCGCCATCATGAAGCGGGCGTTCACGGCGTGGGCCAGCACGTTCCCCCCGGCGGGCCTCTTGAGGCCCGTCATGAAGGCCTCGGGGACGTCCATCACCTGGTTCGTGAAGACCACGAGGGCGTTGAAGACCCTGGTGTGTCTCCTGAACCAGTCCACGAGGTAGTGGAGCCTCTGTTGCCTCTCGGCCAAGCTCTCCCTCCCCACGAACTCCGCCCTGTAGAGCGCCGTTATTGTGTCCACCACCACCGTCCTGGCCCCCTCCTTGAGGTGCGCCGGGAGCTCGGACTTGACGAAGGCCTCTAGGGCCGACACGTTGTCCGGCACGTATACAAATATCTTGTCGAGTACGGCGGCCGGATCGGCCCCGAACCTCCTCGCCATCCTCTCGGCGAGGGCGGGGCTGAAGGTCCCCTCGGTGTCTATGTAGACCGCGTCGCCGAAGCCCTCCGCGATGGACTTGACCGCTATTTGGTGGGCCAACATGGACTTCCCCGCGCCGAACTCCCCCGCGAACTCGAATATGAAGCCCTCCCTCAGCCCTCCCCACGGCGACTTCTCGTCCAGCTCCGCCACGCCGGTCTTGACAGCCTTGTACTGAGCCTTCAAGAGCTCGGAGGCCTTAGCCGCCTTGGGCCTCCTCCCCAGAAGCTCCCTGGCTCTGGCCAACAGCCTCTCGGCCGTCGACGGCTCAATCCCGGCGTCCACCAGCTCGTCCACCGTGAACTCCACGAGGTGCTCCAGCGAGACGACGCCCAGCTCCTCCAGCCTCCTCCTCGTGGCGGGGCCCGCCTCCAGCTGATCCAGCCAGTCCTCGCCCCCCTTCTTCCTAGACATGTAGACACCAAAGAGGAGGTTTAAAAGGAAGCGCCCTCGCGGAAGGCCCCCGGCGCGTCGGCCGGCGGTCAGTAGCTGTACACCGAGACGCCTTTACTCCTCGCGTACTTCTCCACGTCGTCTCCTATCCAGGCGCCGGCCAAGACGGGGACGGCCTCCTTGCCCAGCCTCGCGGCGACCACCTCGGCCTTAGCCAGCAAGGCCCCCACGTCCTCGACCCTAGGCCTTATCTTTATCTCCACGACGTAGGCCCGGTTGCCGGTCTCCACGAGGAGGTCCACGTCCACGTCGTCGACCTTGGCGTTCCTGACCCGGCGCACCGCCTCCTCGCCTCTGGCCCTCAGCTCCTCCTTGAGGTCCTCCCACACCCTCCAGCTGTAGAAGCTCTCGGAAAGCGCGCCCAAGGTCTCCTCGATACGCGAAAACCTCCTGTTGGCCTCCTCCCACCTCTTGTTGTTCTCCTCCCAGCGCTTCCAATTCTCTTCCCAACGCTTGTTGTTTTCCCTCCACCGCTCCTCCTCCATCTTGACAAAGGTAGTGAAGTCCTCCCTAAGCCTCCTCAACTCCTCCTCGATAGCCTCAAACCGCCTATAGGCCTCCTGCCACCGCTTTTCGTTCTCCTCCCAGCGTTTTTCGTTCTCCTGCCACCTACGCTCGTTTTCCTCCCATCTGCGCCAATTCTCTTCCCACCTCTTCTCGTTCTCTCTCCAGCGTTCTTCTTCTGCCTTTACAAAAGTAGTGAAGTCTTCCCGGAGGCGTCTAAGCTCTTTCAAAATCTCGTCAAGGCCTAGAAGGCCAGCCACAGCTAGGCGAAACTCCTCGTCCTCCTCCAAAGCCCTAAGAAACCTACGCTTCTCCTCGGCGGAGAGAGCCACGTTTATTGTAGCGTCCGTTTTAAATAACTGTCGCGTTGGCCCCTAGGATCGACGTGGGACGCTCTACAGATATGCGTGGCCTGCGGAGTAGAAAGCCGCTGGGCCGGCCTGCGGGGGGAGCCGCCTTACGGGCTGAACTTCTCCAAGAATCTGTATATAGTATTCATTATGACTTCGTTGGCCCCCTCGTATATCTCGGTGGCCTTGGCGTCTCTGTAGAGCATCTCGACTTTAGAGTCTGTGGAGTAGCCGAAGCCTCCCATGACCTGCATGGCGGTCCTCGTGGCGTCGACGGCCAGGCGGGACGCCAGCACTTTGGCGAGCTGCGCGTACATGGGGAATGCTGGGTCTTTCGTGTCCCTATACAGCGCGGCGGTGTAGACCACGTGCTTGACGGCCTCGGTCTGGGCGTGTATGTTGGCGAGGTAGTGCTGGACTATCTGGAAGTCTGCGATGGGCTTCCCGAAGGCCGTGCGCTTCTTGGTGTAGGCGTAGGCCTCGGCGAAGGCGGCCTCGGCTATGCCCAGCCCTATGGCGCCCACGCAGGTCCTGCCATTGTTTAAGTCGTCCAGCACTACCTGGAACCCCTCGTTGAGTCTGCCCACGAGGGCCTCGTCGCCCACTCTGCAGTCGTTGAGCTTGACCTCGGCGGTGCCCGTGCCGTGGACGCCCATGACCTTGACCGGCGAGACCTCGACGCAGGGCGACCTCTCGACGAGGAATAGGCTTATGGACTTGTGCCTCAGCTCGGGCGGCCCCGTCCTGGCGGCCACCAGGTAGGCGTCTGCGTATAGGCCGGACGTTATCCACAGCTTCACGCCGTTTATGGCCCACTCCCCTCCCCTCTTCTCGGCCCTCGTCTGTATCGCGGCGGCGTCCGAGCCGCAGCAGGGCTCGGAGAGGGCGAAGGCGATTATCTTCCGCCCCTTGGCCGCGTCCTCCAGCCACTTCTCCCTCGCCTGCTCGCTGGCGTAGTGGTAGAGGTTCCAGGCTATCATGGAGCCCTGCACCTCCATCACTGTGGCGAGCGCGGGGCTTGCCTTGGCTATCTCCTCCACCGCCACGACCATGCTCCTGAAGTCTAGGCCGGCGCCGCCGTATTCCTGCGGTATGTGGGGGGCCAGGAGGCCCAGCTCGCCCATCTCTCTGAGGAGCTCGCGGGGGTACTCGCCCTCGTCTATCCGCCTCGCGAGGGGGGCGACCCTCCTCTCGGCGAATTCCCTCGCCGTCTTCCTCACGAGGGAGTGCTCCTCGGAGAGCTGGGGGTAGCTATACATAGTCCCTCCCCACCACGTTTCTGGCTATTATTAGCTTCATTATGTTCTCGGCCCCCTCGGCCCCTACGTAGTACGAGAGGGTCCCCAGGAGGACCCTCGCGACGTTCGTCTCCTTGAAGTACGAGGCCCCGCCGAACCACTTCATGACCTCAAGCGCCGTCTCGACGGCGAGGCTCACGGCCAAGTATTTGGCCACGGCGCCGGCGGTCGCTATGTCCTTTATGGAGAAGGCCGAGTCGCCTCTGTATATCCTGTCGGCGATCCACGCCGCCTTGTATACGGCCAGGCGCGCGGCCTCAAGCCTCGCGTAGAGCTCGGCGAATTTGAAGGAGACCGCTTGGTAGGACGCTATGGGCTTGCCGAAGACGGCCCTCTGCCTTATCCACTCGAGGCCTCTGTCGAGGAGCCATCTGGCCGCCCCGACCGACGCGGCGCCGATTATGGTCCTCGCGAGGTCGAAGCCCTCCATGGCTATCTTGAAGCCCCCGTTTAGCTCGCCCAGCATGAAGCGGTCCTCCACCGGGAGTCCCTCCAGCCTCAAGTACCCGGTCGGCAGGCCGTGGCGCCCGATCTCCTCCCAGTCTCTGTGCTCGAAGCCCTCGGCGCGTTGCCCCCTCCTCTTCAACAACGCTAGGAACACGGTTATGCCCCTGTGCTTGTCCTCGAGGCGCCCCGTCCTGGTTATGGCCACGAGCCCTCCTCCGTAGGGCAGGTTGAGGACGGTGGTGACGCCCGTCACCATGTTCTTCTCCCCGTAGAGCCTCCAGACTCCGCCGTCCCTCACGGCCTTTGTCTGGAAAGACGCCACGTCGCTGCCGCCTTGCGGCTCGGTGGAGCCTATCCCTATAAAGGCCCTCCCCTTCGCCACCTCGGGCAGGACCTCCTCCTTGACTTCGTCCCTCCCGTACCTCTGCACTATGAAGGGCCAGGCAGTCTCCAGCAAGACGTAGACGGGGGTGGCCAGGGAGGGGTCGGCGTAGGCCAGCTCCTCTACCGCGAGCGCCGCCTGGAGGAACGTGCCGTCCTGCCCGCCGTATTTAGAGCTGAGGGGGATCCCCAGAAGGCCCGCCTCGCCCAGCTTCGCCGCGACCTCCTCTATGGGCCACCGCCTCTCGTCTATGTCGACCCACCTAGGCGCTATTTCCCTCTCGGCGAATGCCCTCACCGACTCCAGGAACATCTTGTCTTCTCCAGATATTGAGAACTCCATAGGCTATAGATAAGGCTCGTTAATAAAGATAGAGCGTATGGGCGAGCCGAGCGCGCGGGGCCTGCCTATCGGCGCGGCCTGCGGAGGCTTGCGCGAGCCGCCGGCCTCACGGCCCGGCTTTCTTGAAGACGTACCACCGCCCCGGCGGCCTCCCTATCTCGACCACTCGCCACTCGACCTCGTCGCCTATCTCCACAGGCCCCTCGACGCGGCCCGGCACCTTGAAGCCGCCGAACTGCGCCACGGCCACGTAGTAGGGAGGTTCGTAGAGGCCGTTAGAGACGTAGACCTCGCTGTAAGTGAGGACGGTCCCCCTCCTCGGCACGTCGACCGTCTGCACGTCGCCTCTGCATTTGGGGCACATGGGGAGCGGCGGGAAGTAGTAGGCGCCGCATCTGGGGCAGTACGAGCCGACGAGCCTCCCCTCGGCGAGGGCCTTAAACAACGCGCTGGTCATACCGCCAGTATGTGGACAACCGCCGTCGAGTTGACGCCGCCTTCGTTGACCGCTATCCCCAGCTCGGCGTTGGTCGACCTCTTCCCGGCTCTCCCCGTGAGCTGGAGGTACAGCTCGTATATTTGGGCGAGGCCGGTGGCCCCTATGGGGTGTCCCCTCGCCTTGAGGCCTCCGTCGGGGTTGACGGGTATTTTGCCCCCTATGTAGGTCTGGCCCTCCCTTATCAGCAGATACCCCTTCCCCCTCTCGGCGAAGCCCAAGGCCTCGTACATCAATATCTCGTTTATGGTGAAGGCGTCGTGGACCTCGGCGACCTGCACGTCGCCAGGCCCCACGCCGGCCTGTCTGTAGGCCCTCTGCGCCGCCTCCCAGACAGCCGCGGGCCAAGTCATGTCATCTCTCTGGGATGCGCTCAAGGTGTCTGTGGCCACGGCCGAGGCCAGAATCTTCACGGGCGTATCGGTCAGCCTCCTCGCGGCCCTCTCGGAAGCCACCACAGCCACGGCGGCGCCGTCGCTTATGGGGGCGGAGTCGTAGAGCTTGAGGGGGGTGGCCACGGGCTTGCTGTTGAGGCAGTCCTCGACCGTGATGGCCTTCCTGAAATGGGCCTTGGGGTTCTCGAGGGCGTGTCTGTGGTTCTTCACGGCGACCGCGCACAGATCCTCCTCCGTCGCGCCGTACTGGCGCATGTACCTCCTGGCTATGAGGGCGTAGTGGGCGGGTATAGTGACGCCGCTGAGCTGGTCCACAATATCGCTGGCCGCCATCAACGCGTCGGTGACCTCCTCGGTGGACTTCGCAGTCATCTTCTCGACGCCTACGGCCAGAGCCACGTCGACTAGGCCGGACCTCACGGCCATCACGGCGTTGTGGAGGGCCAGAGCCCCCGCGGCCGCGCAGGCCTCTACCCTATAGGCCTCCTTGGGCAGTAGGCCCAGCGCCTCCGCCACCAACGCGCCGTACATTATCTGGTGTTCGTAGACCTCGGACTGAACGCCCACGTAGATCGCCTCTATGGACGAGGGGTCGACCGCGTCGAGGACTTCCTTGAACGCCTCGACGACCAGCTCGCGCGATGTCTCCTCCCGCCTCCCTATTCTGGACATGCCGGCCGCCACTAGGTAGGCCAAGACCACGTACGCGCCGGCTCCTCCCTTTTTAAGGCTTGCAGAGCGACCTCAGCGCGTCGGGCCTCAGGAGATCCCTCACGGATATTACGCCGTACAGCCTCCCGCCCTTGGTCACCACCAGATGCCTCACGTTGTACCTCCACATGAGCTCCGCGGCCCTCGACAGCGGCTCGTCGGCCTCGACCGAGATCACCCCGCGCGACATGAAGGCCTCCACCGGCGTCGAGAGGGCCATCCTCATGTTCAGCGCCCGCACCACGTCCCTCTCGGATATTACGGCCAGCGCGACGTCGGGCTCCTCGCGCCTGACGACGACGAGGGCGCCTATGTTGTGCTGGGCCAGCCTATCCACGGCGTCGAGCAGAGTCTCGTCGGGCAAGATCGTGACGGGAGGCCTCCTGACGAGGTCCCCCGCCTTCAATCCTCCGGCGGCGGCCACCATGTCTTCTCGCCCAGGTGCTTCAACGCTGGGTCCTCGAGGAGGTCCCTCACGGATATCACGCCCACGAGGACGCCCGAGTCGTCGACCACGACGAGATGCCTTATGCCCCTCCCCCTCATCTTCCTCAACGCGACGTATATGTCCTCGTCGGCCCTCGCCGTGACGAGATCCCCCATAGTCGCTATGGACCTCACCGCGTCTTGCAAGCCGGCGCCCCTAGCCAGGCCCCGCACTACGTCCCTCTCGGTCACTATCCCCACGGGCCTCCCCGCGCCGTCGACGAGGACCACCGAGCCTATGTTGTTCTCGGCCATGAGCCTCACGACGTCCCCCACCGAGTCCTCGGGCCTCGCGGTCACGGGGCGCCTCTTCACTAGATCGAGCACCTTAGGCATATCACCCCAGGAACTTCCTGTACTTGCCCATGGCTATGACGTTGGACTCGCTCCTGGGCATCCTCAAGAGCGCCTTGTAGGCGGCGCTCTCCCTAGGGCTAATCCCCATGTAGTCCATGGCCTCCTTCACCGTCCGCACCACCTCCTCGCCCAGATACCTCGCCGCGACCTCCTCGTCGAAGAACTCGGAGTCGTACTCCCACTCCTTCCTCAAGGTGGGGAGGGCCTTCAAGACCTCGTCGAGCTTGTCCTCCTTGGCCAGCCTCACGACGTAGGGGGCGTCGAGGTATATGGGGGGAAGCCCCATGGCGTACCAAGCAGACGTGTAGACTATGGCGCGGGGCATGTTGACCGCGCCGTCTTGCGTCAAGAACTGCCGGCCGTAGATCTTCCAGCTCACTCTGTCCCTCGTCGAGGGCACGAGCCGCGCCACCTCCACGAGCACGTTCACGTACTTGGCCACAAGCGCCTTGTAGCTCGCGGCGGCCTCCCCTATGAGCCCCTCCACCCCCTCCACCTTGCGGGGGGAGACGCAACACGCGTTGAGTATGGAGTCCTTGACCTTGATATAGTCGTCGTAGGACACGTCGTATCTGACGGCGGATTGTATCGTGGCCGTGTGGTAGCCCGAGTACTGGAAGACCTCCAGGTGCGCCAGCATGTAGTTGTTGAGGGCGCCTCTGAAGGGCGGCGACCCCATGCCCAATATGGGGAGTATCCTCACGCCCATCTCCTCCGCCTTCCTGGCCCTGGAGAGCACGGCGGCTATCGCCAGCGCCGAGGCTATATGGCCGTACTTAACCGCCGAGTCGGACTTCCCGAGGAAAAGCCTCACGGGCCCCTCCCCCCTCTCCTTGGCTATCTCCGCCAGCAGGGACTCGAACTTCAGCTGGGCGTAGGCGTCCTCTATGAGGGGTATCACCTCTATGTCCGAGAGGTCGAGCCCCGTCTCCTCGCGGTACGCCTGCACCTTCTTCCTCAACATGCGGCTCACGAGGAGGACGGTGTCTAGGTCCTCCACCATGGGCAGGACGACCCACTTGACGGCTTGAGTCCCCATATACTTCTCGGAGAAGTAGTTGGCGACTACGGCGGCCTCCAGCGCCAGCATGGCGCGGTCGAAGTCCTCCAGCTTGGGGTTGGGCAGGCGGGGGGTTATGAAGAACTTCTCCCCCAGCTTGACCCCCGCCGCGTAGGCCTTCATGACGATCTCCTTGGGCTGGCTAAACGGCGTGGTCTTGCCCTCGTAGTCCACCATGACCTCCTCGCAGCCGTACGCGGTGTAGGCGACGAGCGCCTCGTCGACCTCCTCGCCCGCGGTTATCTTCACCGTCGTGTCGGGATGTTGCGTGCACATGAGGCGGGGGACCATGTGACGGGAATTAACGAGTAATATAAACTTTATATCTTTACTTAATTACTACATAAAAAATAATTATAAATATAAATTAAGAAATCTATTGTTGAAAAAGTTTAAATATGGCGGGCCTCGCCGCGGCATGCGGGCGGCCGTACTGCACAAGCACAACGAGCCCCTCGTCGTTGAGGAGGTCGACGTGGGGCGGCCGCGGGAGGGCGAGGTGAGGCTGGCCGTTAGGTCGGCCGGGGTCTGCCACAGCGATTTGTACGTGCTGGAGGGCGCGACGCCAGTGCCTCCGCCTGTCGTGCCCGGTCACGAGGCTGTGGCGGAGGTGGTCGAGGTGGGGCCCGGCGTGTCTTGGCTCCAGCCTGGCGACGTCGTGGTGACCAGCTTCATATGGCCGTGCGGCAGATGCAGGAACTGCGCCAGGGGCATGGAGAACTTGTGCGAGAGGTTCTCAGAGGTGAGGCTCAAGGGAGTCCTCCTCGACGGCACGACTAGGCTCAGGCTGAGGCGGACGGGGGAGGAGTTGAGGGTGTTTCTGGGAGGGCTCTGGGCCGAGGAGGCTGTAGTCCCGGCGTCTGCCGTGGCGAAGTTGCCCAAGCCGCTCCGCGACAGGCCCGAGATGGCCATGTTGGGCTGCGCGTACTTGACCGCGTACGGGGCCGTGGTGAACTCGGGCTCGGTGCAGCCCGGCGACGTGGTGGCGGTGGTGGGCACCGGCGGCGTGGGGCTCGCGGCTGTGCAGGTGGCTAAGGCTGTGGGGGCTGAGGTTATCGCTATTGGGAGGAACCCGGAGAAGCTGAAGCTGGCCAGAGAGATGGGGGCCCACGCCGTCGACGTGAGGGACGGCGCGGTGGAGGCGGTGAGGGCGCTGACCGGCGGGAGGGGGGCCGACGTGGTGATCGAGGCGGTCGGCTCGGACTCCACGGTGGATCTCTCGGTGGAGATCGCGGCCCCCGGCGGCAGAGTCGTCCTCGTGGGCCTCATGCCTGTGGGCAAGAGGGCGCCGCTACACGTGGCGAGGGTGGTCAGAGGGGGCATAGCAGTCGTGGGTAGCTACGGCGCGAGGCCGAGGGTGGATCTGCCCAAGGTGGTGGCGCTCGCCGAGAAGGGGGTTTTGAGGCCGGAGCTCCTCGCGAGGGATTTCTACAAGCTGGACCAGATAAACGAGGCCGTGGAGGCCCTACGGAGCGGCAGATCCATAAGGCCGATCGTGTTGCCGTGATCGTCACGTTGCGGGTGAGGAGGACGCGGGGCGGCGAACGATATATACAAATATATAGGGTAGATGTAGACGACTTGAGGACGACGGTCCTAGACCTATTGATAAAGGTAAAGGATAATTTAGATGGATCCCTCGCGTTCAGATACGCGTGCAGGATGGGCTTGTGCGGCGCCTGCACCGTGAAGATAAACGGAAGGCCTAGGCTCGCGTGCGCCACGAAGATCGCCGACGTGGGCACCGACATCACGGTAGAGCCCGTGGCGGACAAAGTCGTGAAGGACCTAGTCGTCGACGGTCAGTAGGCCCTCACCTCGGGCGGCCATCTGGTTATCCTCACGGGCTCCCACCTCACGACGATCCCCTCGCCGTATTTATAGGCCACGGTGTGGACGAGCCACTTGGCGTCGTCGCGGGCGGGGTAGTCCAGCCTGTAGTGCGCCCCCCGCGACTCCCTTCTGAAATACGCGCCGAGGAGCACCACGTGGGCGGCGAGCGCCATGCCGTCGAGCTCCACGAGCTCCTTCAACTCCATGTTGTAGACCCTCCCGACGTCGTGGACGTTTATCTGGCCTATCTGGGCCGAGGCCTTTGTCAGCTCCGAGATGGCCCTCTCCAGCTCCGAGCCGTGTCTGAAGACGCCGGCCCCCCGATGTAGGGCGTTCTGTATCGCGGCCTTGACCTGCCCCAACGAGATCCCGCCGGTCTCCCTATGGAGCAACTTGTCGAATATCCTCCTCTCCTCCTCTTCGTATATCAGCTTGATCTCGGCGTCGGGGGCGGGGTCTTGCGGCGCCTCCATGGCGTATTTCGCGGCGGCTTCTCCTGTTAGTCTTCCCCATACGGAGCATTCGCTTAGGGAGTTGGAGCCGAGCCTATTTGCGCCGTGGACGCTCACAGCCGCGGCCTCGCCAGCAGCCCATAACCCTCTAACCCAAGAACCGTCAGAAGCAAGAACACGGCCGTACGTGTCAGTGTGGATCCCGCCCATGAAGTAGTGGACTGCCGGCGCCACGGGTATTAGGTCCTCGGATGGGTCTATGCCGGCGTAGGTCTTCACGACCTCTAGGAGCAGGGGGAGCCTCTCCTTGAGGCGTTCTCTGTCCACATGCCGCAGATCCAGACCCACGTAGCACATGCCGCTCTCCTCGTGGACGAACCCTCTGCCGGCCTCGCACTCCGACACTATAGCCCTCGACACTATGTCGCGGGGCGCCAGCTCCATCTTCTGGGGGGCGTAGCGTTTCATGAAACGCTCCCCCAGCCTGTTCACTAGGTATCCGCCCTCCGCCCTCGCCGCCTCGCTTATCAATATGCCGCTCGGCACAAGCGCCGTCGGGTGCCACTGCACGAACTCCATATCCTTAAGGGCAAGCCCCGCCCTGAGGGCGAGGCCCCACATCTCGCCGGTGTTGGCGTAGCCCATGGTGGTCAGCTTGAACATCCTCCCGCCTCCCCCCGTCGCCACGACCCCCGCCCTCCCCCTGAAGAGCTTGAGCTCGCCCCTCCTCAGGTCCAGCGCGATGACTCCGAGGAACCTCCTCCGCTTAACAACGAGCCTAGTTGCCAGATGCTCCTCGTAGAGCTCCACGGGGAGCTCCCTCACGTGCCTATACAGCGCGGACATAATGTAGAAACCCGTCTTGTCCTTCGCAAAGGCGGTTCTGGGCCTCGACATACCCCCGAAAAGCCTCTGGGCTATCCTCCCGTCGGGGGCGCGGGTCCACGGCACGCCGATTTTCTCGAGGTAGAGTATCTCCCTCGGCGCCTCCTCGGCCAACAAGACGGCGGCGTCTTGGTCCACCAAGAAGTCGCCTCCCTTGACTGTGTCGTAGGCGTGTAGCTCGTAGCTGTCCCCCGTCGCCTCGGGGTAGAGGACGCCGGCCATGCCCCCCTCGGCCGCTATGCTGTGGGACCTCGGGCCCGACACCTTGGTCACGACGCATATCTTGAGCCCTCTGCCGGCCTCCGCCGCGGTGGCCGCCGCCCTGAGGCCCGCCAGCCCCGACCCTATAATGATCACATCACAATATATATATTCCATATCGCCGCTATAAACATCGTTTATTAATGTTTTTATTCATATTATTAAATAAAGTAAAATTATAATTATTAATCTGCGGGCGGCGCCATCGCGTGCTCCGCCTCCTCGGGGCCGGCCGCCGCGGCCGCCAGCTGGGCCGCCTCCCTGACGATATCCCTAACCGAGACCACGCCGTACAGCTCGCCGCCTTTAACGACGACGAGGTGTCTAATGCCTCTCCTGGCCATCAGCCTCGCCGCCTCCAATACGTCGGACTCTGCGTCGATCGTGACCACGTCCCTAGTGGCGATGAGGGCCGCCGGCCTCTCAGGGCTGAGCCCCGCGGCAACCGCCCTCACTATATCGCGCTCCGACACGACGCCGTACAGCCTCCCGCCCTCCACCAAGACGAGGAGGCCTATACGCCTCTTGGCCATTATGGAGGCCGCCTCCCTTATGGTTATGCCCGGCTCGGCCGTTATGGGCGGCCTGCTGGCTAT
Organism: Thermoproteus uzoniensis 768-20; assembly: GCF_000193375.1. GTDB lineage: Archaea > Thermoproteota > Thermoprotei > Thermoproteales > Thermoproteaceae > Thermoproteus > Thermoproteus uzoniensis_A. The sequence goes on from NC_015315.1 coordinate 832,406, forward strand.
GGCCCCCACCTTCATCTCTCCGCCTCCGCCGGTCTGTGGGGCTCGGCCTTGGCGTCGGCCGGCGCCTCGGCCTTCAGCCCCGCCAACCTGCTCGCGATGGCCTCGGCCCTCTGCAGGTCGTAGATCCTCTGTATCGATATGCGTTGGGCCTGCGGGCTGCCCGCGCCGTGGACCGACTCGATCAGATAGGCTACGCTCAAGCTCGTGTTCTCGAGGAGGCGGAGGAGCCTTAGCCTCTCCTCGGCCGGGAACTCGGGGACTCCCTGTAGGTACTTCTCCAGGAGAGGCCTCAGCTCGGGGTTTCTGAAGTCGGCCTCGCTGGGGGCCGTGCCGAGGAGGCCGCCGGCTATGTCGTGGGCTAGGCGGGATATCTCGTAGGGGAACCTGGCCACTAGATGCTTCGTGATGTTGGCGTACATGGGGTTTACCCACCACCCCCCGTCCCTCAACAGCTTCCTCGCCTCCCAGCTCGCGGCGAGGCCGGCGGAGTACATGGCCTCGTTGAGGAAGGCCATCTCGGTCAGCTTCTCCTGGACGTGCGGCTTGTCGGCGATCCCCAGCCGCCTCGCGAGGCCGTAGGAGGCGCCGATTATCACGTCGCCGAGGCCCGACTTACAGCCGGCGTAGCCCTGTCTGTGGTAGTTGGAGAAGATCTCGACGAATTGGGACGCCCACCTCCAGTCCTTGTACAGGAACACCCTCTCCCAGGGGACGAAGACGTCGTCGAGTATGAGAAGCCCCTCGTGGTTGAAGGCGTAGGGCAGGCCGTCTATCTCCCCGCCCTCGAGCCTCCTCGCGTCGTTCAACTGCCTGCCGACGACCACCTTCACGCCCGGCGTATCTAGAGGTATGGCGAACGACACGGCGTACTCGGCGTCTTTCTCAGTCATGGCCCTAGTCGGCATGACGACCACCTCGTCCACCACGGCGACGCCCGTGATGTTGGCCTTGGCCCCCCTCACCACTATCCCGTCGGCCCTCTCCTCGACCACGTGGACGTAGGCGTCTCTGTTGGGCTGCTCGCTGGGCCTCAACGTCCTGACGCCCTTCACGTCGGTCATGGCGCCGGCGAGCGCCAAGTCCCTCCTCTGGACGTATTTGAGGTATTCGAGGAATCTGTTGAAGTACTCCTTCCTCCCCTCCCTCTCCGCTATCTTGCCGGTGACTATGTAGAGCGTGTTGAGGGCGTCCCACCCCACGCAGCGCTGGAAGCAAGTGCCGACCTTGTGGCTCAGCTTCCTCAAGAGCTTCACCTTCGCCACGAGGTCCTCGGGGCCTTGGTGGATGTGGACGAATCTGTTGACCTCCTCCCCTATGAAGGGGCTGTAGGCCCTCGCGAGGCCTCTCGTGTCCTCCTCGAAGGCCGCGTCGAAGGTGGCCTTGAAGGCCTTCACCGACGGCTTGAGGAACGGGTGCGTCGTGACGTCGTCGACTCTCTTCCCGAGCACGAAGACCTCCACGTGTTTCCTATCCCTAAGCCCCTCCACGTACTGGTCGCCGGTCCTGAGCCCCATACGGCCCGATATTGCTCTATTTATAAATTTTATTCATATACATATTTTTATAATTTTAAATAATTATAAAATTCTAAAACGCATATATGTAAAATAAGACTTATAAATTAATGGATTCAAGCGGCTATGGCGGATATAGTGGTGGTCAACCCCGCCACCGAGGAGGTCCTCGCCGTTATTCCGGCCGCCGGGAGGGAGGACGTCAGGCGGGCCGTCGACGAGGCCGAGGAGGCCTTCCACAAATGGTCGGAGACTCCCTTAAGGGAGAGGGGAAGGGTCTTGTTGCGGGCGGCCCAGTATATAGAGCAGAGCGCCGAGGAGCTCGTGAGGATTCTCGTCTCCGAGTCCGGGAAGCCCATAAGGGACGCGAGGGCTGAGCTGAGGAGGGCCGTGGAGATTTTCAGATCCAGCGCCGAGGAGGCGCGGTACGTACTGGAGGGGAGGATCCCGAGGGCGGACGCCTACGAGTACCCGCCGGGCAACGAGCAGAGGATAGTCCTGGAGGCCAGAGAGCCCGTGGGCGTGGTGGCGGGGGCCTTGAGCTACAACAACCCCGCCTCGACCTTCGCCCACAAGATCGCGCCGGTGATAGCGGCCGGCAACACGGCGGTGGTCAAGCCGTCCACCCACACGCCCCTCACCGCGTTGAGGATGGCCGAGCTCCTCAGAAAGGCCGGCGTCCCCGCGGGCGTCGTCGAGGTGGTGGTCGGTAGCGGGGAGGAGGTCTTCGACGAGCTTCTCGAGAACCCCAAAGTCGCCGGCATATCCTTCACGGGCAGCACCGCGGTGGGCCTCCAAGTGGCGGCCAAGGCGGCGGGGCGGGGCAAGAAGTTCATGATAGCTCCCAGCGGCTCCGATCCGGCGATAGTCTTCGCCGACGCCGATCTGGAGCGCGCCGCGGCGACGATAGCTAGGGCTAGGTTCGAGAACGCGGGCCAGAACTGCAACGCCACCAAGCGCGTCTTCGTGGAGAGGCCGGTCTTCGAGAAGTTCCTCGACGCTCTGTTGGGCAAGGTCGCCTCGATAAAGGTCGGCGAGCCTATGGACGAGGCGACCGATATGGGCCCCTTGATATCGGAGAAGATGGTGAGGGCCATGGAGGGCTTTGTGGCCGACGCGCTTTCGAGAGGCGGGGAGTTGCTGTACGGCGGCAGGAGGGCGGCCAGGAAGGGCTATTTCTTCGAGCCCACCGTGGTCAAGTTCGCCGACGGGTCGGCGGAGGCCAGAGTGTTGCGGGAGGAGGTCTTCGGCCCGGTCCTCCCCGTAGCTCCGTTCGACGACGAGGAGGAGGCGGTGGAGCTGGCCAACGCCACCCAGTACGGCCTCCAGGCGTCGGTCTTCACGGCGGATTACAGAAAGGCCTTTAGGGTCGCCAGAGCGGTGAGGGCCGGCGCCGTGATGGTGAACGACTCCACCAGAGTCCGCCTCGACGCCTTGCCCTACGGCGGCGTTAAGATGTCCGGCTTCGGCTGGAGGGAGGGCGTCAGATCCACGATGTACTACTTCACAGAGCCCAAGTACTACGTGCTGAACGTCGGATAGCGGCCGAGGCTAGGCCTGCTGTCTGGCCTTCACTATCTCTATCAGAAGACGCTGGATTTCCAAAAGCAGGTCCTGCAAAGCGTCTATCCTCTTGTTCAGAGAATCCCTAAGGTCGTCTATTCTCTTGCTCACGTCGTCTATTCTTTATACTTACATCGTCTATTCTCTTATTCGTCTCGTCGATTCTCCTGTTGTTTTCGTCTATTCTCTGCTCCAGCCGCGCTATCTCCGACCTCACGTCCGCCATCTCCTTTAGTATAGTTCCCAGGTACAGGAGGAAGATATCCTCTGTGGACAGCTTTTTGCCCTCCTTGATCTTGTTCAAGGCATGTTCCACCGCCATCCGCAACGCCTCGTGGACAAGCGGCGAGATCTCCCCGGACACGCCACATATCTACGACGAAGATATAAAACTAACGCGTCGCTTGCGGGCGCGTCGGCTGAAGACGCGATCGCGGCGCATCGGCGGCTACGGTTTAGGGCTGATCTGCGCGGATATGGGCCCGGCCATAAGGTTTATAAGAAGAGCTCCTAACGCGCGTATGAACTGGGCGGTGGACGGCGCCGTGTTGGGGCTGGTGCAGGGCGTCAGCGAGTGGCTCCCCATAAGTAGCAAGACGCAGATAATGTTCGTCTCGACGTATCTATTGGGCCTCACCTTCGGCGCCGCCTACGCCTTCGGCCTCTTCCTGGAGTTCGCCACCTTGGCGGCGGCCGTCATCTACTTCAGGAGGGAGGTCTGGGGCGTGTTGAAGGCCCTCGCCTTGAGGGGCTCGGCGGAGGACAAAATGCTCTTGAAGTATCTAGTCGTCGTCACGTTGGTCACCGCCGCCGTCGCCGCGCCTATATACCTCTACTTCAGCTCCGTCTCGGGCCCCGTCGTGGGCCTGCCAATGATAGCCCTCGGCCTCGTCTTGATCGCGGACGGGCTCCTCATAAGGGCGGCTAGGGAGAGGCACGTGCCGTCGAGAGGCCTCGCGGATCTGCGGATGAGGGACCTCGTGCTGATCGGCGTAGCCCAAGGCCTCGCGGCGTTTCCCGGCGTCAGCAGATCCGGCATAACCGTGTCGGCCATGTTGCTCATGGGAGTGAGGCCCAGAGACGCCTTTAGGCTGTCCTTCCTCGCGCTCATACCCGCCGCGCTCGGCGCGTCTGTGTTGCCCCTCCTGGCCTCCCGGCACGAGGTCCTGGCCGCGGTGTCCCTCGTGTCCCCGCAGGGCCTGGCCCTCGCGGCCGTGGTGGCCACCGCGGCGAGCCTTCTGCTGATAGAGGCGTTGCTTAGGCTTGCCTCGAGCAGGCGGATAGTGCCTCTGGTGATCGGGCTGGGGGCCGTGGCTATAGCCGGCGGGACTCTCGGCGTCTTGGCAGGCTACGGCTGAGCCCCGCCGCAACAAGTCTTCCTTATGGCATACAGCGCCCTTAAATACTCCGCGTGGCTCCAGGCCAGCGGCTGGACCGAGACTGGCGAGCCGTCGAAGGGGCTTATCTGCTCTGGCAACAGCCCCGACGGGCTGGCCTTGGACTCGGCCCACTTGACCAGCTCCTCGGCCCTCGCGGTCTGGCCCAACGCCGCGTAGTATTCGGCCAGCCACATGGTCGTTATTATCCACGGGTTGCCGGGGATCCCGGAGTAGTCGCCCGGCACTCTCTGGTAGTAGTCGCCCTCGTACCTCGCAAGCCCGCCGACGCCTCTCACCCAGAGCGCGCCCTCCACGGCCTTGACCGTGGCGGCCACTCTGGGGTCGTCCGGCTCGAAGATCCCCAGGAGGGGCAGAGCCAAGAGGCTCGCGTCGACCGTCCTGTCGACCTCCACGACCCTCCCGTCGTCTATCCTCACAGTCCTCACGAATCTGCCCAGCGCCTTGTCGAACATGTGCTCCGCCACGGCCTCCTTGACCGACTGGGCGGCCGACATCCAGCGGTCTGAGTCCTCCTCCTCGCCTAGGAAGTCGGCGAACTTCGCCGCCGCCCTCAAGCCGGCGTAGACGGCCGCCGCAGTATAGGCGTGGACTCCCAGCCTCTCCTCCCAGAGGTCGAAGGACTCGAGGGGGAGGCCCAGCTTCTCGTCTCTGAAGCTCGCCATGAAGTCCGCGGCGTCTCTGATCAGCGGATAGGCCCTCTTCAGCAAGTCGTAGTCCTTCGCGAGCTCGAAGTGGCGCCAGAGGGCGTGCAGGAATATGGCGGTCTCGTCCTCCTGTATGTTCAACGACTTCCTCCCCCTTGCCGTCCAGGGATGCCACGTGGAGCCGAAGGTGCCGTCTGGGTTGTACTTCTGGAAGAAATAGCCCGAGCGGGTCTTGGCGAGGAGCGAGAGGGCGAACTCGTAGAACCTCTTGGTTATTGCCGCGTATCCGTACTCGTCGAGGGCCATCGCCACGTAGGCGGCGTCGCGGGGCCAGACGTAGGCGTAGGTGTCGAGGTTGAACTTGAGTATGTCGGTGTCTAGAGAGGCCGCGATCGCGCCGTTGTCCCCTATATGGGCCAGCAAGACGGCGACTGACTGGGCCACGAGCCTCTCGGGGTGGCGCCCGGAGACGGCCCTCCAGTAGCCCGCGTTCCTCTTCTCGTAGTACTGGGGCCTCGCCCTCAGCGACTTGTGGACCTCCAAAACCTCCTCCCTGCTCCTCCCTGCGACTATCCAATAGTAGAAGCTGGGGTAGGCCACAGATACGGCGGAGTCCACCGAGCCCTGCGCTATGGGGTTCTTCCCCAAGGCGCCGTCCTCGCAGTCCTTCAACACGACGCCCATGTCCCTCCGCCCTATGTTGTACTCGTAGAGCTGGTGGCTGGAGCCGGCGAGGAACCAATACCCCTCCTTGTAGTGGATAACAGCGTCGGCCTCCGGGTCGTAAAACGCCGTGTCGCTCTGCGGCGCCTCCATTATTCTGAAGTCGTGGTAGAACAACACTCTGACGAGCCCTCCGCCCCTTATGTCGACCCTCCTCACGTAGACGTCCCTGTTGAAGTCCACGAAGTCGAGGAACTCGATCTCGAGCCCGTCCCACCTAGCCCTCATCTTGGCTGTGAGGCCCTCCATCTCTATGGACTTCTCCATCGACTCAAGCCAGGCGAACTTCCCGTCGTGCCACAAGCCGACCTTGAACCTCCCGCCGAACGCGTGGTTGTAGCGGCCGACGTAGGGGTAGTAGAGGTCGGCTATGTAGAAGTCCTTGTCCAGCAAGACGGTCAGCCGCCCGTTGCCCAAAATAGCGCTCCTCATAGCGACGACAACAGCCTCTCGGCGTCTGCCGGCGTCGGGACGGCCTCGTTGTCCCCCCTGACGGTGACCACTAGCGTTGAGGCGGCGGCCGCGAGGTCCAAGGCCCTCTCCGGCGGCGTGCGGGAGAGGTACAGCGCGGCGAAGTAGCCCGCCATGGCGTCGCCGGCCCCCGTCGGGTCCTCGACAGGCACGGCGTAGGCCCGCCTGAAGTACTTACCCCCGTCGTGGAACACGTAGGCGCCCCTAGCCCCCTCCTTGTAGACAAGCACCTCGACCCCGAGCTCTCTATACCTCCTATACGCCTCGTCGGGGTCCGACACGCCCAGCACTATCCTCGTGTCGTCGGGATCTGTGAAGAGTATCTCGACCCCTCCCCTCAAGGCCCTCAACACGGCCTCCCTAGCCGCCTCGGGGCTGGGCCAGAGGGCCGGCCTTATGTTCGTGTCGAAGGTCCTCCTAGCGGCGTGCTCGAAGGCGAGGTAGACGGCCTCTCTGGCCGACTCGCTTATTGCTAGGGTAATGCCGGTGGAGTGGACCGCGTCGGCCGACTTGACGTACTGGACGTCGACGTCCTCTGGCGAGAGTCGGCTCCCGGCGCTACCCCTCCTGTAGTAGACCAAGACAGACCGGCCGGGCACGGGGTAGTGTCTCTGGACGAAGTATATGCCGGTGGGCGCCCCTCCGTCCACCCTCACCCTGGACACGTCCACGCCTCTGCCCCTGAGGTACTCGAGGACGGCCTTCCCGAACTCGTCGTCGCCGACTCTCGCTATCAGGCCGCAGGAGGCGCCCGCCATAACCGCCGCGACGCAGAAGTTGGCCTCGGACCCGGCTATGTGCCTCTCGAAGTAGTTGACGTACCTGAGGGGGCCCGGCGTCACGGCGTTGAGCTGCACCAGCGGCTCGCCCAGCGCCACCAGACGGATCATAGGGCCAGCTTGGCCTTGGCCTGCGCGACAGCGGCCTTAAGCCAGGCCTTCTCCTCGGGGTCCAAGGGGTATATGGGGGGCCTAGGCTCGCCCGCGTCGTATCCCTGGAATATCTCGACCAGCTCGTAGACCGCCGAGGAGTACCCCAGAGGCCTCGCCGCCTCCAGTATCTCGTCTATGGCGAACTGGATAGAGCGGGCCCTCTCGACGTCGCCCCGCGCCACGGCCTCCCTCAGACGGGCCAAGGCCTCCGGGACGTAGTTCGCCGAGGAGGCCACGACGCCGTCGAGGCCCACCGAGAAGGACGCCAGCACTAGGGAGTCCGACCCGTTGTAGACCTTCATGTGGGGCATCAGCCTCTTGTAGGCCAAGGTGTGGGCTATATTCTCGTTTGTGTCCTTCACGCCCTTGAGGCACCCGATCTCCCTAGCCGCTTTGGCGTCGACGTCTCTCCCCACGGCGGCGGGGTAGTTGTAGAGGTAGACGGGGCGCGACGTGGCGGCGCAGAGATCTCTGAAGTACTTGGCTATCTGCCTCTCCGAGAGCCTGGGGAAGTAGTAGGGGGGCACCGAGGCCACGGCCTCCACGGCGTCGAACCTCTCGGCGTATTTGGCCAACGCCACCGCGTCGTCGAGGACGAGCGACCCGATCTGGAAGATCACGCGTCTGGCTACAGAGGCCGCGGCCTCCAGAAGGGCCTTCCTCTCCTCGACCGAGAGGGCGGGGCCCAGCCCGGTCGTCCCGGCGACGAAGACGGCGTCGACGCCCTTGGCGGTTATGTTCCTTATGTGCTCGGCGTATAGGTCCAGATCGATCTTGCCGTTCCTGAACGGGGTAATCACAGGCGCGATTATGTCCATGCCACCTAAACCACATCTATAAATAGAGTTTCCCATCCACACATGGCGAAGATATCCGAGATAGAGCCCCTAGTCCTCTACGAACAAGAGGCCGACGCCCGTTGGGCCTCCTACTCCATACTGGTCAAGGTCGTCACGTCGGACGGGAGGGTCTCCTACGGCGAGGCAGTCCCCACCTTGAGGGTGTTGCCCGTCGTCTCCGCCGTGAGGCAGGTGGCGAGGGCCTTCGTCGGGAGGGACCCCCACGAGATCTCCGCCGCCTTCTACGAGTGGTATAGGCAGGACTTCTTCCTGTCGCGCTCCTTCGAGAGCGCCACAGCCCTAAGCGCCATAGACATGGCCCTCTGGGATCTAAAGGCCAGAGAGCTCGGGGCGCCCCTCCACGAGCTGCTCGGCGGCGCCATACGCACGAGGGTGCCCGTCTACGCCAACGGCTGGTATGGCGGCTGTAGAGACGCCGCTTGTTTTGCCGAGAGGGCTAAGGAGGTAGTGAAGAGAGGCTACACAGCCCTCAAATTCGACCCGTTCAAGGACAGCTTCAACTACATAACGCCCAAGAGGCTGAAGGAAGCCGAGGAGATAGTGGCGGCGGTGAGGGAGGCCGTAGGGGACGAAGTCGACATACTAATAGAGCACCACGGCCGTTTCGACGCCAACGCGGCCGTCGAGATAGCCAAGAGGCTGGAGCCGTACAATCCCTACTTCATGGAGGAGCCCGTCCACCACGAGGATATCGAGGCCTACAGGAAGTACAAGGCGGCGACCAGCTTGAGGGTAGCCATGGGCGAGCGGCTCATAAGCGCCAAGGAGGCGCTCCAGTACATGGCCGAGGGCCTCGTCGACGTGGTTCAGCCCGACGCCTGCAACATAGGCGGCGTGACGGGGAGCCTCAAGGTGGCCACGCTCGCCGAGGCCTTCAGCGTGGAGGTCTCCTACCACAACGCCTACGGCCCCGTCCAGTTCGCGGTGGAGGTCCAGCTATCCGCCGTCACGCCGACTCTATACAGGCTGGAGTCCTTCTACGACTTCTGGCCCCAGTGGAAGAGGGATCTCATAGGCGATCCCTTCAAGACAGTCGACAGCTCGGTCGAGGTGCCCAAGAGGCCGGGCATAGGCGTCGACGTGAACGAGAAGGCGGTGGAGCGCTATAAGGCGGAGCCGAGGGAGATACAGCCCACCGAGGAGCCCGTCTGGGTGGTCAGAGGGACTTGGTGATCAGCCTGGTTTAGGACGCTTCACCAATCGTGGCCGCTTCCTCATCACGCCCCAAAACACGCGGCGGCTAAAAAGTTGTCTGCCGAAGGGGCCGGCCCCAATGGATTTATAAGCCGGTTGAGGTAGAGTCAATGGTTAGGTACCTCAAGGGGGAGCTGATCTCGGTCGTCGAGGCGTACGACAGGGCCGGGCAACAGGTCGGCGTCATGCTCATAGGCGCGGACGAGTGGGGCGATAGGGCTCTGCCCATAATTATCGGAGGCTCCGAGATGATATCCATAAAGAAGGGGCTGGGGGAGCTGGACTTCCCGCGCCCGTTGAGCCACGACCTCTTCATGGAGATCCTCGAGACTCTGGGGGCCTCGGTCGAGAAGGTGACTATAGACGCCATGATAAACGGCACGTATACGGCCACCGTCTACGTCAGGGACAGCTCGGGCAAAGTCCACACGTTCGACGCGAGGCCCAGCGACGCCGTGGCGTTGGCCGTCAGGGCGGGCGCTCCCATCTACGTCGCCGAGACGCTCGCCAACCTGGCCGAGGACGTCTCGAACTATTTGCCTCCCCCGAGCGGGAAGGTAGGGGACTGAACTGCGCGGTCTTAATTCCGCATTGTTTAATAATCTCTTAGATTTTATCCCGTATGGACGAGATAGACAAGAAACTACTGGAGCTGTTGCAGATAGATGGCAAGAAGACGTTGCAGGAGCTGGCGGAGGCTGTGAATAGGCCGAAGACGACAATAGCCTCCAGAATCAAGAGGCTTGAAGACAAGGGCTATATAATGGGGTACAAGGCCATAGTCAACCCGTTCCTATTGGGCTACCAAGTCCTGGCGTTCGTCATGGCCAGCGTGAGGAGGGGGGAGGTGAAAGGCGAGAAGCCGCTCCAGGAACAGTTGGCCGAGAAGATCCTGGCCGACTGCTCGGGCAAGGGCGACCTCCCCTTCGTCGAGGAGGCCTACATAATCACGGGCCCCTACGACCTCCTGCTCAAGGTCTGGGCCCGCGACATAAAACAGCTCTCCTCGTTCCTCGTGTCCTACCTCGCCTCCATGCCGGATATACAGAGGACCGAGACCTTGATGGTCCTCGAGATAGTGGACGACTGGCGGCGCCGCCACATGCCGGCGGTTGCCGGCCCCTGAGGGAAAAACTTATAACGAGTCCCCAACCCCACCTCGTGTCAAGAAGGAGGAAGATGTACTACTACGAGGAGGCCCCCATAGCCGCCATGGGGCGCACTCCGGCGGAGGCTCGGGTCTATAAATACGTCGAGTGCTCTGTCGTCGAGAAGTCGGCCACGGCGTTGACCGCCATGTGTAAGCCGAACACCCTCATCAAGATATACAAGCAGGAGGGCGAGGGGGTCGAGTACGTCGTGGAGTTCACCGACACCGACACGGGCCTGACCGAGAAGTACAGGGTGGACCTCTCCACGGCCGTGGTTATCAGGAGGTACCTCGAATCCCGTTCGAGGTAATGTATATAAGCTATTTACAACTATATTGACATGGAGGCGCTAGTGTTCATAAACGTGGATATAGGCACCGAGGACTCGGTAATGGAGCAGCTGTCCAAGGTGCCGGAGGTTTCGGCCGTCTTCTTCGTCTACGGCCCCTACGACTTAATAGTCAAGTTGAACTCCGACGACGCCGAGAAGCTCAGGGCAATTATAAGGGACAAGATAAGGAAAATCCCCGGCGTCCGGTCGACCACCACGCTCATAGTGGCGAAGACACTCCAGAGGGCGGGCCCGCCCTATTAATGTGTAGATTTTACATATACTCCGGAGTCCCCCAAGAAGATCTGCACAGGGCATTGCGGCTGGCCGCCGAGAGAGATCCATACGCGCCCGGCGGCTTCCAGCACGGCGACGGCTGGGGATACGCTGTCTACACGATGGGCGGGTCTCTGGCCTACTACAGATCGGCGAGGGCTATCTGGAAGGATCCCCACGTGCCTCCTCTGGGCCTGGCCGGCCTCGCCCACGCTAGGGCGGCGTCAAAGGGGGAGCCCCTCGGCCTCCTCTACGCCCATCCGTTCCAGGCGGAGACGCCCGACGGGCGGGTCATATACGTGGCGCACAACGGGTCGGTGGACAAGACGGCGCTCGCCGCGGCCCTGGGCCTAGACCCCAAGCTGTTCTCCGACAGCTGGCTCCTGGCCCTTTTCCTCGCCGCCCGTTGGGCCGATCCGGAAGCCGCCTTGGCGGAGGCCCTTAAATACGTCAAGACAGCCTTAAACCTGGCCGTGTTGGAGTTGCCGGGGCCTAAGGCCTACGCCTACTCCTACTACAGACTGCCCGAGGGCCCCGATAGGGACGTCTACGAGAGGTACTACAGGCTGTATAGGGTGCGGGGGAATGGCTGGGAGGCCGTCGTCTCCTCCACCCTCGTGAGGCATATCGGAGGCGCGCCGGAGCCTCTGGAGTTGGGCAGGCTCTACGTCCTAGAGCCGCACGGCCTTTAGCCTCCTCGCCGAGGCGACTTCCTCCTCGAGATACCACTCAACCAAGAGCTCTTCCCTCTCGGCGAGCCGGACCGCCGCCGAGAAGGCCCGCTCCCACCTATCGTACTCGCCCACCACAGCCCAGCCCTGCCCTATTAGGGAGAGGTCCTCGTTCTTCCCCGATATTAATAGCCTATCGCCCTTGCGGAATACCCGGAACATGTATACGCGGCGTATACTTCTTTAAAAGACCGGGATTTTGTGGAGGGGAGTTTAACCCTAAGTACGTAGAAACTTTCGGCGACCTCTCGTGATGAGGCGCGTGAGGCGGCGTGGATGGCCGGAGATATACGGCTGATCCGACCGCGGCTACTCCAGACGTCTGAGGACGGCCGCCAGGACGACGACCTTAGCCAAATCGGCCGCGAAAGGCACTTCCCAGAGGCCTAGCAAGATCAGGGGGATTGTGTACGCGAAGACGGCCGCCGAGGCCAGAAACGCCGACGACAACGACGGGAAGTCCCTCTTGAGCCGCGCATATATGAAGTAGCCCATGACGGGCTCGCCCCAGTAGGCGACCGCTATCATCGCCGCGCCTATCTGTAGCCCGAGGGCCAACGCGGCGACCCCGGCGGCGGCGAGCCCTATGACGGGAATTCCCAAGAGCTTGAAGGCCTTGCTCTCCAGAGCGCTCCCGAAGCTCCGGTAGACGTATACGGCAAGGGCCACGAGGACGGCCATGACGGCTATGTTGAGAGGGTTCGAGACGCCTAGGTAGTACGCCGACGGCGCGAGGAACAGTATCAGGACTCCGGCCGCGATGCTCCCCCGCATGCCCCTGGACAGCCCGACTGGGTATTCGGTTGCCATCGACGCCTACGCGATATGTGGAAATAACGTTTGCTACCAAGTGCCCCTCACGGCCCAGCTGGGCCCAGACGGCGGCTCCAACTCGCCGGGCTCCGCCTTATAGCGCTCCACCGCCTTCTCGTCCACGTCCACGCCGATGCCGGGCCTTCTGGGGACCTCCACGTATCCGGCCTCCACGGGGAGAGCGCCGCGTATCAACTCCCTTTTCCACTGGGGCCAGAAGTCGTAGAAGGACTCCTGCACGGCGAAGTTGGGTATCGCCGCGTCGAGCTGTATAGTGGCGGCGTGTAGGACCGGCCCGTTGGCGTTGTGGAAGGCCATTAACGCCCCGAATGCCTCGGCCAAGGCCGCCGCCTTCCTCGCCTCCGTGGGGCCTCCGAACCTCCCGAGATCCACCTGGACGTAGTCGGCATAGCGCACGTACTGCAACAGCTGGCCCATACTCACCACGCGTTCCCCCAACGCAACCGGCACCCGCGCCGCAGATCTGAACCTGGCCAGCCCCTCCAGATCCTCGGGGTGGACCGGCTCCTCCATGAAGTATATCCCGTAGGGCCTCAACGCCTCGGCGGCCCTTATGGCAGACTCCGCGTTGAAGCGCCCGTGGCACTCTATTAGTATGTCGACTTCGTCCCCTACGGCCTCCCTCACGGCGGCCACTATCTCGGCCGCCTTCTTGAGCGACGTCCGGTCGAGCACGTCGAAGCTATCGCCGAACGGGTCGAATTTGAGGGCTGTGTAGCCTCTCTTCACTACCTCCTTAGCCCTCTCGGCAAAACAAGCGGCGTCTCTACAGCCGCCATACCAGCCGTTGGCGTAGAGGCGTATTTTGTCCCTCGTCAAGCCTCCGAAGAGCAGGTGGAGGGGCGCCCCGAGCTCTCTGCCTATTATGTCCCAGGACGCCATGTCGAAGGCGCTTAGGGCGGCGACGGACTCTAGGGATATGGAGTAGTTGAAGTCCAGCTTGTACCAGAACGATCTGTTGGCCTCGACGTTGTGGACGTCCCTCCCGTGCATGGCCTTCCCGAGGATCCTCACCATGGCGGCCACGGAAGACGCGCGTATCGACGTCAACGTCTCGCCCCATCCGACTCTCCCGTCCTTCGTCACGACCTTGACCAGCAAGACGCTGGAGGCCCACGGCGCGGGGTCCTCGGCGCCTCCCGATAGCAGATAGGGCTCCACCTCTGCAACCGCCATATGGGAACCTCGGCCCGGCTTTAAAACGTAGCGAGTATACAAATAAATAGAGGGACGCGTCCCTCCATGCGGGTATCGGTCGTGGGCCTCGGGCGGATGGGGAGGGGGATCGCCCGCAATTTGGCCAGGAAAGGCCACGAGGTGCGGGGCTACGACGTGTCCGAGGAGGCCGTGAAGGCCGCCAGCGTCGCCCCGTGCGAGTTGCCCAAGTGCTTCGAGGCGGACTACGTGGTGCTTGCGCTCCCCACCGGCAAGGAGGTCCTAGAGGTCTTGAGGTCGGCGCCGGCGACAGACGCGGTGGTGGTCGACACCACGACGCAGAGCTTGTCCGAGCTGAGGTCTGTCCTGGAGGCGGCCAGGGGGCTCAAATACCTGACCTGTAGAGTGGAGCGCGGGCCTAAAGACGCGGAGGAGGGGAGGCTCGTGCTCTACGTCGGGGGGCCTAGGGATCTCTTCGAGAAGGCCTCCGGCTTCCTCTCCCAGCTGGGCGAGCCGCTCTACGTGGGGACCCACGAGCAGGCGACGGTCTTGAAGCTCGTGAGCACGGCGCTCCTCGTCGCCAACACGGCCGCCCTCGCCGAGGCCGCCGAGATCTTGAGGCGGTTCGGCTTCGACCAAGAGGCCGCCGTGTCCCTTCTGTCCAAGGGAGGCGCCGCGTCTGCCCAGCTAAACGCCCGCATGCCCGCCATGTTGAGGGGCCAGTTCTCCGTGGGCTTCTCCGCCCAGCAGGCGGAGGCCGTGTTGCGCCAGTTGCAGGAGCTGGCGGAGGAGCTCGGCGTCGAGGTACTGCCGGTCATGGGGAAGGTGAGGGAGCTCTTGAGAGCTGCGGCGGCCGCCGGGATCGGCGGGGACGACATAGCGGAGCTGGTGCTCTACGTGAGGTCGCTCAACGTGCAGAATCCGCACTCTCCGCGTAGGTGATAAACCCGCGCCGGCTACCCTTCGTGGAGGCCGTCGAGGTGCCCGGCTGTCCCAACGGCAGCTTGTTCGTCGTGTCCTACCTAATGGAGAAGCGCCCTAGGACCGCCAAGTTCCTCGTCCCGGACAGCGACTGCGTCGCCGTGCTCCGCTTCATTCTGCCCCACATGGGGTACTCCCACAGAGTAGCCAGAAGGGAGAAGGGGTGGCTCGTGGAGGTCGAGAAGGCGCAGTAGCGGAAAGGATAAAAGGCCGGGGAGAGGCTTCGAGGTGCGAGGCGCCCGGCCGCAACGGGGCGACGATCCGTTCTCCGATCTGGACTCCTACGATATAAGAGGCTCGGTCCTCGACGTGGGGACCGGAGGGGGCAACGTGGTGAGGTATCTGCTGTCGAGGGGAGTCTCCGAGATATGGAGCGTCGACGTCGATCCCTGGGCGCTCTCTTGGGCGGAGAGGGAGTTCAAAGACGCCGTAAGGGCCGGCGTGTTGAGGCTGTTGAGGGCGAGGGCCGAGGAGCTGCCTTTCGAGGACGGGCGGTTCGACTACGTGGTGTCGTTCGCCGCGGTCCACCACTTCTCCGACGTGGCCGCCGCCTTGTCCGAGATGGCCAGAGTCTCCAGAGGACTTGTGCTGGTCTACGACTGGGCGCCCGAGTCGGCCGGCTTGACGAACCCCCACAGCGCGCGGGAGCTGGCCGCGGCCATGGAGGCCGCCGTGGAGGCGGGCAGACGGCTGGGGTACAGCGCTGAGAGGAGAGGGCTGTGGTACAAACTCGTGCTTGTCAAGGGAAGGCTTTTATAATAGCCTACTCCCCTGCACGTGGGGATCAGCAGACGGGCCTTCCTCGCCGCAATCCCGGCCGCCCTCGCCATAACCCTGCTCTACGTCTACGAGAACTACAGCGAGGTCCTCTGCCTCACAGGTAAATGCCCGCCTTCGACGTCCACGGCGCGGACGGCCGCCTCAGCGACGGCCACGCCCTCGACGACGCAGACGGCCTCCTCGACGACAGTCACGGCGTCCGGCGCCTCGGCTGGCCGCGGCCTTGTTCTGCCCGCCTCGCTCCCCGGCACCATATCGTTCAACGGAGGCGTGGTGCTTTCCGACGGCGCTATAGCCTTCCAGCTCACGCCGGGACAGACCGGCGACTACGCAGTACTTCTGGAGGACGGCGTATTGAGAACTCTCCCGGAGGACGCCGTAATAACGCCGAACCGCGACTACTCCAACATAACTGGCTCGCAGATAGTCAACGGGCTCTACTTCTTCGGCGGAGGCGAGGAGGCGCCGGCTCCCTGGTCGCCGTGCGCGGTCCCGTGCGCCCCGTATATATCTGTATACGACGGGTCGGCGCTCAAGATACTGAAGATACCCAGCGGCAGTTGCGACAACATGAACTTCACGGGCGTGGCCTACGACGGCGAGCTGTACTACGCCTTCGGCGGCGCCAACGCCGGTAGCGAGACGGGAGGGACCGGGGTGGCGGTGTTGGGGCCTGACCTAAGCATAAGGGCGATGAACGGCCTCTCCTTCTACGACGACGCTGGGAACTTCCTCAACATGTACCGCTCCGGCCCGAAGCAGTATAGGTCCGGGCGGATATACACTCTGGCCTACAACGGCGGGAAGCTCTTCCTCGAGTCTATCAAGTTGCCGATCCCCAATGCGGGCAGGATCTGCTTCCAGCAGAACATCGCGCCGAGGTTCGAGGCGTTGGTGGCGACGGACTTCAACGCGTCGGCGATCCCCGTCTTGGCCGAGGACCTCTCCGTCGCCTACTTCAACGGCTCCGAGGTGGTGCACAAGGCGGCCGACGGCGAGGTGCTGGAGAGGGTGAAGGTGCCGAATCCCCAGGGCAACGTCTACATCAAGGTGGTCAACGGCGTCTTGGTCGTCGCTAACCAAGACGGGTGCGTCTTCAGGGTGCTCGCGCCCGTGCAGAAAGAGTTCAGAGGACTCGGGTTCGTGGACTGGCGCGGCTACGCCGCGGTCTTCGCCTCGTGCTCCTTATCCTCGGGGACGCCGGTCGAGCTGGCCCCCCTACTCTAAAACTCCGCAATTACCTCGCCCGTCTCCGGGAGCTTCTTGTACCCCGGCGGCAGGTCCTCGACGGACTTCACGGCCTCTATCAACGGCCTCGCCCTAGGCAAGGCGTCGCGCCTCACGAGGAGGTCGTAGATCTCCCAGCCCACCGGTATGAAGTCGAGGCCGTAGAGCTCCGCGGCGTATCTTATGGCGAGGCCCACGTCTGCCCTCCCCTGCGCCACCGCGGCGGCCACCGCCGTGTGGGTCCTCACCTCGTATGTATAGCCCCTTATAGACCTCGCCAGCTCCTCAAGCGAGACGCCTCTGGATCTGGCTATCCTCTCCAGGTTGAGGTCGAGGAGGGTTCTCGTCCCGGTGCCTCTCGATCTGTTCACCATAACCACGTCGCTCCGCAGGAGGTCCTCGAAGCCCTTTATCCTCTTGGGGTTGCCCCTCGCCACGACGAGGCCCTGCTCTCTAGCGAAGCCTCTGACCAATACGGCGTCCTTGACTCCGAGCTTTCTGACTACGGGCACGTTGTACTCGCCGGTCTCTGGATCCAACATGTGGGTGCCGGCGAGGTCTGCCTCGCCTCTCTTGACCGCCAGTATGCCGCCCATAGACCCCACGTAGACGGCCTTTACGTCAAATCGGGCCAGTATTCTGTCCAGCAGTATGTCGTTGCTGCCTATGAAGTAGAGGGACGCGGGCCGGTAGCGCTCGAACAGCCTCACCTCCACCACCTCCCCCTCGTCGAGGAACTCGACGTCTTCGGGGATCACGACGTAGCCGTCCGCCCTCGCGAGCACCGATATGGCGCCGGACTCCGCGTTGAGGGGATAGGCCGCCATCTCGCCCCCTTTGTCTATCAAGACCACCGGGTATAGGGAGCGGCGGCCCTTGGCGCCCTCCGTCTTGACGGAGAGCCTCGCCTTATAGACGGCGGGGGGCTCCGGCCTCATGCACTGCATCGCCAACAACGCCGGCCTAACCACGGCGTGGAATATCATGAGGGCGCTGGAGGGATAGCCGGGGAGGCCCACCACGAGCTTGCCCCCAGCCTCCGCCGCGACGGTCGGCTTGCCGGGCCTCACCTTTATGCCGTGGAACAAGATCCTCCCGAACTCGCCCAAGATCCGGTAGGTCAGGTCGGCCATCCCGGCCGAGGTGCCGCCCGATATGAGGACGACGTCGGCCTTGGCCAAGGCCTCCTCGAGGGCCTTCCTATAGGCCGAGGGGTCGTCGGGAACCCTCCCCACTATTATGGGCGCCCCGCCCGCCTCGGCCACGGCCGCGGCTATGGAGAACGTGTTGACGTCGTAGAGCTTGCCCGGCCTCAGAGGGGCGCCGGGCTCCTCCAGCTCGTCCCCCGTCGATATTATGGCGACCTTAGGCCTCCTGAAGACCTCGACCTTCCTAAAGCCGGCGGCGGCCAACACGCCTATCTCCCTCTGGGTCAGCTTCGTGCACCTCCTCAGCAGGAGCTCGCCCGCCGAGAAGTCCGAGCCTGCCGGCATAATGTTCTCGCCGGGATAGGCCGATCTGTAGACGGTGACGGTCCCGCCCCTCTCCGAGGTGTACTCGACCATCACTACTGAGTCGGCCCCGCGCGGGATTGGGGCGCCCGTAGCCACCTCGGCCGCCTCGCCTCTAGACAGCTCGAAGTCGGGGAAGCCGCCTGCCTCGACCCTCCCCTTCAGTTTAAGGGAAACCGGCAAGAGCTCGCTGGCGCCGGCCAGATCCGCCGACAGGACGGCGTATCCGTCCACAGTGCTCCTATCGAAGGGCGGCACGTCGACGGGGGAGTAGACGTCCTCGGCCAAGACGCGGCCGTAGGCCTCCTCCAGAGGCACCTCCTCGACCCCGAGCGGCTTGGCCAGCCTCATCAACGCCTCGACCGCCTCGTCCAACGTGATCAAGTCGTGGAATATAACCCGCTTCTCCACGCCACTACGAACATACTATAAATATTAGAACGGCTCGATACGCCGAGGGGCGCGGACGGCAGTAGGTAGCCGAGACGGCGGCTTTATACCTATAAAGTAACTTTATACCTATCAAGTACGTGT
Source organism: Thermoproteus uzoniensis 768-20 (assembly GCF_000193375.1). GTDB lineage: Archaea > Thermoproteota > Thermoprotei > Thermoproteales > Thermoproteaceae > Thermoproteus > Thermoproteus uzoniensis_A. The sequence goes on from NC_015315.1 coordinate 851,218, forward strand.
ATTTCGACCCCAGGCCCAAGAGATCTCGGGAAGATCTCTACGACAGAGAGGCGGAGATCGAGGCGCTGAAGGCCATGAGGGCGCCCATGTCGTTGGTGTTGGGCCTCAGAAGAGCCGGGAAGTCCTCCGTGATCCTCGTCGCCTTGTCGGAGCTGGGGCACCCGTCGGTGTACGTGGACGCGAGGGAGTTCGAGGGAGAGCTGTACATAGCCTATAAGGACCTGGCGCGGGCGCTCGGCGACGCCCTCTCTGCGCCGCTTAGGAGGTTCCCGAAACTCGCCGAGGCGTTGAGGACTGTGAGGGGGATATCCGTCGCGGGTCTGCGGGTCGAGCTGGAGTGGGGGAGAGAAAGGGCGGGCCTAGCCGACGTCTTGAAGGCGTTGGATAGATGGGCGGAGCGGGAGGGGGAGAAGGTAGTCGTGGCCCTAGACGAGGCCCAGGAGCTGAGCAAGTTGAGGGGCTACGACGTGCTCCCGGCGCTGGCGTACGCCTACGACAACCTCAAGAACATCTACTTCATACTCAGCGGGTCGGCCGCCGGCCTGATGGACAGATTCCTCAAGCTCCAAGACCCGCGGTCGCCTCTCTACGGGCGCTACCTCGAGCGCGTGGAGCTGAAGCCCTTCAGTAAGGAGAAGGCCGCGGACTTCCTGGCGCGGGGCTGTGAGCAGTACGGCGTGGATCCGCCCGACGTCGACGCGGTCTACGGAACCCTCGGCGGTTCTCCGGGCTGGCTCACCTACTTCGGCCACCTATACGTCCAGCTGAAGGACGTCGAGGAGGCGCTTAGGCGGACGGTCTCGTACGCTGTCGGCCTAATAAGGCAAGAGTTCGAGAACTTCTTGAGGGGGAGGGAAGCCGCCGAGAGGAGATACCGCGCCGTCATGGAGATGGCGGCAGGTTGCGCCGCCTGGAGCGAGGTCAAGAGGGGGCTGGAGGCCAGAGAGGGCCGCACCATAAACGACGCGGAGGTGACCAAGCTGTTGAGGAACCTCGTGGACTACTCCTTCCTCGAGAGGCGGGGCGACCTCTACTGCCCTGCAGATCCCCTGATAGCGAGGGCCTTTCGACCGAGGTAGACAGCAGACGTGAGCCGCCGCTAGAAATCCACGGCCGCGCTGGCCGAAAAAAGTTTGACAAGGCAGATACCATGCAAATTATACACAATTAATAAGGTATTTTTGAGGCGGAGATAGGGGTTTCGCATGGCGGCGGTGCCCGTGTTCCAGACCGCGCCGTGGGTCGTCGGTCTGTTCTACGCCGCGCTGGGATTCGCCTTCGGAGTGTTGGCCGAGAGGACTAACTACTGTGTCGTGATAGCTACCCACCAAGTCATGGGCGTGAGGTACAGCAGAATCTACGAGATGATCTTGGTAGGGGTGGCTCTCTCGGCGTTGCTCACCGGCGTCTTGGTGGCCTCCGGCGCGGTTCCGGCCGTGGACGCTTACGCGTATATGCCCGGCGCCGGCTGGTACACGGTATTGGGCAGCTTCATATTCGGCTTCGGCATAATGTTGGGCCAGGGCTGTATGGTCGGCATGTTGTGGAAGAGCGGGCAGGGCTACGTCGTCAACTGGCTCGAGATACTCGGCATGATGGTGGGCACTATAATCTTCTCCTTCCCCATATACGCCGGCTTGAACCTCGGCGTTTGGTGGCACACCACAAACAGCCTAAGCATAGCCGACGGATCGCCGGCTAACTACGTCCCCTATCTTCTATCCGGCGCCCTTCCGTTGAGGGCCGCCGCGCTGTTGGCCGGCGTCCTCTTCTTCGCCGGCGTAATGTTCGTCGTGTGGCGGTTGCGGAGGAATAGGCTGGAGTTCGAGGGGCGGGAGGACCTCAAGAAGTCGCCGTTGCTCTACGGAGTTCTGTTCGGGCTCTTTATGGTGGCCTCGTTCGTCTTCCTGGCGGGCCGCGGCTTCAACTACCTCGGCGTGACGACGCCGGTAGGCCTCCTGGCAGAATACGCCGTGGCGCCCTTCGGCGAGCCCTCCATGCCGAAGAACTGGTTCCAGTCGGTGCCTGTCCTCAACCCGTTCACCTTCTTCGTCTTGATGGTGGTCGCCGGCGCCGCCGTGGCCTCCATAGTGAGGGGCACCTTCTCCATAAAGCTCCCGCCGCCCGGCACCAACAGAGCCGCCGAGCTCGGCCTCGCGTTTGTCGGAGGAGTGATATTGGCCATAGGCGCCAGGATGGCGCAAGGCTGTAGCGTGGGGGGCTTCTGGAGCGGCTTGGCCGGCCTCTCGCTCTTCGGCCTGCTCTTCACTCTGGGCTTCATACCGGGGACGATAGCCGGCTACTACGCGTATGTCTTCCTCAGCTCCAGAGCTGCGAGGAAAGCCGGCGAGCCTAGGCTGAGGATAAACCTCGAGCCCCGTAAGGCAGGCGCGGCGTTCGCCGCCGTGTGGGGGCTGGTGCTGATAGGCGTGGGGCTCTACGCGATGCGTTACGGGCCGCTTATGTCTAAGGCTATGCCCCCCGCCGTCGCCTTGCAGTACGGCTATGTCCTAATAGGCGCGGGGATCTTCGTAGCCCTTGCGGGCGCCGTCGCGGCGGCGCTGAGGCGTAGGAAATAGAATAAAGTTTTTATCTAGTTTTTATCCACATGGCGCAGCTCGACAAGGAGGCGAACAAGCCCTTCGTGTTCAAGTCCGCCTACTACCTATCGCTTTACACCAAGATAAGGGCGAGGAACTTGAGAGAGCTCGTCGACGGCGTCAAGAAGGCGGATGCCGGCGCTTTGTTCCACCACGTGTTCCACACAGTCTTCGCCAAACATAGGTTGCATCCATACTACACCAACGACTTCGCGGCGTGGGTCGGCGAGGAGCTGAACGACGAGGATCTGGCCATAGAGCTGTCGAGCATATCCGGCGCCGAGCCCGCGACGGTCGAGGATATAAGGAAGGAGCTCCTCGCTGTCCTCGAGCCAAGGGCCGACGAGAGGCCGGCCAGGAGGGAGTTCGTCTTCGTCAGCATGGTCCCCATAGTCTACGAGACGGACCTCAAGGCGAGGACCCTCGCCGAGTTTCTGGACGCGGTGGGGGCTGCGCCCGCGGAGTCCGTGGCCTACCACTTCGTCACCAGGAGGGTGCTGGACGGGACAGGGCGCAACGACTTCTCCACGTGGCTCGAGGCCGAGTTCGGCCTCTCCGAGGCCGCGGCGGCCCTATCGAGGATAGACCCGTTGATATTCAACAACGAGGAGGAGCTGAAGTCCGAGGTGATAAGAGTCCTCGAGCGGGAGTTGCTATGATCGAGCGCTACGTCGAGTTCGTAGGGGAGCACGAGATAGACGCCATATTCAAATACGCCGAGAAGTTGAAGGACCTCTCCATACTGCACGTGAACTCGACGGCTGCCGGCGGCGGCGTCGCCGAGATACTGCACAGGCTGGTGCCTCTGATGAGGGAGCTGGGGCTCAACGCCGAGTGGAAAGTGATACGGGGGAGCCAAGACTTCTTCACCGTCACTAAGTCCTTCCACAACGCCCTCCAGACGGGGAAGGGCGAGATACCCGACGAGTACTTCAAGATATACGACGAGTGGCAGGAAATAAACGCCGGCGAGATACCGCTGGACTACGACGTCGTCTTCATACACGACCCCCAGCCCGCCGGCTTGGTCAAGTACAGGAAGAAGGGGACGTGGATATGGCGTTGCCACATAGACATAAGCAATCCACACCCCAAGGTCTGGGGCTTCCTGCGGGGCTACATATCCAAGTACGACGGCATGATAGTGTCCATACCCGAGTTCGCCAGAGACGACCTGGACATCCCCCAGATAGCGATCCCGCCGTCTATAGACCCACTGAGCCCTAAGAACATGCCTCTGCCCCAGACGACCGTGGACAGAATAGTCGACAAGTTCGGCGTGGATAGGGAGAGGCCCATAATTCTGCAGGTCTCCAGATACGACAGGGCCAAAGACCCCGTAGGCGTCATAGAGTCCTTCAGGCTGGCGAAGCGCCACGTGCCCGACGCCCAGCTGGTCTACCTCGGGAGCCCCGCCACCGACGACCCGGAGGGCGAGGTGGTCTACCGCGAGACTGTCGAGGCGGCTCGCGGCGAGAAGGACGTGCACCTCCTCATGTTGCCCCCCAACAGCCACGTGGAGGTTAACGCGTTCCAGAGGGCGGCCACCGTGGTGATGCAGAAGTCTATAAAGGAGGGCTTCGGCCTCACGGTCAGCGAGGCTCTCTGGAAGCGCAAGCCCGTCATAGGCGGCAACACGGGCGGCATAAGGATACAGGTGATAAACGGCGTCACGGGCTTCTTGGTGGACAGCCCCAAGGCCGCCGCCTACTACCTCGTCTACCTCCTCAAGAACAAAAAGGTGAGGGAGGAGATGGGGGAGGCCGGCCGCGACCACGTCAGGAGGAACTTCTTGATAACGCAACAGCTGAGGCGCTATTTAATGGCCATACTCTACCTCACCAAACGCCACGCCTCCTGACCGCGTCTATATTTTTCCCCGGGCCGCCACATCTTGGTGGACGTCAAGGAGTACGAGCGCTGGATGGCCATGGCGAGGCGCACCCTCGGCTCAGCCGAGGCCGACGCGGCGCGCGGCGACTACAACTGGGCTTGTTTCAAGGCCCACCAGGCCGCCGAATTCGCGCTGGAGGCGCTGCTCTACGGAGTGGGGCGGCCCGCCGGAGGGCGTTCGTCGACCCATCTAGCCGCGGAGGTCGGGCGGCTCGCCGCCGTCGGCGAGGATATCCTGGAGCTCTGCAGGCTTCTGGACAAGTTCTACATCCCGACTCGATACGTAGATGCTTGGAGCGAGGGGGCGCCGTACGAATACTTCTCGCGGTCTGACGCCGAGGCCGCCGTAAAGGCCGCCCGTTCTATAATCGGATTCGTCGAGGAGATATGGAGATCTATAGGTGGAGGGAGGGTCTGAGGAGGAGGGCTCTGGAGCTGGCCGAAGCCGTGGCGTCGGCCGTCGACGGCACAGTGCTCCTCATCGGGTCCTACGCGAGGGGCGACCTCGCCGAGGATAGCGACGTGGACGTCCTAGTCGTGGGGCGGTTCACGGAGCCTCCGCATAGACGGCTCCTCGGCCTAAAGACCCCGCCCGGGGTCGAGGTGGTGCCTCTGACGGTCGAGGAGGCGCTGAGGGCCGCCGAGAGGTGCTACCCCGTAGCCCACGACATCGCCCTCGGGATTGTCCTCAAGGACGGGCTGGGGATAGCCCAGAGGCTGGTCGAGCTGAGCAGGAGATGCGCCGAAGGGCGCTAGGCCGCGGAGAGGCCCGTCGATTATGCCTAGCCACGAGGCGGGGCCCCCGCCCCTATCCGCCAGCCCCTCCCGGCGAAGGCCCTCCTGAGCCAAGTCGGGGGCGAGGCTGGGCACGACTACGTCAATCGGCGACCCACGGCCTTCGAGAGGCAGGCGGATAGGCCATTCTCTATAGAGCCTTCCGTCGTTGCTGAGATCATAGATCTCCATTCTCCCAAATAAGCCTCGGCGCCCTCCCGCCATCCATGACTGCTACAAAAGGCGATATAGCTAGGTACTTGGCCTCCCGGCGGCCGCGCCTCCCGTAGCGGCTTCAGCGTGCCGAGGGGCGCTCGCCTCGACGATCGGGGCCTTAGGCGGCTTGATCGGGGCCGGCCCGCGCGGGTTGGGGGCGCCGGTGAACACCTCGCGGGCTAGCGCTATGGGTATAAGCGACAGGAGGAACATGGCGGTGGCTATGTCGAAGTTCATGGAGTAGGCGATCCGCGAGGGGACTGTGAAGAAGGCGGTGAATCCGCCCAAGGAGTAGTAGGCCGTAGTGGCGAACGTGGTCAGGACCGTGCCGGCCACGGCGGGGGCTATGGCGGAGCCGAAGTTTCTGAAGACCGTGTTGAGGCCCGTCGCGGCGCCCAACCTGTTTCTGGGCACCGAGAACGTCAAGAGGTTTATCAGAGATACGTTGAGGAGGGCGAGGCCGAGGAAGCCGAGGGACATATAGCCTATCAGGCGCCAGACGCCCGAGTAGGCGTAGGCGGAGGCCAGCTGGAACCCGGCGACTGCCAGCGCCACGCCCGCCACGGACATCCTCTTGGCGCCGACCCTCCAGAGGAGCCTCCCGGCGATTGGGGCGCCTATTATCTGGACCACCGCCATGGGGGTTATGTAGAGGCCCGTCTGGAGTATCGTCATGCCGTAGCCGTAGGGCGGAGGCATCTCGAAGAGGTAGGAGAGGTTCTGGCTACTCATCTGGAAGGCGTACGCCACCATGAGTATGGCGACGGTGGCCGCCGCCACGTTTCTGTTGAGTATGTCGCGGGGTATGAAGGGCTCCTCGGCGGTCATCTCCTGCGCTGCGAAGGCCGCGCCCGAGGCCGCCGCGAGGGCGAAGAGGGAGAGGGTCTGGCCGGAGGCCCAGCCCCAGTTGGGCGCCTCCGACACCGCCACGAGGAGCGAGGAGGCGGCGAGGGCGAAGAGCCCTATCCCGAGGTAGTCTATGCGCCTCGGCGTCCTGTATCTGCTCTCCCTTATGTAGGTCCCTATGAGGACGGTCATTAAGACGGCGAGCGGCGTCACGGTGTGGTACGTCGCGCGCCAGCCGAAGGTCTGGCTTATGTAGGCGCCCAGCGGGAGGGCCACTATTATGCCGACGCCGAACATGGCGCTGACTATGCCCTGCGCCGTGGGCACCATCTCCGGCGGGAACTCCTCCCTTATGAGGGAGAAGGCCAGGGGGAACATGGCCATCCCCAGGCCTTGGAGAGCCCTTGCGAGGAGGAGAAGCGGGAAGGTGGGGGCATAGCCCGTGAAGGTCACCGCCACCGAGTATATGGAGAGGACCAGGACCAACATGCGCTTTTTGCCGAATATATCGCCGAGGCTACCGAAAAGCGCGGCGCTGATCGTGCCGACTATGAGGTATATGGTGAGGATCCACGAGGCCTCGGCTGGGGTCACGTTGAACTCTTCCTGTATCTTGGGGAGAGAGGGCACCAACATGGCCTCGGTGTACATCACCACGAGCGCCACCGAGCCGAGGATAGGCGCGGCCCTCCACGCGTACCTCACGTCGTACCTCTCGCCGGAGCCCGATATATCGAAAGCCACGCCCCTCGGCGAAAGGGCATTTATATACTTTTCCCTCTCCCGCACAACCCGCCGGGGAAGACCGCGGCCTGCTGGCGGAGACCGGAACGCATAAATAGGGCTGGCCGAGCATGGGCATGGAGCCCGAGATAGCTAAGTTGCTGGCCGGCGTAGGCGCCATACTCGCCGCGATCAGCCCTGTGAACCGCATTGTGGGCATAGTCGGCGTCGTGCTGTTCCTCGTCGGCGCGATCTCGCTGGCCGACTTCTACGGCGACCAGAACATGAGAAACGACGCGATCTACTGGTTCATCTTCATATTCATCGGCCTCGTCGCGCTTATGATAGGCGCAGTGGCCGGCGCCTTCTCGCTACCAGCCCTATTTACAGGCCATCTGCTGGCCGGCGGCTTCGGCCTAGCCGCCTTCATAGCGACGCTGGTCATCGCGTGGATACTCTTCGTCGTATCGGCCCGGAGGTTCAGGAACATGATGTCCTCCATGGCCGGGAGATCCGGCGAGAATCTGTTCCAGACGGCGGGATCCCTCTACTACTGGGGCGCGGTGCTCACCATTATACTCGTCGGCTTTATACTGATCGCAATAGCCTTCATCCTAGCCGGCATCGCCTTCCTCGTCATGAAGACGCCGACGAAGACACAGACATAGAATCCGTTACTCCATTTTTATCCGATGAAAATAAAAATAATAAACTTAGATATTTTTATCTAAAATGAAAAATACTTTGGACTTATTAATATGTTAATCTATATATATAGAAAGAAATGTAACGAATATAAGATAGATAAAATAACACTTACATGGCACTCGGGATTTCCAGAACAACCGCGATTGCAATAGTGGTCGTGGTGGTAATAATCGCGGTCGTCGCCGCCATATTGGCGACCCAGAGGCCCAGCCCGCCGCCCGCGCCCCCGACCATCACGTCGGCTCCGTCCACGTCAACGAGCGCCCCGACCGCCACTACTACCACGACGACGGCTCCCACCCAGAAGCTGGTGGTCTACGGGCCCTGGGGCGTCAACACGCCAGAAGGCCAAATATTCCAACAGCTGATCAAGCCCTTCGAGCAACAGTACCACGTAAAGATAGAGTACGTCGGGACGACCGACTACGGCACTGAGGCCCAGCAGATCACGAGCGGAAGCCCGCCGTTCGACGTGGTGATATTCGCGCCCGTCAGCCTGGCTAGGCAACTGGCCGAGGGCGGATACCTCACCGACCTGACGCCGTATCTGCAACAGAGCGGGATCTTGGGCCAGCTGATACCGTACTACGTCGCGCCGGTCAACATCAGCGGCCACATCTACGGCGTCCCGGTCGACGCTTGGTCCAAGCCAGGCATATACGTCTACGTGCCCACCATGCAGAAGTACGGCATACCGATGCCCACCGAGATAAGCCAGAGGTGGGACTGGGGACAGTTCCTCGGCTATCTGCAGAAGCTTAAGGCCAACGGAGTCATACCGCTGGGCTCCGGCGCTGCAGATCAGTGGCCGTTGGTGATAGTGTTCGAGCCTATAGTCTACTCGCTCGGCGGCAAGGACCTCTACTACGCCATCATGTGCCACAAGATAAGCTACACCTCCCCCATCGTCGAGCAGGCCTTCGAGTTCTACCTGTCCCTCATAGCGTCCGGCGCCTTCGGGCCCTCGGCGTTCGCCGCCAGCCAGCACTTCGTCGACGTCTACGCCCTCATGAAGAACGGCACGGTGGCGATGTACTTCATGGGCGACTGGACCCCGTTCTTCAACCACAACTACACGGCCTTCATACCAGTGATGGCGCCCTCGATCAACCCACAACTGGCGGACCAGTACTTCGTTGTGACCGGCGGCGACTGGGCCTTAGTGCCCAAGAACGTCCCCGACAACAAGACCCTGGCCATACAGTTCGCCATATGGCTCGCTTCCCAGGACTTCCAGCAAGCCGTGTTGAAGTCAGGCTGGAGGGCCGTGTCGCCCAACAAGGCCGCCATGCAGGCTGCTCTGTCCGGCCAGATATCGGTGCCCTACTCCAGCAAGATAGTGGACTCCTGGCTAGTCCAGTTCAGCAACAACCTGGTGCCCGACATAGCCGACAACATGCCGCCGCAGTTCGAGCAACAGGTGTTCTGGCCCACTCTGGCCAAGATGATATCCGACCCCGCCCACTGGCTGGACTACTTAAGCCAGATGGAGCAGTTGGCCAACAGGATCTACAACCAGACTAACTGGGACAACACCTACCCGCTGTGCCAGGGCGTTACCTACACCGGCCCCACCGTCTACACCGGCCCCATGTACAACGTCACCGCCATACTGACGTCGGCGGGAATCCCCCTGCCCAGCTGGCAGAAATAGCGCCGTGAACCGGCTAATATACTTCCTCGTCTTTTCCGCCCCCGCCCTCCTCTTCCTCTTTATCTACATAATCTACCCGCTCGCCCTCGACATAGCCTCAAGCTTCACCAATTGGTCGCCCACAACATACGCCTACGTGGGCCTCCAGAACTACCAGTACCTCTTCACAGACCCGCTCTTCGTCCAGTCGCTCGCCACCAACTTGATATGGCTGGGCATCAACGTCCCAGTCTCGATGTTCTTGGGCATGCTCTTCGCCCTCCTGCTAACCAACGAGAACGCGAAGGGCGCGCGGGCTTTCAGGACCATGGTCTTCGCGGCCTTGGCCATACCGCCGACCGTCGCGGCGTTTATGTTCGGCTATATGCTCTTCGCCGCCAGCACCGGCGTGATCAACGCAGTGCTGTTCGGCAACAAGCTCAACGTCTTCGGCCTCTACTGGCCGGGCCTCCTCATGATGGTCCTCATAACTATCTGGAGCTCAACGCCGCTGGCCACGATAATATACATGGCCGGGATAGCCATAATACCGAGGAGCGTCATAGAGGCCGCGTCTATAGACGGGGCCCCGCTCCTCACCAGATTCGCCAGAATATATCTGCCGCTCCTCAGGCCCGCCCACATAGTGGCCTTCGTCATGTTGTCCATCCTCACGTTGAAGGTATTCGACGTGGTATACACCTTGAGGGCTCCCGGAGGCGCGTCGGTCCTGCTCTACTACATGTACCAGAACCTCAGCTACGGCGCGTGGGGCTACGCCAACTCCGTCATAGTGGTGATCTCCGCCATAGTCCTCGCCATAGCGATCCCCCTGACGATAGCTATGTTCAGGAGGAGATGAGGGGCCGCGCCTTGATATTCACGCTGTTGGCGGCCCTCGTGGGGCTGGGCTGGCTGTTCCCCCTGATAGCCACCTTCCTCGGCTCGGTGACGCCGTACGAGACCACGGTGCTCTACGGCTGGTGGAGCTTCAAGGCGCTCACCGACAAGAACTACGCCGACCTCATAAAGGAGGGCATATACCGCTACGTCCTCAACAGCCTCGCCATAGCTGGGGCCTCGACGGCTCTGCCCATATTGCTGGGCATGGCGCTGGCCTTCTCCATCAGGCGCCGCCACATACCCGGCGGCGATATATGGGCCCCGGTCCTCTACATACTGCAGGTCTTGCCCCAGCAGTCGGTGACTGTGCCCGTGCTCAGCCTATACAGCAAGATCCAGTGGATAATGCAGAGCTACCTAGGCGTCGTGTTGGTCCACACAGCCTTCGCGCTTCCCTGGATAACCTTCTTCTTCTACAACTTCCTCGCGTCGCTCCCTAAGGAGCTCGTCGAGTCGGCCGAGATAGACGGCGCCTCGGACTTCAAGCTGTTCTCCAGCGTGGTCCTCCCCGTGATGACAACCGCGATCATAAGCGTGGCCGCCATCCAGTTCGTGTTCGTCTACAACGACCTCTACTTCGGCCTGGTCTTCATAAGAAACCAGTCTCTGTTTCCAGTGACGGTGTTCATAGCGAACTCGGTCTCGGCGTACTTCGTCAACGTGGCGCTCATGGCGGCCGCCGCCGTGGTGGCGGTCCTGCCCCCGATAATAATATTCCTGGCGTTGCAGAAGTACTACGTGACGGGGATACTGGGCGGCTTCATGAAGGGCTGATATGGTCGGCGATCTCGCACCCACCACGATAGTGTGTGAGAATGGCTCACTTAATGAAGCGAGGGGTCGCTACCAGCCCCAATGCCTGTTGAAATAACTATATGAAATTATATATTATTTTTTTCGATTATACTTATTATGATTCCTGTAGTCATATCGTGTATATCCTATATATGGCTTATACCTATCTTAAGTGGGAAGACAAACGACATCGGTAAGGCATATTTTGAGTATGTAGGCTCTTTTGCTGATAATAATTTCACTACTTATATTATAATTATTAAGATAAACAATACTTCACATAGTAGTATGTATACTATCTATAAATATAATGGTATATTCACGTATTATAATGGTATGGCAATTGTCCGCGGGCGTCTAGACGGCGAGGTCTGCAACGGCACGTTGCCCAGCTCCATATATAGTCTGTTTATCACTAACGGAAGCTCGATCTCGATAGACGGCGTCCGCATTACATTGAGGAGATCGGGGTACTTCGGCATACCTAGTTTTGGCCTCGCCCAACCTAACAGATTTTTCGGCTTCGGCCCGTATTACGCCGTGTCTATAAACAACACCCTCTTCCTCGACTACCACGTCGGCTATACTGGGGACGGCGGCTCGTACGCCCTCTACTCTATACAAATCTCTCCTAGATTCCGCTTTATCGGGACTAACTCTTCCTCGTTCCTATATCTACTGCGTACGTGCGGGATAGAGTCGGTGTTCATGACGTTCGTCGTGCGTCTGAACGGCACCAACTTCGCGCCTAGGGATCAGCCGTATCTTTCTGTCTTCGTCAACAACTTCAACGCGTTGTTCCCGCTGTCGTACGGCTTGGTGTTCGGCGGGATTCTGCTGTGGCTGTACGGGAGGAGGCGATGGAGTTGACCGCGGCGGGCCTCGTCAAGAGGTTTGGGTCCGTGGAGGCGCTCGCCGGGGCCACGTTCTCCGCCTCGGGCGACGTCGTGGCGATCTTGGGGACTAACGGCTCGGGGAAGACGACGTTGCTCACGATAATTGCCGGCCTCCGGCGCCCCACGCGCGGGGAGCTCCGCCTGGACGGGCGGGAGCCCTACAAGCACAGGAGCTGGGCGGCGCGGTACGTCAAGGCGGTTTTCGAGAAGCCGCGTTTCCCGTACCCCGTAAAGGCGGGAGAGGTCGTCGATATTGTGAGGAGGCTTAGGGACTGCCCCGGCGGGATCGACGTATCCGACATATCCGGCCTCAAGATAGGCCAGCTGTCTTCGGGGCAGGCCCAGCTGTTGGGGATAGCCACCGCCCTCGACTGCCACGACGGGGTTGCTGTTTTGGACGAGCCGTTCAGCCACCTCGACAAGAGGAGGGCGGCGGCGTTGGCGGAGCTTATCAGGGGTAGGGGCTCCGTGATCTACACGACTCACAACTCGGTGGAGGTCTATCTGGCCGACTACATCGTGGTTTTCGACAGGGGGAGGGTCGTCTGGGAGGGCCCTAGAGATAGGTTCTACAGCAGACACGAGTGGCGCATCGCGGCGGACAAAGCGCCGAACGGGTGCCGCGAGGTGGGCAGGGAGGGGGTCTACGTCGACGTGGAGTGCACCGTCGAGGAGCTGTTTAAAGGGCTGGCCGAGGGCTACGTCTATGCGGTCGAGCGCAAGGGCGTTTATTGAGGCCCTTAGGTGGAATCTGAGGCTCTCCATGGGGTACGGAGTGTTGCCGCTCATGTTGCTCCTCGCGCTGGCCACGGCCGCGGCGTCGGAGGCTCCGGGGAGGGCCGTCGCCGCGTCGTACCTTGTGGAGAGCTTTGGGTTCGCCGCCTACTCTATCTACCTGGCGGCGGGCCTCGCCGCCGGCGGGAGGGGCGTCCAGTTCGAGCTGAACTTATTCTCCTCGTACGAGGTGGTCTACCTCGCCAAGGTAGCCGCGTTCGCCATATCTCTCTCCCTGGCGGCTCTGACGGCCGGGCTGTTGGGCTGGTACCTCGGTGTGTTGGACCCCGTCGCCGTCCTCACGAGGTGGGCCACCGCGACCGCGTTGTTCTCGGCCTCCCTCCTGTTGACAGACCAGAGATCGTCTATCTTGTTCTTGGTCATCTTGCTGGCCCTCACTCCGCCGGCCTCCTTGGTCGTCGTGAACAGCATGGTGGTCCACGGAGCGGTCGGCGGGCCTAACGGCGCGGTTGTGGCCTTCGCGGCGTTCGTGGCCCCCATCTCCATGTACGCCTTCAAGCAGTATATCGACATCTACTTCTACTACGGCTTGGCGATCGCCGCCTCGGGCGCGCTCACAGCCGCCGGCCTCGCGGCCTTCAGAATGATCGAAGTAAATCCGGCGGATTGATTACCTATCTGCCTCGGGCGGGAAGTAGCCGAAGCTCATGTAGATCGCCGGCAGGTCGGCCAGGCGGTGGCCCTTCATGGCCTCGGCCATGGGCCTCAGATTGCGCCAGCTCGGCGTGACGAACCTAACCCTCCTCAGATATTGGGAGCCGGTCGCGGATATGTAGACGTACGCGGTCCCCCTCGCCATCTCGGCCAGCCCGTGGTATTCGCCGGGCTCCGGCCTCAGCTGGGTCAACACGCCGAAAATGCCGGCTACTCCCTCCCTCCTGAAATTCGGCGACAGCTCCAGCAGGGCCTCGTCCAGAATATCGCCGTCTGGGAGGGCGCGGAGGGCCTCCTCGATATACTCTATGGACGCCCATATCTCGCCCCACCTTACCGAGGTCCTGGCCATGGCGTCTCCCCCCTTCTCGACGACGACCCTAGGCCTCACCAGCTCGTAGCCGTCGTAGGGCGAGGCGGTCCTGGCGTCGTAGTCTATCCCGGATCCCCTCGCCGCCGGGCCGACAGCGCCCAGCGACGCGGCCTTCCTCGCGTCGAGGACGCCGACGCCCTCCAGCCTCATCCTCACCACCGGGTTCTTGAGGAACAGCTTCTCGAAGTCGGGGAGCCTCGCCTTGAGCTTCGCCAGAAGCCTCTCGACAGCCTGCCTCCCGTCCGTCGTGAGGTCTCTCCTGACGCCGCCCGGTATTGGGTAGGCCGACGTAGTCCTGGCGCCGGTCACCCTCGCCTGGACCTCCGCTATCATGTCGCCCATCCCGAAGCCCCACATAAACGCTGTGGAGTGGCCTATGAATATCCCGTGTAGGGCAAGGTCGTATAGGTGGGTCCTGATACGCCCTAGCTCGGCCATCAAGGATCTGAGGGCCTTAGCCCTAGGCGGAGGCTCTAGGCCGAGCGCCCTCTCCACGGCGTGTACGTACGGCAGAATGGCGTTTGTGGAGTCCATTATGGACACCTTCTCCACCAGCGGCGGGACAGTCCAGAAGGGCCTCCTCTCGGCCAGCTTCTCGACGCCTCTATGGACGAAGCCCGGGTCGGGCTTGACGTCGGCTATCACGTCGCCGTCTACTACGACGAAGAGCCTCATGTGGCCGGAGCCGGGGTGTTGCGGGCCCACCACCAGCACCAGCCCCCTCTCGCCGGGCGCCAGCTCCTCCTCCCTCTCGACGAAGAACGTGGAGCCCGGCCTCTTGTCGAAGGGCCACTCCGCCGGCTTGGCGCCGTCCGCCGCGCCTCCGCCCGCCGGCCTGCCCACGTTTTCCTGGACCTTCTCCACGGCCTTCAGCAACGCCTCGGGCGTCGGCGGGCATCCTGACACGTATACGTCGACGCCGACGACGTTGGAGGCGGGGACCATGTGGTAGGACCCGTAGAAGACGCCGCCTTTTATGGCGCAGGCGCCCATGGCCACGACGTATTTGGGCTCGGGCATCTGTTCGTAGACCCACTTGACGAACTTAGCCATCTTGAGCGTTATGGTCCCCTCAATTATGAGGAGGTTGCTGTGTCTGGCAGACGGCATCGGGAGGACTCCGAGCCTCTCGGCGTCGTAGGCGGGGCCGAAGGCGTGGGCCAGCTCCACTCCGCAACACGCCGTCACTAGATGGGGCGGCCAGAGAGACCACTTGGTGCCCCAGGCGCCCGCCGCCTTGGCTAAATCCCTCACTTTCCTAATCGCCATGGCCCCTCGCCGTGATGTAGGCGACTGCCGTCGCGGCCGCCACCGCCGCCAGTATCTCGGGCAGAGAGCCGGGATCTATTAAGTAGAAGGCTATGGACATCCCCACCACCGACTCCACGGCCACGGCCAGATAGACGTAGACGATGTACTGCATCGCCATCCTCCTCCTCGTCTTGCCGTAAGGCGGGTTGCCCGCCTCGAACCTAACCTCCTTGGCCCCGGAGGCCCGCCTCGGGGCCAGCAACCTCGGCGCGATCAACAACGCCGCCAGCGACGCGGCTAGGGCCAGCAGGAAGATCAGCCAAGCCATAGCCTCCACGCGGCGGACACGGCCAGAGAGGCGGCGGAGATGAGCAGTAGGGAGCCCCACCCCAGCTTGAGGGCTTGGTCTATCCTCATGCGGGGGTAGACGGCCCTCAGGAACAGCCAGACTGTCGTGAGGAGGAGGGCCTTGGCGGCCATGGCGAGTGCTCCCAAGGCTCCCGAGAACGGCGCCCAGCCGCCGAGGAAGAGCAAGGCGCCCAGCATGGAGAAGGAGTACAGCCCGACGTAGTTGGCGCCGAACGAGGCGAGGAGGAGCGACGAGCCGTACTCGGTGTAGGGCCCGAACACTATCTCGGTGTCGGCGTCGGGTATCTCGAAGGGGAATCTGCTGGTGGCCATAGCCGCCGAGATGAAGAAGGCGAAGAACGCCAGGGGGTTCATGGCTATGCCCGGCAACCTCTGGGCCTCGACAGCCTTGGCGGGGTCGGGCCCGTAGAGGACCACCATGGAGAGCACGGAGAGGGCCAGCGGGACCTCGTAGGCCGCCTCTATGAGTATTTCGCGGAGCGCGCCTATGTAGGTGAACTTGTCAGCCTCGACCCACGCCATGGCCACTATGGCGGGCGTCGCGAGGAGCAGTATCGCCAGTATGTAGGCCAGCCCGTACTTGCTCTCCAGTATCGCCAGGCCGGGCGCGCCGGGTATGAACAATATGGGGAGGGCCTCGGCCGCGAAGACGGCCAGCGGCAACGCCGCGAAGAGGGCTCTGTTCGTGTAGGACGGCACAACGAGCTCGCTGAAGATGAGCTTGACGGCGTCGGCGAGGCCTTGCAAGATCCCTCCCAGCCTCCTAGAGACGTAGAGGGGGCCGTAGCGCCACTGCACCTTGGCCGCCAGCTTCCTCTCTAGCCACACGGCGAATAGGAGGTAGGCGAACATCGCCGTGATGCCCGGGTAGACCAACGCCGCGACGGCGCCCGTCATAGCAAGGACTTCTTGGGCCTCCCGTCGGCCTCCGGCGGGTCCCCCTCGGCGTATTTGGCGAATGTGTCGAGGCTTGTCCACACGACCTCGTGCCACTGGGTATGCCTCAAGCTGCCGGTCGGGCAGGCGTCGACGCAGTAGCCGCAGAATATGCAACGGCCGTAGTCTATGCCGGGGTACCTCTTCCCGTCGGGCCCCACGCTGAACTTGACGGCCTTCGCCGGGCAGACCGCCTCGCAGAGGCCGCAACTGATGCACTTGTCTCTGTCGTTGACGATATAGCCGCGGAGTCTGTCGCCGTAGTCCCTCGACTCTCTGGGGTAGTCCACCGTTATGGGCCCCCTCAAGGCGTTCTTGACGGCGACGGCGAATAGGCGTATGTGGTCCGTCAGCATGCCGCCTCGGGGTCGAGAGGGCCTATGTACTCGCCTCCAGCCATCTCGTTCAGCCTCTTCACGTCCTCGTCTATGACCTTCTGCAGGAATGCTATCTCCTCCTTGCCGAGGTGTCTGAACCTCCCCTGGAGCTTCAGGAAGCACTCCACGGGCTTCCTCTTGGGGACGGGCACAGTTATTCTGAAGACGCCGTCCTCAATCTCGTAGTTCACCCAGTAGCCGGTCTCCGTGGCCAGCTCCAGGACCTTAATTGCGTATTTCGGCTCGAAGCGCCAGCCGGGCTGGCAGGACTGGATGACGTGTATGAACGAGGGCCCGTCGACCTCCGCCGCCTTCTTGAACTTCTGCAACATGTCGGGGAGGTAGGCCGGATTCGCCGTGGCCACATAGGGTATGCCGTGGGCGGCCGCTATGAGGGCCATGGGCTTCTTGTGGGTTAAGTTCCCCGGTATCTTCCTCCCCGCTGGGGACGTCGTGGCCGAGGCGAAGAGGGGGGTCGTGCCTGAGCGTTGTATCCCCGTGTTCATGTAGCCCTCGTTGTCGTACATGACGTAGATCACCCTATGCCTCCTCTCCAACATGCCGCTGAGCGCCTGGAAGCCTATGTCGGCCGTGCCCCCGTCGCCCGCGAACACCACCACGTTTATCTTCCTGTTGGGGTCTATGGCGCCCCTCCTCTTGAGGACCTTTATGGCCGCCTCTATGCCCGAGGCCACGGAGCCGCCGTTGCCGAACGCCACGTGTATCCACGGCACAGCCCAGTTGGTGCGGGGGTACGTCACGGTGGACACCTCGGCGCATCCCGTCGGGTTCACGACGATGGTGTCGGGGCCCAAGACCTTCAACATATGTCTTGCGATAACGCCTATCGTGCAGCTGGCGCACAGCCCGTGTCCCGGCAGGAACAGCTCTTGCTCCGGCAGGGCGAAGTTGTCGAACTCGTAGGCGGCCTCGACTGCCGCGCCCGGCCTCGCGCCCGGCAGTTGTAGCCCCCTTACGTCTACCTTGACTTTCATGGCCCCCTCAGCCCTATGTAGAACGGCCTCATGGGCTCCGCCTCGCCCTTCGCCACCCGCTCCGCCGCCTTCCTCAACGCCGTTGAGTCGGTCGCCCTCATGCCTATGGTGGCGTAGGCGTTGTACACCGGGCGGGTCAAAGTTGCGGCGAGCTCTGTGGCGACGGGGCCCAGAATCCCTCCGTGGTTGAACGCCCTGTCGACCACCAACACCTTCTCCACGCCGTCGAGGCTCTTCCGCAGAAAGTCGGCGGGCCAAGGCCTCAGAAGCCTTACCTTCAAGGCGCCCGCCCTTATGCCCTCGGCCCTCAAGGCGTCTGCGGCCCTCCTCGCCAGGCCGTAGATCGAGCCGTAGGTCACTATGGCCACGTCGGCGTCCTCCAGCCTATAGGCCGAGCCGAAGCCGTAGCTCCTCCCGAAGAGCTTGCCGTACTGGGCGTCGGCCTCGGCGACTACTTTTATCGAGTCCTCCAGCGCCTTATACGCCGCGTACCTCATCTCGAAGTACCACTCCGGCGTCCCCACCGCGCCGAGCGAGGCCGGGCTGTCCACGTCCAGCTTCTTCCAGCTCCTGGTTATCGGGGCGTAGCGCATTACGTCCTCCTCGTCCTCGGGCACCTCCAGAGGCTGGAGCACGTGGCTTATCCAGAAGCCGTCGTAGGCGACGGCGACGGGGAGATGGACCGACGGATCCTCGCCGACTCTATACGCCTGTATAACCGTGTCGAAGGCCTCTTGTACGTTAGACACCATGTAGATTATCCAGCCCAGCTCCCTCATGGACATGACGTCGCTGTAGTCCCCCCAGACGTTTATGGGGGCCGAGTAGGCCCTCGTGGCTATGCCCATCACTATGGGGAGCCTCAGCCCCACCGCTATGGGCAGTATCTCGTACATGAAGCCGAGCCCCTGGCTGCTAGTCGCCGTGAAGACCCTGGCACCCATGGCGGAGGCCCCCACGACTGCCGAGAGGGCCGAGTGCTCGCCCTCCACTGGGATATACTCTGCGTCGAGCTCTCCGTTGTTGACGTACTCTGCCAGCTTCTCCACGGCGGGCGTCTGCGGAGTTATGGGGTACGCCGCCACGACCTCCACGCGGGCCATCTTGGCGGCGAGCGCCACCGCGTGGTTCCCCGTGAGCGCGATCCTCCTCTGCCTCGCCTTGCCCAGCTCCATCTGGACGGTCATATCTCCCTAACCATCTTTATGGCCCCCGTGGGGCACACCTCGGCGCATATGCCGCAGCCCTTGCAGTAGTTGTAGTCGAAGTCTATGGACTTGACCTTGACCGACCTGCCGCGCGGGCCCTTGGCCTCCCTCCACACCTCGAGCACCGCGTCGTCGGGGCAGTATATCCAGCACCTCCTGCACATTATGCACTTGGAGTGGTCTATTACGGGCCTCTCCACGCGCCAGGAGCCCGTCTTGTACCGCAAGCTGCTGCCCGGGAACGCCAGCCCGCCCTCCGGTATTTTGTCCCAGCCCACCAGCTCGTAGTCCCCCGTGAGAAACGCGGAGGTGGTGGGTATCTCCACTGAGGCCCTCGCGCTCCCCGTCTCGGAGGCCGGTATCACCACGGCCGTCTTGTAGGCCTCCACGGCCGCCGCGAAGTTCTGCTCCACGGCCTTGCCCAGCTGGGACGCTATGGCCTCCTTCACCGACTCGAGCCTGGGGATCCCCATCACTCTGGCGAAGACGCCCACCATGGGGCCGTTGGGCACGGCGAGCCCCACGTGTTTGAGGGCTATGCCTATGCCGTCGACCACCGCGATGTTCACGTCGCGCCGCCCCACCAGCTTGGCCACGTCCTCCGGGCTCTTCCCCGAGCTCACCGCCACGTATCCCCCCGGCCTCACCGCGTCCACGACCACCCTCATGGGCTCGATCAGCTTGTCGTCCAGGAAAACCGCCACGTCCGGGTTCTTTATGGGCTCGGGCGAGTCGTCGAAATAATCCGTGAGGGTCAGAAAGGCCTTCACTGGGGCGCCTCTGCGCTCGGCGCCGAACTCGGGATTGGCCAAGGCGTAGAGGCCGTCGGAGATTGAGGCGTGCGCGACTATGTATACGGCGGTGACTATGCCCTGCCCGCCTCTGCCGATCCAGACCGACTCTATCCTCATTAAGTACATTGGCTCTTAATACTAAAAATCCTTTTCTATTTATTCAAGATAAACTTTACTATATTCCATGTTGAAAACATCAATTATAATGATCCTTAATGCGGCAGGAGCAGAGGCACCGCGGCGAGGAGCCACAGCGGGGCTGCGGCGCCCAGCGCCGCGCTCGCGAGCGACGCCGCGAGGGGCCTCCTCCCCGTGCCCGCGCCTGTCGACGAGGCGAGGCGGATGTAGTACGCAACGGACCACGCCACGTTGGCCAACAGATAGGCCGCGGCGGCGGGGCCGAGCCTCTGGGCCGTCAAGATCAGGAGGGCTAGCTTGGGCCAGAAGCCGAGGAGCGGCGGGACCCCTATCTGGTTTAGGGACAGGACGTACGCCGACCAACGGGGGCCGGGCGACGAGATGTGGGAGAATAGGCCCATGGCGCCTATGGAGTCGGCGAACATGAGGAAGGGCGCGAGGGGCTTGTATACGGCGAAGGCGAAGAGGGCGAGGCCTGCGTGGAAGACAGAGGCGAAGCCGAGCAGCCTCCTCGGATCTCTGCTGGCGGTCGCGCCTAGATTGCCCACGAGGATAGACGCGGCGGCCAGCGGGAGCGAGGCGTAGGCGGGGACGTCTAGAGGGAGCAACATCAAGGCGAAGGCCGCCCCGAGCTTGGCCAGGCCGGATATGAGCACGAGGCCCTCGGGCGCCGATCTGCCGAATACGTCGGGGACCCAATAAAAGGCGGGGAATACGCCGAGCTCCAGCGCGACTCCCGAGAAGGCTAGGGCGGATCCCAGCTCGCCGCTGGCGGAGAGGCCGGCCACGACGAGGCTGCCGGCCACAGTGGACACCACGAAGTATCTGAAAAGCGCCTCGACGCTGCCGAGGTCCGGCGACGCCGCTATCAAGGCGCCGGGGGCGGCAACGGCCATCGCGAAGCCCAGGGCCTTGTAGTGGAGCTCCGGAGACGCCATGAGCAGGACGCCGTATGCCGAGAGGGCCGCCGCCAGGCCCGAGTAGTCCCTGAGCCTGCCCCTCGGCACGAGCGCCGGCGCAACCAGGTAGGGCAGGAGCAGTAGGGCCAACGCGCCCTCCCCCGCCGATGCTAACGAATAGGCCGCGTAGGCGAAGGCCGCCGCGTCGACGGCGTAGGCCCAGACGCCGCGCTCCCCGGCCCTCCTCGCGGCCACATATAGCGGGAGGAGCCACTGGATCATATCAAGATAAACGCCACGAACGCGACGAGCGCCGCGGCGCCAGCCGCGTATAGGTACACCTCGACGCCGATCTCCGAGAGCTTGGCCGACGCCCTCCTCACAGCCCCGACGAGCTTTAGGTGGAGCGCGTCGTCGACAGCCTTGTCTGCTACGGCCGCCGCGCCGGCCAGAGCCCTCCAGAGAGAGCCCGCCGACAGCAGAGCCCTATCTATGCGCGAGTCAAGCGACCCCACGGCCCGGGCGGCCGCCAGGAGGCCTCCGCCGACGGCGGCGAAAAGCTCCGGCAGATACAAGCGCCTCTCCATGGGCTTAAGCGGAGGCGCCTTGTATAGGGCGAGCCCCGCGAGGGCCAGGAGCCAGAGCGGGCTCGGCGCAGTGGCCGGGGCGGCGAAGGCCAGCGCGGCCGAGGCTAGGGCTACGGCCGAGAGCGGCGACCAAGCCCTCTCGGTGCTCGTGCCCAGCAGAAGCCTCCCGACGTAGCCCGCCGTCAGGAAGGAGAACGGGAGCTCCCAATCGGGCAGAAGCGACTTGGCAACCGCGCCGGCAGGCGTGAGGCCCAGCAGAGTGGCGAGCGACAGCGCCATCGCGGCCTTGGCGACGGCGCCGTGGGATCCCGGGAGCCTCGTCCCATGTCTGTGTATGGACTCGCCGACGGCCATGAAGAGGGCGGCCTTGGCGAAGCCGTGGGCGATCAAAAGCGCCGTCGCCCCGGCCGGATCGGTCAAGGAGAACGCTGTGGCCAGGCCTAGATAAGACGCCGTGGACGCCGCCAGGAGGACCTTGGGCTCCCTCTGCCACAACGCCGTCAGCCCTCCGTAGACGGCCGTGGCGAGGCCTACGGCGAGGGCGTAGGGCCAGTAGTGGGCGAGCGGCCCGTGCAACCTGACGAGGAGTATAGGCCCCGCCGCGACCATAGTCGCGCTGTGGAGCAGAGCCGACACGGGCGTCGGCGCCGACATGGCGGTCATGAGCCAGTCGGTGAAGGGGATCTGGGCCGACTTGACGAAAGCGGCGATGAGTATCAAGGCGGCGATTGCCGGAGGCAGATCGCGCCAGAGGCCTATATTCGGGCCGTACGCGGCCGCCGCGGCGGCGAGGCCCACTGCGAGCGCTACTGTGCCCAGCTCCACGGTGGCTATGGCCCTCAGAGCTGAGGCCGACGGCCTCCAGAGCCATTGGAGGAACTTCCCGCGGGCTCCGTCGCCTACAAGCCCCAGCTCCTCGTCGTCCCTATACGTCAATATCAAGGCCCAGCTCGCGGCGTCGAGCCCTCCCCACCCGGCCAAGATCCACAGCCAGTTGCTCGATGTGAGGAAGAGCAACATGGATCCGTAGAATGCATCTAGCCAGGCCCAGTACCACCCCCTCCTCTCCACGTCGTCCACATACCATAGGGAGTATAGCGCCGTGAGGAGGAATACGAAGTTCAGCAGATCCAGGAGGGGGTCGCCGAGGCCCGACAGCGCGATCACGACGGCCGCCGCAACGACGGCCGCGGCGCCTCTCTTGGTTACTGCGTCTACGGCCGAGGCGGCGAAGGGTATCAAGGGCGCTATATCCATGGCGCCAGCATTAGGGCGTAGGGCGCGGCGGCGAGGAGGATCATGGGAATTGCCATGGCGAGCGGCGGGCTGGCCTCGCTCCTCCCCGCCCTATAGAGCTTGTCGAAGAGGTAGAAGTTGTAGACGGCGGTGGCGAACAGCGCCGCGTAGAGCGCGGGGGCGAGGCCGGGAGGGGAGTAGAGTGCGAGGTAGGCCTTGCCCAGAAGAGCTACTCCGAAGACCCCGGCGAGCGCCACGAGGCCCAGCGCCGACCCGGCGAAGGTCCACGGATCCAGCCGCAAGAAGCCCAGCCTCCTCTCGTTCTGCGTGGCTATCCCTATTCCTGACACCATGAACATGGCCGCCTTGGCCAAGGCGTGGCCCACGAAGAGCAGTACCGCGGCCTGCCAATCGCCCAACGCCGCGGCGGCCACGAGGAGGCCCATGTTGGCTATGGTCGAGTCGGCGAGCGCCCTCTTCAAGTCCGCCTCCCTAAACACCAGCAACGAGCCGTACACGGCAGTTGCGGCGCCGTAGAGGGCGAGGTAGTAGCCGGATATCGGCGTGTGGGGCAGTATCTGGAGGAGCCAGTAGGCCATAAGGCCTACGTGGATCGGCGACAGCAACGCCGAGAGGGGCGTGGGGGCCTCGGCGTGTGCGTAGGGGAGCCAGTAGTGGACGCCGGCGGTTCCCATCTTGACCAACAAGCCGAAGACGGCCAGCAGGGCTGGGGCTAGGGGCATGGCGTAGGGCGGCAGGTAGCCTCCGGAGACCACGGCGCCTATGAGAAACGCTATGGAGCCTATCTGGGACCATATGAAGTACATGACGCCTATTCTGGCCCTATCGCCGTAGCCGAAATAGTATATGAGCAGGAAGCTCGTCACGACCGCCAGCTCCATGGCGAGGAAGGCGTAGATCAAGTTGTCGAAGGCCGGGATGAGCTCCAGCGATATGACGTAGAGGGCCAAGACGCCGTAGAACCACCTCCCCAGCCCTCTATGCTCGGCGTATTCCTTCGAGTAGGCCAACACGGCGAGGCCCAGCAAGGCCGTAGTCGCTATGAACGGCTCGGCGGCGCCGCCGAAGTTGAGCAAGGCGGGGCCTATATACGGCAGGGATCCCAGCTCCTCGCGTCTGCCGAGGGCCAGCAGAGTCAGCGCCACGGAGGCCGCTGACGGGGCCAGGCCCAGCCTCAGCCCAAGGAGGGCCAGAGCCGCCGCCGCTACCAGCACGTACTCAATCATGGCTCAGCTTGAAGGCCGCCGCGACTAGCAGGAGCGTGTCGGCTACCCCGACCGCCGACGCTACTGCGACCATGTTCGGGTCGCCTGAAGACACGGCGGCGGCTATGGCGCCCAGCACGACCAGCTCGGCCCCTATGATAGTCCTCACCCTATCTCTGGCGGCCAGTATCGCGACGAGGCCCGCCGCTATTAGGGCTATGGGAAGCGCCGCGTTCACGGCCTCCCGACCCTCGCCGCTATTAGGAGCGAGAAGAGCACAAGCGCCGCCGCCGGCAACAACAGCTGGGGGTCCAGAGGCTTGGGCTGGGCCGGCCCCTCCGGCAGTAGGGCCAGCGCCGAGAGGGCCAACGGCAACGCGGCGTAGGGCTTGAGCGAGGTCTTGGCCCCGTTCTCCGACACGGCCGCCGCGGCGACTATCACGAGCACGAGGGCCGAGGCTATGTAGGCCAGGGCCACCAACACGAAGAGCGGCTCCATGCCCAGCGCGGCCGCGTAGGCGGCGGTCACGAGGCCGACGGCAAGTAGAGAAAAGGCGGCGAGGACGTTGTCCTTTGTCTTGAGTATGGCGAGGGTTCCCAGGAAAGCGAGGAGGACGAAGGCTAAGTCCATGGCCCTCTGTTCAAGATCCATTATAAATATTTCCAATGGTGTATGTAAATAGCTTCAATATCTAATGAGGAAAATTATAGTTATCTAAAATTATCGATGGACGGCGGCGCGTACTCTGAGGATCCCAGGCGCCGTCGCGAGCTCCTTTATCTCGTAGCCGAGCTCCTCCAGGAGGCACCTCACGGCGGCGGCCGTCACCTCCACGCTCTCGAGGCTGTAGCCGACCCCCACGGCGTCCAGCGAGAACTCCCCGCCCTCCGCCCTCACCTCGAACCTCCTGGCGGGAACCGCCTTTGTTATGTAGGGGGCCAGCTTCACGGCGTTTTCGAGCCCGCCGAAGAACGCCTTTATGTAACTGGCGAGCATCCTCCCCGCCTCGCACCAGGCCTTGCCCACGGCGTCTGGATTCGCCTTGTACATCTCGACGACCATTCTGTCCAGAAGTCTGCCGGGGACCGGCACGGTCTCCAGCTCTGTTATGACTCTGTAGAAGAGGGCTATATCCCTTATCTGGCCCGCGCTGTAGCCCTGCCTCACGAGCTCCAGCCCGGTGCCCAACAGCTGGTTGGCCAAGGCGTACTGCGTCATGCCCAGCTCCTCGGCCGTAGCCGCCAGCGCGTCGGCGACTTCCTTCGCCACGGCTATGTTTACTCTGTCCTTCCTCTGGCTCACGGCACTGAGCTTTTAGAGGTATAAATACATATGTGCCGGAGGTATGTGGGCATTTCTGTTCAAAATCGCCGGCTCTATATAGGCCGGCGGCCGGAAACAAAACTTATATATCGAGGCAATCTGGGGCATATGTCGGGGATCGGGTCGAAGTTCTCGACACGACGTTAAGAGACGGGGCGCAGGGCGCCGCCGTCTCCTTCACCCTCGAGGACAAGATAAGGATCGCCCTAAAGCTCGACGAGGTCGGCGTCGACTACATAGAGGGGGGCTGGCCCTACTCAAACCCCAAGGACCGCGAGTTCTTCAAGGCCATGAAGCGCTACGGGCTGTCGAGGGCCAAGCTGGCCGTGTTCGGCAGCACCAGGCGGAGGGGCGTCAGGCCTGAGAGGGACGAGAGCTTGAACTCGTTGGTGGAGGCAGACGTGCCGGCGGCCGTGATATTCGGCAAGAGCTGGACCCTCCACGTGAGGGAGGTGCTGGGCGCCACTTGGGAGGAGAACTTGTCCATGATCGCGGAGAGTGTGGAGTATTTGAAGAGCCACGGCATGGAGGTTATATACGACGCCGAGCACTTCTTCCAGGGGTACCAAGAGGATCCCGAGATGGCCCTGGCCTCTATAGAGGCGGCTTGGAGGGCCGGCGCACGCGTCGTCGTGCTCGCCGACACCAACGGCGGCACTCCGCCGCACGAGATCTACAGAATCGTCGGCGAGGTCAAGGAGAGGTTCCCCGCAATGCCTCTGGGGGCCCACATGCACAACGACATAGGGTGCGCCGTCGCCAACACCCTCATGGCGGTGGCCGCCGGGGCGAGACACGTGCAGGGGACCATAAACGGCATTGGTGAGAGGACAGGCAACGCAGACCTGACCGCCGTGTTGCCGACGCTGGAGCTCAAGATGGGGCTGAAGGTGCTCCGCGACGAGCCTCCCGGCGTCAAGTTCGGCAGGCTTAGGGAGGCCTCGCGGCTGGTCTACGAGGCCTTGGGGATCCAGCCGAACCCCTACCAGCCCTACGTCGGCGACTTCGCCTTCGCCCACAAGGGAGGGGTCCACGCAGACGCCGTCATGAAGGTGCCGAGGGCGTATGAGCACGTCGACCCGGCGCTTGTGGGCAACAGAAGGGTCATAGTGGTGTCCGAAGTCGCCGGAGGGGCCAGCCTGGCCCTCAAGGCGGCCGAGGAGCTCGGCCTGTCGCTCGACAAGAGGAGCGAGGCAGTGAGGCAGGCGCTGGAGGAGATAAAGGCGTTGGAGAGGGAGGGCTACTCCTTTGACGCGGCGCCGGCCTCCGCCCTCCTCATATTGATGAGGCGCCTCGGGATCCACAAGGAGAGGTTCAAGCTCCTCGAGTGGAGGGTCGTGACGGGCCCGACGTCGTCGGCGTACGCGGTGGTCAAGGTCAACATAGGCGGCAGAGAGGTCCTCGAGGCGGGGGAGGGCGTCGGCCCGGTCCACGCCGTGGACGTGGCCCTGCGGCGCGCCCTCACGTCGGCGTTCCCGGAGCTGCAGAAGACCTATCTGAGGGACTACAGAGTGGTTCTGCCCACGGCCGTGAAGAGCACGGAGAGCATAGTGCGGGTGACCGTGGAGTTCTCGGACGGGGATAGGGTGTGGCGGACCGTCGGCGTGTCGAGCAACGTGGTGGAGGCCTCCATAAAGGCCATAATAGACGCCTACGACTTCGCGCTCCAGCTAGACGGCTTGAATCTTCATTAAGCAGTGGCCGCCCTCCGACGTGTCGCAGAGCAATATACTGCTCGTCACTCTTTGGGCGAAGCCGGAGCAAGTGCTGGCCTCTCTGCCCGAGGACGCGCGGCGCATGGTCGCCGCGGCGACTGCCCTATACAGCAAAGACGGCGTGAACCACCTCCTGGCGTCGCTCGCCGAGAGGCTCCTCTCCGTCGACACAGTCATCGTCTACGGCCCCGACTTGACCGGCTCGGGCCAGGCCTTGATAGAGGCTCTCGAGGGGCGGTGCGGCGATTGGGCCAGAATCCCTTGCGAGAGGCTGGGCGAGCTCGGCGTTGCCGTCGTCGATTTGAGGAAGGCGTACGGCGACCCCGCTAGGCTAGCCGAGGAGGTGAGGGCCAGATATAGGCCCAGGCCGCCTCGTAGAAAGGTCGAGATGCCTCTCTCCCCTCCGCGGGGGAGGCCCGGCTACCCCAAGCCCGTCGGCTGGGGGCTGATATACGATACGTCCCCCTACTATCTCTGGATAAAGGCGCTGGACTACGCGCTGACCTACGGCAACTGGGAGGGAGGGCTGAGGGCCTCCCTCGTGGCCCAGCTAGGCCTCTGGGGGAGCAAGCCGGAGTGGAGGGGGCCGCCGCCGGCCCGGCGGGGGGCCTGTCCCCTGGACGAGATCGGCCGCGCTCTCTCCGGCGCCCTTGCCGAGCAGGCCGGCGCGTGCCGCGTGCTGTCGGCCAGGCGGGCGGGGGGCTGGGCCTCCGCCGACGTGTTAATAAGGGGTTGCGAGCTTGTGGAGGGGTTCCCGGGCGAGCTGTTCGCGGCGGCAGAGGCGTTCGTCAAGGCCTCCGAGGAGGCCGGGCTGAGGCCCGGCTTGCTGTCGTTCCTGCTCCTAGACGCCTACATCCCCGCCGAGGTTCTAGACAGAGCGGCCGGCATTGTCGAGGCGGAGTGGAGAGCCGCCTATTCGAGGGACGTATACGATCCCAGGGGGAACTTCGTGCTGGGGCCCGACGGTCTGCTCCACTACACCGACGAGGGGATCCTGTATAGGGCGTTGGGCGGGGGGCGGGAGGTGGCGGCTAGGGAGGCCGCGAAGCTGTTGCCGGGACACGCCTTCTATCTAGGCGAGGAGACGGCGGCGAGGAAGCTACTCGGCGATAGGTATAGACAGGAGGAGTGGAGGCTGTAGCGGCGCCAAGTTTTTAAGGCAACGCCCCGACATTGGAGGTGGAGGTAGCCGATCTCAAGAGACTTCTGCGGGAGCTTGCCCGCGAGGACCCTGCATTTCTACGGGATCTCTTCCTCGAGGCGCTCCGCGGGGACGGCCGATCTGCCGCCGAGCTCCTCGACCTCATGCTCAGCCACGAGGAGGTCCGGCTAAAGCTCGCCAAATCCCTATTGGGCGAGGTGGCCATACCGCTGAACGTCGCCGCCAAGGACGACGTGAGGAGGCTGGAAGAGGCCGTGGCGGCCATAAGAGACGACGTGAGGAAGCTTGAGGCGGTGATGGCCACCAGGGACGATATCAGGAGGCTTGAGGGGGCGATGGCTACTCGGGACGACATTAAGAGGCTGGAGACGGCCATGGCTACGAGGGAAGAGCTTAAATTGCTAGAGGAGAAGATGGCGACGAAGGAGGATCTTAGGAGGTTGGAGGATAGGATGGCCACTAAGGAGCAGTTCGAGGATCTCGCCGTGTCTCTGGAGGAGACGGCGCGTTCCTGGATATCCCACCTTCTGAAGAGCAAAGGCCACCTCTGCGCCGCGGAGCGCTTGGTCATACCCGGCGCCTACGAGGTCGACGTGTATTGCAAGGCCGAGGCCGTCACGGTAATCGGCGAGGCCAAGGTGAGGGCCGGCGCCTCGGTGGTCGAGAAGGCCGCCCAGAGAGCCGCCTACATAGCCTCTACGCGGCCCCATCTGGTCTCGGGCAGATTAGTGCCTGCCGTCTTCACGCTAGCCGCCAACCCAGACGCAGTCGACGCGGCGAGGCGTCTGCGCGTCTGGCTCGTTGAGTGGAACAGAGAGGTTGTTCCTCTGGAGGAGGCCATCGGTTAGGCCGACAACTAGATATACGCCGCGGCGCTTATAGCCTCCTGCCGCCTCTCTTGGGTCGCCTTGGGCCGCTACTTCATAAGAGGTCTGTTGGCGCTCGGCACCGGCGGGAAGGCCTAGAGGGCCAGAC
The DNA here is from genome assembly GCF_000193375.1 of Thermoproteus uzoniensis 768-20. Taxonomy (GTDB): domain Archaea; phylum Thermoproteota; class Thermoprotei; order Thermoproteales; family Thermoproteaceae; genus Thermoproteus; species Thermoproteus uzoniensis_A. Next base: position 880,218 of record NC_015315.1, read on the forward strand.
TTTTATGTAGCTATCGGCGGCCGTACGTGGAGTGTAGGGAGATAAGGCTGGAGAGGCCTTGGCCCCCCAACCAAGTCAAGGCCCGTAGGTTCGTGGTATACGACGTGTACGACCCGCCGGACGTGCCCTTCGAGGCCCACACCATAAGGGTCGTCGGCCTCGTGGAGAGGCCTCTCGAGATGCCGCTGAGGGAGCTCGCCGCCCGCTATCCCTGCGTCGACCTCGTCGCCCCGTTCCACTGCGTCACCGGGTGGTCGATAGAGAGGGTTGTGTGGAGGGGCGTCCAGACCAAGGCGTTGCTGGAGGACGCGAGGCCCTACGGCCCCTTCGCCCTGGCCTGGGGCGCCGACGGCTACAGCGCTACCCTGCCTCTGGAGGCCCTCATGGAGGAGACGTCCGTAATCGCCTGGGCCATGAACGGCGAGCCCCTCCCCAAGAAGCACGGAGCCCCCGCGAGGCTCGTCGTGCCGACCCGCTACGCGTGGAAGAGCGTGAAGTACTTCGCCGCGTTGGAGGTGCTGGAGGGCCCCGTCCCCGGCTATTGGGAGGCCTCCGGCTACTCCATAAACGCCGATCCGTGGCGCGAGGAGAGGTTCGACTTCGGTAGTCCCCAGATGAGAGGCCGCCGGACCTCTTTCTAGGCAAGTAGCGCTCCCAGCTACAATCGTCGGCCGCGCTCTGCACGGAGGGCGTGTCCACGCGCCCCGGCTGGGGTCGGTATTTCTGCTTAAATCTGCACATCAATGTTGTGCCATGTTGGCCGAGATATTCAAGTCGTTGAGGCCCTGGAGCTTCCTTATGACTCTGGCCTCTATAAGCTCGGCCGCGGCGCTTGCGCTCGCCGACGGCCGGTGGCCGGGCGACGGCGTGGTCCTATACGCCATAACCATCGCCGGCACGATCTTGTTCCACGCCGCCGTCAACGTCATCAATGACTACTACGACACAATCCGCGGCGTCGACACGCCGACGTCCCCCACGGCGCTCTACAGGCCGCATCCGCTGTTATCTGGGCTCTTCTCCCCGCGCCAGGCTCTCGCCGTGGGGCTGGGCCTGTTCTCGGCCGGCGCCGCCGCGGTCGCCGTGGCCGCCGCCCTAGGCCGGCTCCTGGTGTTGCCCATATTCGCCATAGGCGCGCTGGTCTTGTTCAGCTACACGGGGCCTCTCGCGTACCTCAAGTACAGAGGCCTCGCCGAGCCGATGGTGTTCGTCGTGTGGGGGCCCATATTCTTCCTCGGCGGCTACTACGCCGTGTCCGGCCACCTATCTATCCGGCCGTTGGAGTACTCCGTGCCTTTGGGGCTCCTAGTCGCCGCCGTAGTTCTGGCCAACAACATAAGGGACATAGACAGCGATGCGAGGGCCGGGGTAAGGACAGTCGCTGTGAGGCTTGGGAAGAGGCGCGCCGTGGCGCTCTATAGATCGCTCATAGCGGCGGCGTACGTCTGGTCCGCGTGGCTGGCTCTCGGAGATCCGGCGTTGGCCCTAACCGCGTTGGCCGCGCCGCTCGCCCTCAAGCTCTCCCGCTGGATCGAGGATCCGGCCAGGACCTTAGCCGAGGCGCGGACGGCGCAGTTCGCCCTCCTGTTCGCCGCGCTCTTCGCCGCAGGTACCGCCTTGAGGGTCTTGTTGCCGTGAGGGCCGTCGGGTTTGAGAAATTCGGCGGACCCGAGGTGCTCAAGACGATCGAGGCGCCCGACCCCCGGCCGGGCCCGGGCGAGGTGGTGGTCAGAGTCCTCGCGACGTCCGTCAACAGGCTCGACTTGTTAGTGAGGAGCGGCACGTTCGGCGCCGCCATACCGTTGCCCCACGTCCCGGGCGCCGACGTGGTCGGCGTGGTCGAGGAGGTCGGGCCCGGCGTCGTCGACGTGTCGCGGGGCGATCTCGTCGTGTCCAACACAATATACGGATGCGGGTCCTGCAGATACTGCGCGAGGGGTGACGAGGTGTTGTGCCCCAGACACAAGGTCGTCGGCGTGAGCACGTGGGGCTCCTACGGGGAGCTGGTCAAGTTGCCGGCGCGGGCCCTCGTGAGGCCTCCCAAGGGGCTGAAGATCGAGGATCTGGCCGCCATGCCTCTGGCTTACGGCACCGCGTGGAGGGCCTTGAGGACTGTGGGGCGCGTGGGGCCCGGCTCGACCGTGTTCATATGGGCTGCCGCCGGCGGGGTCGGCACATTCGCCGTGCAGTTGGCCAAGGCGCTGGGCGCCTTCGTGATAGCCCAGACCAGGAGCGAGGAGAAGGGGCGTATGTTGAAGGCCTTGGGGGCTGACGCTGTCGTCTACGGCCACGACGTGGCACAACAAGTGGCGGCGCTGGTCGAAGACGGCGTGGACGTAGTCGTCGACACGACGGGTGCCTACCTACAGACGTCCATCAACATGGCCAGGCCCGGAGGGCTGGTCGTGGCCATGGGCTATTTGGTTGGGCCCGAGGCGAGATTCGACGTGAGGACCCTCTACAGGAGGGGCAAAGCGATAGTGGGCGTGCAGACGTCGAACCGGTGGGAGCTCGCCGAGGCTCTCGAGTTTGCGGCCAGACGCGGCATAAGGCCGATCGTGCAAGAGGTCCTGCCTGTGGAAGAGGCCGCAAAGGCTCACGCGTTGCTGGAGTCGGGCAAGGTCTTCGGGAAAATAGTGTTGAGGCATGAATAGGGACGTCGTCTACGTCGCGTTGCCCGCGCTCCTCTGGCCCCTCACCTTCGACATATTGCGTAGCCAATTCCTCTACGCCATGGCCGCCTCCACTGCCGTGTTGGCCGCGTTGACTCTGCTGTGGCGGCGGGGCGACGTGGCGTGGCTTAGAGCCCGCGCCCCCGTCGCCTTGGCGGCTGGGGTTGCGGCGAGCGCCGCCCTATACTTCGTCTTCGTCGCCGGCCATCTAGCCATGGCCTCTCTGGGGCTCGGCTCCTCCGTGACGTCGGTGTACCGTATGTTGACGTCCGCGCCTCCGCTGGTGCTGGCGGTCGCGGTGGTGCCCATAGGAGTCTTCGAGGAGATCTACTGGCGCGGCGGACTACAAGGGCTCTTCAAGGCGCGGGACTACCCCGGGTGGGCTCTCTCAGCCGTATACTACACTGCTGTGCACATCTCGACGCTCAACCCGGCCCTCGTGGCCGGCGCCTTAGTGATAGGCCTTGTCGACGGCCTCTTGGCGGAGCGCCTCGGCCTAGCCGCCTCGACTGCGGCCCACGTGATATGGCTGGAGCTCGTGGCCTTCTTCCCGCCCTAGATCTCAGCCGTTGTGGCGAGAGAGCCGCTTGACGCGCAGACTTTACTGAATATCAACACCTCAAGCCCTCTAGGGCCTTCCTCAATATGGGATCCGCGACGACGTACAGGTCCCCCCTCTTCTCCAAGAAGCCGTAGTTCACCAAGTTAGACAGGAGTTTCGTGACCTCGTAGTCCGTTATAGGCCTGCCCTCCGTCGCTTGTAGATGCCGCTTCACCTCGGACCACCTGGCCCCGTTTCTGCATATGCTGGCGACGTATATATAGCGCCGGGATCCGGTGTACTCGACGAAGTGGCAGAACTCGGACGCCGCGAGCCTCGTGGCGTACTCCAAGGTCTCCTCCAAGGCAGTCCTTGGGCTCCTCAACGCTCTGAGGCCGAAGTAAGCCAGCCAGCCCACCACGCCGTCCAGCGCCTCTACGGCCTTGCGGATGAGGTCCTCGCCCACCTCGACGCCAGCTTGTCTGAAGCCCTCCTCTAGATACCTAACCGACAGCTCCGGGGGAAACGGCCCGAGGTCTATCCTCTCCACGTATCTGCCGAATAGGGGGCTGTCCGGATCCTCGAGCCTCAAGAACCTCAGCAATAGCCCAGCCTTTGAGCCTGTGAAGACCATGGCGATGTTCCGCAGATTGTCGTAGGCGTATCCGAGCGCCGGCAGGATCGCCCTCCCCCTTAGCTTTATCAACTCCTGCGCCTCGTCTATAATGAGCACGAGCCTCTCCCCCCTCTCGCCAGCCCATTGGTCGAACGCCTCCAACAACTCCGATATATTCGGGGCCCTCCGCCCCATCTCGAACCTCACGTCGACGCCGGCCACCGATACGCCCCTAATTCTGCCCAAGAGCTCGCCAAGCCTTCTGTGCAGTGGTAGAATCCTCCTCAACTCGCTCCTCAAAGCGCCGAGGAGGTCGTCGTAGGAGATATAGGCCCTCTCCTCGAAGATCCTGGCGTCGATGTACACCCTGAGGCGGCCGCGCGTCGCCGCCCGCACAACAGAGGTCTTGCCGACCCTCCTCATGCCGAGCACTAGAGTGAGCGCCCTTCTAGACACGGACTCCAACAACATCTTGACCTCGCTCTCTCTGTCGAAAAGCTCGTCGAGGCTTTCGGCCGGCCTGTCCATGAACAACATAGGTATGTAGTTACTACATACCTATAAAGTTAGCGGAGAGATTGCCGCCCGGAGAGCCCGACGAGCAACGCGCGGTGGGTATGGGCGATGGTACGCAGAGGCCGACCTGCGGCGGGCCGGCCTATCCGCCGCAACAGCTCAGCTTGGTGGGGTCCGTGTAGAACGCCAGCGCGGCTAGGCGGACCGCCTCGCCGTATGAGGGGAAGCTCGGCAACCACTCCACAAGGTCGTCGACGGTCAGGCCGAGCTGTATGGCTAGCGCGAAGACGTTGATGAGCTCCTCGGCCTCCGGGGCCACGACAAGCGCGCCAGCGATTTTGCCCCGCTTCATCGACACCTTCCAGGTCTCCGGGTACGTGTTTATCTTTATAAAGCCGCCCGTATTACCCCTCGTCCACCCGGCCGCCACGGCCTCCACGGGGGCCAGCCGGCAGCGGCACCCTATGCCGCCCCTCAACATGTCCTCCTCCCTCAGCCCCACGCTAGCGATCGCCGGGTCCGTGAAGACCACGCGGGGCGCGGCGAGCGGGTTGAACTCGGCCCGTCCCCCCATGGCGTTGACGGCGGCGACGACGCCCTGCCTAGCCGCCACGTTCTCCAGATAGCGCACGCCTCCCAGCCCGCCCGTGACGTCCCCAGCCGCGTACACGCCGGGGAGCGACGTCTCCATCCTCTCGTTGACCTCGACCCCTCCGTGGGGGCCGAGCCTCAAGAGGCCGCCGAGAGGCTCCACGTTGGGGATTCTGCCCGCCGCCACGAACACCGCCTCGGCCCTCACAGAGCCCTCCCCGTGCCTCACCTCGACCTCCCCGCCCCTCACCTCGACGGCCGAGGCCTCGGCCCTCACCAGGCGGACGCCCTCGTCGGCTAGGAGCTCCTCCATGAACTTAGACGCTATGCCCTCCTCGTACTTGAGGAGGGCGCTGCGGTATACCACCGCTACGCCCACGCCGAGCCTCGCGAGCGCTTGCGCCAGCTCTACCGCCACGGCGCCGCCCCCTATGAAGACCACTGAGGAGGGCACGTCGTCCAGCTTGAAGAACTCCTCGTTAGTGAAGGCGAGGCCCTTGGCAACAGCCTCGCGGAGGCCGGGCACGTCGGGCAGACGGGGCCTGGCGCCCGTGGCCACTATGACCTTCTCGCCAGTCAGCTCCAGGCCGCCGACCTTGACCGTCCTCGGCCCCGCCAAGACCCCGCGCCCCTCGACGACCTCCACGTCGTAGTACTGCAGGACCTCCTCGTACTTCCCCCTCCGCAGAGCGGCGACCACCTCCTTCATGTGGCCCATCAAGGCCTTGAGGTCCACCTCGACCTTCGCCGAGAGGCCCTTGAAGTAGGGCCGCTCAACAGCCCTCTTGAGCCCGGCCGCCCTGATCAAGAACTTGCTGGGGACGCAGCCCACGTTGACGCAGGTGCCGCCGAGAGGCCCCTCGTTGACAAGAGCCACCCGCGCCCCCAACTGGGCCGCCTTAACAGCCGCCGCGACCCCCGCACTGCCGCCGCCCAGAACGACTACGTCGTAGTTAGGCATATACAACCCGAAATCCGTATTAAAGTGGGCTTGCGCGAGGCCTCGGCCGAGGCGCGCAGATCTGCCTGCGATACTCGAACGGCGACGTAGCTCCACGCCCGGGGATCTACCGACCTCAAGCCCTCCTCAGCCGGAGGGAGTTGAGGGTGACCGAGATGCTGCTGAGCGCCATGGCCAGGCCGGCGAGCTCCGGGCGGAGCACGACGTAGGGGTACAGGGCCCCCGCCGCTATGGGTATAAGCGCCGCGTTGTAGGCGAAGGCCCAGAAGATGTTGAACTTTATATTCCCATATATTTTGTCCACTAGGCCCATCAGCTCGGCGAGCTTCGACAGATCGCCCCGCACTAGGACGAAGTCGCCCGCCTCCTTCGCCACGTCTGTCCCGGTGCCCACTGCGATGCCCACGTCGGCGGCCGCCAGCGCCGGCGCGTCGTTGACCCCATCGCCGACGAAGGCCACCCGCCGCCCGGCCCTCCTCATCTCGTCCACTATCTTGGCCTTGCCCTCCGGGTCGACTCCGGCGTAGACTCTCGTTATCCCCAACGCCGAGGCCACTGCCCTGGCTGTCTCCTCGTGGTCGCCCGTCACTATCACCGGCTCGACGCCGCGGGCCTTGAGCTCGGCGACCGCCTCGGCCGACCCCGGCTTGACTTCGTCCCCCACCGCGAACATCCCCACGACGCGACCCTCGGCGACCACGTACGCGACGGTGTAGCCCCTAGCCCTGAGCTCGGCCGCCCTAGCCGCTAAGTCGCCGTCCACAGCGGCGCCCATGCCCTCCACTATCTTCTCGTTGCCTACGGCCACCGCGACGCCGTCCACGACGGCGTATACGCCGAGGCCGGGGAGGGAGTCGAAGGACTCAGGCCTCCTAGGCTCCACGCCGGCAGATCTGGCGTACTCCACCAGCGCCGCCGCTATGGGGTGTTCCGACAAGAGCTCAGCGGAAGCGGCGAGCTCCAAAGCGCGCCGGTCGCCCAAGAACTCGACGACCTTCGGCCTCCCCCACGTCAAGGTCCCCGTCTTGTCGAACGCCACCACGTCGACTCTCCTCAAGGCCTCGAGGGCCTCCGGGTTCTTGACCAGAACCCCGCGTTCGGCCAGCCTGCCGACCCCCACCACTACAGCCATAGGCGTCGCAAGCCCGAGGGCGCAGGGACAGGCCACCACCAACACGGCGGCGGCGAACAGCAGTGCGGTCCCGAGAGGGGCGCCGCGCGCCAGCCAGACGGCGAAGGTCGCCGCGGCTACGGCCATAACCGCCCAGGTAAACACGCCGGCGATTCTGTCCACGAGGCTCTGGACGGGCAATCTGGCGTTCTGGGCGTGCCTCACCAGCTTGGCCATCTGGGCGATCAACGTATGCCTCCCGCTACGGGTCGTCCTGACGGCCAGACTTCCTCTGACCAGCGTGGAGCCTGCGAGGACTAAGTCGCCGGGCTTCTTCTCGACGGGCATGGGCTCCCCCGTGAAGGCGGACTCGTCCACGTAGCCGCGGCCGTCGTCCACCACGCCGTCGACGGGTATCCTCTCGCCCTGCCTCACCAACACAATCTCGCCGGGCGCCACCTCGTCGGCGGGCTTCTCGACCTCGGCGCCTCCGGCGACGACCCTAGCCCTCGGCGGCTGTAGCCCGAGGAGCCTCCTCACCGCCTCGCCTGTCCTAAGCCGCATTTTGGCCTCTAGATACCTCCCGGCCAACACAAACGCTATCACGGCCGCCGAGGCCTCGAAATACGTCGGGAGGCCCGCCGCCGCGGCGTAGGCGCTGTATAGATACGTCGCTGAGGTGCCCAGGGCCACCAAGGTGTCCATGTTGGCCGTGGCGTTTCTGAACGCCCGGAATGCTCCCTTGAGGAACCGCCAGCCGGAGTAGAGCTGGACCGGCGTGGCCAGAGCCCACTGGAGCAACGGCGCCCACCAAGCCCCGAGGCGGACGAACATGAGCGCCATCAAGACGGCCGCGAGGGGCGCGGCCACGGCGAGCCGCCTCCCCAGCTCGGCCAGCTCCACGGCCGCCGCCCTCCTGTCCACGTCAGTCTCGACTGCGCCGGTCCGCACCTCGGCGACCTCGAACCCGGCGCCCTCCAGCCGCCTCTTGACTTCCTCCGCCGACACGTCGAGGGGGTTGTAGAGCACCGAGACGCCTCCGCCGACTACGTCTGGCCTCGCCTCGAAGACGCCCCAGCCCTCTGCGGCCTCGGCGGCCTTGTGGACCTCCTCGGGGCCTACCCCCCGCAACGCCAGATAGGCCTCCTCTGCGTACACGTCGTAGCCCGCCCTCCGGACCGCCCTAAGGAGATCCCCGTACCTCAGCCTCGCCGGGTCGACGAGCAACCTCGCCTCGTCGCTCGCGAGGGACGCGGAGGCGGCGACGACGCCGGGCACCGACGCGAGGGCTCTCTGGACAGTCAACGCGCAGGTGGCGCAGTGCATCCCCAATATCTTCAACACGGCCTCCCTGCCGCCCTCGATCCTCAGCTTGATGTCCACGTATGTGCCGACCGCCTGTTAAATATATTGAGCGGTCGGCGGCGCCATGTTTATAAGCCTCTGCGCGCCGGCGGCCGTGAAGGCACTTATCCACGTGGATAGGGAGGACTTGCTCACGATGTCCATAGCCCTCTCCAACGTCGAGAACTTGCTGGAGGCGGTGCCGGGGGCGGAGGTGGCCGTCGTCGCCAACGGAAGCGCCGTGTTGTTCTTCGTCAGGCAGTCGCCCGCCCACATTAGGGAGAGGCTGGAGGCCCTCGCCGGGAGGGGCGTCAAGTTCTACGTCTGCGCAAACTCTTTGAGGGCCCACGGGATAGACAGCGACGACCTCCTCCCATTCGCCGAGGTGGTGCCCGCGGGCATCGCCAAGATCCTCGAGCTACAGGCCGCCGGCTACCTCTACGTGAAGCCGTAAAGCCATTCAGCCGCCCGTCTATGTTGCGCGAGGTCTTGCTCGCCCTCCACGTGACGGGCGTCGTGGGCTGGGCAGGCCTCACCGCAGGCGGCTACTACGTGTTGCTCGGCTGTGGGGAGTCTGGATTCCCCAGATACGCCAAGCTGGTCTACCTACAATTCTCCTCGGCCCTTCTCATATTCGCCACGGGGCTCGCCATGGCGTCCTACTACGGCCTCTCCCGCCCGCCGCTCTGGATATCTCTCGCCATCGCGATAGCCGCGGCGATGGGCGTCCTGGAGGTCGTCCACCTGCTGGCGGCCCGGGCGGGGTACCGCGCCTACATGAGGGCGGTCAGGCCGTTGATCCCGTTGTGGACCGCGGGGTACATCGCCATGATATACCTCATGGTCTTCAAGCCCACGTAGGGCCCCGCGCCGGCGGGGGCAACACGTCTCGGCCGGCCGGGCGACGTAAGATCTAGGTGAGGAGATCTCTTCGCGAGCAACGAAAGCCGTCCGAGCCCTCGGCGACATGGTCCCTCCGAGATCTCAGAGCCCCGTAGCCCTCGGCGGCTTTCTGCGAAAGAGATTTTAAGGCGTAGGCGGGGCATAGACGTGGCGGTTACTCTCTCGGCCCCTATCGCCGAGGTCTCGAGGCGCGTCCTCGACGTTGGAGACTCTCCTCTCTAGATCGGAGGCGCGCTTCTCCAGGCTCTCTATCCGCGCGGCCAGCTCTGCGAATCCGGCCTTGGTGTAGTCGGCGAGGGCCTTTAGGGCCTCGGCAACTGCCTTCATCTCCTCGCTACGGGCCTCCGCGAGAGCCTTCTTGACAGCCCTCTCCACAACCTCCTCAAGCACCTTAATGTCGGATAGACACGGAAATAAGCCGGCACTTTTTAAAAACCTGATGGATATTCGCTACGGCTACTTCTCGCGGTGACTATAAGTCGGTCGCTGTCTCTCGCTCGGCCTAGATTAGCCGGTCAGCCGCTTTACGGCCTGTCGTGCGGCAAGGCGGACGGCTGAGCCGTAGCCGGTTGCCGCGCGTCGCGATGGCGATATATAGGTGCTACTCGACACGTATATGGGCGGGAGACTTCAAGGGGCGAGGGTTTTCGTCGGCGGCGTCGGGCCCGGTCTGGGTTCTGCCGTCGTGTACTTCGCCCTTCTGGAAGGAGCCAGGGTGTTCGCTGTGGCGAGGTCTAGGGATTTCCTGGAGAGGCTACGGCGCGAGCTCTCCGGGCTTGGGGAGCTCCACGTGGGCGCCTACGACCTCTCGCGGCCCGAGTCCGCGGAGGCGGCGGTGGCCGAGGCCGCGTCCAAGCTGGGCGGGCTGGACGCGGTTGTGGTGACGGCGGGAGGGTACGTCGAGGCTCCGATAGACGCTCTGGACCCCGCGGTCCTGGAGGAGATGCTCTCGAGGAACCTCAAGGCCCACCTCTACGCCGTGAGGGCGGCCGTGAGGCGCCTCAAGCCGGGCTCCTCGATTGTCCTCGTGACTGCCGTCGGCGGGGCCTATCCCGCCTGGCTGAGGAACAACGCGGCGTACGTCTCGTCGAAGGCCGCGCTGGCGAGGGCCGTGGAGGCCCTGGCCGCTGAGCTCGCGGAGAGAGGCATCAGGGTGAACGGCGTGGCGCCCGGCGGCATGAGAAAGGACTTCGCCCCTGGCCGGGACTGGAGGCGGGAGCGTCGGCTGGGGGACCCGCAAGCCCCTCCTGAGGACGTGGCCCGCGTCATAATATGGCTGTTGACTGACGAGTCGTACTGGGTAAACGGCGCGGTTATACCTGTCGACGGCGGGAGGAGGCTCCTTTAGCCCAGAGCCGCGACACCCTTTTTAACTCCGCTCGCGGATTTTCCGTGTACGTTGAGACTGCCAGGAGACTGTACCTAGAGACGGGTTTTAGGTTCCCCCGCGAGGTTATATGGGCTATGGGCGTCGTGAAGGCGGCGTGCGCGGAGGCAAACGCGCGGCTCGGCGCGCTAGATGGCGAGATCGCGAGGGCGGTCGCGGCCGCTGCGCGCGAGCTGGCCGACGGGAAAATGGACGGCGAGATCGCCGTCGACGTGTTCCAGACGGGCTCCGGCACGGGGCTCAACATGAACGTCAACGAGGTCCTGGCCAGGAGGGCCTCCGAGATCCTCGGCATGCCGGTGCACCCCAACGACCACGTCAACAAGAGCCAGTCCTCCAACGACGTGGTGCCCACAGCGATAAGGCTCGCCGCGTTGCGGGCGGCCAGAGAGCTGTTGTTGCCCGCCTTAGACGCCGCCATATCTACGCTGGAGTTGAAGGCGTCTGAGTTTGCCAACGTCGTCAAGGCTGGCCGCACCCATCTACGGGACGCGCTCCCAGTGACGCTGGGGCAGGAGTTGGGAGCATACGCCGATGCCCTTAGACGCGAGAAGGAGTTCGTGGAGCTGGCACTGGCTAAGGTGGCGGAGGTGCCTCTGGGAGGGACCGCGGTGGGGACTGGGCAAGGCGCGCCGGAGGGCTTCGCCGAGCTGGCCGTGGCGCTGGCGGCCAAGGAGTCGGGCCTTCCCCTTAAGAGAGGCGACCCGTTCACGCAGATGAGGCTCCTCACAGACTTGTTGCTCCTATCCTCGGCGCTACGCGCCGTCTCGGTCGACCTCTACAGGCTTATGCAGGACGTGAGGCTCATGTTCTCTGGGCCCAACACTGGCCTGGCCGAGATAGATCTGCCGAGCCAGCGGGAGCTCCCCGGCAGCTCCATGATGCCGGGCAAACACAACCCCGTCACCGCCGAGGCCGCCATGCAAGCCGCGGCGCAGGTAATGGGCCTTGACCACGCCAACCAGATAGCGGCAATGCTCGGCGAGTTCGAGCTCTCCATGGGCATCCCGCTGACGGGCCACAACGTCGTTGTTCAGATAAAGCTACTGTCCGAGGCGTTGAGGAAGGCGGCCGCCGTGGTCGCCGATATTAGGCCCAACGCGGATAGGATGAGGGCCTACGCCCAAGCCTCCCAGGCCAATATCACGGCGCTGGCCGCCGCCTTGGGCTACGACGCGGCGACCCGCCTGGCCGAGATGCTCGAGAAGGGGGTGCCGCTTGAGGAGGCGTTGAAGTCGCTGTCTGGGTCAAAAAGCTAGGCGGCCCCCCACTTCCTCGTCTTGATCTCCAGCGCCCCCGCTGACTCTAACCGCCCCTTGAGCCCCCGGCCGACACGGGCAACCCGCCTTTGCCGAAGATCAGGCCTGCGCGAACTGTCAGCCCTATGTAGAAGGGGAGGTTCTGCGAGGCCCCCTCGGCGAGCTCCGCCTCTTGAAGATAGCGGCTGTCCGGGCCTTCAGATAGGCTATCAAGGGGGAGAAGACGTAGGTCCCGGGCGTCTTATAGAGGGCTATAAGCTCCCCATCTTCGCCGATCACCGCTATCGATACCCTTATCCCCAGCCGCTCGGCCTTGGCGACGCCCTCGCCGATTGCCTCAAAGACCTTCACGGAGCTACCAAGATCTTGCCGACCCTATCGGCGGACCTCAGCTCCTCCAGCGCCCTCTTGACGTCGGCAAGTGGGTAGACGCCGTGGATAGCCGCCTTTATCTTGCTGGCCTCCAAGAGCCTCACCACCAACCTGAAATCGCCGCGGGTGCCTCCCGTTGCGCCAATTACCGATATCTGCATTCCATAGAGCCTCCTCAAGTCGAGCCTCACCTCGCTTCCGGTCAAGGCACCGGCCGTGACATAGCGCCCTCCTCTCCCCAGAAGGGAGAAGCTCAGCTCCCAACTCCCGGCCCCCGTCGGGTCCAGCACAACGTCGAAAGGAGCCGCCTCTCTGGCCTCCTCAGGCGCCACCACGTGATCTGCGCCGAGCGCCCTCAAGACGGACCCAGCCCTCTCCTTACGCCTAGTCACAGCGTATACCTCTCCGCCGAGGAGCTTGGCGAACTGGATCAGATACGTCCCGACGTTGCCCGTCGCCCCCACGACCGCTACCCTCTCGCCCGGCCTTATGGAGGCCCTCCTCGCCATATTGAACGCCGTCAAAGCGCCGATAGGCAGAGTCGCCGCATCCCTCAAGTCGGCCCTAGTGGGCTCCACGTTCTTGGCGGGAGCCACCGCGTATTCCGCCATAGCTCCCTGGGTGGAGACTCCGATTATGGCCCCTCCAGTGATCTCGCACATCTGGGTCTCGCCGGAGAGGCAGTACCGACAGTGGCCGCAGTAGAGCCTGTTGTAGACCACCACGGCGTCCCCGCGCTGGGGGCTCGAAACGCCCGGCCCCACCTCCTCGACCACGCCGGCGAACTCGGAGCCGGGTATGTGGGGCATCGGCGACGCCTTTACGGCGCCGGCCACGACGTTGTAGTCGAGGGGGTTAACGCCGACGTAAGCCACCCTTATCAGGACCTCCCCGGGGCCGGGCCTGGGGACGGGGACGTCCTCGATCTTTAGGTTCTCCAACCCGGGCGCCGGGAAGACGGCGGCCCTCATATGCTACTTCTCCTCCACTACGTAGTTCCGGAGCACGCCGATCTTCTCGACCTCGGCCTCCACCACGTCGCCTCCCTTGAGGAACTTGCCTCTGGGGAACCCGACGCCGGGAGGCGTCCCGGTGAATATGAGGTCGCCCGGCTTCAGCGTTATGCCCTGGGAGGCCCAGTATATGAGCTGTTGTACGTTGAAGATAAGCTCGGAGGTGTTGCCCCTCTGCTCCACCGCGCCGTTTACCCTGAGCTCCAGGCCTAGCTTGTTGGGGTCCTCTATCTCGTCCCTAGTCACTATGTAGGGCCCCACAGGCGCGGCTGTGTCCATGGACTTCCCCCATATCCAGTTGAGGCCGTACTGGGTGGCCGGGTACTGCCAGTCCCTAAGGGATATGTCGTTGCCGACGGTGTAGCCGAAGACGTAGTCCAGGGCCCTCTCGGGAGGTATGTATTTGCCCGGCCTCCCCAAGACGACTACGAGCTCCACCTCCCAGTCCATCTTCTCGACCACCTTGTGCTTGACTACGGGCTGTTCGTGGCCGACCAGAGCGTTGGGTAGCTTGGGGAAGAAATAGGGCTTGGGCGGGGGCTCGTGCCCCATCTCCTTGCCGTGCGATTTGTAGTTCACCGCGACGGCCAAGATCTTCTCGGGGTTGGGGACCGGGGGCTCCCAGACTATATCCTTGGGGCTGAGCTTAGCCTCCTCGGGCGCTCTGCGGGAGATATACTCGACTATCTCCAGCGCCGGCCTCCCGGCCGCTATGAGCTTCCTCATGTCGTGGAGGAAGTCCGGCGCCTCGTAGGCGTCGTAGACGAGCGTGTAGGCCTTGGGGAGATCCACCACGAATCCGTCGAGGAACAGTCCGACTCTCCGCGCCTCGCCCTTCCTGAACGTCAACAACTTCATAGAGCAGTGTAACGAGGGTCTAAAAAAGTACTAGGCCTGGCAGTAATACGTCGCTACTGGGTGGAGAAGGCGTGTTTCAAGCTCTTCGAACAAATGGTCTAGGACGCGCCCCCTCCGCCGCACGACGTTGGAGAAGTCGGAAATACCTCGACGCCCGCCGGCGCAGCGGCCTCAGCCCCGAGCGAGCGCCGCGTCTAGATTGGGGGCCGCCAGCCATTCACGAACCTCGCGTCGCATCGCCGAAGCCGCAAATCGTGGCCGTAAGCGCGCTAGGACGACGTAACCCGGCTGTGATAGACGCAGACGCTACGGCTGGGATGGGCGCCCCGGGCCGACGATCGCGGGACTCGGCCCCTACGCCTATAGAGGATGCCGAGGGACGGGCCGCCGGCGTCTTCGGCCCAGTCGGCGGGCGCTGGGCTAGCCCCTCCTCTCCGCCTCCCTCCTCCTCAACAAGCCCCTCACTATCGCTATGTACATCACCAGTTTGGGGTAGTACCTGAATAGGTCTTCTCTCCCGGTCTCCCAAGCCTCCTTGTCGATAGCCTCGGCGATTCTCTCCAGCTCGGCCACGTCGTCCCACGTGTAGTCCTTGATGTCCTTATCCAGCAACTCGATCAGCCTTCTCCTAACCTCCTCGGTGTAGTACTTCGACTTTGCGAGGGGGACCAAAGCCCTAAGAGTTCCGCGCAACAGAACAGCCTCCGGCTCCGTTATGAGCCCCTTAGCGGCGAGGAAGTCTATCAAGGCGTTCTGGTATCCGTAGAAGGCCTCCCTCACCTGCACAAGGCCCTTTGCCAACTCCTCCACACGCGCCTCGATCCTATCGATGCGGCCGCCGAGTTCTACCCTCACGGACTCAATTTTTCTGTCTAGCGTGTAGTAGAGTACTACGATCGCGATTACTACAAGCGGCGCCTGTGCTATGAGCGAGCTGACTACGAATCCGAGATCTATCACGTAAGCCGCCGGCCTTCTCAGCTTATAAGCCTTATCCGCAACAGCCGCCGCCTAGAAACGCAAGCCGTCTGGGCGTCGCCCGCGGGGCCGTCATGTCTATGGTAGAGGCGGCCGGACGGAGCCGCGGCCCGCACGTAGCGGGAAGCTATCTGAGGTACCGCTCGACGGCCCTCCGCACGATTGGGTCCGGGATCGAGTAGAGATCGCCGGCCTTTTCGAGGATCCCCATCTTCACCAGATAGTGGAGCAAGGCGGTGAAGTTCTTGTCGTCTATCTCGGCCCCCTCGCGGGCCTCGACCGCCATCTTTATCTCGGACCACCTCATCGGCCTCAACGCGACGGCCTTCAATATGGCGCGGTATCTCTCCTCGGCCCTCGACTTCAGCAGAAATCTCTCGAGCTCGGCCGCCTCCTGCCGCGCCGCCGTATCGGCTATCTCCTCCAGGCCGCCCGCGCCCGCGGTCCTCGCCCAGCCGTAGTAGGTGAGCCAGCCGATGATGCCGTCTAGGAGATCCACGGCCCTCTCCAGCTCCTCCTCGGGCGGGCTGATCCCGGCCTCGCCGAAGCCCCTCCTCAAGAAGTCGAGCGCCTGCTCTCTGCCCAGCCTCCTCGTCCTTATCTCGACTACGGCCCTCCCGTAGAGAGGTGACTCGGGGTCGTCTAGCCTCAAGATATCGTACACGAGGCCTATCTGCGAGCCCGTGACGATGGCCACCAGGTTGGGCAGATTGTCGTAGATATACGCCAACAGCTTGGCCAGCCCCACCCCAGCCCCTCTCAGCTCCTGCACCTCGTCTATGGCCACGGCCACCCGCTCGCCGGCTTCCTCGGCTACGCGGTCCACGGCCTCCAGCAACGAGGCCAAGTCGGCGCCTCCCCCGCTCCAGCTCAACGCCACAGATAGGCCGTGCGCCGACACCGAGATCCCCCTCACCGAGCCGAGCGCCTGGATGAGCTTGTCCCTCAGGGAGGCCTCACGCCTGAGGAATTCCGTAAGGGCTCTGCCGAGCTCCGCCGCGAAGCCGCGCGCCGTGGCGCGGCCGGTCGCCAACGCGGCGCGTCTGGCGTCTATATAGATATGCGGCACGCGGAGGCCGTTGAGGAAGCTCCTCACCAGACTGGACTTGCCCGTCCGCCTAAGCCCCAACACGGCAGTGATGCGGCCTTTCTCATACCCCAGCCGCAACATACGGAGCTCCTCCTCGAAGTCGTAGAGCTCCTCAAGCGACTCCTTGGGCTCTAGCTTGAAGAGGGCTGGTACAACCACCAGTTACTGGTAGTACCACCAGTTAATAAACACATGGCGCGGCCGGCCGTCCATACGTCGCCCGTAATGCTAAAATTGGCGAATCGCCAAGCCTCCATGCGGAGGGCGCTAGCGGCTATGTTGGCCTTGCTCTCGGCGGGCTACGTTGCCGTGAACTTTGTGGGGTTGCCCGAGGCGTTGGTGGCCGAGAACCTGGCCTTCGCGGCCGTGTACGCGGCCTTGGCGGCGGCCATCTGGCGGGGCGGCGGGCCTCCGGCGTACGCCGTCTTGCTTGCGGCGGCCGCCTTCAACGCCGGGAGGGTGTCCGAGGTGATCTGGTCGCCCGCCGTGGGCTTGGGCCCCCTCGCCGCCCAACACCTTCCGCTACTGGCGTATCTGGCCGTGGTGGCTGTGTTGGCCGCGGTCCAGATAGCCAGAAGCGGCCGGTAGCTTATTTCTGGCGATATCGGCCAACACATGGCCTTCACTGGCGACTATCTGAGGAGGATAATGAGGCGCTACCCCACCGACGTGTCCGTCGTGACGACGGCCTATAGAGGCGCCTTCTACGGCCTCACCGCCAACTCCTTCATATCCCTCTCCCTGAACCCGCCCCTAGTCCTCGTGGCCATAGACAAGAGGGCCAGGACGCACGAGGCAGTCAAGGGATCCGGCGTCTACGCCGTCAACATACTTGCGCACGACATGGAGGAGATCGCCAGGAGGTTCGCCACGGCGCCGCCCGAAGAGCGGTTCAGAGACCTCAAGCTGGCGTTCGCGGCCACGGGAGTGCCCATACTGGCCGACGCCCTGGCCTACCTGGACTGCGAGGTCGTCGCCGAGTACCCTGGAGGAGACCACACCATATTTGTCGGCAGGGTGGTCGACGGCGCCGTGCTGAACGACAAGCCTCCGCTCATATACTACGACAGGGGATACCGGTCGCTTTGACACAATAGCAGGGGCTCTGGGCTGTGTAGCTCACGACGTCGCCGCAAGCCTCCCGGCCTTCAATTAAACCCCTCTGAAATTTGCCGCTGATAGCGGCTACAGCGAGCCCGGCATCGCGAACAGCAGTATGCTTTCCGTCGCGAAGGCCAGCGCCACGCCGGCCACCAACGACGCCCAGAACCTATAGCTGGTGAGCCCGCCCAGCTTGGGCAAGGCGCTGAGGTTGACGTGTAGCAAGGCGTATACAATAGAGGCCGTCGCCACGGTGTCGAGTGTGGCTATGAAGAGCCCTCCGCCGAGCCCCGTGTAGTATACAGCGGCCCCCGGGATCGCCGGCAGTCCGGCCAGGAGGGACAGACCCGCTATATACGCCGGCGAAGGCCTCGCGGCTCTATCCCCGAGCAACGGCCCAACTATGGCGAAGCCCTCTGTCGCGTTGTGGACGGCAAAGCCCACGGTGAAAAGCGCCGCCGAGGCCACGGCGCCTGCGAGGAGGCTGGCGGCTATGGCGAAGCCCTCGCCCACGTTGTGTATGCCGAGGGAGAGCGCCACTATAAACGCCGAGGCGGACGAAGGCGCCGCGCCCGCCCTAGCGCCCAGCCTCTCCGCCTTCGCAAAGACCACGAACGTCGCGACGAGGGCCGCAGTGGTAACAGCTACCGCCGCCAAGAAGTCCGGCAATGTGGCGGGCTTGGCCAGCCCCTCGACGTACTCAGACGCCTCGTGACCAGTCTCAAGGGCCAGATAGGCGAGGATCCCGCCGGCCATCGCCTGCAGAGTCCCCAGACTTTTTTGATCTAGCCTATACCTGGCGAGGTACATGGACCAGGCCCCTATTAACACAGTTATTCCAGCCAGGAACCCGTAGCCGATAGGCACCAGTTGGTCCATCGCGGTATTCCCCAATATGTACTTTTAAATATTAACAATGTTATTAGATCTTTTTAAAAACGATTTCGAAATTAAATTCGCTATGAACGCCGAAGGTCGGCAACAGTCTTTTATATTTTCAACACTGATATCTTAAGCTATATCGTTCCGTAGCCATGTTAGAAAGCCTTATCGGGCGCCGGGTTAGGCTAGTGTTAGCCAGACGCAACCAAGTGCCGAGGCAGGTCTAGAGGTGGCGGAGGGGATCCTGCCCACATCGCGATAGGGCGCTGGCTAGCTATGGCGAGTGGGTGAGGCGGCGGAGAGGGAATCGGCCGTGGAGGCCAAACTTGTGTATAGTTAAAAGCGGGTTTTTCATGCGCCGCGGCTTACCTTTTCGGCCTCCTTGATGACCTCGTCGTACGGCGGCTCGTTGCGCGGGTCGTCGCTGTGCCAGACGTACCTAATCGTGCCGCTCGGGTCGACAATGTAGACGGCTCTCTTGGCTAGGTGGAAGAGCGGCAGGCCGAGCAGGTTCGCCTGGACCACGTCGTACATGCCTATCACTATCCTGTTGTAGTCGGAGAGAAGCGTGAAGTTGAGCTTGTTGGCGTCCTTAAATGCCTTGAGCGCGAACGGGCTGTCCACCGAGATCGCCAACACCTCGGCGTTGGCCTTGTTCAGAAGCGCCATCTTGTCGCGGAACGTGCACAGCTCCTTGGTACATACCGAGGTGAAGGCGCCGGGGAAGAAGAGGAGCACCACGGGCCTCCCCCTCTTCAACACCTCGGACAGCCGCACCGGCTTCAGCTCCTCGCTGAGTAGCTCGAAATCCGGAGCCTTGTCGCCTACTTTGAGCACCATAGCCGTGCGTCGATGGACATTTTTAAACATTGGTCCACAACGTTATCACGGCGATAAGATCTCCGAAGAACGGCAGACGCCTCCGCGACGGCCGCGTGGCTTCAAAAGTAAAGATATAAACTCAACAAAGTATATTGATCTGATTTAATTATATATTTCGCTTAGGTTATGCTTCCGCCTTGGCTCGCCACGACAGCCGGCGATTATGGGTCTATCTCGAGGATCAGGCAAGCCCTCAACCGCTACGGGCTCTACACGGTATGCGAGGGCGCCCGGTGCCCCAACATATTTAGATGCTGGGGCGAGGGCACCGCGACGTTCATGATACTTGGGGAGGTCTGCACCAGGTCTTGCAGGTTCTGCTCGGTGCGCACCGGGGATCCCAGAGGCCTCGTCGATATGGGCGAGGCCGAGAGGCTCGCCAAAGCCGTCAAGGAGCTGGGGTTGCGGTACGTGGTGGTGACCTCGGTGGCGAGGGACGATCTGCCCGACGGAGGGGCCTCCGCCTTCGCCGAGGCGGTGAGGTTGCTGAAGGGCGCCGGCGCGTTGGTCGAGGTGTTGGTGCCCGACTTCGGGGGGAGCGCCGAGGCGGTAGCCGCAGTGGTGAGGTCGGGACCCGACGTCTTCGCGCACAACATCGAGACCGTGCGGCGGCTGACCCCCTCGGTGAGAGACAGGAGGGCGGGCTACGACAGGTCTCTGGCCGTCTTGAGGGCCGCCAAGGAGTTCGGGGCGCCCTTGACCAAGTCGGGCCTCATGTTGGGCCTAGGCGAGACCTTCGAGGAGGTAGTGGAGGCCCTCGACGATCTGCGGAGGGCGGACGTGGACATAGTCACAATAGGGCAGTACATAAGGCCGACCGGCTCCCCGAGGCACATCAAGCCGGCTAGATACGTCACGCCCGAGGAGTTCGAGAAGCTGGGCGATGTCGCCAGGGCCATGGGGTTCAAGGCCGTGGCGTCGGGGCCGTTGGTGAGGAGCTCCTACATGGCGGCCGAGTTATATAGGGAGGCCTTGAGGAATATAGTATACATAAGTTAAAACTTATATATTAATTTCGATTTAGCTAGTGTGTTGGAAACAAATTTAGAAATTCCTAGACAGTATAGAACAGAAGTTAAACAGCCGCAGATCTTCAGAGTGCTCGGCCAAGACGGCGAGCCCAACGAGGCCTACGAGATAGGCTATAAGCCGACCGAGGGCGAGCTGGCCAAGGCGTATAGGTGGATGGTGGTCGGCAGGACTCTCGACAAGTACGCCTTGATGTACCACAGGATGGGCAAGGTGAGGTCCACCTACGGGCCTCACGAGGGGCACGAGGCCGCGGACGCCGGCACGGCGCTGGCGCTCAGGCCGGAGGACTGGGTGGCGCCGCACTACAGGAACTTGACTCTCGTCATCGCCCGCGGCGTCCCGCTGGAGGTTATATGGGCCAAGTTCTTCGCCAAGTCCGGCGACCCCGACAAGGGCAGGAACCTCACGATCGAGTGGGGCGGCTTCAAGAAATGGCGCATTCTGTCGATTGGCGCCCCTATAGGCCACCAGTACGTGTACGCGGCTGGGTTCGCCTACGCGCTGAGG
This sequence comes from Thermoproteus uzoniensis 768-20, assembly GCF_000193375.1. GTDB lineage: Archaea > Thermoproteota > Thermoprotei > Thermoproteales > Thermoproteaceae > Thermoproteus > Thermoproteus uzoniensis_A. Next base: position 900,834 of record NC_015315.1, read on the forward strand.
TATATGAAGAGGGACGAGGTGGTGGCGGCCTACATCGGCGACGGCGGCACCTCGACCGGCGGCTTCCACGCAGGCTTGAACTTCGCCGGGGTCTACAAGGTCCCCGCGGCGTTCTTCATCTACAACAACCAATACGCCATATCCATGCCGGTGGCCAGACAGACCGCGGTGGAGCGGCTGGCGACCAAGGCGGCGGCATACGGGATAGAGGGCGTCTCGGCCGACGGTATGGATCTCCTGGCGGTTGTCAAGACGGCCAAATGGGCGGTCGAGAAGGCGAGGCGCGGGGAGCCAGCGTTGGTGGAGTACGTGATGTACCGCTTCGGCCCCCACACCACGGCCGACGATCCCCTGACCAGGTATAGGGACCAGAAGGAGGTTGAGGAGTGGAGGCGTTGGGATCCTCTGGCCAGGCTGGAGCGCTTCCTGATAAGGTCGGGGATATACAGCGAGAGCGACGTGAGGACTATCTGGGAGGAGGCGGAGAGGGAGGTCAAGGAGGCCGCCAAGGCGGCGGAGGCAATGCCCGACGTGCCCGTCGAGGAGGCGGTAAGGGACGTCTACAGCTTCGTCCCCAAGTCGCTCCAGGAATGGCTGGGGGAGCTATGATCGCCAATATGGCCAAGGCCATAAACATGGCGTTGCACGAGGAGATGGCGAGGGACGAGCGGGTTGTCGTGTTGGGCGAGGACGTGGGGAGGAGAGGCGGCGTCTTCCTCGTGACCGAGGGGCTCTACGAGAGGTTCGGCCCCGAGAGGGTGATAGACACGCCGCTCAACGAGGGCGGCATATTGGGCTTCGCGCTGGGGATGGCCATGGCCGGGCTGAAGCCGGTCGCCGAGATACAGTTCGTGGACTTCATATGGACCGGCGCCGACGAGCTTCTGAACCACATAGCGAAGCTCAGGTATAGATCCGGCGGCGAGTACAAGGCTCCGCTGGTCGTCAGAGCGCCGGTGGGCTCGGGCGTCAAGAGCGGGCTGTACCACAGCCAGAGCCCCGAGGCCGTGTTCGTCCACACGCCGGGCCTGGTCGTGGTCATGCCGTCGACGCCCTACAACGCCAAGGGGTTGCTCAAGGCGGCCATAAGGGGGGACGACCCGGTCGTCTTCCTCGAGCCGAAGATACTCTACAGATCGCCGAGGGAGGAGATCCCCGACGGGGACTACGTGGTCGAGATAGGGAAGGCCAGAGTGGCCAGGGAGGGCGACGACGTCACGGTAGTGGCCTACGGGGCGATGGTCCACAGAGCGTTGGAGGCGGCCGAGAAGGCCAAGGCGTCTGTGGAGGTCGTAGACCTGCTCACGCTCAACCCTATGGACGTCGACGCGGTCCTCAAGAGCGTGTCGAAGACCGGGAGGCTGGTTGTGGCCTACGACGCGCCCAAGACCGCCGGGCTCGGCGCAGAGGTGGCCGCCGTAGTCGCCGAGAAGGCCTTGGACAAGCTCGCGGCGCCTGTCGTGAGGGTGGCGGGTCCCGACGTGCCGCAGAGCCCCGTGGCCCACGACGCCATCTACGCGCCGACGGTCGAGCGTATATTGAAGGCGATAGAAAAGGTGATGGCGTACTGATGGAGTTCAAGTTCCCCGATCTGGGAGAGGGCCTCGTCGAGGGCGAGATCGTCAAGTGGCACGTGAAGGAGGGGGACTACGTCAAGGAGGGCGATCCCCTGGTAGACGTAATGACGGAGAAGGCCACGGTCACCCTCCCCGCCCCCGCCGCGGGCAAGGTAGTCAAGATCTTGGCCAAGGAGGGCCAGGTAGTCAAGGTGGGCCAGACGCTGTGCGTAATCGAGCCGGCGGAGGGCGAGGCGAAACAAGCCGAGAGGCCCCAGGCCGAGGCGGCCCAGCAAGCCCCCCGCGAGGTGGCCGCCATGCCTGCCGCCAGAAGGCTCGCCAGAGAGCTCGGCGTAGATCTCGCCAAGGTCAAGGGCACAGGCCCCGGCGGGGTGATAACAGTCGAGGACGTAAGGAGATATGCCGAGGAGCTCAAGGCCAAGGGAGGGGAGGCGCCGGAGGCCCCCAAAGCCGCCGAGGCGCCTAAGGCTGTCGGGGGCGCCGAGGAGGCGGAGGTGATCCCCGTGAGGGGCATTAGGAGGGCCGTTGCGGAGAAGATGACGAAGGCGAAGAGGCTCGTCCCGCACGCCTACCATCTGGAGGAGGTGGACCTCACCGAGCTCATAAGGCTTCGCGAGAGGCTGAAGGCCGAGGCGGAGCGGCGGGGCGTCAAGCTGACGCTTCTGCCCTTCGTGGCGAGGGCCGTCGCGCTGGCGTTGAGGGAGTTCCCTATGCTGAACTCCGAGTACGACGAGGAGAAGAACGCCATAGTTGTGAGGAAGGCGGTGAACTTGGGCATAGCCGTAGACACAGAGCAGGGCCTAGTGGTGGTCGTGGTGAGGGACGCCGATAGGAAGGGCGTGTTGGAGCTGGCCAAGGAGATCGCGGCGCTCGCCGAGAAGGCCAGGTCCGGCAAGCTGGATATACAAGACGTCAGGGGCTCCACGTTCACCATAAGCAACATAGGCGCCGTGGGAGGGCTCGGCGGCCTCTCCATACTCAACTACCCCGAGGCCGCTATCATGGCCGTCGGCCAGGCCAAGAAGAAGCCGTGGGTTGTCGAGGGCAGGATAGAGATAAGGGATATAGCCCTCGTGGCGGTCAGCTTCGACCACAGAGTGGTCGACGGGGCGTACGTGGCCAGGTTCGTGAACAGGGTGAGGGAGCTCTTGGAGAGGCCCGAGCTCCTCTTGCTATGAAGCTCGTCGTGGTGGGCGGCGGGCCGGCCGGCTACGCGGCGGCCATAAGGGCGAGGCACCTCGGCATCGACGTGGTCCTCGTGGAGGCGGAGCACGTCGGCGGAGAGTGCACCAACCACGCCTGTATCCCCTCGAAGGCTTTGCTCCACGCGGCGGAGGTCTTCCGCGCGGCGGCCTCGGCGCCGTGGCTTGCCGGCCAGCCCTCCTTCAAGTGGAGGGAGGCCGTTGCGTGGAAGGACAAGGTGGTGGAGAGGCTGAGGCGCGGGATAGAGTTCCTCCTCAAGTCGGCCGGCGTGGAGGTGGTGCGGGGGCTGGCGAGGCCGGGCCCCGGCAAGTCCGTGGAGGTGGACGGCAGGAGGATAGAGTACGACTTCCTCCTCCTGGCGACGGGCAGCGAGCCCGTCGAGCTGCGCCAGCTACCCCGCGGCGGGAGGGTGGTGGGCACCCGGGAGGTCTTCAGCCTAGAGGAGGCCCCCGCGTCGGTGGTGGTCGTCGGGGGAGGCGCCGCGGGCGTCGAGGCCGCCTCCCTGTTCTCGATGATAGGGGCAGACGTCCACCTAGTGGAGGTCATGGACAGGCTCCTCCCCGGCCTCGACCCAGACGTCTCTAGGCAGGTGGAGAGATCCCTCGCGGGCAGAGGAGTCAAGGTGCACACATCAAGCGAGGTCGCCAAGGCGACAGACGGCGGGAGGTCGGTCCGCCTAAAGCTGTCGACGCGCGAAGGCGAGAAGGAGGTGGAGGCCGAGCTGGTCGTCGTGGCGGTGGGCAGACGCCCCAGGCCAGGCCCCTTCGCCTCGCTAGGCCTCGAGCTGGACTCCAGAGGAGCCGTGAAGACCGACCAGTCCATGAGGACGAGCCTGCCCTGGGTGTACGCGGCGGGGGACGTGGCGGGGCCGCCGTACTACGCCCACAAGGCCTACGCCCAGGCCAAGGTCGCCGTGGAGAACATGGCGGGGCTCAAATCGGCCTACGAGCCCCGGGCCGTGCCCGCGGTCATATTCAGCGACCCCGAGGTGGTGTCTGTCGGCCTCACAGAGGAGGAGGCGGCTAGAAGGGGGTATAGGCCCAAGTCGGCCAGAGTGCCCCTATCGGCGATCGGGCGCGCCGTGGCGACGGACTCCTCCGAGGGCTTCGCCAAGCTCGTCTACGACGGGGAGAGCCGCATAGTGCTGGGCGTCCACATGGTGGGGCGCGGCGTCTCGGAGCTGGCCGGCGAGGCCGCGGCCCTCGTCGAGTTCTACGCCACCGTCGACGACCTCGCGCTGGTGGTCCACCCCCACCCCACGCTCTCGGAGGTGTTCGTGGAGCTGGCCGAGGCGGCCCTCGGCAAGCCGACGCACGTGGCCAAGCTATGAGGATCGTCTGGATCGGCAGGACGAGGTACCCGGAGGCCTGGCGGTTGATGAAGTCTATCCACAGAGCGGTCGCCTCGGGGCTTCTAGACGACGTCGTATTGGTCACGGAACACGACCCCGTGGTGACGGTGGGCAAACACGGGAGGGTCAACAACGTGTTGAGGTGGGACGTGCCCGTCTACGTGGTGGAGAGGGGAGGGGACGCCACGTACCACGGCCCCGGGCAGGCGGTGGTGTACCCCGTAGTGGTCTTGAGGTGGCCGTTGCGGCGCTACATAGACGCGTTGGAGAACGCGGTCATAGCGGCGTTGGGGCGCTACGGGATAGAGGCGGGGAAGAACCCCGGCCATAGGGGGGTCTGGATCGGCGGGAAGAAAATAGCCAGCTTGGGAATAGCGGTGGAGGACAACACGGCGTACCACGGAGTCGCCGTAAACGTCTCAATTGACGTGGGCGAGTTCGCCAGGATAAACCCCTGCGGGCTGCCGGCCTCCCTCATGACGTCGATGAGGCTACTCGGCGTCGACGCCGACGTCAAGGACGTGGGCATACAGACGGCGCTCAGCCTAGCCAAGGAGCTCGGCCTGCCCGCCGAGATCTCCGAGAAGGCCCCCGACGTGCCTCTACTGCCGGTCGAGCTGAGGCCGGTGCAAGTCCAGGAGGCGGGGCCTCCCCCGGAGCGATAGCCTTTTAAATAGAACGGGATTCCGAATCGTGAAGATAGTGGCGACCTACCGGTTTTCGCGGGACGACTCCTGCCACAAGCTGGGGCTCAGACACCCCGCATACCTCGTCATGGAGAAGATGAAGGAGCTGGGGCCCGGCCAGGCCCTGGAGGTCGTCACCGACGACTACGACTGGGCTCTGACCATAGAGATGATAGCCAAGGGCGCCAACTACGGAGTCGAGCGCGGCGAGGCGGGCGGGCTCCAGAGGATAGTGGTATACAAGCCCTAGCCAATACTGAACTTTTTTCAGTTTAGAATACGCTTTAAGGTCAATTACGGGGTTTATCCCATGTCCGAAGCGGTGGTGGAGACCGAGTGGGTCCAACAAAACCTGAACAACCCCAAGGTGAGGATCGTGGAGGTGGACTACGACCCGGCCACAGCCTACGAGCAGTGGCACGTGCCCAACGCCGTGTTGATCGCGTGGAAGGAGCTCAGACACCCCGTGAGGCGCGACTTCCTGGAGCCGAGCGACTTCGAGAGGCTCATGTCGGAGAGGGGCATATCTAACGACCACACCGTGGTGCTCTACGGCGACTACAACAACTGGTTCGCCGCCTACGCCTTCTGGCTGTTCCAGGCGTACGGCCACGAGGACGTCAGGCTAATGAACGGCGGGAGGACCGCGTGGGCCAAGGAGGGGAGGCCCACGACTAAGGACCGGCCGACGTTCCCCAAGACGCAGTACAAGGTGAGGCGCGTCGACTGGGGCTCTAGAAGGGCCTATCTGTGGGAGGTCCTCAACAAGGTAGTGCACGGAGAGGTCGGGAAGAACGTCTTGTTGGTGGACGTGCGGAGCCCGCCGGAGTATAAGGGCGAGATAACGGCGCCTCCCGAATACGCCAACGAGCAGACGCAGGTAGGGGGCCACATACCCGGCGCGATAAGCATACCTTGGGCGCAGGCCGTCGACCAGCAGACGGGCAAGTTCAAGCCGGTGGAGGAGCTGAGGAGGATCTACGAAGGCGCCGGCATCACCCCCGACAAGGAGGTGATCACCTACTGCAGAATAGGCGAGAGGGCGGCCCACACTTGGTTCGTCCTGAAGTACCTGTTGAAGTACCCGGCCGTGAGGGTCTACGACGGCTCTTGGGCCGAGTGGGGCAACTTGGTCGGGGCCCCCGTCAAGAAGGGCGACCAGCCGTAAATCGGCCCTCTTTTTTTGTCTCATATCGGCCCCATTTTTCGGGCCGAAATCTGGGCGCAACTTGAGGAGTGATAGAAGCTTATAAAAACTTTCTATTTGTGGATGTGGAGGCGATTTATCTACCCGCAGTGTTGGCTAGGCGGCTGAGGTCGTTGGCCGAGTCGGAGGCCGTGTCGCTGGAGGATTATCTGCTCGAAATCGCCTTCTCGAACATGGATCCCCCAGAAAAGGCGAGGACGTACGCCGAAGCCGCCCTAGAGCTCTTAAAAGCCGCCGATGAGGAGTTGAGGGCCGGCGATTTGAGGCAGGCCAGCGAGAAGATTTGGGGAGCCGCCGCGCTTGCGGTGAAGGCCTATGCCTACTGGCGGGAGGGGGTTAGGCTGGCGTCGCACGGGGAGCTCTGGCGCTACGCCAAGAAAACCGCCGACGAGCTGGGCGGCTGGGTACACGACGCCTGGGCACAAGCAAACGCCATGCACATAAACTTCTACGAGGGGTGGGCGACAGCGGAACAGGTAGCTGAAGCCCTAAAGCGGGTGGAGAAACTAGTAAAAGAAATAGTCGAGAGAGTGCGAACAAGAAGGTCTGCGTAGTTGTGACGCCACGAAGGCGTATGTGTAGGGCGGCGGGCCCCGCTACTACGAGAGGCGCCGCTTCAGGAGGTTAGACAATTGCTATACGCGACTGCCGGCGGCTTCCACGGCTCAAGAAAACCTTCTGGTGGTGATCGGCGTGTCGCGCCGCCGTCCGAGCGCCAGATCCGCCGCTATCCTGCCCATGGCCGGCGCATAGGTCCAGCCCAGTCTGCAGGTGCCGGTGGCGAAGACGACGTCGCCTCGCCTCTCCAGCACGGGCAGGCCGTCGGGAGTGCAGGGCCTGAACCCCACAGACGCGTCGACTACGTCAGCCTTGCCGACCCACCTGGCCGCCGCCTCGAGGACGTTGGGCAGATATTTTGCGTCTGGATGGGGGTCCAAGTCGAATCTGCCGGTGATCTTGACCCACCGCGAGAACGGCACCACGAAGACGCCGCCGACGAAGTCCGCCACGGTCCGCCCCGGCCTCTTCTCGGTCTTGGCCCGAACTCCGTATCCCTTAAGCGGCGCCACGGGGACGCCGAAGCGGCGGCTCCACCAGCCGCCTGCTACTACCACGGCGTCGGCCCTCAACACCTTGCCCCCCTCAAGCTCCACCGCGCCGTCGCCCACCTTCACCGCCCTCTTGTTGACCACCTTGACACCCGAGATCTCTCTGGCCAGCCTCTCTGCGGCCAGGTCGGTCGAGATGATCAAGGGATCCAGATAGACGATAGCCCTCGCCCCGTCGATCTCCCCGATCTCGAACCTCGGGCCTAGAGGGTCCCTCCTCAGCGCCTCTGCCTCTTTCTCCACGTCGTCGACAACCTCGTACACCGGCTCCTCCCTCAGCTCGAAGTCGTTCTGCTCCTCGGCTAGCCGTAGATACTCCCGCCGCGAGAACTGGGCCATCTCCTTCAAGAAACTCCACGTCTCCTCGCCGGGCTCCCTCCCGTACATCTTGAGGTAGAGCACGAGCCAGGCGAGGTCGAGGCTCCTCACGGCGGCCTTCCCGCGCCTGACCATGCCGAGATAGCGCTGGGCGTATCCCCTCACGTTTATTCTGTTGAGCTCGAACTTGGTGAACTCCAGGACCCCGGCCGCGGCCCTCGACGAGTGGGCCAGCCCGCCCATTTCCAGGAGCGTGACGTCGGCCCCCTCCCTCTTCAGATAATACGCGGCGAAGAGCCCCACCACGCCGCCCCCGACAACCACAAAGGTGGACACATCTAAATAATTCTCAGGAATATATATAGTTGGCCCCCGGCCCCAACACACTAGGCAAAAATTTCACACATAGGTGGGTATAAGACGCCGAGACGTATAGGGGCTATGTTGCGCCTGACGCCTACGGCCAAGCTTGTCATAAACTACATGGCGCTCCGCCACCTCGTGGACGGGGCGAGATACGTCACCTTCAGGGAGCTCGTCGAGCGGCTCGGCGTCTCCGAGCGGAGGCTGAGATCCGTCGTGCAGGAGCTGAGGCGCGCCGGGCTTGTGGAGGCCTATCTCGACCCCTCCAAGGGACGCGCCATACTCTACAGGCTTTCCTTCAACAACTTCGAGTTCGACGCCCCGCGGGTGAGGCCCGGCCTCTACTACATAGACCTCCCCCCAGACGCCAAAATACCTGGCGACCTCACCTTCAAGGCCTACTCCATCATAAGGGCGTCGCGCCTTCTGCTCTACACCCAGACGTTCGCCTCGCGGAAAGAGCTCTTCAGGCTGACCAAGTGCACTTGCTCGATAAAGCGATACGGCGAGGGGCCGCTCGCCGAGGCGCTGGAGGTGGTCAGGTCGGGCGGCATCGCGTCGGTCGTCTTCAGCTCCGCCGTCGACGAGGTGGACGTAGTTGGGCAAAAGCCTATATCGTCGTCGTATATAAAGATATATAGACACGTTTTTGTGTAGATAACGACATTATGCCATGGACGTCGAGTATTTGGTGGCCGGCTCGTGGACTAGGGACGGCGCCGGCGTAAAGCTCTACCGGGTCTTCGGCGACCCCGTCCTGGCCGAGCTGACCGACCCCTTCCTCCTGCTCGACCACTTCGGCTCCCGCTACCCCCACGAATATCTGGCGGGATTCCCGTGGCACCCCCACAGGGGGATCCAGACCATAACCTACCTCCTCAAGGGCGAGGTACACCACGAGGACTCTGAGGGGAACAAGGGGGTGCTGGGCCCGGGAGACCTCCAGTGGATGAACGCCGGCTCGGGGATATTCCACTCCGAGATGCCGAGGCCCTACAGACAAGACCCCGAGGTCTCGGGCTTCCAGCTCTGGGTCAATCTGCCGAGGAGGCTCAAGATGTCGGACCCCTTCTACAAGAACCTCAAAAGCGGCTCGATACCCAAAGTAGTGACGGACAGGGGCGCCGTCGTGAGGCTGATATCGGGCAGAGTAAGGGAGCCCGGAACAGGCGCAGTCGAGGGCCCCGTGTCAGGCCTCCCGATCCCCGTGGTCTACATGGACGTGGAGATTCCCGAGGGGGTCGAGTTCCTCTACGAGGTGGAGGAGGGCTGGAGAACTCTCGTGTACAACTTCGGAGGCCGCGCGAGGATACAGGGGAGGGCCGTGGAGGACAGATCGCTCCTCGTGTTGTCCAGAGACGGCGGCGTGTTGAGGGCCAGAGGCCCCGCCCGCTTCTTGTTGCTCTCCGGCGTCCCCATCGGCGAGCCTATCGCGTGGCGGGGGCCCATAGTCATGAATACGTGGGAGGAGATTAGAGAAGCATTCCTGGAGCTGGAGAGGGGTACTTTCATGAGGAGGAGGGCCTCCGTCGAGGATATATGACGGTGGAGGTCCCGAGGACGGCGCGCGACACGGCGGCGTGTTGCGCCGAGAACGTCGACGACGTCCTCGACGACTAAATCTCCCCCGCAGATAGGGGTAAAAAGGGCTATCCCTTTATGGTCGCTATGTATCTCCCGTGCCACCAGTGGAATAGGACGGCGCCGTTGTAGCCGTTCACGCTGAGCATCTGCATGTCGCCGTCGGGCGTCATGAAGTGTATAGTGTAGTAGCCGGGGAATACGTGGACCTCCTCTATCTCGGAGCCCGGGAAGTGCGCCGCGAGCCACCGCTCCGCTATCTCGACAGCGGTCTTGTTGTCGATAAGCATAGGCAAGCCGCGCCACATCATCGACTGGGGCTCCGGATGGATCACGCCGTTGGGGAACACCAAGAGCTCCTCCAGCGGCTTCCCGCCGCGCCCCACTATCACGTAGTAGTTGTACTGGTACTTCTCGGCCTCCAGCACCTCCAAGCCGGTCGCGCTCTCCACGTACTGCACGAGGTTCGTGTCGTTGACGTAGCCGACGCCGAGCTGCCGGCCTCCCCACATGGGGCAACCGCCGACGTATCCGTACTGGTACACGTTCGCGTATACGCCCCCGCCGGTCGCCCATCCGCCCATCATGCCCGCCATCGGCGCCCACTGGTACGGCCCCGTAGATCCCCACCAGCCCTCTCTCCAGATCGTCCACCCGAACACTAGGGCGCCTGCCGCCGCGGCTGCCGCCGCAGCTAGCAGGGCTATTGCCAACATCTTTCTGTTTTCCATGCGTGCTTAGGAGCTCGGCGATAAATCCCCTTCGTGAAACCTTGCGCTATCCCGGTTTCGAAGGAGCGAAACGCGCTACTCGAAAACTGCATAGGCGTCGAGCCTCCGCGTATCGGCTAAAGTTGCGCCGGACTTTCTATAGGGGAGGCCGCTTGCGATTGCACTAGCGCTGGGTCGCACATCGGCGCCTCGGGCGTAAAGGATAAATCGGGGAGGCGGGCGGAGGTCATGGCCATAGATCCCGTGTGTGGGATGGAGGTCGACCCAAAGACGGCGAAATATAAGACTATATATGGAGGCAAGATCTACTACTTCTGTTCCCAGGCGTGCAAGGAGGAGTTCGAGCGGAATCCCCAGCACTATCTGACGCATGGCCCGCAGGGCATGCCCCACAGGCATTAACGGAGCGGCCCGCAGGCTCGGGGCGGCCACGGCTCGCGGGATCGCCGCAGTGCTGGCGGTTGCCCTAGCCGCCTCGCTCCTTCTCGACTACATGCACGTAAGGTACATGTGCCCCGACTGCCCCTACCCCACGCCCATGTCCGTCGTCTTCTTCGCCCTGCTCTCCACGTTGGGGCTTGCCGTTTACGCCGTTCTGAGGACCTCGTCGGGCGGGGCGAGAGCCGGCGGGGATCTGGAGATGTTGGCGTCGCTTCTCAGAGAGCCGGATCGCTCTATGTACCTCAAGCTTGTGGCCCACGGCGGCGAGGCCCCGGTCGCCCAGATAGCGAAGGAGCTGGGCCTCAACAAGGTCAGGGCGTGGAGAGCCGCCCAGAGGTTGCAGGAAAAGGGCTTGGTCGAGCTGGAAAAAACCAAGGGCAGGTTAGTGATGCGTCTGAGATCTAGCTATCTGCCTCCAGAGCCAAAGAACCAGCAGGACCAGAAGCGCTATAAACAGCAACATTAGGAATAGGCCGAATATCCAGCCGAGGAACCCCCAAGGCCACATCCACCCGCCGCCCCACCAGCCTCCGCACATGGGGCACTGCCCGTACGACAGAGCCGCCAGGAGCGACAGCGCCGACAGCAACGCGGCGAATTTGGAAATCCGCGCCATGTGGGGACCTCCGCGCCGGGATTAAAACCTTCTCTGAAACCCGCCGCACGGACCTGCGCAACCTCGGTTACGCGAGCTGAAACCGGCGAGGGCCCAACGTTTTTAGAAGGCATTCGGGGGTATCCATGGAGGAGTTGCGTCTGAGGTGTCTGCAGTCTTCCGGCTCCCCCTTCGTCTTGGAGGGGCTGAACAGCAAGATCCGTTGGTGGGGCTGGTGCCGGGAGGCCTTCGAGATCGCTCGGAGGGAGGACAAGCCGGTGTTGGTGGACGTGGGGGCCGTGTGGTGCCACTGGTGCCACGTGATGGACGCCACAACCTACAGCGACGACGCCGTCGCCGAGATGGTGAACAGGGAGTTCGTGGCAATCAAGGTCGATAGGGACGAGAGGCCAGACGTCGACAGGCGGTTGCAGGAGGCGGCGCAGCTGATCTCGGGCCAGTCGGGCTGGCCCCTCACTGTCTTCATGACCCCGGAGGGCCGCGTGATCTGGGCCGCCACGTATCTGCCCCCGAGGAGGCAGATGGGGCTTCCCGGCATGGACGAGGTGTTGGAGGCCGTGGTCAAGGCGTATAGGGAGAGGAGGGGCGAGATCGAGCGGCTCCACGCAGACATAGCCGCGGAGCTCTCCAGCTGGCATTCGCCGAGCGCGGGGGAGCCCAGGAGGGATGCCCAGCTCGATGTCTTGGCCGCCCTCGCCGCGTCCTTCGACGAAGAGTTCGGCGGGTTCGGAGGGGCGCCTAAGTTCCCGCCCATAACCCAGCTGGAGCTCTTGTTGACGCGGCATTTCTACGACGGCGTTGGGATATACGGCAAGATGGCCGAGAGGACCTTGGACGCCATGGCGCTGGGAGGCGTCTACGACCAGCTTCTGGGCGGCTTCTTCAGATACTCCACGGACCGCCTCTGGCTTATACCCCACTACGAGAAGCTCCTCGTCGACAACGCAGAGCTTCTGGCCCTATACGCCAAGGCCTATAGGCACTTCGGGAAGAGGCTCTACAGAAAAGTCGCCGAGGGGATTGTCAAGTGGCTGGACGAGTTCATGAGGGCCCCCGGCGGCGGCTACTACGCGAGCCAGGACGCCGACGTGGAGGGGGAGGAGGGCGGGTACTACCGCTGGAGCTTGGAGGAGCTGAGGTCCATCCTCGGCGGGAGGTACGGCGTAGCCGCGAGGCACTTCGGCCTGGAGGACTTCGACTGGCCCGAGGGCAAGGCCACGCTTAGAGTCGCCGTGCCTATGGAGGGGCCGGAGGTTGAGGAGGTGTACCGGATACTGCTGGAGGCCAGACGGCGCCGGAAGCCGCCGTTCGTGGACAAGACTATATACGTCGGCTGGAGCTGCGCGATGGCCTACGCCGAGCTCCTCTCGGCCCGCCTCGCAGGCGTCGGGGACAGACGGCACGCCCTCGACACGCTCGAGCTCATCGCGAGGAGGTACGGCTCCGACGGCGCCCTGCCCCGCGGCTACCGGGGAGGCTCGCCCATCGGCGTCCCCACCGTGGAGGACTACGCCTACTGCGCCCTCGCGCTCGTGGAGGGCTTCTCCCAAACCGGCGACCTCCGGCTTGTCGAGGCCGCCGACAAGCTGGGCGGCGATCTGGCCTCCAAGTTCCTGGACGCCGGCGGCTTCAAGGACGTGGAGAAGGCAGACGACGTCGTCGGGATCCCCAACTACCCCTTCCTCGACACCCCCAACTTCTCCGGCAACTCTCTGGCGGCCATCTCCCTGGCCCTTCTCTCCGAGATTACGGGGCGGCGGGAGTACAGAGACGCGGCGTATGGGGCCGTGTCCGCCCTCTACGGCAAGATGGAGCGCGTGGGGCCGTCCGCATCCGGCATGTGGATAGCGCTGGACCTCCTCGCGGTGCCGCCGCCGAGGACTGTCGTGGTCGGAGACTCGCCGGAGCTGTGGAGGGCCGCCCTGGAGGCCTATCGGCCGTGGCACGTCGTCGTGCCTGTCGTGGAGGGCTGGCCTTTCCCCGAGTCCTCGATAAGGGCCATGGCGCGCGGGCCCAAGCCCGCGGCCTACGTCTGCGCTGGCACTGCCTGTAGCATGCCGATAAGGGATCCGGACGAGTTGCGGAGGGCCGTTGAGGCCTTCGCGAAGGACGCCTACGCCCTAAAGTAGCGCCCCAAATTTTTAAGCCCCGGCCCCCACATCTCCGTGGGCCACGTGTGGGTGGACGCCGTGGTGGCAAACGCCGAGGGGACCGCCCGCAAGTCGGTGAGGGCCTTAGTGGACACCGGCGCCACGCTGACTGTTCTGCCCAGAAGCCTCGCCGACGCGCTGGGCATAAAGCCCCACTCGATCTCTAGAGTGGAGACGGGCGCCGGCGTGGTCACGATGGAGCGGGGGAGGGCCTACGTCGAGATAATGGGCCGCGGCGAGGTCGTCCCCGTCTTGATCTCGGACGTGGCGGACAAGGTGCTCATAGGCGTCACCACGCTGGAGATCCTCGAGCTGGAGGTCGACCCAGTGACGGGGAGGCTGAAGGAGAGGGCTCTGCTTCTCTACACAGTCGTGGAGTCCGGGCCTAGAGGCCGATTTTAACATCTGAATTGTCGACTATGCGGCGACGGCTTTGCGTATCCAGCACCGTCCGGCATCATAGAGACTGAAAGTCTCCTCACAACGCTGATCAAAGAGGATCTAACAACATCGACGCCTCGATATGGAGAGATAGATCGATGGGTACTAATATAGATAAGAATATATAATAGTACAATTTTATAAATAAGTACAAAAACCTAAAATGGAGGAAAATTTAAAAATACAGTTACACAGTAGATCAATGTCTATTCCTGGACTAGAGGCGGGCATACATGTATTTTTTGCTACTCTGGCGGCGCTGGACGCGACGGCGTTGCTCGCGATGGTATATCTCCGGGCCACTAAGTACATAAGGCCGTTGGCAGTCGCCCTAGCCGTCTTGGTATGGCTGAGCTGGATAGCAGTGGCGCCCGTCTACGTGATAGAGTACCCCGCCGATAGGAAGGTCATCCTGGCCAACAAGATGACCGCGGCGGCCCAAGAACTAGGTATGGAGATCAAGGAGCATATATTCTACACTGGCTTGATGCTAGCTACCTTTGTCCCCATCGCCGCGTACGGCGTGGATCCGGCGTCGGAGAGCGGCAGAAGACTGCTCTTATGGAGCCTTGTCGCTTTGCTCATCGGATACTTCGTGATGGACTTCCTCGGCGCCTGGATAGGGGTATCAGCTAAAATGGCTTGGGCCGCTAAGGCGGGCTATGGATAGGGCCGGCCGCTTCACGGTAGCCTCGGCAGTTGGATACGTCGTCGCCGCCCTATTCAATGCGATTCTCGATGTCGTTAAGGAGTCCGTCAAGGCCGTAAACGCTTGGTTGACCACGACGTTCGGCCACCACTGGATAGGCCACGGCGTCTTGGTCGTCTTGTCGTTCGTAATAGCCACTGCGCTGGCCGCTCTAGTCTATCGAGGGACGCCCACCGACTCCACGATCAGGAAAATAACGATCGCGGTGTTGGCCACAACCATAGTAAGCGTATTGATCATAGCGACCTTTTACACAACTCACGGATAAAATAATTCTTCATTTTTTGTTTTATTAGTCGAGATTGCCGCAGTCTGCAGAGGTCGCCGCGTTCGGCTCGCTGGGCGTAGAGGCTCAGCTGTTTTAAACCCCTGTAGATCTCGCGCGTGTGTCTCGAGGGATTTGCCAAGGTGAGGGCCGGGGTGGGGGCTCTCTCCGCCGCAGAGATCTTGAGGCAGATTAGGGAAACCGCGGCGGCGCAGAGGCCAAGATGCGCCGTGCTTACCTGTAGCGACTCCCGCGTCTCGCCGGAGCTCCTCACCCTCTCGGGCGTAGGGGAGATGTTCGTCGTGAGGGTTGCGGGAAACGTCGTCGACGACTTGGTCTACCACTCTCTGAAATTCGCCGTAGATAGGCTGGGCGTGAGGACCATATACGTGGTCGGCCACAAGAGGTGCGGAGCGGTGGCCCTAGGCCTAGACGGCGCCGCGCCGCCTCCGATACAGAGGCAGATAGACGAGGCTGTCAAGAGGGCGGGCAGTCGGGAGCCGGAGGCCGTGGAGGTCGAGAACGTGAGGGTCTCGTGCGAGAAGTTGAGGGATATAGGCGCGCGTGTTGAGGGCTACTACTACGACATAGACGCGGTCGAGCTGAAGAGGGTCTGCTGACGCAACCCTTAATAACGCGGTCTTGAGGCACCCTATGGCCTACGTCCACAGTCTCGTCGGGCTGTTAGTCGGCTGGATCGTGTCGACGATAGCCGTGTGGATCGCGCTCAAGATATACCCCGGGAGGCAGAAGAACGAGAGCTTGGCCGGGGCGGCCGTGACCGCGCTGGTCGGCGCCCTCATCTTCTGGTTCTTCCGCGCGGTAGTTGGGATACCTCTCATAGGCGGGATCCTCGCCTTGCTGGTGTGGCTGTACGTCTTGAGGAAGCTCCAAGGCGTCGGCTGGCTGGGCGCCGCGGCGCTGGCACTGTTGATATGGCTCATAAACGGCCTCCTCGGCCTCTTCCTGCCGACTATCCTATAGGCCGCACCGAGACGTCAAGCCCTAACAGCCCGACGAGCCGACCTGGCGCATGGCTTTATATCGGTGCGTGGAGAAGCCCATGCCGGCCGAGCGCGCGAAGACCTGGAGGACCCGGCCGAGCCGCCGGTCGAGCATCCCGAGCTCCACAAGCCTGCCGTTCACCTATTCGAAGCCGCGGCGCGTTTCGTCTTCCGAATCTGCCGTCGGCCTCAATTCGTTCTCGATTCCCTCGCGCTTCACGGTAGGGGCTGTGCGCCTTCATGCGCGGCTCCAGCACGGCGACACGCCGACGCACGGCGCCGCCGAGATGGCGGACGTCCTCGGGCGCGCCGGCCGCGGGGCCTATCGCCAGGGGCGCGGCTCTCTACAGCCGCGAGATGAACCCGTTGAGCTCCTCCACCAGAGTCCTGAACATGTCCTTGGGTACTCTGGCCCCAGCGGCGTTTCTGTGGCCGCCTCCCGACACCCCGCGCCTTCTGGCGAAGTCTCTCAAGAAGGCGTTCAGGTCCACCGGGGGAGCAGAGCGCAGGCTCATGACGTATACGTCGCCTCTCTCCTCCGCCGCGATGCCCACGGGCGACTCCTTGAGGCCCCTCGCGAGAGTTGCGGCGAGGCCGAGAGGCCCCGGGGGGTTCACCACGTAGGCCACGCGGCCCTCCACGACTGCGTTCCTCTCCACCCAGCCCACGAGGGCCTCGTTGACCCTAGCCTGCTCCTCGGCCAGCCTCAGCAACTTCGGCAGAGCCGAGGGGGCGCCGTTTCTGGACAGATGGCCCACCACCTCCCGCTTGAACTCGTGGTCTTTCCGCGCCCGCTCCAGCCCCTGCATTAACACGCCGGCCTCGTAGTAGACTATCCGCCTATCCCACATCTCCAGCGCCTGTCTCACCCAGTCTGTGTGGTCCATGTAGTCGCTGATGGCGCCGTAGAGGGCGACTCTGCTGTAGAGCCGGGGCAACTTCCCGGCGAGCCGCCTGTAGACGAGCTCGGAGGCCGCGGCCCCCTCTTCGTGGACCACCTCCACGCCCGGCAGATCCGCGGAGAGGGGGTGGTGGTCTACGTACACGACGCGGCCTCGATGCGCCGAGAAGGCCTCCCGCGCCTCATCGAGGAACTTCTCGTCTATGGCCACGTCGACTATGTACACGTCCCCGGCGGCGGCCTCCCGGAAGTCCTTGACCAGATCCACGGGATGGGTGAAGTAGATCCGCACCTCCTCGTACTCCTCCGCAAAGGCGGCCTTCACGAGCGCGGCCGAGCACACGCCGTCGGCATCTCCGTGGGCCAGAATCGTCAACGTCTTGCCCACGTGCGATATCCCAATATTTATTGAATTTACTTTGCGGGCCGAGCGCCTCCCAGAGGCCTTGACGACATGCCTAGCACTCCAGCGCCCATTTGATCCCAACATAGGCCGATGGCGTCTGTGGACGGCGCTACGCCATTCGCGATGGCCGCGGCGTCGGGGTTTTTAGACCTGCGTAGGTGTGGCGGCGTGAGGATTTTGAGGATTCTAGAAGACGCCGAGGCGAGGATTAAACGCGTCGAGTCGGCCGACGACGAGGATATACTGCGGTGGAATCTCTACGCCGCAGTCCAGGACGTGCTCGACGCCTTGGCTGTTCTCTTCTCGGAGCTGGGCTGGAGGAAGCCGCCGTCGTACACCCGACTTGTCCTAGAGGCGGAGGAGAGGGGCGTGTTGCCGCCCGGCT
Organism: Thermoproteus uzoniensis 768-20; assembly: GCF_000193375.1. GTDB lineage: Archaea > Thermoproteota > Thermoprotei > Thermoproteales > Thermoproteaceae > Thermoproteus > Thermoproteus uzoniensis_A. The sequence goes on from NC_015315.1 coordinate 918,278, forward strand.
TCGCCCCCTTTGTGAAGATGCGGAACGCCTTGGCCCATGCGTATAGGGAAATAAATGCCCGCGAACTGGGGGAGATGAGGGCGAGGGCGCTGGAGGAGCTCCCGCGCCTCCTCGCCGCCGTTAAGTCGTTTGTAAAGGAGAGGGGAGTCGGCCCGGCGGTGGAGTGGGGGCCTGCCGCCGAGGTGTTTAGGAGGTTTGGGGTAAAGTTCGCCTACTTGTTCGGCTCCCGGGCCAGGGGGCTTGAGAGGGAGGACAGCGACTGGGACGTCGCGGTCTATTTCGGAAGGGACGTCTCCATTGTGGACGAGGCGGAGCTCGCGGCGGAGCTGTCGAGGGCGCTGGGGGCCGAGGTGGACGTGGTGGCGCTGGATGCGGCCGGCCTCGACCTCATCTACACGGTTCTGAGAGGCGGCGTGGTGATCTACTCCGTCGATGAGGAGTTGCGGAGGCGGTGGGAGATCGAGTCGTACCTAGAGTATCTGGACTACGCCAGCGGCTATCTAGACTGAGGAGGTTTTTAAGGCAGGCCACGCGTCTGACATGGATCTCGCAAAGTCGCCGGATATCTCCGTTGCGGCGGCTTTCGGGCCCGTCCTCGCAGTATTTCAGATCGGCGCAGATAGGGCATCGGCCGGGGCCCGAACTGTATGACAAGCCGGCTTCAACTACCGCGGGGCGTTAGGAGGGTGGCGGAGATATGCCGATCCTTGGGGTATAGAGTTTTTCTAATTGGGGCGAGGGCCTTGGAGCTCTACGGCCTGGTGCGGCAGACGGCTGATTGGGACTTAGCCATCGACCGGCCGTTCACCGTAGAGGTCAGAGATAGGCTCACAGAGGCGTTGAGGGGAGTCGGCTATTCCGTCCAGTGGAGGAAATGGGGGCTGTACGTGGACGCGGAGGGCGTACACGTGGACATAAACTATGCCCCCCTCATATTGGACGACGAGTTTGTCTCCAGGTGTAGGGAGGCTGAAGGCCTCCTAATACCGTCACCCGAAGATCTGGCTATCCTGAAGCTAGCGAGCGGCGAACGGAAGGACATAGACGACTTGAAGAAATTACTTAGGCTTCCCCTCGACTTGTCGTATCTGAGGAGGAGGGCCCTCCAGGCAGGTCTCGAGAAAGAGCTGGAGAGGATCTGGCGGAGGGTGCATGGTACTCGCCTTTAGAGAAGGGGGGTGTCTGCTCTTCGGAGCCGTGAGGCTGTCGGCAGAGGCTGTATACGTCTTGGAAGGCTGCGCCCTTGCTGGCTGGTCCGCCCTCGCCGCACGTCTAGGCACGGCGCTTCCTCTCCCATTCCATCCCCCATACCTCCAGTTCGTATGCCCGTCGCTCGATACTGTTGTTGAGAGGGCTGTGAAAACCTCTCTACGCGTCTGGAGGAGGCGGGGCCGCGTCTCCCTCGGCACTAGGCTGGGCAAGGAGGCCGAGGTAGTTGAGGGATTAGTCGCCGGCGAGCGCTTCCGCTGTGGGCTGTATGTGCAGTCGTGCGACGAGGCAGTTAGACACATCGCCGCGCACGGCCCCGGCGCTAAGTATCTGAAGTTATTGCCGAGGTACGTGGAGGACTTGTGTCTACAAGGGCATAGGCGTTAACGCGGGGCGTATCGAGCCTGAGATAGGTGGCCGCGGCACGCCCGCCGGCAACCCTCCGGGCCGCATCCGCGGCGGCAACCTAGGCACGGCGGGCTGTCCCTCTGCGCTATACGACCCCGTGTACCAAGGCTTTATTATCTCCCGTCTAGCCGGTGCGGCCACCTGGCGCGTCCACCTCGTTTGATAGGCCACCAGCTTGTGGACGCGGTTTGAGCAACTAGAAGGGGCCGCGGCATTAGAGCAACTCCTCCAAACTGTGTTCCTCACGGCCGCGCCACCTCTCAACTTACGACAATAGTCTCCTCAATATCTCAATAAGCCTCAGCGCGTCCTCTCTGTGAGCGTCAAAATTAAGTCTGGTTAGAAAGTTGTGATAAAAGTTTGAATGCAATCTTTCACAACTTGCAAAGAGTCTGCCCAGAGGCGCCCCCACCTCTTCGGAAAGCCTCTCTACAATTTCGGCGTAGTCCCGGTGGCTGTAGTGTCTCCAACCTCTCTTTTCCGCAATTGCGTTGAGCAACGCCGCGACGGCCCCCCAGTACTTCTCCCCGGCCTGCGGCAAGTCGCCCCTCGCATAGAGCTCCTCGGCCTCCCTTAGATATTTTTCCTGTAGCTCCAAGTAGATCTTAACCCTAACGTCAGGGTCGAGTTGCCGCGTTAACGCGTCTATCACTATCTCCTCCACGCTACTACCCCTCTCCTCGGCCATCTTTTTCAGTTCTTGAAAAAGTACTTGGGGGATACTTATCACAGCCCATATCTGGATTTAGTTTATTTCTTTAATTTCTCCGAGGAATGTCCCTTTCTGCTCTCCTGCGTTCCGGGGCACGGGACCCACGCGGCCCACCTACACCGGTTCTAGCCCACTCCAACGCCCCTGCTGTGGTAGATCTCGCCGATCCACACGTCCCCGTGCTCGATGACGGCGCCGACCTGCAAGACGTTGAATAAGCGCTACGCCAGCTGGACGGTTGCCGGCCCGCGCCCCCGGAGCCCTATCTGGAAGCCACGACGTAGTAGTAGGCGCAGTAGCTTGAGGAGTTCCAGCCTCGGCCTATCGCGCAGTCGAGCGAGGGGTTGTCGTGCAACTTGTAGAGCACGTTCACGGCGTAGACCGGCCGGACCGGCGCGAGCGCCATTACGGTCGCCAAGAGTGCGAGGGCCAAGATCAGAGGCGCCTCCACGACCGGACAAGAGGTGCGGCAGATATCAAAATGGCGGGACGGCCGCCGCGGGCTATCACGAGCTAACGTTGGAAAGATATCCGGACATCGGCCCCCTCTATACTCTTCCTGTGGTAATGTCGGATGTTTCTCCTGAATCAGAAAATACAACAAGAGGGGGTCATTCGCGAGGCCGTGGAGAATCTGCGAGGCGACCAGTCTGTTCGCGTATGCTTCCGCCCACTCCTTAGCTCCCCCACAAGTAACCTGCCCAGTAAGGCACAAACCATAAATAATCTCGCCGAGTATACGCCGTGGAGATACCCCAGACGCTTCTCGAGATGGCCAGAAGACAGGGTCTGGACCTCGTCGAGTTGGTGTCTAGAGCGCTGTCGTTGGATCCGAACAGACGGGCCTCGGCCCACGTGGAGCTCGCTGAGCGGTTCCTCGCCGAGGGGAGGGGATTGGTGGATAGGGACCCGGTACAGGCCTCCGAGAAGCTCTACAGGGCGGCCGAGGAGGCCGTGAAGGCGTTGGCCACAGCGCTGGGGCTGGGGGAAGCCGAGAGGGCGAGAGAGTACGGCCGCTGGACCGCCCAGTTGCTTTTCCAGGCGGTAGACTCGGCCTCGAGGATAGCTGGGAGAGACCTAAGGCTTCTCTGGCGGGCCGCGTGGTTCCTCCACGTCGAGGGGTTACACGAGGCGCGGCTGAACAGCGCACAGGTGAAGGAGGACGTAGAGTACGTCGAGAAGATCGTCGATCTAGCCTCAAAATATGTCAAGAAGGCTCGCGGCCTCGCCGAGGGCAACCGCGCCGGATCTGGGGCCTAGGGCTGACCGGGCCCCGCGGCGTCAGCCCGACCGGGTCGGCAACCGATAAATAGCTACATCGGAGTGTTGCCGTGAGGAAGGAGGAGTATATCGTGTATAGGATAAGGTTCAAGTCCCACACCGACGCGGCGAGGTTCTTGGCGAGCCTCGCAGAGGCCGCAGATAGGTTAGGCCACCACCCAGACGCGGAGTTGAGGTACACGGACCTCGTCCTCAAGCTAACGACACACGACGCCGGGAACAGAGTCACTGAGAGGGATCTATCGCTGGCGAGGGAAATCGAGAGGCTCCTGGAGGCGTATAGGGAATCCGTAATCGGAGTGGAGTAGCTGGATCCGCCGCGATGGGCGGGCTCCTGCTGGCGGCTGTCGCGTTGGGCGCTCTCCACATGGCGGCGCCTGATCACTGGGCGCCGTTGGCGGCGTCTTTGGCCAGGAGGCGCTACGGCAGATTTGCCTTGGTGGCCATATCGGCGTTGGTGGGCTTGACGCACGGCGTGTTGTCGGTTGCCCTTGCTCTTATCGCCGCCCTTGCGGGCGCCTACGTGTTGCCGATGGCCTACATCAAATACGTCTCGATAGCGCTGTTGGCGGCGGTGTCCGTCGGCGTATTGATCGGTGCAGTGCGTGGAGGCGGAAGCGGCATAGACGTGGAGGGCTCGGCGGCCGTCTCTGTGTTGCCCGACCCGGCGGCGATTCCCCTAGTCCTGGCCTCGTTGGCCCTCGGCAACTCGTACGCTTTCCTGGTCGCAGCTACCTTCGTCGTATCCAGCGCCGCGTCTCTGGCCTTTGTCATGTCGCTGGCGGACGCAGGTCTCTCCCGGGCGCTCCGGAGGGTAGACCCTCGATATTTCGACTACGTGGTGGCCGCCGTGTTGGCGCTGACCGCGCTCTACGTCTACCTAGCCCCCTAGGCCAAGAAGAACAAGCTGTCGAGGTAGACCACGGCGGCGAAGCCCGCTATTAACAAGGCCGGTATGACAGCGCTGTAGAGCGGGCGCCACGTCACGCCGCGTCTGATAAGCGCAAGGCCGACGCCGCTCGCTATGTGCAAGACGAAGAAGAAGGCCAGGGGATCTATCAGCAAGAGGTGGAGCTGTAGCCCGACCCCCTCGTCAACAAGCCGCCGGTGGCCGCGCTGATTAGGTTAGAGGTGACGGGGCCTGCGGCGAAGCCTGTCAAGGCCTCGGCGATCGCCAGCGCAAGCAGAGCCCAGGCGGTCTGCCTCTGGAGTTGCGGCGAGTATATGCTCCTGTTTATCTCGGGCACCGCCAGGGTCGCGCCCACCGCCGCCAGCAAATACGGCGACAGCGCCGGCTGTAGATACGCCGCTATCGACGCCAGCGCCGCCTCTATCTGCAGAGCCGCCGGGCCTAGGCCGGCCGCGCGGCCGGTTCCCATGGCCTACTCGCCGCCGTCTTTCCTGGCCACGTCCGGATAGCCCACCGACTCCCAGTAGCCTAGGTAGTCCTTGTCGGTGACTGTCAGCTTGACGAGCCACTTCACGCTCTTGTAGCCCCACCACCTCGGCACGACCAGCCTGACGGGGTAGCCGTGCTTGCTCGGCAGAGGCTCGCCGTCGGCCATATAGGCCACAAGCGTGTCGGGCTCCATCGCCTTCCACAGAGGCAGATCGCTGGTGTACCCGTCGGCCCCGTAGGCGACCACCTTGACGGCGTTTTTGGAGACGCCGGCCATGTTGAGTATGTCGCTGAGCTTGACGCCCCGCCACTTGACCGTCGCCCTCAAGAAGTAGGGATCGGAGACGCATTGGAGCGTCGTCACGAGCTCTACCGACGGCAGAGAGGCCAGCTCCTTGTAGGTAAGCTTGAGCGGGTTCTCGACGAGCCCGTCGACCACCAGCGCGTAGTTGCCCACGTCGACTGTAGGCGTCGGCCCGATCTGGACGACGTACCAGAGGTTCTCCGGCGTCAGCGGCGGCGCGCTCGTGGTCGTCGACCCGGTGTAGTTCTGTATAGCTGATATGTGGGAGTTGGGCGGGGGCTCCGGCCGACTCCCGCCTGTCTGGGGTAGCCGATACGTCGCGTAGCCGCCCAACACGGCGGCGCCGCCAGCGGCGAGCATGAGCTTTATGAAACGCCGCCTATCCATAGCCTCACGGAGCGCCCGGCCCACCTGTTGCGCGATATCCACACACGGCGTGGACGGCTGGAGCCGCCGTCTCGGCAGTCCGTTTGTCAACAGCAAAGGGGAGGGCGGCCGCCCTTGTCGAGTACATGATTGAGCACCCCGAGACGGCCCGCGCGGCGCCGGCCGCCGGAGTTGCGACAGGTTGACCGGCCTTCATGGCCATGTACGGCCTATTGGCGCGTATTAATCTTTCCCCAAAAATTTGGGTAAAATCTTATAAATTGGCTATCTGGGTCGCACTGTGGCTGGAAGACCGCGATGCGAGGAGGCTTATACAATTCCTCTTCTACGCCACGAGGGGCGGCCAGACGAGGCTGGCGATAGTGAAGGCCTTGAATGAGAGGCCCATGAACGCTAACGAGATAGCCAAGTCCCTCGGCCTCGACTACAAGACCGTCAAGCACCACCTGGAGGTGTTGATGAGGCACGGGCTTCTGGAGAGGGTGGGCGACGGCTACGGCTGCGTGTACATCCCGTCGCAACTGCTCAAGAGATACTGGAGCCTGATAGAGCCATGATGCTCTGGATGTTCACGGCGGCGGTCGGCGTCGCCGGGCTGTCGATACTCGTAATGACTCTGCGCGCGGTTAGAGGTCTGAGGACTACGCTGGTGGGGCGGCGGCTGTTCCTGGCAGTGGCCTTCCTGGCAGTCTCGGCGTTTATGAACGTCGCCGCCGCGGTGTACTTCGCCATGAGGGGGTACGGCCAGGACGCGGCTGTCCCCCTCCTGTCTCTGTCCGTCTTCCTGGCGCTCTCCGCGCTGAATCTGTACCGGTTCGTCTCCACGTAGGCCCACCGCGGCTATCCGCCGGGCAGTGGTGAGGGCTTGACGAGCCCAATGCGGCTCGGGTAGGCCGCGCGCCAGCGCGGACGCGCCGAGCGTCGCCGGTCTCGGCCCGCGGCTGGGCGCAACAAACCGGCGCTCTAGGGGGGCTCTACGGAGGCTTCGTAGCGCCTGACTATCCTGCTCTCGGCGGCCGTGAGGCGTCTCTTGGCTATCTCCGACTTCTCGACTCGGCCGCCGCTGGCCCTAACCTTGTAGAACGTGATCTCGCCGGGCTCCTCCCTCACGGCGTATCTCACCTCCTTGCCCTCGACGAGCTTGGGGAAGTCGTCGAGCTCCTCTACGGCGAAGTAGGCCGGCGTGTGCAGGACGGCCACCTTCTTGACGAGGGGCAGTATGGAGGCCACGGCGTCGGCGAGGCCGTCCCTATAGGGGCCCATGACGATGAAGGCGGAGTCCACTGGCCCCTCCAGACGCGAGGCCGGCGCCGCGCTCACCTTCTTCCCCCGCGCCATCAAGAGGGCGGCGAGGGCCGAGGCCAGCGAGATACAGCTGGGCGTGTCCTCGTACACCACGCTCACGTCGTCCAGATCCGCGGCCGCCTCAGCATATATTAACGAGAGCAGTGCTCTGTACTCCAGCTCGGCCGCGTCCATTGCATCGCGAACGCCGCAACTTATAGGTCTTTCGGAGGGTGAAAATTGGGCAGTGGACAGCCGTATTTTAAACCGAGCCGCTTCAGGGGCTACATGGAGCGGAAGTTGGGGATTGTGTTCGCCTCGGGCGCCGCGAACAGGATATGTTGCCTCGTCGTCTACGGCGCGGCGGCCCTGGCCTCCGGCTACAAGGTGACGGTCCACCTAGTCAACGAGGGACTCGTCGCGTTCAGGAAAGACGTGTTGCCGAAGCTCAACGCCGGCGGTCTGGAGACCGCTATGTCGCCCCCGATGTACGCCCCGTACGTCGAGACGTACCTCAAGAACCTAAAGGAGGCGGTGGCCAAAGGCGCGTTGAAGACTTGGTACGACTTCCTTAAAGACCTAAAGAGCCAGTACGGCGATAGGTTCAAGATATACGCGTGTCCCCTCGCGGCTCAGCTATACGGCATATCCAAGGGCGACTTAGTCGACGTGGTCGACGACATACGCGGCGCCGAGTACTTCTTAGAGGAGGTATACGGCGGCGTCGTGATGTACTTATGAAGCCCGCAAAGACCCTCGACGTGAGGGGCAAGTTCTGCCCGATGCCCGTTATGGAGACGGCGAAGGCCATCAACCAGATAAACGTCGGGGAGATATTGGAGGTGCTGGCGACGGACCCCGCGGCAGATCCCGACATAAAGGCGTGGGCCAAACGGACCGGCCACGAGGTCGTCGCGTCGGAGAAGACGCCGGAGGGGTATCTGAGGATATTAGTGAGGCGTCTGAAGTAGATCCCTCCTTTTTCCTTCCCAGACAGCCCTCAAGGCCTCGCTCAGCCTCAACGCCTCCTCCAGCCTGCCGTCGGACGCCATGGACTTGATGCCCTCGACAAGCAGCAGGAGGGCTCTCTTAAGCGCCGACCTTGCGGCGAGGGCGGCCGCCTCGTGGTAGCTGGGGTCTATGTAGTCGGGGCCGATCTTGAACGGAGCCACCTTGAGGCCCCTCTTCTGGAGCCCGTAGATTAAGGCGAGGGGTATAAGGGTCTTGCCCGACATGCCCTTGAAGGAGGAGGCTACCACGCGCGGAACCACGCGCCGATACGCCCGCGGCGCTATAAGTATTATTACCAGAAAATGTTAATTTAGTTAGACCTCCTCAGAAAGCTCGTAGGCGTATAGCAGAACTGCGATTATCGACATGGCGAAGATAGCCGTCCAGACGGTGCTCTGTATCGCGTAGTCCCTCTCTGAGCCGTACAACACAGCCGGGTTGCCGCCTTGCGAGAAGAAGCTGTAGACGGCGGGGCTCGCCAATATGGCCACGTTCAGCAACACCATCCCCACCGCGACCGCTACGCCTATGTATATAAGCAGATCGCGCCTATTCATGGCCCCGCCGCGACAGTTCGAAGTAGTACGATATGGCCGAGACGCCGGCCACGAAGAGCATCGCCGAGAGCACGCCGGCCGCCACGCGCTGGTAGGCGATCCCCTCGGCGATAGCATCCGGCGTCAACTGGGGCGAGGAGTAGACGGCGTAGACTGCCGACACTACGTAGGCGAACAGCACCGCCAACGCTATCTCCACGACGAGCGAGGCGTAGCCCATCCACCTCCTGTCGAGCTTCGCCAGGCTGATCACCACTATGGACCCCATGGTGGCGACAGCCCCCGCGATCACGGCGAGGGCGATGGGCGATGGGAAGCCGGCGGCTTGGAGGATCATGGCTAGCCCACAGGCGTCGGCGTGCCTATATAGGGCACGACGTAGTCGGGCGGAGGCGTTATGCGCGTCAACGGCGTCAAGGGCTTCGGTATGTCTATCAAGAAGCCGAGCACGGTGCCATAGCCTATTATGGCCATGTAGAGTATGGCTATGAGGACCCAGACCCACCGCTCCTCCAGCGAGTTGCCTCCCTTCCTATCTATGAGGGGCACAATTAGGGCGAACAAGACCATGAAGATGGGTATCCCGACCGATATGAACGGGTTTATCGCCTTGACATAGGTATAATACCACTCGACGGGCCACGGAGGCCTTACGCCCGAGGGCACGGGCTGGCCGGGCAGCCAGGGCTCCAACAACGGCTGGGGGAACACTGCGACGAGCAGAAGCAACACGCTCAGCTGTAGCAACAGCTGGCCGACGGTCAAGGCGAATCTGTGGGGGTAGAAGGGCTCCGTCTCGGCAAGGGCCCTCTCCCTAGCCGCGTTGTTCTTCGTGGGGGGAGGCGAGACGCCGCCGTAGAGTATGCCGTTTATCTTGAGCCCCAGCAAGACCAGAATAATGGCGGGCACCACCAGCACGTGTAGCGTGTATATGTCCTTCATTATGCCGCTCGTTATGAATGTGCTGCCCAACACGGAGACCACCACCTGGCCCACGGGCACCCCGAAGTACTCCAGATATCTGAATATGTTGAGGCCTATCTGGAGGGCCAACGCGCCGTCTAGGTGGAGGGGCAGGATATAGCCCAACACGGCCTGCGTCACCGTCAAGACGCCCAGCAAGACGCCGAGGAGCCACAGGGCGCCGCCGCCCCTGCGCTTGTAGGAGCCCAACACGAACTTGGCGAAGAAGTGGGTTATCGCGGCGAACACCATCATGTAGGCGGCCCATAGGTGTATCTCGCGTAGTATGAAGCCGAGGGGGGTCAAGTAGGCGATCTTGTAGACGGAGTAGTAGCTCTGTGATACCTCGGCGCTTCCGCCTAGGGTCTGGATAGTGTAGGTCGGGGTGACGCCGGGCGTGTAGAGGACGGCCAGGACCATGCCGGTTATGGCCAAGATCACGAAGCTCATGGCTGCGACGTCCCCGAACCAGTAAAGCGGGTTAAGGTTGGCGTAGCGCGGCACCGGGTGCTCCAGGAACTCCTTGAGGTGGAAACGCTCCAGTATCAGCTCCCAGAGCCTAGATATGGGGTTCATATGTACGCCCTCAAGGCGTATACCCTATCCCCCTTCACGGCGACCTTTATGGGCCTCAACGGGCGCGGCGCCGGCCCCGCCACCACTGCGGCCTCGAGGAACAAGGCTCCGTTGGGGCAACCCTTCGGATCCGCGCATATCTGGAACACCGAGCCGTGGCACGGACAGCCAAAGCCCGAGAGGTAGGGCCCGCCCAGCGGGTTCACGGGACAGCCGAAGTGGGTACACACTATGTTGTAGGCGGCTGGGTACAGCTTGCCGTCCGTGGCGCGGACCAGGCCGAACACGGCGGGTATGGCCAACGAGCCCTTCTGGAGCAGGACGAACTTAGGCCCCTGCTCCAGCTCGCTTATAGGCACCGAGTACTGATCAGGGCAGTTATCCACCGACTCGCAGAGGACCACCTCGACCGACGCGTAGCCCGACTTGACCACGTCGGCTCTATGGAAGGAGAGCAAGGCGGCGGCCAGCGGCGCCGTGAGGGCCCCCACGCCCAGCGCCACCGACGAGCCTATGAGCAACTTGATTGCCTCCCTCCTGCCAGCGGCGGGGACGTCCCCTGCCTGGTTGCAGTCGCTCATGACGACGTCGCCTTATCGGCCGCCTCCTTCAACATCTCGACTATGGCCTTAACTATGTCGGTCCAGTTGGCGTACTGTTGCTTAAACGCCGAGACCTGCGCCTGCATTATCCCGGCGTAGCTGGGCGGGTTCTGGAGGAACTGCTCTATCAGCTGGGCAGCCTTCTGGGGATCCGCCGCCGGGTTAGTCAGCCCGTTCTGCTGGAAGTACTGCGTCAGTACGTCGCCGGGGACGCCGGGGTTGCCCAGCAACGCCTTGCTGAGATCCGGCCCCACGTTGCCTCCCTGGATGCCCAGAGACTGTATCGAGTGGCAGAAGACGCACCCTATCGTCTTGAAGTACTTAATGCCTATAGAGGCGAGGGTGGCGTTGTAGGGCACGAGCTGCGCCGAGGTCGACGACGGCACCGAGGACGATGTGGCCGTCTGCGGCGGGGGCGCGGGCGAGGTCGGGCTTGTTGTCGAGGGGACAGAGGAGAGGAGGCTTAGGGCGACGCCGGTCGCTATGACTATCACTACTATACCTCCGATGAGGACTAGGGTTGGTGTCTTCATGTCCTCATGAAAGTTTCATTTTTTAAACATTTTCCCTAATTAGATAACAACGTAGTATTATATCATAATATTGTAAAAATTACTTATATACAAACTGATAAATATTTATTTAATATATTATTATTATCATTATTGTTCTATTTAATACCATATTTCAATTTAAAAAACAATTAGAGTAGCAACACTTAAAAACTCGAAGGAATATCTGGGCCATGGATGTCCCAAATAGTGTAAAACTTGCTACAAAAGACTATATAGTGTGGATATCTATTGTCCTCGCCATATTCTTCGTATGGCTTGTGGCGGGGGATTTCGGCAACCCGCCGGCTCCGGTTGTGTCGCCCATCTCGGCCCGTATATTCAGCCTATACACGACGACATATATCGGCGCTGGCGTCGTCGCCTCTATCTTTCTGGGCACCATGATGTTCTTCGTATACAAGTTCAGGGTCAAGGAGGACTATGGAGAAGGCTAAGATTTTCGAATACGCCACCATATTCGGCGCGGCCGCCGTGCTGGCATACCTCGCGACGGCCGCGGGCATAAACCTATACTACATAGACAACTACGGCAACGTCTACAGCCACCAGCCCTACGAGACCATCAAGGTGATAGCGAGGCAGTATGTCTGGGAGTTCCAGTATCCCAACGGAACCACCTCCTTCAACACGTTGGTCATCAAGGCCGGCCAGCTCTACAGGCTCGAGCTGACGTCGGCAGACGTGGTGCACGCCTTCTACGTGCCCGACCTCGGCATAAAGTACCAGGCAGTGCCCGGCTTCGTCTACACTATATGGCTTAAGGTGGACAAGCCCGGCACCTACCTCGTGGAGTGCGCCGTCTACTGCGGACCGGGCCACTACCTAATGTTGGGCAAGATAGTGGTGGAGCCATGAGGCTCGGCGAAAGGATCTTGGACTACCTCACGACGACGTCGGCCCACAAGATAGGCTTGATGTATCTGGCGCTCAGCGTGGTTAACTTCATCATGGCGGGCCTCATGGCGCTTTTCATAAGGACGGTTATAGCGGCCACGCCCCCCGCGACCCCCACGTCGCTGGTGTCGCCGAACGACTACTACTGGTTCGTGTCCCTCCACGGGCTCGCCATGTTATTGCTGTTCGCGATGCAGGCGGTGGTCGGCATGGCCAACATAGCGGTGCCCAAGCTCATAGGCGCGCCCGATCTGTACTGGCCGAGGATAAACGCCCTCTCGTTCTGGCTACAAGTGCCGTCGTCCGTGCTCATGTGGTCCGCGCTGATGTACGCGTATCAAGGCGCGGGGACGGGGTGGACCCTCTACCCGCCTCTGTCGACCGAGCTGAGGACTCTAGGCGTCGATTTGGTCCTCCTGGCGATAGTCATATCCGGCATATCGTCCACGCTGTCCGGCATAAACTTCATATTGACGATAACTAGGCTGAGGCGCCCCGACATCAAGATGTTGGACATGTCGCTGTTCGCCTGGAGCATATTGGCCATGTCTGTGTTGATGGTGGCCGCCCTGCCGCCGCTGGCGATGGGCGCAGTGATGCAGTTGCTCGAGAGGCATCTAGGCATGACGTTCTTCGCGCCCAACCCCGACAACCCGCTGGCGAGCGGCGACCCCAGGCTGTGGCAACACATCTTCTGGTTCTTCGGACATCCGGAGGTCTACATACTGGTGTTGCCGGCCATGGGCCTCGTGTCCGAGCTAGTCCAGAGGTTCGCCGGGCGTAGGGCGTACGGGTATACGGCTATAGCGGTCTCCTCGGTCGCCATAGCCTCGATAAGCTTCGCCGTGTGGGTACACCACATGTTCGTGGCCGTGGAGGACTGGATAACTAGAGTGGCCTTCGCGGTGGCGACAATGGCCGTGGCCATACCCTCGGGCGTCAAGGTGTTCAACTGGGTCGCCACGCTCTACGGAGCCCGTATAAGGCTCAGGGCGCCCATGCTGTACGCCTTGTCCTTCATAGGCTTCTTCATTATCGGCGGAGTCACCGGCGTCTTCTTCCCCGTAATACCCGTGGACCTCGACCTCAACAACACCTACTTCGTCTTGGGCCACTTCCACTACATAGTCAACGCGATAGCCCTCGCCGTGCTCGGCGCCTTGCTCTACTACTTCCCGCACTTGACCGGGAGGTGGTACAACGAGGGCTTGGCCAAGGCCGCCTGGGCCCTCTGGGTCTTCGGAGGCGGCGTTACCTACAGCCTGATGCTGGCCGCAGGCGCCTTGGGCATGCCCAGGTGGTACGCCGCGGTCCCCACCCCGAGCTTGGAGCCCTACGCCTTAGGCATGACTGTGGGCAGCTGGATGATAGGAGCGGGCGCGGCTCTCTACCTCATAAACCTGCTCTGGAGCCTTAAATACGGCAGGCCCGTGAGGAACCCGGAAGATCCGTGGGGCGTCGCCAAGATCGGGCTACCCGACGTCGTGAAGCCCGCGGCCGAGCCGGAGCACGTCCACACGCCGTGGCCGGCCATAGTGGGCCTGGGCACCCTGCCGCTGGCGCTCGGCGTCCTCAACATACTCACGGCGGAGCCGACGAGCATAATGCGGGGCCTCACGTCGCCCTCGCCCGAGCTGGGGTGGGGACTGGTGGCCCTCTTCGCCGTGCTGGGGCTGGGCTGGTTCTGGTCCGACATGGTTAGGCGCGCCTTGGTGATACGCTCGCTCAACGGCGGGTACGTCCACTTCGAGTTGCCGAAGCCTCCCAGCGTCTGGAAGGACATACACGCCACGATGGGCTGGGTGATACTGTCCGAGGCCGTGCTGTTCCTCACCCTCATATCGTCGGCCTACTACGCGCGCATAACGCTGTACCAAGAGTGGACAAGCGCCGCGCAGTCGGCCCCCGCCTTGCTCTCGCCGTTGGCTATAGCTATGTCGATCGCGTTGTGGAGCAGTAGCCTCACGGCGTCCATGGCCAGGAGAGAGTTCGTGGCAGGGCGCGTCGGGAGGTTCTACGCCTTTCTGGCCGTAACGATGGCGCTTGGCCTCTTCTTCGCGCTGTCCCAGTTCCTGCTCGAGTACCCGCACCTAATGCACGAAGGGTTCGTCCCCACGGCCAGCATATTCTCTATGTACTTCTTCTCCATAGTGACGCTACACGGCTTCCACGTACTGATAGGGCTGACCTTCTGGGCCTTCGTGGCCTTGTTGACCCGCCTCGGCTACTGGACGCCTAAGAGGGCGGCCGGCGTCGAGGCCGCCGAGTACTACTGGCACTTCGTCGACGGCATATGGGTCCTCGTATTCCTCACGTTCTACGTAGGCGCAGTGAACAGCCTGCCTCCGCCCGCCGCGTTGCACGCATGACGCCGCTGAGGGCAGTGTCGTTGGCCATCGCCGTCGCGCTCTTCATATCCGGCCTGGCCATAGGCATATACACAGCGGCCGTGGGCAGGTTCGCGGCTGACTACGTCGCGTCTTTCTGGACGCTGGCTGCCATGGCCTATTCGTACGCCTACTTCGCCAAGTGGTACGAGAGATGGCTCTCGGAGTCGAGAAAACAGTAAGGGCTCTCCTCTTCGCCGCATCTGCCGCGCTCATAGCGGCCTACTCGGCGCTCCACCCCGCAGTTCTGGAACAGCCGTACAGGAGCGTCTTCCCCCTCGAGATCAAATATTTCTGCGCCCCCGTGAGGCTCCCGCACATCGAGCTGGTCGACCAGTACGGGCGCCAGGTGGGCTTCCCTCCGCCGGGCGTCTTCGTGCTCTCTTTCGGCTATACCCACTGCCCGGACGTATGCCCGCTGACGTTTAGAGTGCTTAACCAGACCCAGAAGCTACTGCATCTGTCGGTCTACATAGTCACTGTTGATCCCGCCGGCGATACCCCGGAGAGGCTCCGCATATACGCCGAGGCCAACCACTACAACTTCACCTTCTTGACCGGCCAGCCCGACGCCTTGCGGGAGGTGTGGAACGCCATGGGGGTCTACGTCCAGGAGGCCCAGACGCAGGGCGGGTACGTCATATACCACAGCGTGGTGATCGCCTTAGTCGTCAACGGCACGGCGGTCAGGGAGATAGACGGCTTGCCGGACCCGACGTCCATAGCCAACTTCTTTACAAACTCCAGCGCGTGTACAAGGACGTCATGACCTCCCGAGACGTGCAGATCGGTCCGAGAAACCGCCGGCGGAGGGCCTTTTGCTACGTCGTCTTGATGAAGCCGCGGGTCATCTGGCTTCTGGTGCTCGCCTCTGTAGCCGGATACCTCTACGCGGGCGGTAGAAGCCCAGTATCCCTGGCCGAGCTCGTCGCCGTCGGCACGCTCTCGGCCGGCGGCGCCGCTGCTTTCAACCACTACTGGGAAAGGCGCGAGGACTCCGTCATGTCTAGGACAAGGGCGAGGCCGATTCCTGCAGGTTGCGTGGAGCCGCGGCGGGCGCTTGAGTTCTCTCTGGCGACGACCGCCGTAGGCATCGCCCTCGCCCTCCTCTGGCTGGGAGCCCCCGCCGCGGCCTCGGTGGCTCTAGGGTGGTTCTCGTACGCAGTGGCCTACACAGTTATTCTGAAGAAGCGGAGCATCGCCAATATCTTCGTCGGAGGCCTCGCCGGCGTTGCCGCGTTTATTACGGGGTGCCTCTCGGCGGGCTTGCTGGACGCCTCTGCCCTACTGCTGTCGGCCGCGATCTACCTCTGGATCCCCTCGCATATATGGTCTCTGGCCTACGTCTACAGACAGGACTACGCCAGGGCCGGCATAAAGATGTTGCCTGTGGTCCTCGACGACAGGAAGGCGTCCGCCGTCATCTCTGCCCTGAACATCTTCTCGGCGGCCTACATGGCGGCCACTTTGCTCTTAGTCTCGCCGATAGCCGCGGCCGTGCAAGCCGCGGCGTCGGCCTACGGCGTGTACATATCGGCGCGCTCCCTCGCGGGCGGGGATCCGGGCTACTTCTGGCGTATGTTTAAGGCGTCCGGCCCCCTCTTGACGGTCTACCTCGCCCTAATCGCGGCCGCGAGGCTATGAGGCGGCTGCCGCTTTTGGCCTACATTCTGATCGTCGCCACGTCGTTCACGGGATCCCTCACGGCCGGCCTCGGCGAGGGCCTCGACTTGGGCTCCTCGTGGCCCGGCGCGCCGGCGGCGCTCTTGGCTCAGCTCGCGGGCGGGAGCGTCGAGCCTCTCCACAGAATCCTGACGGTCTTGGCCGGCGTCGCGGTGCTCGCGGCCTTTCTAGCCAACTTGAGGAGGAACGCCCCGGCGTCGGCCGGCATGTTGGCGTCCCTGATAGCGACGGCGCTCACCGGCCGGCTGATCCTCCTCGCGCTGGCGGGCCAGCTGAGCCCGCCGTTCGACCTGCTCGTGTACCCCGCCAACAATCTGCTCGCCCTGTCGTCGGCCTCGTTCGCCCTCGCGCTTGCTGTGGATTCGGAAATCCCGTGGAGGAGGCCGGTGTTGTTGCGCGGCGCCGCGTTCTGGGCCGCGACCGCCAGCGCTCTGGGCGCCTTCCTCCTGGGCTTCCAGAAAGTCGAGCGCGTCGACGTGCTGTCGGGCCCGCCCGTGTTGCGGGCTGCGCTGGGCCTCCACATAGCGGCGGCCCTGCTCGCCATAGCCCTGGCGATGTCGGCCTACAAACACAGAGCGGGCAATGGGGCGTTGCAGAAGGCCGTGTTGTGGGCAGCCGCGGCCCAAGCGCTTATAGGGCCCGTGGTCCTTATAGGCGATCTCTCCAGCTACTGGTCGCCCGGCTTCCCCGTGGCTCTCCACACGGCGGCCGCCCACCTGCTGGCGTCGACCTGCATAGTGGCCTACGTCAGGTCTAGAAGGGCATGAGGATGGCGACCATTCTCCTGGTCCTGCTGCCGGTGGCCTCACTCGCCGTATACTACCTCGCGTTCCGCGGGACTGCCGGCCAGTCCCCGGCCGACTCCCTGGGGCTTCCGCAGGCCGTCTACACGTGCTATCCTCCCGGCAAACGCCCCCAAGCCTACGACTTCAACTTGACCGACCAATACGGCGAGCGGATCGCCCTCGACCAGCTCTGGAACAGACCAGTGTTGTTGACATTCACCTACACCTACTGCCCCGACGTATGCCCTCTGGTTAACTCCTTGCTGAATAGGACCTTGCCGTTGTTGGGCGGAGGGGTAGTGGCGGTGGACGTGACGCTCGACCCACAACACGACACGGTGCAGAGGCTCGCGGCCTACAGCAAGGCCAACCACTACGACTGGCTCTTCCTCACAGGCCCCGAGAGCTACCTGGAGGGGATCTGGAAGGCGTACGGCGTGACGCGGATCGCCCAGCAGAACTACATAGCGCACAGCATAGTGTTCGTCGTCATATACCGCGGCGAGGTGTTGGGGAGGGTCGACGGCATGCCGACCTCGCCCGAACAGCTCGCCTCGTTTGTCAAGACCGCGCTGGCCGGATGCGGATAGCGGCGATAGCCTACGCGGCCGCGCTGGCCGCGTCTCTCGTAGGCCTTCTGCGCCCCAACAAGGCGTCGCGGCTGGCGTATCTGGCGTTCCTCGCCGGGCTGGCCGGCGGCAGTCCTCTAGAGATCGCGTCTTCGGCCGCCGCGGCGTTGGCCCTCCCCGGAGACGATAGGCGTATCCACGCCGTCGCCCTCCTCATATCGGTCGCCTTGTTGTTGCCCGCCGGCCCACAGCCCTACTCGATCAACGGCATAAGCATGGCCATCTACACGCTTGCGGTCCTCTCGGCAACCCTCTCGGCCGCCGGGCTTTGGCTCGGCTGGGGCCTTGCCAGCTCGGCGATAGCGGTGAGGTTCGTCTTCGGCCTCTACGGCGGACAGCCTTGGAGCTGGAGCCTCTTCGACGCGGCGTTGGCCGGCGCGTGGCTCGCCTCACTGGCCTCGTTCCACGCTGGCTCTAGACCCCCCAGATGGCCTCTTATGGCCATCCTCTCGGCGATCTCCTGGACCTCCGGCGGCGGGGCGGGCGCCTACGTGCTGTCGGCCGGGGCGCTGGCCTCGTTCTTCTACGAAGCCGCCGCGTTGAAGCCCGCGCCGAGCTTGAAGGGGTATATGGCCGCAGGTGCCTACGCCTTGTCCTCGGCGGGGCTCTTCGCGACGTCTTTGTTCCCCATGGCGGGGATTTATATGGAGGGCGACTTCTTCGTCAGAGTGCTCGAGCCGGTCATGGCGGCCGCGGTTCTCGCCGGCGCCGCAACGGTGGTCAAGGCCTCGCTTAGGGGCACCCCCTACCTCATCCCCATCCCGCTGTCGCTCGCCGTCGCCGCCGCCATGTATGCCGCGGGCTTCGACCCGTATTGGGCCAGCTGGGGCGTCACGAACATAGCCGTGCCGGCGATCGCGTACTCGGCGCTGTACGCCGCCGCGGCGGCTGTTGCCAAGGGACGGCGCGGCCCGTGGCGCGCCCTACACGCCGCCGCCATGGCCTCCGTGGCGCTCCTCGCCATATCGGGGCCCTACGCGTACAACTTCAACTACACCAAGGCCGTGCCAGCGGAGCCCGGCGCCGTGGCGCTGACCTACCTCACCTGGCCATATCCAGGATCCGCCTCGATCCTAAACGTGACCATACATAGGGAAGGGGGCTACGTGGAGACGGCGTGCGGCCCGTTGCCGCGGGGCCTAGTCGCCGTGGCTAAAGTGGACTTGGACGGGTGGAGGGCCGACGTGGCCGTGCAGTACGGGGTCGAGCAGGCGCTCGGCCGGAGCCCGGCGATCGGCACAACGTTCGTGCCCGGCCCCGACTACATCGTGGTGCTGGGGCCTGCCTACAACGGCGACGTGTCCCTACTGGGAGCCCTCTACTGGGAAGTCGCGGGGAACTCCACGTGTAGGCCGGCCGCGGCGGGAGCCGCGCCTGACTACTGGTACCTCGGCTTTAGGCCGGTGCCTCTGGCGACCCCCACGGCGGTCCTGCTGGCGCTCTTCGCCGCCTTGCACGTAGCGTACCTCGTTATATACACAAAACTTAAGTAATTGACATTAAAGACAACTTATGAGGAAATTTGTTATAATAAGTGTGATTGTGATCGCCGCCGTGCTGGCCTATCTATACGCCAGGCCCACTCTGCTGATAACGTCGCCTTACGCCGAGCTGTCTCCCCCCGATCTAGGGCTTGTAGGGTTCACCGCATTTAACCTAGGCCTTAGGCCGGTCTGCATAACATCTATCGGCGGCCTGCCGCCCGGATTTCTATACCAGTTCCATCGTGCAGTAGTAAACGGCGATGTGGTCGCCATGGAGGTGACGGACAAGATCTGCATAGGCCCTCTGTCTTCGGTAAGGCTAGGCGAGGCCTCCTATCACATAATGATCGAGGGCAATATAACCTCTCTGAGATTGTTAAACCTAACTCTCGTCGCCGACAACGGACAGCTCATACGGCTGTCGGTAAAGCCCTCCATGGCGGCGGGCCCGCTTTCGTGATGGTGGAGAAGAAGCTCGCGTACCTAGTGGGGATGGTAGGCGCCTTCACGTTCCCTGTCGAGGGCGTGTTGTTGCCGGTGTCCATAGCGTCCCACATAGTACTGTTCATAACGTTCGCGTGGCTGGCCGACGTCAGGAGGGCGGCCGTCTGGATGGGGACCGCGTCGGCGGCCACTCTATCCACGTGGGCTCTGCTGGGCACGAACCCCGTGAGGATCCTCCTGGCGCTGACCCCCTTCTCGTCGCAGAACATGCCGGTGGTCGCCGGGCTGTGGCTTTTGTCGGCGTGGTTCTATTGGGACGTGGTGCGCCTTCTTGAGCGGAGCTCTTGGACCTTGGCCTCCGCCGTTCTCTACGTCCTCGGCGCAGGCCTTCTGCCGTACAAGATAGGCTCTGTCTTCCTCTCAGCGGCCTTCGTCGTGTTGGGCATAAGGATGGGCATCAACTCTACTAGAACAGAATAATATAGATAAAACAATATTGTTTTTATTAATTCAATATAATTAATTCTAAAAATTAGATATTTTATTATAGATATAATGTGTAATATATATTAATTGCTTCATATTGTTTACAACACTTATAAGCTTGTACACAAGGCTGTGCGTGACGAGCCGCTCCCATATAGCCGTGTCTAAGGATGTGGCCGAGAGGCTCGCCGCTGTGGCTAAGGACCTCGGCATGACCCAGTTTGCTCTGGCCAACGAGATATTGACGTTGGGCCTCGACATGATCTCCAACGGCATCACCACGGCGCGCGTCCGCGAAATAATGACGCTCTACAAGATCTTGACCGAGATAGAGGTGGTGCCGGTGCCGGCCCGTATCTTCGACAAGCTTATAGTCAACTCCTACAACGTAGATAGGGAGAGCACCGTCAAGGCGTGGTGCGAGGCCGGCAAGACCTTAGCCGCCTACATAAAGGCCATGTTCGGCTCGCTGAACAACATATCGTCTCTCCTCCCCTACCTCTCCGACATATTCCCCTCCAAGAAGTTCGAGGTCAAGCTTACGGAGGACGAGTTCGACCTAAACATAGTGGGGCTGGGCTACAGCGCGGAGACCGTCGAGGCCAACGCCGCCGCCCTGCGCTGTCTGCTGGAGGATCTCGGCTACAAGATAGAGGAGCTGATAACGGCCCCCGGCCTGCTCAAGGCAAAGGCAAAAAAGGTGGGCTAAAGTATATATTTTTATATATTAGTACTTAGATGCTATCTCGGCTATCTCGTCCCAGCGGGACACCACGTCCTCCGGCACGAAATAGGGCGCCCCGTAGTGCTTCGCGACCCTCCTCACGAGGCCGAAGCTCTCGAGGGCGTCTAGATGGCGGCGGATGACCTTGTAGTTGACGTTCAGGGCTCTGGACAGCTGGTTGGCGTTCATGGGCCTCTCCCGCAACTTCTCCAGAAGGGCGAACCTCAGCTTGCCCGACCGAGATCCGAATAGCCATATTAGCGAAGCCCTGTACGCGTCGGAATTCTGTGCAACCATGTTAACAAGTT
Source organism: Thermoproteus uzoniensis 768-20 (assembly GCF_000193375.1). Lineage (GTDB taxonomy): Archaea > Thermoproteota > Thermoprotei > Thermoproteales > Thermoproteaceae > Thermoproteus > Thermoproteus uzoniensis_A. Next base: position 939,370 of record NC_015315.1, read on the forward strand.
TTAACAGATTTATAAGCTTTTCCATTATTGCCCGATATTCCGTAGTTTATATCAAAATTGGTACCTAAATAGTTTTAATTATTCTATTAATATTATAATATAATTATTTTTAAAAACTAACAATATTTAAGCCTTATATCAATGTGATCTATTATGTATTTGCCGCCGGCTGGGCATATGCGGAGTGGCAACCTCTGAGGACCGCCGAGACTACGATCGTGTCGTTTCCGGGCAGATATAGCCCCCTCACGACGACCACAGACTCGAAGCTGGACGGCGTGACGGGGCCGTAGAGGGCGTACAGCGTGGTCTTGTTTATCAACGCCGTCACGGCAAATCCGTTATCTCCGACAAGCCGCAATACGACGTATTTAGAGCCTATGTCCACGGCCGCCACCTTGCCGGACACGGTGACGTAGGCCGGCTCCTTGATCTGCGCCAGCCGCGAGACGTCCAATATACCCGCGTTGGATATGAGCGCCAGCAACGCGCCAGCGAGCGCCAACGCAGCAATGGCCGCCGCCGAGACGGCCTTAAAGTTCATGCCGCCCCGACACGGACAGCGCCAGTATCGCGGCGCCGGCTATCAACACGTTGACGGCCACGGACCAATGGACGACGATGGCGCCGTTGGGAGCAACCAGATGGCCTACTAAGGTCGACGTCCCGTTGACGAAAAGAGGCCTTAGATCCACCCTAGACAGCGGCACCGAGAGGACGCCCCCGGAGGTGTTCATGACCACGACGTTCCCCGCCAAACTGGCTCCGTACACGACGTAGACGGGCTGTAGGTACTGGGCGCCTATCACCGCGGCTACAGACGCGGCGATTGCGAGCGATAGGTAGGCGATCGGCTTGGGCACTCTGGCGCCCGCTATATACAGAGCGAGTAGGGATAGGGCCAGCGCCATGGAGACGTCTAACAGCCTGGCGATCGGCTCACCTAGGGCCTCGACTGCCGTGCCTGTCGCCGGGTGGAGGGCCGGGAATATCGACGGGGCTATCAGGACAACGGGCACCGACGCAAAGGCGACGGTCGCGTAGAACGCAGATATGGACATTGACCTGTCAGGGTCCTCGACGGAGCGTTTGACGACGAGGTATATCGAGTACAGGACAGCCATGGCCAGAACAGACAGCTGGCGGGGATCGCCCGAGAATGCAGAGCCCCACGACGTCGCGGCCCAGGCCGTGCCGCCGACGAAGCTGGCCCACGAGAGGGCCGCCGCGGCCTTGGCGGATCTGTCCAACAACGCGAAGTACCGGGCCTTCTTCTTCCCCAGATATATCAGGCCGAAGAGGAACGCGAGGAGGCCGGACAAGAGCGCGGCGGTGGACAGAGGGACGTGGACGTAGATGCTCCTATACGCCGTGGAATCTCCTAGAGGCACCAGGGCGGGGAAGGGGCCGGCGAGCGCGGCCCAGCCCGACAACGAGACGAAGGCCAGCGCTAGGGCCGACGCTGTGTAGTCCTTGAGCGAGGCCATGCCATAGTTTTTAACTTCCAATAAAAATTTACTTCTATGAAGCCTATATTGGCAACAATTAGTAACAGATACTTCCCGGCCGCCGCAGGCGCGTCCGCAGCAGCGGTTTGGGCTTACTACCTGGCCCAGTTCGCGGCGCTGAATTTCGGGCTACTGGACGTCTACGCAAATACGTCCCTCGGGATGCCGCTGTACTACCGGCTCGCGGCCTCGCTGGCCAACGTGGGCGGCGTCCTGCTCTACATCGGCGCCGTGCTCGGCATCCTCGGCGCCGCGTCCCGCAACGCCCGTCTATCCGCGGCGGCCTTAGGCTACGCCGCGTTGGCTGTGGCCGTCGGCGCCTTCGCCCGCACCGACTTGGCGCCGCCGGGGATAGGCCTCAACCCCCTGCTCAGGAGCCCGTGGGCCCTCCCCCACCCCCTCGCCGTCCTGACGGGCTATGCTCTGCTAATAGCGGCGGTGGCCGACCCTAGGCTGCGCGATCTCTACGTCAAGGCCGCTTGGACCTCGTTGAGTCTGGGCCTCCTCCTCGGGGCCTACTGGTCCTACACCACATTCGGCTGGGGCGGATACTGGGAGTGGGACCCCGTCGAGACGGGCATATTCCTGACTTGGCTGTTGGCGCTGGCCAGAATCCACTGGAGGTCCGACGGCCCGCTGTACGCCGCGGCGGGCGCCGAGCTGTTGACCATGGCCATAACCTACGGAGGCGTCTCGCCTCTCCACTCCTTCGTGGGGATCTCCGACGTGAGCCTGGGCCTGGCGGCGGCATCCGCCGCGTTCCTGGCACTATCCGTGCAGTCGGCCTTGAGGCGGGCACCGGACGGCTTGGTCCAGGCAGGGGGAGCGCTGATGTACGGGGCCGGGCTCTACGTCTACGCTACCCTGCTGGCCCCCATGGCCGCGCGCCTATTCGGCTTACAGGCGTCCGTGCCCTCCGGCAACTCGGCTATCGGCATATACCACGCCGTGCTCGTGCCTGCCACAGCCGCTGTGCTGGTCGGCATCACGTGGCGGTGGCTGGGGAGGCAGGCCGCCCTATTGTGGACCGCCGTATCTATCGCGGCGGGCGCGGCGCTCAGCCTGGCCCATCCGTGGTCGCCAGCAAGCTCCGCCGCGTCTAACATAGCCATATACGCCTTGGTCTTCCTGTCGGCCGGAGCCCTAGTAGCCTCGGCGGCCGCCGCAAGGGAAAGAGGGCCGCTCCTAGCCGCCGTGCACGCCTCCTTCGCTGTGCTGGTCGCCGCGATAGCCCTAAGCGCCCCTTACGCCTACCATATGTCCTATTCCGAGTTCTTCGAGGCGAAGCCCGGACAGATGTACCTCGTGAAGATCGGCAACGAAATAGCGCCGTTTTCTCTATCGGTGGCGGGCGCGTCGGGCCCTAGAGAGCTGGTGTCTATCCCGCCCTACTTGGCCCGGTACATCTCCGGCGACATCGCGACGGCGGCTGGGGCGGCTACCGCTCTGAGGAGCCGGCTCCGCTTCGAGCTCGTCTACCTCAACGGGACACCCTACGTCGTCGCGTTCGGCGACTTGGCCGACGGGCCGCACTACGTGGGCGGGGTGCCTCTATACGTCTACAACGTGACCCGTACCCCGTACGGCGATCTCGTCGTGGGGCTGGTCGACCTCGGCGGCGCCGCGGTGGAGTTGCCGGGCCCGCTGGGCGTGTTGAGCGGGCTGCTGGCGTGTCGGCCCAACGCGACCACTTACAACTCCTACGACATATACCTCCGGGTATACGTCGGCGGGCGCGAGGCGACCGCCGTCGTGAAGTACGACGCGTCCGGCGAGCTGAAGCTCATTAGAGGGCTGGTCCCGGGCGTCGCGCTCGTGGGGGACTGGCTCGACGACTACTACGTCGCAGTGAGCCCCGGCGGCCTGGCCTACGACAACGCGGTGTTCCCCTACCCGTTGCTTCAGCTGGCCAAGTACGATCTGCGCAGTTGCCTCCCCCTAGGCGCCGCCGCGTTGTTGTCCGCCTACTTCGGCGCGCCTCTGAACTCCACCCAGATCGATTCGCTACTGGCGGCCAACGCCGTTGCGGACAGCTACGTTGTTATGGTGAAGAAGGTGCCCCTCGTCAACCTGGTCTGGGCTTCCGGCTCCGCGCTGGTGGCCCTCTCGGCCCTGTCGCTATGGCGCCGCCGGGCGTAGAGCTACGCGACGTCTGGAAGAGGTACAGGTCCTGGGTGTTGAGGGGCGTGACGCTGGAGGTGTCGGGGAGAGTCTTGGTCTGGGGCCCCAACGGCTCGGGCAAATCGACCTTGATAAGGATCGCCGCCGGGCTCACGCCGCCCAGCCGAGGGGAGGTCCTCGCGAGGACTAGGCCGGGCGTCGCCCTGCAGTCCAGCTTCCTGCACCCCGACCTAACCCTCGAGGAGAATCTGAAGTTCTTCGCGAAGGCCGTCGGCTGCGGGCTGATCGAGCCCGCGTTTAGGCTGGGCCTAGGGCCCTACATGGGGCGCCGCGTCTCCGAGCTGAGCTTCGGCTGGCGCCGGAGGGCCGACCTAGCCGCCGCTCTGCTGTGCGAGCCGGACGTCCTACTGCTGGACGAGCCTTTGTTGGGGCTCGACGCCTCCGGGGCGGCCGCCGTCGTCGAGGCCGTCCTCGGCCACGGCGGCGACGCGTTGATCACGGCGTCTGATCCCTGCAGATACTCCTCGATGAGGTTCGACGCAGTCTACACGCTGAGGGACGGGAAGCTGGTCGAGGAGGAGGCCCCATGTTGATATACATAGAGAGGGAGCTGAAGCTCCTCTTGAGGGACGCGGGGTCCATAGCCGCCGTCGTGTTGTTGGCCTTCGCAGTGGCGGCCGCGTTCTCCGGGTCGAGCTACTGGAGGGGGCTAGTGGCCAACACCTTGATCGCCTCGCCGGTGATCGGGTACATTTCGGTCATACGCGAGGAGGAGGCGGGCACTCTGGACGGGCTCAGGCTTCTGGCCAGCAGGCGCAAGGTCTTGGCGGCTAAGCTGACGGCGTCGCTGGTTGTCGTGGCCTTATCCAACGCGGCCTACACGGCGGCGCATATGCTGATAGGCGGAGGCCCCGCGGACCCGCTTGCGTTGGCCGTGGCGACCTATTACGGGGCCGTCGTATCGACCATATCGGCCGCCGTCGCGCTCGGCGCCCGGGCGAGGCCCATGCTAACGGCGGTGGTGAGCTCCGGGCTGTATCTGGGTTTCGCGCTCGCGTACGCCGACGGCCCCGACGCGCCCGCCTCGGCCGCCGCATCGGCTGTCCTGACCGCCATACTCCTCTCGTTCGGCGACGAGGTGCTCTAGTTCTAGAACGAATATATACCGGAAACGGGTTCTTTACATGGAGCTGAAGATAGCGATCGCGGCGGCGCCTGAAGGCGTCGTCTTCCCCGGCCACTTCGCGCACGCCCCTATCTACAAGATCTACAAATACAAGGACGGCGCGTTGAGCCCCATCGAGGAGCGGAGGAACCCGCTGGGCAGTGTGCCCGACGCAGACGCCGGGCACGGGATATCCGCCATGAACTCCCACTTCCAGGGCGAGAGCCCGTCGGGCAATATCCCCATGCACGGGCTGGCCAAATATAAATGGCTTAGAGAGCGCGTGCTCCCCGACGTGGACGTGGTCATAGCCGGCGGCGCGTGCCAGACCAGCTACCGCTACTTCACGTCTGAGGGCGTGAAGATCCTCTTCACGGACCCCGTCGAGATAGAGGCCTTGGTGAACTACGTCTCGGCCAACCCCAAGGACTTCGAGGAGGCGCTTGAGCAGGCCGGCAACGCCTAAACTCCTCTTTTCCCTCCCTCTGTAAGACTTATATCGATATGTCGACAGCAGAGGGTGGACCTATACTTCGAGGGCTATTTAGACGGGCCCCCGACAAGATCGCTGGAGGAGATAATGAGGTGCGCCGGCTGGAGGCCCGTGAAGGCGGAGGGCGGCTGGACGGTATTCGAGGTGGACTCCGATATACCTCTGTTGAGGCGCGCCTATCTGAAGGTGAGGGAGAGAGGGCCCTGGAGCTTCGAGGGTGAGGGATACGCGCTGGGGAGCAGGCTGGAGTTCTCCCTAGACCTCTCCCGCTCCGGCGAAAGGGTGAGGTGGGTCTTCAGGGGGAGGCAGAGCGGCCTCGTGGATCTGTTAGGCCGGGGCTTCGTCGAGGCCGTCGCCCGGAGCCTCGCCGACAGGCTGGCCAAGTGTTGCAGGGGCTGACCTTCTCCCGTCCGGCGTTAATAATCCTTAAATCGCCTCGGCTCCGGCCGGCTGTGGAGGTCAAGACGGTCAAGATAAGCGGGGCCCACTGCCTGGGGCCCGTGGAGCTGAGGAAGGCCATATCAGACGTGCCGGTGGGCGGCTACCTCGAGGTAATAACCGACGACGCGTGCGCCAGGGAGGACATACCGGCCTGGTGTAGGTTCACCAAGAACGAGCTAGTGGAGTTCCAAGAACTGGGCGGGGGCTGGATGAGGTTCTTGATAAGGCGTACTCGGTGATCTGCGCGCTGGTCCTGACGCCGGATCCGGCCGCGCTGGGAGTGCTGGAGTTGCTCAAGCCCGACTACGTCTTCTTGGCATATAGAGGGCGCGCACTGGCCGAGGCCGCGCGCCGTCTCGGCGACGTGCGCATATGCACGTATCTGCCGGGGGAGGTGCCTCCGGGCTTCAAGGCCGCAGGCCCGCTCTCGTTCCTGGAGGCATGCAGGGGGAAGCCGGCAATAGTCTTGTGATAAGGGTGCGCGTGGCCGACGCGGCCAAGTGCGTGGAGGATCGCGTGCTCGATATTGTCTGCACCTGCAATCTGAGCGCCCTCGCCATATCCGAGTCGGGGACCGTCGTGTTGCCGCGTAGGTTCTCCGGCAGATCGCTGAAAGAGGTGGAGGGGGAGCTCTGCGGCAGATGTCTGGAGGTGGCCGACGGCGTGAGGTCGTACCTGCTGGCCTTCCTGACGCTGAGGATGGGCCTCGAGGAGCTGGCCAAGCTGGTGGCGGCCATGTGCGGCGGCTCTGTGGAGACGCCGAATGGCTAGAGCTTAACAGCTCTGAGCTCCTCCAGCAGATCCGCCGGCGGCCTTCTGCCGAACTCGTCGACGTAGACCAAGGCGTCTAGGGGGAGTCTGGACAGCCACCCCTTCTCCTCAAGCTCCGGGCGCTCCGGGAAGCGCGTGACGTAGCCCAGAGTCAGATACGCCACGAGGTCGACGTGTTGGGGTATGCCCAGTATCCTCTTCACGTCGTCCTTGTGGAAGAAGCTGACCCAACCGACGCCTATGCCCTCGGCGACGGCCGCCAGCCACAGATTGCCCACCGCCAGGACTGCGCTGTACTGGCAGAGCTCCGGCATTGTGGTTCTGCCCAGCACGTGGGGCCCGAAGCGGGTAGGGTCGCACGTGACGGCTAGGTTGACGGGGGTGTCCAGTATGGCCTCCACCTTTATGTTGTCGAAGATCTGCCTACGTCTCTCGTCGAGCAGGGAGCGGAAGCGTTCCCTCTCCCTCTCCACGAGCTCCTTGATCATCCGCCTCTTCTCCAAGTCGTAGACCAATATAAAGTTCCAAGGTTGCGAGAAGCCGACGGAGGGGGCTAGATGGGCCGCCATCAACAACTTGGCCAGGACCCGCGGCGGGATCGGATCGCTCCTGTAGTAGCTCCTGACATCCCTCCGTTTCTTTATGGCGTCGTAGAGATCCATGGATATGGGAACGGATTATAAGTTATCGGGCCTGGACAATTAGGGGGCCATATCGCCGCAAGCCAATACCGGCGGGTATAAGTCGGTGTAGTTGTACTCTATATTGGGTTTGACAAACCGCTCGATTGCCTTAGCCGTCGCGGAGTCCACGAAGATGACCGTGTGCGGGTACGCCATATGGGTCTTGTACTCCGCCACAACCTTGAGGGTGTCGACGTCTAGAACGTAGACGGAGCGTCCCAATATGTCCGTAACGTACACCTCGCTACAGTCCGGGTTGGCGAACACGCCCCAGGGGGCCTTGCCGAGCTTCAATACGGCTATGGGCTTGAGCCCAGGCGCCTGGAGGACGTACACGGAGCCCTCCATCGGCGAGGTGGCGAACAGCTTCCCGCGGCAGACGGCGAGGCCCGGCAAGCCGGGCGGAGGGGCTGACGTGGGGAAGTACGCGAGGACTTGGCCGCGCGAGTTCATCTCCACCAGCAAAGACATGGCGTCTATGTCGACCGGCGAAAGCCTATAGCCGGGCTCTATCGGGTGGCCCTCGCCGTATATGTATACGCCGTCGGTGGTCAACATGTGGAACGAGAGAAAGACGTACCGCAGAGCCTCGTGGGAGTTGACGTAGGGAGGCCAGAAGGCCAGCACGGGCACTCTCAGTGACCTGCCCCCGACCATCACCACTAGGTACGGCTCGCGCATCAGCGGCGCCACGACGTCGCCGTTGAGGTATATCGGCGCGTGTGGGTAGAGGCCGACGGGGACGCACTTCCCCAGAACCTCGTTGTAGAGATCCAGCGGGCATAGATAGCCCTTCCTGTCCCCGAAGTCGGAGACCGCGAGCCACAACACGCCGCCCTCCACAGGCGCTACGTCGGGGGAGTAGTACAGGAAGTGGCTCACGTTGCCCGGCGCCTCTATTATCGCCGAGGGGCGGCTCAAGTCGCCCAATTCGTATATGTATATCCACCGCCCCACCTCCGGCGTCGTCACCACCAGCCGTCCGCCCCAGAGGAAGCCGTCGTACATGGTGAAGTTGGGCAACGCGCCGTTGAGCGCAACGCCGCCGACGTACTTCCCGTCCACGTATAGCTCTAGGCTGGGCGGGCCGCCGCCCAGGATCACGAACGTGTCGGGCTTGTCGGGCCGACCCAAGAGCGACGAGGCCAGGGCTACTAGGGACAGCGCGAGGGCGATTGGCAAAAGCCAACGGGACATTACCTGAGCTTGACGGCGCGCAGGAGGCCTAGCCTTATTGTGGGGGCCGCCGCCAGGCGGCGCAGAGTCCCGTCGCGCCAGCTGCCCACCAAGCCTATGAACAACGCCACGGAGTAGGCGGCGGCCGCGCCGGCCGCCAGATTGCCGCCGAAGAGATCTTGAAAGCGCAGGACCGGGCTCAGGTATATGGACGTCGTGAAGAAGAAGGGCCAGACGTACGACAGGACCACCATGCCGGAGACCATGCCGAACCAGGCTATCAAGTGGGGTATGCTGCCCTCCCCGCTCCTGTAGGCGCTACTGAAGCTACAGCCTGCCACCAACACCATGCCGATCCCGAACAAGGCCCCTCCGACAAACGTGTGCGCGCCTACCGGGAACAGAAACTCCCTGTACTGCCACCCCAGGCCGTATTTCAGTATCAGGTTTCCAGTTATCATTATAGACAGCGCTATGGCCACCGCCCTGGCGTTGCCGCCGTACGGCGCCAGCCGCGACCAGAAGCCGTCCCTCAACATCGAGGTGAAGCATATCTCGCCCTTAGAGCCGGCGAAGCCGTAGCCTATCCCAAGCAATAGAAACGCTATGGCGGTCACGACTCCCAGCAGCCACCAGTATAGAGCAGTTACGAGCGTCATGGCCAAGGCGAATACCAGGACCTTGCGGTTGTCCACGCGGTTGCCCAGCTCTATCCTTATCGGCTTGGATCTGCCCATTAGGCCCATCAGATATTCCTCTATCAGCTTGGTCCCTATAAAGCTGCCGACCACCATCCCCAAGAAGAACACAAAGCCGGAGAACACGAGGCTCTGGATAGTCGCCACGAAGTTGCCTATGTTGCAACCCAACGCCAGCCTGGCGCCGAAGCCCAACATGAGGCCTCCGACGACCGACAAGACCACCGTGGCGCGGTTCGCCGGCCATCTGAGCCGCCACTGGCCCTCCAGCGCCTTGGCTATCATCGCGCCTAGCATGAAGCCCCACACTATCATGAACTCCTTATTCCTCGGGTCCCAAGGAGGCGCCGCCGGCGCGACGAACATGGGCGAGTTGGGGTTGAAGTAGGCCCACTGGCCCGTCTTGAGGAGCCCTCCGCTCAAGACGTTGTACAGCCAGCCTCCGAACTGGTTTTCGGGCCCCGTGATGTACCAAGGACTCCTCACCACGATTATCTGCAACACGGCTATGACGCCTATCACGGCGCCGGCGATCTCGGGCTTCCAGGGCTTTTTCAAGAAGTCGGGGACCCCCATACTCAGAACGTGACGATCCTCCCGTCCCCCACCTCCTCGAGGAAGGTGTACATGGAGGACACCGCGTCGACCAGCCCCAGCGCCTTGTAGTCGTCCTCAGATACGCCGAAGATCCTCCCCGCCGTCTCGCACGCTATGATCTTCAGCCCCATGGGCTTCGCCGCGGCGAACAGCTCCTGCCACGTCACGTGTAGCTCCCTCATCGTCTTGAGCTCCGGCGACTCGGGCCAGTTGCTCCGCCCGGCCAAGGCCAGCACCGCTCTGCCCGTGGCGAAGACAAGGACCTCGTTGCCTCTCGCCAGCTCTGTAGCTATGTACGTGCCGGCTTCGTAGAGCTTTACGGGATCCTCAGACGTTATTATCACGCCTACCTTCATACTATAGAACTATGGTTATCTCCCACACGCCTCCCTTGGCGTCCACCGACACCGACTTGGCGCCCGCCTTCTGGGCCACGGACTTTATGTTCTCTATAGACGGCGGGTTGTCTATTATGACCCTCAACGTGCTGCCCTTCGGCAACTTCGACAAGGCCTGCGACGTGTACATCTGTGGATACGGGCAGACGTAGCCCTTGAGATCCAGCTCGTAGGAGTTGTCCCCGGTCCTCCTAATCGAAGGCATGGGGGACGTCCGCCGAGTTAATAAAAGTCTTATTAATCATGTAAATGTTAACAGTATTAATAATGTTTTAAAAAACGTGTAGCCCCGGGGCCATGTCGGAGGAAATTCCCCTGGGCGCTCCCGAGGGAGGCGGCAGGCGCGTCTTGTTCCTTGCTTTGGGCATCGCCATAGGCCTCGCGGCCGGCGTCGGGCTGGGCTACTGGGCCAAATACCAGACTCTCCAGTACGCATACAGCCTCTTGTCGCAGTCGCAACCTCCGCCCATGGATATCTACCTCGTCGCGTATTCGCCCGGCCAGATGGCCATTCTGACGGCCGCAGGCACTCCCATACTCCAGCAACGTCTCGGCTTGACGGGGCATTTCAGCTACGCGGGTAGCTACGGGCCCTACTCGATCTTCCTCTCAAACGGCACAATCTACGTGTTCAACGGGACCGAGGAGTACACTGAGCTCTACCTAAAGGGGGTCGAGAAGGGTGTGGTCGTGGGCAACAGCCTATACGTGGTGGCCGCCGGCGGCGTCTACAAGCTCTCGTTGCCCGACCTATCGAATGAGGGCTTCCTCGCCGTCAAGGACGCCGACGATATCTACGCGATACCCGGCGAGGGCGTCCTCTACGTCCTCACGCCGAACAGCCTCGTGGAGCTGGACGGTGCTCTGCGGCCGTTGGCCATATACGACGTGGGCGGCGATAGGGTGTTCGTGGGCGCCTACTACCTCTTCATCGCCAACGGCGCGTCCGTGACCTCCTACAGCCGGACGACCTTGGATAGGCTGGCCTCGACGAGCTTGGCGGGGACTGTCAGGGACATGAGGGCCTGCCGCGGGGTGTTGCTCGTGGCGACCAGCAGAGGGCTCTACGCCTTGAGCGTGCCCGGGCTCTCCGAGCTCAAGTTCCTCAACGTGACCGGCAACGAGCTGGAGGCCGACCCCTCGTGCACTGTCGTTTACCTAGCGGGGGACCACAGGCTCTACGCGATAACTGTGCCGTCGCTGTCGATTAGCTCGGCCGACCTCCCCGCGCCGCTCGACGGCTTGGAGATCCGCGCCGGCGCCTTGACCGCACAGCCGGCCTCGGCGCCGCGCCAGATAGCGCTGGCGTGCGGAGGGTAGCCATGGACGCCAAGATCGCGGTAATAGTGGTCCTCCTCGCCGCGTTGGCGGCCCTGGCTGCGTTGTACCTGCAGGCGAGCTCCGCCGCCTCGTCTCTGTCGTCGCAACTGGCCGAGTCCAGACAGACAATAGCCCAGCTGAGGGCCAAGATATACCAGCTACAGTCCGAGATCGAGCAACTGAACCAGACTCTGGCCCTACGCAAATCGACCGCGCCGCCCTCCATAGCGCCGCGTGGGTACGTATACTCGTTGATTAAAAACAATGGCAACTATTATATATATGTAATAGATCCTCTAAATAACAATATAGTTGCTGTCGTGGATCTGAGGCGGGCATTAGATCTAGAGACCTATTCGCTACTATCGTCGGCTAAGGTGGTGGAGTCTTGGATTCCGCGCTATTATGTGCCTGACACTCCATATCTATTCTTATTGTTCGAAGGCCTTAACGGCTCCTACGTCCTGATACTGAACAGGTCCGACCTCAGCGAGGTGAAGCTGATCAAGACCTCTAACAGCTTCACTAGGCAATACGCCGGGATTACGCCCGACGGCAGATATCTGCTGATAGCCCAGCGCGCGCCCAGAGATCTTGTAGTGATAGATCTCTCCGCCCTCGAGATAGCCGACACTATCCCTCTGGCCGCAGACCCCTGCGACGTCGCGCCGTCGCCCGACGGGAGGTACGTGCTCATGCCGCTGAGAGCCGACAAGAACGCCAGCCTGCCGGAGCTGGCCTTGGTCATGTCAGTACCCTCGGGAAGGGCTGTGGCCACCTACTATCTAAAACAGCCGGGCCAGGCCGAGTCCCTCGAACCTTCGATGACCTACTGGCCCTTCCGGAGCCCCGGCTACGGCCTGCTACAGTTTGAGGGGGGCCCGAGGGAGGTTGTGCTCAGCATAAACGCGACCGGGGGCGCGCTGGCCCCGGTGAAGGAGGTCACTTATCCCTCAGTCGCATTCATGGCTGTGGAGGATCCGGCGGAGCCCTTGGTCGTCGTGGTTGTGTCGGGCTTCGGCTTATATGTGCGGTCGGAGCCTCCGTCGTACGGCGTTTTAGACAGGGTGGAGCTGGTGCCCAGATACCTGAAGTCGGCCGTCATGGGAGTCTTTAGCCAGGACGGGCGCTTCTTCTACGTGGCGGGCCCCGGCGGGCTGGTGGTGGTAAACGCCTCTTCGTGGTCGGTGGCGAAGTACATAAGGGCGGACTCGGCCGTGTGGGTTCTCGCCGTGCCGGGCGGCGACTGGCTCGCGTCGGCGCAATACAGAAGATGATAGAAATCCCCCTCGTTTTCGCGTCGGCCTATCTCCTGTCTCTGTCCCTCCTCTCGCGCGCCAGGCTCGGCCCCCGCTCGGCCGCAGTCGCGGGAGGGATCTCCGCGCACATGGCGCTCTTGGCGGGCCACTACGCCGCCGAGGTGCCCAAGTCGCTCGCCGAGGTCAAGCCGGTCTTCCTCGTGCCCATGTTCGCCTACGCCACCTTGGTGACCTCCGCGGCCTTTATAGCCTCGATTAAGGCGGCGGTCGATAAGAGAAGCGCGACTGCCGACGCGCTGGTCGCGGGCCTGGCCGTGTTCAACGTTCCGTTGGGCCTATCTGTAGCGAACGGCGCGGCGTCGCTGACGCCGTACGCAGACCCGGCGCTCTTGTCCATAGGGGCCGCCGCCCTAGGCCTCGTCGAGGCGTTCGCCCTAAGCGCAGTCGCCTCAGCGTCGAGACGGATCACGCCGCTGTGGCCGACGCCGCCAGCGGCCTTCTTCGCCGGGTGCTACCTATACGGCGTGCTTCCCCCCATGTTGACCGACATATACCCTAAGCTCGTGGCGGCCACCGCGTACGCCGCGGCGGCGCCGTTGATACTATACAGCATGTTCAAGAACAACATAGCCGCATCTGCGGCCCTCGGAGGCCTTACGTCCTTCAGATTTTGGGCCGCCGTATTCGCAGGCGTCATGGCCTTCGCCGCGGCGGAAATACCGTTGTTGCTCTACAACCCCCAGATGCACGCGTTGCTCGGATGAGGCGGCGGGACTTCCTCAAGTTCCTGTCTGCGCTGGCCGCGGCCGCCGCGGGCGGGTTCATAGCCGGCTGGAGCCTCCTCAAGCCCCGCGTGGAGAAGGCGGACGTGGTGGTGGTCGGCGGCGGCGTGGCCGGCTCAGTCGTGGCGTACCTCCTACGCAGAAACGGCGTGAGGGCCGTCGTGCTCGACAAGGGCGGCGTCTATATCGTTGGGCCGGCCAAAGAGGACGTAGTGCTCGGCATGGCGCAGCCCGGCCAATACGCAGTAGGGCCGTCGGGCTTAGCTGGCGGAGAGGTCTTCGCCGTGGATCCCGCGAACAGGCTCGTCTACTCGACGGCGGGAGTGTACGAGTACCGCTACCTCGTGCTGGCCCCCGGGGTGCACCTAGCCTATAACCTGGTCAAGATATCGGGGAGGCCCAACTTCATCAACATATACGATACGCCCAACGTTCTGTCCAACGCCGGCCGTCTCGCCTCGGCGAAGGGCCGCGTCGTGATCTCGCATCCCGGCCTCCCCTATAGGTGCACTTCCGCCCCCTACGAGCTTGCGTTTCTGCTCAAATGGCTTAGGCCCGAGGCGCAGATCACCGTCGTGTCCGGCGTCAAGTACGTGCCCGCCGACTTCTCGGACCAGCTATCGGCGCTGGGCGGCGCGATCTACAAGTTGCTCGACGAGCGGGGCATAGGCTTTGTCGGAGGCCGAGAGGTCGTCGAGGTCGCGGAGGGCCACGTGGTGTTGGACGACGGCGAGGCGTTGGCCTACGACTGGCTCGTGTGGACGCCGCCGCACGTAGGTCCGCCGTGGCTTATAGACGCCGGCCTGGCCGACGAGTCGCACAAGGGCTATGTCGAGGTCGATTCGAGGTTCCGAGCCTTGGGCTGGGACGACGTGTACGCTGTCGGCGACGCGACGTGGCACGTGGTGAAGACCGGCTGGGCGGCCTACTACGAGGCCGTGCACGCCGCCTATTACCTCCTAGAGGACATGGGCCTACCGCCGTCCTCTCCGCCCCCACCCTACTTCTACAGCGAGGACGAGGTGCGGCTCTCGCGGGACGTGGCCGTGAGGGGCGCCAAGATGTGGCGGCCCTTCTACGGCCCCGTCGTCTGGCGCGCCGACTACGGGGCATCCCCCGAATGGGCTGTGGTCAAGTACGACTGGATGTCCCGCATGAAATATCTCTTGTCGCTGATAAGGAAATAGCTTTCTTTACATTTTTCATATACGAGACCCGTTAATATAGTTTATTTGGCCTCACTTGGGCGGATCCATGAAGTCCATAGTGGTCGTCGGAGGCGGCGTCGGCGGCCTTTTCACAGCCAACAAACTGGCTTCCAAGCTCTCTGCCGAGTTAAGGAGGGGGGAGGTCTCGCTGACTGTGGTGGAGCCGCAGGAACAGCAGGTCTACCAGCCGGGCTTCCTCTACGTGCCGTTTAAGGAGCTCGGGCCCGACGTCATGTTCAGGAGGGTGGACAGACTGGTCTCCCCCTTGATCCGCTTGGAGAGGGAGCCGGCCGCGAGGATAGATATGGCGAACAAGAAGGTCGTCCTGCAGTCCGGCCGGGAGCTCAAGTACGACTACTTAGTGGCAGCCACGGGCTCCGTCGTCAAGACAGAGGCGTTCCCGGGCTTCGGCGAGGTCTGGCACACTCTCTGGACGTACGAGGGCGCCAAGAGGCTGAGGGAGGCCCTCAGGAAGTTCAACGGAGGCACCATAGCCGTGTCCGTCACGTCGACGCCCTATAAATGCCCGGT
Organism: Thermoproteus uzoniensis 768-20; assembly: GCF_000193375.1. Classification (GTDB taxonomy): domain Archaea; phylum Thermoproteota; class Thermoprotei; order Thermoproteales; family Thermoproteaceae; genus Thermoproteus; species Thermoproteus uzoniensis_A. The sequence goes on from NC_015315.1 coordinate 954,521, forward strand.
GGCCCCCTACGAGTTCCTCGGCCTCCTAAACGACTACCTCATGGCGACCGGTCTCAGGGCGAAGACGAAGGTCGTCTTCACGACAGTCGCGCCGCACCTGCACGCGCAACCGCAGGTCAACAAGTTCTTGGAGGAGGCGCTGAGTATGTGGGGGTTCGAGTACAGGGTCAACTTCAAGATAAACGCGGTGGAGCCGGGCAAGCTGTCGGGCCCGGAGGAGATAAAGGCCGACTTGATAATCGCCGTGCCGCCCCACGGCGGCGCCAAGGTGGTGGTTGAGTCGGGCATAGTCGACCAGGCGGGCTGGATACCCGTCGACAAGAACACCCTGCAGATACAGGCGCAGGTCGCCACCGGGGCCGAATACGCCTTGGGCGACGCCACCAACTTGCCGGTCCCCAAGGCGGGCGCTGTGGCCCACTTCCAGAGCGAGGTGGTCGCCTCCCGCATAGCGGAGGAGATCCAGCTGGGCCACTCAGACACGACCTACGACGGCCGCGTCATCTGCTTCATACTGACCGGGTTCGAGGAGGCGACCCAGGTCTCCTGGAACTACGAGAACCCGGCCAAACGCCCGCCGCCGCCCAGCCGCTTCTTCGTGCGGCTTAAGGACATGACGAACTACTCTATATGGTCGGTCATGAGGTGCGGGCTATGAGCGAGGAGAAGTTCGAGAAGCTCGTGGCCCTCCTGCAACAGGACAAGGCCTTGGACGCGTTGATATCGATCGTGGAGCGCCTAGACGTGGTGAAGGAGCTCGTAGACGTCTTGTTCGAGTTCAAGAGAAGCGGCGTCTTGGACGATCTGCTGAACGCGGCCGCCTCCCTCCGCTTCTTCACCGAGGGCCTCCTCACGAGAGACTTCGTCGAGAAGCTCGCGAAGCTCCAGGAAGTGGCTCTCGTGGCCGGGACCAACCTCGCTACTGACAGCTCCAAGGTAGACTGCCTCACCTACGCCATAGCAAACGCGGACAATATAAAGCCGATGGGCCTCTGGGGCTTGCTCTCGGCCCTCCAAGACCCCGAGGTGAGGCGCGGCCTCGGCTATCTCGTGGCCGTCTTGAAGAAGCTAGGATCCTGCAGACATCTGGCCGAAGGGACCGGCAGATGAGCGTGTTCGACAAGGTCGGCGATCTACTGCTCGCCCTCAGGTTCAAATACGGCGTTGAGGAGTTCCCCGACTCGTCGGAGCTGGCCGCCTATATCAAGGACTCTGGGGAGGCCGACGTGGTCGCCATCCTTTCCCCGGCCGGGAGGCCCAGGCCCGTGCTCGTCTCGGCCCACAAGGAGGGCGGCGACGTGGCGTTGGCGCTCGTCGATCTCGACGACATAAGGTCGGCCGCCATCGGCGGCGTGCCGCTGGAGGAGCTGGAGGACGCCACCAGCAGGCTCGGGGCCGAGCTTTTCGGCGAGCGCGGCCTCGCCCCCTTCTTCTTCCCCGTAATGGAGCGCGACGGCGCGTACTACTTCGCCATGGGCCTAAAGACGTTGGTAGACGCGGCGGTGTTGACGGGCGGGTTAATAGACGATCTGCTCGATCTGTTGGAGCAAGAGGGGGACTCGTTCTACGCAACCCTCGTGGGGAGGATTGGGGAAAAAGGGGTTACTTCTCGCTGACCTGTTTTAGGTTCTCCTCCATGCAGCTGCCCATGGCCTTCAGCACGGTCAACATCACGCCCATGGCCTTCTGCACCTCGGGGTCGCTCATGGCCTTCACGAGGCCCCAGAAGCCGACCTTAGGCGCCCCGTTCTCGGCTATCTCCCTAAGCGCCTTGCTCGTGCAGACGACTCCGCCTTGCATGGCGGCGCCCATGGCGTTCAAGTCGGCCGCGTCCATTATGGACAGCATGGATATCAACGGGGCGGCGACCTTGAACACCTGTATATCGGCCATCAAGTTGGGCAACTTCTCCAGCACGATCTTTATCGGCAACAGGAGCGAGCTGAGCTCCTCCACCTCTTTCCTAAGCGCGTCCACCTCGGCCAGAAGCCGCTCGTAGTCGGCCTTGGGTATGGTCACGGTCTCGGTCATGGCACCACCCCGAGGAGCCAGTTGAAGTACACCTTCTCGAACATCTCCTTGAATATCCTCGACACGGGCGACGGCGGGAGGAACATGCAGTCTGGGTACGGCTTCTGCTTCTTGACGAACTGGGTGAAGTCGCAGGCGGCGGCCATGCCGTATGCCCCAACGTCGAGAGCGCACGTGCCCACTATCCTGAACGGCGGCTTGCCCATGGAGATTCCGGCCAAGTCGGCCACTATGTTGCTGACGACCCACGGGGCGTAGCTGTGCAGTATCGTGCCGGCCATGCCCACCGGCACATTGGGGGCTACCACGTCGCCTACCACGTAGACGTCGTCGTACTTCTCGCTCCTGAAATCGCCGTTGGCCGGTGAGCGCGGCGCCGCCCAGCCGTTCTTGGCGAGGTCGCTGTTGAGCACGGGGTCGGGGGCCTTGTGCGGAGGCACCACTAGCGCTACGTCGAACTTTATCTTCTCCCCCGTAGCGGTCTCCAGCTCGTTCTTGCCCAAGCTCTTGATGGCTTGGCTCTGCCCGACGCCCACGTACTCGATCCCCAGCTGTTGCAGGAAGTTGGTCATCCATTTGGCCGCCACGGGGCCGAAGTTCTCGAAGGGGCGCTTCAGCGGGTGGACCACCGTTATCTTCACCTTGTCCCTAAGCCCCCTCGTGAGGTAGTAGAAATGCGTCAACATGGCGAGCTCTATGGGCGCAGGCGGGCACCTGTACGGCAACGAGTAGACGCCGATGACTACGTGGCCCTGCCTCACTTGGCTCAAGGCCTCCGCGACCTTCAGCGAAGGCTCCAGCTCCCAAGTATGGGGGAAGCCGGTGTCCACCGTCTCGGCGCCGAGCGCCACCACGAGGTCGTCGTAGGTGAAGTCGCCCGCGGTAGTGGAGACCTTTCTGTTGGCCGGATCTATCTTGGTGACCCTAGCCTTGACGAAGTTCACATTGCGGCGTTTTAGATACTCCAGAGGCACACTGATCTGTTCGGGCCTCCTGTAGCCGAAGGCCACGTAGAGATACGACGGGCGGAACTCGGTCCTGTCCTTCATATCGACGACGGTTATCTCCACGTCGCCGGGCCCCAACACCTCGCGCACCTCCTTCGATATTATCAACCCGCCGGTGCCGCCGCCTAGGATCAGCAGTTTTTTGGCCATAGCGTATAAATTCTGGGCATATTTAAATTTTTCTTTTTGAATAAACCTATATTAGAATATAAATATGTATAGCAACAAGTCGCCTAGATGCCGCGCGCGGCATGCGGCCGGTTGCACTCTCTATACATGTACACTACGTCGAACGCGCGGCCCCTCACCTTGGCGCCTCCCGGCAGATAGCCGTACCTCGCGAAGCCGAGCCGCTCGTAGAGCTTGACAGCCCTCTCGTTCACGGCCATGACCTCCAAGACGACTAAGTCGAAGAGGCGTCTGCCGCACGCGTCGGCCAGGGCGGCCTCCAGGAGGGCCCGCCCCACGCCTCTCCCCCTCCACTCCCTCGCGACGGCGATCCCGAGCACTCCCAGATGGCCGAAGCCCCTCCTCCTGTTCCTCCTGATCTCGCAAGTCCCCACCAGCCTCCCGCCAGCCTCCGCGACCTTGAAGACCGCGTCGCCGCGCTCCAGAGCCTTGAGGGTCTCCGAGAACCAGGCGAACTCGTCGGCCAGCGACGGCGGCCTCTCCTCGAGCGTCAGCCCGACCTCGCGCCCCAGCCTCTCGGGATCCTCCTCGACCTCCTTGTAGTAGCCGTAGTAGAGGTCGATCGCTTGCCAGAAGTCCTCCGGCTTGAGATCCCTCACGACGACGCCAGGATGCATCCCGATAGGCGCTTCAAAGCTTTTAAGCGTTTGCCTATATCGACGTATGAAGCTGGGACAGGGCGCCAAGTGGGGCGCCGTGACCGGGCTGATCGGCGGCGCCGTCTCTGCGCTGGAGATATACGTGCTCAGGGAGGAGATCTATAGAGCTGTATACGAGGCCGTGGCCTCCGCGGCCCAGTCGAGCGGCGCAGCGCTTACGCAACAACAGATACAGCAGATAGCTGAGCTCTCCATAACCGGCGCCTACATCGGCGCAGTTGTCGGAAGCGTCATATGGTTCGTCATAATAGGCCTCATAATGGCCGCCGTCTGGGATAGGCTGAGGCTTCCCTGGTACTCCAAGGGCGCCATATTCGGCGTTATTATCGTCGGGCTGAACTTGGCCCTCGGCCGCCCGCCCGCCGCCGCGCTTGTGGCCAGCGGCGTGGTTGTGAACTTCCTCCTCGCGCTCCTCCTCGCGTATTTCTTGAGCAGAGTCGAGAGGGCGGCCGCCGCGGCGGGCCAATAGTAAAACAAAGTTTTTATGTAGAATACGGCGAGGAGCCATGGGTTCCGTTACTGCCTCGGCCGGCGGACGCCTCGCCTACGTTAGCTCGGCGCGCGGCCGGCCTTGCGGGCTATGAAGACCATCTCGGTCAGGCTGGCGTCTAGGTCCTACGCCGACGAGGGCATGGTGCAGATGTTGATGGCTATCCCCGGCATATATAACGCCTATATCGAGGGCGACCGTGTGGTGTTGGAGATAGACGAAGCCGCCATACAGCCCGCCGAGGCTGTCAGGAGGGTGATGGACCTCGGCTACGAGCTGGTGCTGCCCCACTACGTCTTCTCGATTGGCAGAGGCGATCCGTGGAGGGTCAAGGAGCTCGTCGAGGGCGGCCTCCCGCCCCACGTGGTCGCGGCCGCCTTCGACGTGGACACCCGGCTCGCCTACGTGGCGGTGTTGCCCGGCGTGGGGCCCGAGGAGGCCGGCCGGTATCTCGCCGATAGGGGGCTACGCGCGGAGCTCGTGGACTCGTACCAGAAGCCCATAAGGCTCAGCTTCGGGTAGCGCGCGAAGCCTTTAAATTCACTATTTATTCTTTGCGTGGATGAGGTCAAGGCCAGTATACTAGAGCTCCTCCGCAGAGAGGGGCCCCAGCCCGTCTACAAGATCGCCAAGGCGCTTGGCTTGAGCTACGGCGCCGCCCAGTGGCACATATTCTACCTGGAGCGGGAGGGCCTTGTGAGGACTTTCAAGAGCGGCAACAAGCGCTACGCGGCGATAAGCCCCGCCGCGGATGTGCTGAAGGTGGTCAAGGTCGAGGACGTGTTGAAGGACGTGGAGCTCGCCCTGAGGGCGTACGGCGTGAGGCCCGACATGACAGTCCACGAGGCTGTCCAAGTGCTCTCGGAGGAGGCGCCGCACTTGGCCGAGCTCATCCAGCAGATGGCCGAGGAGAGGCACCGGAAGGCCGAGGAGGAGAGAAAAACTTAATTGGGGCCTATATCACGCCATGGCGCTCGAGGTCGTGGTCCACCACACCTGCTCGTCGAGCTGGAAGCTCTATAGGGACGCCAAGGCGAGAGGGCTGCCGGTAAGGTTCGTGCCGGCCTCTCTGCCCGACCTCAGGCGGGCCGTCCTCGGCATCCCCGCGGTCTTCGCGGACGGGCGGCTGGTCCTCTACGACCCCGTCACGGCGGACGATCTGGAGGCCTTTCTGAAGGGCGCCGCGAGGCGGGATCTGCCGGTGGACGAGGCCGTCCAGAACTTCGTGACCGGGGTCGTATACAACCAGGCGCTCCTCTCGCTCGCCGTGTTGCACAAGTCCTTCAAGCCGATACTGGACGACAGAGAGGCGGTGGAGGTCCTCACTAGGGCGCGTTTCTACGGCTCTCCGGAGGTCGCCAAGTCGGCCTACGAGGAGATATCGAGGCGCGACGCCCAGCTTTTCGCCGAGAATAGGGATAAGATGCTGAAGGCCCTCGCCTACGGCCTAGTCAGAGAGCTCTACTGGCTCGGCATAAGCCCCTCCAAGATCGGCGTAGAGCACGTCTCGATGTGGATAATGGCCAAGGCCACTGTCGGCAGGCTGGGGCTCCAGTACCCGAAGCCCCATGTGGACAGAGACGTGGCCGAGGCGGTGGCGGCAATACTCAGGGAAAGGGGCGACCACTACCTCGCCAAGATAGCCGAGGAGCAGTCCGCCATATCGTCGGACCGGGACTTCCTCTCCCTCTTCGGCTAAGGCCGCCCACGACGCGCGGGTCTGCGGGGCCCTACGCCGCGCCGGCCGCCGCGGTACCTATTTATACCATCGACGACACACATGGGTGTGAGCAACACACATGGATGTGTGTCGGGGCTTTTCAGCCCGGTCCCCAAGGAGAGGAGGAGCGAGCTCTTCGATAGGGAGGAGGAGCTGGCGGCGTTGACGCGCCACGTCTCGGGCGGCGCGCCTCTGGTCTTGTGCCTCGGCGTCAGGAGGGTCGGCAAGACGTCTGTCGTAAAGACCTTCCTCAACGAGAGCGGGCTCCCCAACATATATCTAGACGCGAGGTCCTTGGCCGCCCTCGGCTACACGAGACAAGGCCTCTACCGGGCGCTCTCCGACGCGTTGACGAGGCTTAGGGGGAGATTTGCCGACGTTTCTGAGTATCTGGGGAGGGTTAGGGGAATACGCGTGGGGCCCTTCGGCGTGGAGCTGGACTGGCGCAAGAGGGGCACCTCTTTTCTGTCCCTTCTGGAGAGGATGGAGGAATACGCGGAGAGCCGCGGAACGGTGTTCGTGGTGGCGATAGACGAGGCGCAGGACCTCCGGCTCTTGAAAGGCCTCGACCTCGTGAAGCTTCTAGCCTACAGCTACGACAACTTGAGGAGAGTCAAGTTCCTGCTGACTGGGTCGGAGGCCGGACTGCTGTACGGCTTCCTCAAGCTCGACGAGCGCGACGCTCCCCTATACGGCAGGGCCAGAGACGAGGTGCGCGTGGAGAGGTTCTCCCGGGAGAAGTCCCTGGAATATCTGGCGGCCGGCTTCGCCGAGGCGGGGATCAGCCCGCCTGAGGAGGAGCTGGAGAGGGCCGTGGAGATCTTCGACGGGATTCCGGGGTGGCTGGCCCTCTACGGATACGCCGCGTGTAGGGGACGGCGAGACGCGCTCGACGCGTCGCTGGAGGAGGCAGTCCGGACGGCCCTGGGCGAGCTCAGACACATAGCGTCGGCCTCCGAGCTCTATGCCCACGTCCTCAGAGCGGTCTCTATGGGCCACGCCAGGTGGAGCGCGGTGAAGAGGGCCGTGGAGATCTGGACGGGCAGACATATATACGACGAGACGCTAAGGAGGGTCTTGAACAAGCTGACGTCCATGGGCATTTTGGCCAAGGAGGGGGAGGAGTACCGCTTCCTCGACCCGATCTACAGAAGAGCGGCCGAGAGGCTCTAACGGCCGGCCAGAGGCCTCGCCAGCTCGAGTATCTTGGCGTAGTGATCCTTGGCCTTGACGGCGGCGCTGGCCAGGAGAACTCCTCTAGTGCCGAGCCGCAACGCCGCCTCGACGTCCTCCCCCGACTCTATCCCCGCCCCCGTGATCACCGCGACGTCGGGGAAATGCCTCTTGACCAGCTCGACGGTCTCGACGACGGTCTCCGGCTTGTATTTGGAGACGGCCCTCCCCGTCCCTATGAGCTCGGGCGGCTCGACGGCCACCGCGTGAGGCCCCAGGGCGGCCGCGGCGAGGCTCGTCTTGGGATCGGGCGCGCAGACGACCACGTCGAGTCCCGCCGCCCTGGCCCTAGCCACGAGCCTCGCCAAGTCGTTGAGCCTCAAGGGAGCCTCGCTGTGGTTCAATATTATGCCCGAAGCGCCCGCCTCCTTCACGTTGTCCACAGCCACGTGGGCCGTGTAGGCCCCCGGGGACTCCACGTCGGCGCCCTGGGCGTAGACAGGTATGCCCACCGACTGGGCCACGAGGGCGAGCTCCAGATGGCTCGGGGCCACCGCCACGTTGACGCCGAGCTCCCTAGACACCCTCTCCGCGGCCTTGGCTATATCGACCGCCCTACGCCCTGCCGCCTCGCCGTACGCCTTGAAGTTTATTATCAAGATCGGCAACTTCATGCGCTAGTGGAACTCCACCCGATTTAAACTTACCCCCGCAGTGTGTGAACCAGATAACACTTGTGGCTTGTGAAGCGGAGAGGAGCCGCGGCTCCGGCCGCCGGCGCCGGTTTGGCCGACGACCCCGGGCGGGTTGCCCCGTCCGAGGCCGCCGGTTTATCCCCGCGTCGCCTCCGCGGTTGGGCCGCGGAGACTTAGGCCGGGGGCGGTCGAAACCGCGGCTGTATTTCTAATGTCCCAGTATTTATAAGAAATAAACATAATACTTAAGTATTACTTCTTTGTCTTCTAAATTCCTCATTGACATATTTTATATAGAGATCGCGCATAGACTGCTCCGCGGCCGACGACGCGCGCAGGAGCGTTACCAGACCGACGAAGCTGGCCAGAGCCGCCAGCCCGGAGCTGAACGGCGCCGATACGGCGTTGACGGCGTAGGCTACGCTCACCACGAGGAAAGACCTGACGCCCGAGTCGCCGGCCAGCTTGTAGTACACGGCCGCCCAGAAGGCCGACGTCAAGGCGCCAATAACGCCGCCGAGGGGCGCCCACCGGCCGGAGACGGGCGATGTAGGCTGGGCGACTATGCGCGCCGCCAGGAGGGATGTCTGGACCACGCCGAGCGCCGCCGAGGCGAGGGCGAAGTACGCCGCGGCTTTGTAGAGGGCGCCTCCGAGCCCCCTATATATGTTAATGAAGGCCTTCCATAGGTAGTACGAGGAGGCGGCTAGAGCCGCCCCGAGCGCGACCAGCCAAGCCGCCAGAGGGACGACACTCTTGACGAAAGACGCAGTGCCCAGCGCGTAGAAGAAGCTCACGACGGATATAACCAGCACGATTATGGCGATGACCACATATATTTGCAGGTACTCAAAGCCGTCGGCCGCCGCGTCGTAGTAAGCGGCTAACCCTGGCATGGCTCTTCCAACGAATAGCTCAGATAGTAGCCGGCACCGTTGGGGAACCTCATGCGGCTCTCAGAAGTCCAGATATTCGTCCAATATTCTGTCGAGCTCGGCGGCCGCCTTGAGGCCCTTCTCGGTCAGCGTGACGAGGCCGTCCCGCTCGGCGACTAGGCCCCTCTCCTCGAGGAGCGAGAGGTACTGGACGAAGCGTGGGTAGGAGAGCCTGCTCCTGTAGTACAGCGAGGTCCTCCTCGTGGGGCCGTCCAGCAGAGCCAGCAATATCCTCGCAATTACGTCAAGGTCGTACTTAGCCATGCCGCGATCCGCCGCCTCGCTTTGATATATCTATAGAGCCCTATAGCTCCCGGCGCCGCTAGGGCGAGCATCGACGGGCCGGCGACGAGCGCGGACGCGGTTGCGGCCGCTAGGGACGACGCGGAGGCGTAGGCCAGCCCGCGGAGCCTCCTGGCCTTACAGGCTCTGCCGCTACAGGCGGCCGTATATATCGCGAGGGCCAGGAGGGCGCCCGACGCCGCGCCCAGAGCGCCGGCGGCTTCCGGCCACGGAGTAGCCCACGCAGAAGGCTCCGTGGGGGCCGCCGCGCCGGCTGGCTTAGCCGGTATCTCCAAAAACACGCGCGTAGCGTTGAGGGCGCCCGCCGGCGCGTACAAATACGCCGTGTAGTTCCCTATCTTCAGCAGATAGAGGCGCAGAGTCCCGTTCGGGGCCGGACAAATCTGGGCCCAAGAGCCGTTGAGGACGGCCGCCACGACCGCGTACGAGCCGCCGACCTCTCTGGGGACCTCCGCCTGCACCTTCGGCGCCGCGACAGCTGTGAAGGCGACCCCCGCCGCGGGGCGTTGGGAGCCGCCGGCTAAGTGGAGGGCCAGTACGGCCAAGGCGAGCGCGGCGAAGGCCGAGACGAGGTAAAAAAGCTTCACGTCCCCGACCCCGCTCAGCTATTTAGGCTTAACTCCCCCGTCTTTACGAAGCTGGAGTTGTAGGCGGCGATCTTCCCGAACTCCACAAGGTAGTAGACGTCTCCTATGTACAAGACTCTGAGAATCGGCGCATCTGCGACCACCACAGCCCTTACGTCCAGCCGCCCTCCCGTAACGGATAGGACCAACAAGAACGGCTTTGCCCCATCCACGGGCAGGAAGGCCAAGCCGTCTCTGTAGAGGAATGCGTGATAGTCGCCGAGGGCTGGGCTGTACGCGTTAGTCACCGTCACGTTCGAGGCTATATACGGCGAGGCGGGATCCGACACGTTGTAGAGCAGTATCTGGAGGCCGCCCCTGCCGTTGGAGCCGACGCCGAGAAGGAGGCCGGGGGCCACTGGGTGGAGGTAGCCGGTGAAGCCGGGCGCCTTCAGGTAGCCGAGCACGCGGGGCCTCGTCGGGTCCGAGAGATCCACTGCGAAGAGGGGATCCACGGCGCGGTACGTCACCACGTAGTAGACCCGGCCCACGAGCCTCCCGGCGCGCACAGCCTCGCCGGGAGCCAGCCCCGAGACGTTGGCGACGGGCTCCAGCGAGGGGCCCAAGACGTAGAGCGACGCGCCTCCCGTCGGCACGACCTCCACCGTCAAGATCGGCGGCGGGCACGTCGGCCGCCCGCCCTCGACGACGCCCCACTCGCGGCCGTTGACGTATATGGCCGAGTTGGGCATAACTATCATGGGGCAGAACACCGGCACCATCAAGACCTTCGCGACTGCCTCGGTCGCGGCTGCCACGAGGTATCCGCCCAGCCGCGCCACGGCGAATTGGTCCGTCAAGACGCCGGGTATTTGGCCGACGCCGGCGAGGCGTATCGAGAGGCCGTCGACCTCTAGGGCGTATACCGTCGTGTTGGCCTGCGCCGAGAAGCCGGAAAGGGCCTCTAAGGCCGAGGCGTCGAGGGACCTCAAGGCCTTGTAGAGGCCTACGTAGTCGCCCTCCGCGATATACCTCTCCAGCTCGTCCCGGACGTCCGGCGGCAGGAGGCCCTTCCTGGCCTCCACGGCCGAGGCCAAGACGCCCAACTTGTCGGGGCCTTGGAAGAGGTAGAGCTTATGTCCGTACATGTATATGCGGTAGATCTCGCCCGCGGCGAACGCCGAGTAGTTGATGCTGCCGCTCGACATGTCGACGGCCACGACGGCGACCTCGCCGGCCGGCTCAGACGCGGCGAACATGGGCAAGACGTCGAGGAGGGAGCCGTTGACGTAGTAGTGCGGCGTGAGGGGGGCGGAGACCACCACGTAGGCGTAGCCTCCCTCCAGCCTGGCGCCTAGAGGCGTCCCCTCTACGCTGAAGCTCGAGATCTGCCTAAGCCCCGCAGAGAGCAGGGAGATGTGGGTATATCCCCCTTCCTGCCATATGGCGAGCACGTTGCCGCCGTAGACCAAGAGCTGGCACGGGCCCCCGACGGCGTAGCTCCCCGCGATCTTGAGATCGGGCGAGACGAGGTAGAGGGCGCCACCCGTGCATATGTATATCCAGCGCCCGTCGGTCTTGACGAAGTCGCCCTCGTCTATGCCCTCCACCTGGACGTTGGTTTGCGAATACACGCCAGCCGCCGACGTGGCTTGGGCCTGGGTAACCGACACGAAGGGGGTCGCCAAGGGCGTCTGGCCGAACACATATGCGGAGCTGAATACAGATGCGACCTCGGTCAAGTTGACGTAGACTACGTGGGGGGTCGGCGCGATGGACGGCACGGTGGCCGTCTGAGTCGGCGGGGAGAAGACGGCGACGAGCGCGACGGCCGCCGCAAGGGCAATTCCCAGAAGTATGTACGGCTTCATGGCCGGGCCTCCTCCGGCGTTTTTAAACCAGATGTACTCCCAGTAGATCTCTATAGATAGACTCGACTATATGTTTGTAGTAGCGACGCTGAGGCGTACTTACATCGCCGCCAGCCCCCGCGTGGGGCTGGACCAGATAGTCGCAGGTCTGGGGAGACTTGCCGCGGGCTGGAGGGAGAGTTCGGCGAGGGGTTTCTCGAGCCTCTGCTCTTCGGCGACCTCGCCGGGGCGAGGAGCGGCGTGCGGCCGCACGTTCCGCACCTAGGGACCTCGAGGTGAGGTCCACCGTAAAAAGCCGCGCGGAGCGTAGCCCTTATGGATCTGGAGAGCGAGGTGATGAGGGCGCTTAAGGTTATATACCTGAAGCGGGGGATTTGCGTGCAGTCGGGAGCCGCGGTCAAGGAACTAATTGAAGACGCCGAGGCGTTCGCCCGAGCCGCAGAGGGGGAGTTCAGCGAGGCGGTGGGTAAAGGGGACAGGATCTTGATAAGAGACGCCGCCGAGAAGGCGTGGAACGCGGTTGTGCAGGCCACAAATGCGTTGATATTGGCGCTCGCGGGGAAGATGCCGATGAGCCACTACGAGAGGAGGGTGTTGTTGAGAGAGTTAGAGAAGAGATACCCCGTGGTTAAGGACCTAGGCTTAAGAGACAGATACATGGCTAGATATAAAATCTTGCACGGAGAGACTTTTTACGAAGGCATAGTAGATATCGAGGAGCTCAAAGTAGAGCTAGAAAAAGTCCGCCAATATGTAGAAGATGTGAAGAGGGTGGTGGGCGCCCACACGGCCGGCAACTAGCCTATATAGGCGGCGTTGAACCCACCTAATTTCTGCCCTCTAGCGTCTCGGGGACACGGGCCCGGGCCGGCCTTTCTGCGTTGAGAGAACCGACGATACTGCGGCGGTGAGCGCCACGACAAAGCCCCAACTGCGGGGCCGGGAGCTTCGACGTAATGGCCAAGGAGGCGCCGCGGAACTCTACCGCAGAGCCGGCGCGGGGCGGCCATCTAGATGGCGAGGGTCGCGGAGCCGTGAAGGCGTTTGTGTCGGCGTAAAGATCACGTAGGACACCTCTCCACCAGCTCCAACCTGCCGCCTGTCTGCCAAATCGCGCACTTGACGGAACACGGCATCTCCTTCCCCTTAGGCCAGACTAGGACGAGGGCTCCTCCCTCGCACCTCGCCGAGCAGGCGCCTGCCTTCAAGGCCGATCCGACGAGCGCCTCGTCGCAGGGTATCAGCATCGCTATACAGGCACAGTCGCCCACATCGACGCCGCGCTGCGGGGTAATAAGCGTATCGGACTTGCCTAACGGCGTCCGCGGCTAGGCCGCCTCCTCCCCCTACGCATTACGGCGAACGCGACGGCGGCAGAGGCGGCCGCGATCGCTACGGTCGCGTAGAGGAGGCCGTGGCCGGTTCCGGCCGACGCGTGGCGGGCCGTCGTGGTGAATGTCGGCGTGGGGACTGGTGAGGTCGTGGACTGCGTTGACGTCGCCGTCGTCGTGGGCGCGCTGGTCGCCGTTTGCGCGGCCGTCGCGTTGTATAGCAGATACGCCGCAGCTGTGGCGTTGCCGAGGGGGCCGGCCGCAGTTACGGCGAAGGTGTAGTTGCCGGGTCTCCGGAGGGTGTAGTTGAGCGCGCCGCTGGGCGCCACCTCCATAACCTCCAGCGGCTTGCCGTCGAGGTAGACGGCCAGATATACGGCCGTTATGTTGTACTCCTGGGGGTACGGCACGTCCCAAAACACGGAGGCCGTCCCGTTGAGGGCCTTGACGCCGACGGCGGGCTTCACGGGCGATATCGGCACGACGAACGCCCATATGGACTTGGCGTGGCCCTCCACCGACTCGGCCTCGACGTAGAGGTAGCCCCCGGCGCAGACCCCGCGGGCGACGGCCAGGCCGGGCACCTCCAAGTTCCTCAGCTGGACGGCCTCGCCCCTTATCAGATAGACGGCGAGACGGCCCGAGGAGCTCCAGGCCAAGGCGGCCGCGCCTCCGCACCCAGACGCCGGGGCGGCGGCGGAGGCCCAAGGCGCTGGGAGCGATCTGCCGCCGTACCTCAACACGCCGTTGGAGAAGACGTAGAGGCCTACGTCGGAGGCGCCAGCATACGCCGCCTCGAGCCTCTCGACTGTGCCGTTGGCCGCCAAGACGGCGTATGTGCCGTTGGAGAAGACGCCGACCGCCTCGCCCCGCCACGCCCCGTTGAGCGCCACGAGGCCGGGAAGGGCGGCCGACCTCAGCAAGGTGCCGTTGGGAGCAATGACGAGGAGCCTCGCCGTGGAGTATGTGGGGTCGTAGTAGGGCTCCCACACCGCGTATATCAGCTCGCCGTCGCTGGCGTAGGACAAGACGGCGCCGCTCTTCGTCAACGCGGTCGGCCTGCCCCACCCCGCGGGGCCCAGCGTGGACATGTAGAGGAGGGCGGCGCCGGGCGACGGCGAGTAGGTCCAGAGCATCGCCAGACCGCCGCGGGCGGCGAAGAGGTAGGGCGACGACGAGGGGCTCTGCGGAGGGCCTAGGATCTGGCCGTAGGAGGGCCCCAGGAGCGCGATCCCCGCAATCGCCGTGCCGTTGCTCCCCAACGCGGTGTAGAAGACGTAGGCCTGCCCTCCGTATGCGGCTATGGAGGAGCTGTAGAACGGGGGGAGGCCCGAGGCTATCTGCCCGCCCCAGAAGGCGGCCTCGGCGACTGCCGCCAGGAGGAGCAGAAACGCGATGGGGAGAGGCCTCATGTCGCCTCGCGGCCGGTCGCGGCGAAGTACATCTCGGCGAACTCCCGGCGATCCGGCGGCCTCCCGTTAGAGGCGAAGAAGTTCAGCAGAAGCCCCCTCAAGAGGTCCCACTCCTCCGGCACTATCGGGTAGGCGCCGAAGGGCGTCCTCAGCTCGCCGCCCCGCGCCTCTACCTCGAATCCGCCTATCCTGAGCCTGTCGTCGTCGACCACGAGCTCGAGCCCGAGAGAGGCCGCCTTGCGCCTCGCGTTGTCCAGCACTATCTGGGTCGAGTCCTCCCCAAACCGGTGTTTATCCCTCTGATCTATGACGGACACTCGCCGCTCCCTGCCCGGCCTAAAAAAGTTTACTCGTAGGGCCGTAGGGGTTTAAATAGGGACCGTTGGATAGCGCCGCGGGCAATAGTTAAAAGGGAGGTCGGCCCGTGGGGTATGGAGGAGCTGATGTCGAGGGCCGTCGACTACGGCCTATCTCTCGGCGCCAAGTACGTCGAGGTGAGGTGGCAGTTGGATCAGGGGAGGTGGGCCGGCTACCGCAACGGCCAGTTCGAGTTCTCGGGCTCCGCAAAGGCCTCCGGGTTCGCCGTGAGGGCAGTCGCCGGCGGCGGGCTCGGCTTCGCCGCCACGCCTAAGGCCGCCGCCGAGGATTTGCTGACGGCCGTCGAGAGGGCCGTCAAATTGGCCAAGGCGGCCGGCGCCATGAGGAGGAGGCCGGTCGAGCTCTCGGAGGAGAGGCTCGCCGTAGTTAGGTACGAGCTCCCGCCGATAGAGATCGACCTGGAGGGCTATCTGGCGGAGCTGGACGCCAAGGCCGACAAGAGGGTCTCCGTCAGGCGTTTCGTGGGCGGGGTCTGGACCACCGAGAAGTGGGTCGTCACGAGCGACGGCGCCAACGCCTACAGCAAGGTGCCCAGAGTCTTCGTCTTCGGGCTGTTGATAGGCCACGAGCCGTCCAAGGGGAGCCTCCAGAGAGACGTCTCCGCAGGGGGGACGTCGGCCAAGTCGCTGGAGGGGTTCGACGAGTTCGTGGCGGAGGAGTCCAGGAAGGTGGTTGAGCTGTTGGACAAGGCGAGGGCCGCGCCGCCGGGCAGATACGACTTGGTGTTCTCCCCCGAGATGGCCGGCATATTCGTCCACGAGTCGGTGGGTCACCCCTTCGAGCTCGACAGAATATTCGGCAGGGAGGGCGCAGAGGCCGGCGAGTCCTACGTCAAGCCCCAGAACCTCGCCGTCGAGGTCGGGAGCGGCTTTGTGAACGTTGTGGACGACCCAACGATACCCGGCACCTACGGGTTCTACCTCGTCGACGAGGAGGGAGTGCCCGCGAGGCCTAAGTGGCTCGTGCGAGGCGGCAAGGCCGCCGAGTTCATCACCAACAGACAGTACGCGGCCATCGTGGGGGTCCACAGCAACGCGGGGGCCAGGGCGTCTGCCTTCGACCGGGAGCCCATACCTAGGATGAGCAACACGTATCTGGTCCCCGGGGATTGGAAGCCCGAGGAGATAATAAGGGACACCAAGAGGGGGATATACGTGGCGTCCTACACCGAGTGGAACATCGACGACGTGAGGCAGGCGGGGAGGTACGGCTTCTTCGAGGCCTACATGATCGAGAACGGCGAGTTGAAGGAGCCCGTGAGGGGCTTCCTGGAGGTAGACACGAAGGAGCTCTGGAGCAACGTGGACGCCGTCGGGAAGGACTTCAAGCTCTACGTCGGCACGTGCGGCAAGGGCAACCCGCCCCAGGGAGTGCCCGTCACCATGGGCGGCCCGACTTTCAGAAGCAGAAACCTCCTGGTGTTGCCATGATGCTCAGGCTGGTCGAGAGGCTGGTCGACGAGGCGGCCCTCGTCAAGGTTGGGGCCGAACACTATATGGTGAGGTTCGCCAACGACGAGATCACGGCCTTCAAGACATGGACCGCCGAGGAGGTCAGCCTCTATCTAGCCAAGGACGGGCGGACCACCTCGGTATCCTTCACGGGGGAGCCGGACCTCAAGGCGCTGGACGAGGCCCTCAAGAAGCTCCCCAAGTTGCCCCAGGACCCGCTGTACGTGAGGCTGAGGGCCAACCCGCCGGCGCCTAGAGAGGAGAGGGAGGAGGACTTCGAGAAGCTCGCCGACGCCGTCGCTGAGGCGATAGCCGGGGCTACAGGCGCCGAGAGGAATGCCGGGGCCGCCTTGCTGACCTACGTGAGATTCGAGTACGAGGATACCTACGGCAAGTCGGGCAGATACGCGGCGAACAGAGCCTATCTGACCATAAGGAGCTTCAGGGGAGATCTCTCCGCCACGGCCGCCACGGCGGCTAGGAGGATACAGGAGCTGAGGCCGAGGGAGGCCGGCGCCGCAAACGCCGAGTTGCTCGAGCTCGCCAAGGGGTTGCCGGTACGGGACGTTGAGCCCGGCCGGTACAGGCTGTTGCTCTCACCCCTAGTGTTCGGCCACTTGATGGGGGAGGTGGCCTCCATGTGGCTGACGGGGCTAAACGTGATATCCGGCTCCTCGCGCTACGGCCCGAACGACGTGGGCTCGGCGGCGGCCTCCGAGAGGCTGACCCTCGCAGACGTGACGGCGGACGAGGGCGTGTACGGGTTCGCGCCCCTCGACTACGAAGGCAACGCGGCCAAACGCGTCGAGCTGATAAGGCGCGGCGTCTTGGCCGGCTTCCTCCACAACAACAAGACCGCGGCCAAGCTGGGCGTCGAGACCACCGGACACGCGTTGAGGGGCTGGTTCGCGCCGGCGCCCGGCCACATATCGGTTGCGCCGGGCGATGGGGCGAGGGATCTGCAGGGCCTTCTGGCGGAGCTCGGCGACGGCTACTACCTCCACAACAACTGGTACACGCGCTACCAGAACATCAAGACGGGCCAGTTCTCGACCGTCGGGAGGGACGTAGCGCTGGCGGTGAAGGGAGGGAGGCCAGTCGCCGTCGTGAGGCGCATGAGGATCGCCGACACGTTGGAGGCTGTCATGAAGGGCATCGAGGCGCTGTCCTCGAGCGCGGCCCAAGTCTATTGGTGGGATATGCCGGTCCCCGCGACGGTCCCGTACGCGCTGGTCGCCGACGTCGGCGTGGTCAAGTAGGCCGCGGGGCAAGCTATAAATAGAATCTTTTTCCGAGAGTTATGCCGGAGAAGTTGAGGGTGGATCTACCTCCCGAGGAGGTGCCCCAATACTGGTACAACATACTCGCCGACTTGCCCGAGCCGCTCCCGCCGCCTCAAGACCCCGACAACGGCAAGAGGCTGGAGCTCTTGAAACAGGTCGTGCCCTCCGAGCCCTTGAGGCTGGAGTTCTCGACCGAGAGGTATATCAAGATCCCCGAAGAGGTCAGGGAGAGGTACTTACAGGTGGGCAGACCCACGCCCCTCATAAGGGCCAAGAGGCTTGAGGAGTACCTCGACGCCCCCGTCAAGATATACCTCAAGATGGAGGGCTACACGTACACGGGGAGCCACAAGATCAACTCTGCCCTCGCCTGGGTCCACTACGCGTTGAGGGACGGGGCGAAGTTCGTCACCACCGAGACCGGCGCGGGGCAGTGGGGATCCGCCGTGGCTCTCGCCGCCGCCCTCTTCAAGACCAAGGCCCACGTCTTCATGGTCAAGGCGTCCTACTACGCCAAGCCGTTGAGGAGGTACTTAATGCAGATGTACGGCGCCGAGGTCCATCCAAGCCCCAGCGAGCTCACGGAATACGGCAGGAGGCTGCTCAGGGAGAACCCCGACCACCCGGGCTCGCTCGGAGTCGCCATAACCGAGGCCGCTGAGTACGCCTTGAGGCACGGAGGGAAGTACGTCGTCGGCAGCGTGATAAACGCCGACATACTCTTCAAGACGGTGGCCGGCCTCGAGGCCAAGAAACAGCTCGAGCTAATCGGCGAGGAGCCCGACGTGTTCATAGGAGTAGTCGGCGGGGGGTCCAACTGGGGAGGCGCCTTCTATCCCTTCATAGGCGACGAGCTGAGGGCGGGGAAGGTCAGGAGGAGGTATATAGCTGTGGGGGCCCTCGAGGTGCCCAAGGTGACCAAGGGGGTCTACAAATACGACGACCCCGACTCCGGCCGTCTACTGCCCCAGCTCAAGATGTACACCATAGGCGCCGACTTCGTGCCCCCGCCCATATACGCCGGAGGGCTGAGGTACCACGGCGTCGCGCCCACTCTGTCGTACTTGATGTACAAGGGGTGGGTCGAGGGCAGGGACTACGACCAGGAGACCGTCTTCAGAATGGCCCAGATATTCGCCCAGCTGGAGGGCTACGTCCCGGCGCCCGAGACGGCCCACGTCCTGCCGGCCATAAAGGAGGTAGCCGACGAGGCCAAGAGGACGGGGGAGAGGAAAGTCATACTCGTCAGCTTCAGCGGACACGGCCTTCTGGACCTCGCCAACTTCGCCGACGTGCTGGGCTTCGCGAAGGGGCAGTGAGGGGGGCCGGCGCGTCCGCGCGCCTTGGCCGATGGAGTTGGGCTAGGGCCTCAGCAAGCCCAATATCTCGCCCAACGCCTTCTTGACCCTCTCCAGCTTAGACCTAAGCTCCTCCACCTGTCCCGCGCAGTCGGGAACTCCGCCGAGCTCGGGCGGGAGCTCCGGCTTGAATCCCTCCCTAGCCAGCCTCTCGTAGACTTTGGCCACCAGCTGGCCGGCCTTGGTCTCGCCTCTCAAATGCCGTCTGACCGTCGCCTCAGTGACGCCGAGCTCCTCGGCGATTCTGGAGACGGGCACGCCCGCCCTCTCCCTGGCGAGGGCCGCCGCCGCGGTGTACAACGAGTCCACCCAGGTGACGCGCTCCGCCGGGTTCTTCATGGCCTCCAGAGCCTCTCTGTCGAGTAGAGCCATGACGAGGAGCGCCGACTCCAGCCTGCGTATCTCCTCTCTCCCTACGGGCTTGAGGGGCACGTCGAGCGACGTCATTCTTCCTCCTCCACCTCTATCCTCTTGGCCGGCCCCTCGGCCTCCTCGACGGCCTTCCTCATGGCGTCTACCTCCTCCTTGGGGAGGCTCTCTATCTTGACCGCGGCGCCCGCCAGCCTTATGTATTTATCCCAATAGATCTCGATCCCGCTGTCCTTTATGTCCATGGGGTGGCGCACCATGGAGTGCTTGGTGTCGCGCATCTTCCAGACTATGACGGAGCGGTACAGCTTCCCGTCAACCTCGTCGAGGTCCAGCCTTATAATTCCATCGACGGCGTGCTCCACGCCGGGCCCTCCGAAGCCCCTCTCGCCCACCGACACTTGCGACACGAAAAACGCCGTGGAGCCGAGACCTGCGATGACTCTCTTCAGCGCCATTATGGTGCCTCTCGCCGTTGCGGGCTTGGTCAGATACAGCGTCGAGACCGAGTCGACCACGACGCGCCTAGCGCCGAGGTCCTTTATGGCCTGCCTCAAGACGTCGCCCAGCTCGTGCACGTCGTCCACCTGCTTGACCACGTACCTCTCGCGCTGGGCCGCCGCGCCCACGCCGCCGGTGAAGGCGTCCACCACGGCGAACTTCCCCTCCCGCTCGTACTGCGAGACGTCCCAGCCGAAGTGCTTAAAGCTACGGCGCACGGCGACCGGGTGCTCCTCCAACGCCACGAACACGCCGGGCTCGCCCCTCTTGAGGCCGTTGAAGAGGAACTGCTTCCCCAATATCGACTTCCCGGTGCCGGGCCCTCCGCTGAGCAGGACGATGCTCCTCTCGGGCACCCCGCCGTAGAGGATCTCGTCGAGGCCCGGCACGTAGGTCCTAACCCTAGGCACCGCCACGGCCCTACCCAATGAAGCGATAAAAAACCTTACCGCCGACGAAGGCCGGCGATCGTGCCCCTCAGCCAGACGGCGCCTCGATCCGCAGATGCGGAGACCGAGGTAGCCCTATCCCTCTAGCTTCGACACTAGCTCAAGCACGGCGTTTGCCAGCCTCTTGACGTCGGCCTCGACGAGCTCGAGGGAGGGGTATCTGCTGAAGGTGCCGGACTTGTCCAGCCCGTTGTATTGGAACTCGTGGAGGTTCAGCGCGACGTTGGTGAGGTCGGCCAGCTTCAGCCCAGACGCCTCCTCCAAGACGGCGGCGGCCGCGAGCATGTAGCCCGTCGGCATGAAAGCCGCTATGAAGTCGGCGAGCCGCACCCTTCTGCCCTCTCTAGTCGTCCTCGTGCCCCTGAACCGCTCCGCGAGAAGGCCGACGTGATCCACAGCGACGGCCGCCAGAAACGCCTTCCAAGCCTGAAAGGCCTTGCCCGCCGCGTTTCTGTATAGGCCTTGCTCCAAGAACCTCAAGGCGAGCTCGGCCTCGTATTTGGCCTCCAGAAGTCTCCCCCTCCTATACCCGCCGGGATCCCTCCAAGGCTTCGAGAGCTCCAATGAAATTACTAGGG
The DNA here is from genome assembly GCF_000193375.1 of Thermoproteus uzoniensis 768-20. Classification (GTDB taxonomy): domain Archaea; phylum Thermoproteota; class Thermoprotei; order Thermoproteales; family Thermoproteaceae; genus Thermoproteus; species Thermoproteus uzoniensis_A. The sequence continues at coordinate 975,270 of NC_015315.1, forward strand.
ACCATATTAAAAGAGATCGCGGGCGCCGTCCGTATGGTAAGAGCTGTGGTGCGGGGGGTGGGATTCGAACCCACGCAGGCCTACGCCACAGGGTCTTAAGCCTGGCACGGGGCCTGCCCGTCCTGCCCCTTTGACCTGGCTCGGGCACCCCCGCCGTATCTACCAACGCGGAGGCTTAAAAAGCTTTACCGGCGGCGGAAAGGTTAAATATTTCGGCCTAGGGGGATCCGGCCGGGGTGGCCGAGCGGCCCAAGGCGCGGGACTTGAGGCCTTGCAGGAAATCCCGTCCCCGCGAGGGGGCGTGGGTTCAAATCCCACCCCCGGCGTTTCTCAATGTCGGCCGCCTATGCCGTCGCCGCGAATCCGCTCCCAATTCTGTGACAGACGTAGGGGCCTTAGGGGGCTGGCAGACATATATTAATAAAGGATCACTCTAGTTACGTGGCTCTCTCCGCTGAGGAGAAGCGTAGGTTTCTTAGGGCTTTGGAGGAGGATGAGGAGTTTCGCCTAGCTGTGGCCGGCCTTCTGGGCCTTGACGAGATTTTGAAAGAGCTCAGACGCCTCCGGGAAGACTTCACGACCTTTGTAAAGGCAGAAGAAGAACGCTGGAAGGAAAACGAGAAGAGGTGGGAAGAGAATTGGAAGAGGTGGGAAGAAAACAACAAGAGATGGGAGGAGAATTGGAAGAGGTGGGAGGAAAACGAGCGTAGGTGGGAGGAGAACAACAGAAGGTGGGAAGAGAATTGGAAGAGGTGGGAGGAAAACGAGAGACGTTGGCGCGAGTGGTTCGAGACGTGGAAGAAGTTCCTTGAGGAGAACGAACGCCGTTGGCAAGAAAACGAGAAGAGGTGGCAGGAAAACTGGCGCAGGTGGGAAGAGAACGAGAAGAGGTGGGAAGAGCAGTTCAAGTTCAACAACTGGCTTAGGTCTGCGTTGTTGGAGATCCGGGACGCCCTTGGGGGAGGCTTCGAGTACTTCGCCGCTAGGGTCGTCGAGAGGCTTTTGAGGGAGAGAGGCGTGGAGTGTAGCGTGAGGGTCAACGTGACGCTTCCTGTCGACGGCTTTAAGGAGGTGGACCTCTTCTGCCCCCAGCCGCTTGTCGTGGGTGAGGTGTCGGTCGCCGTGAGGAGCGTCGAGGAGGCGGAGGGCCTTCTGGAGCAGTTGAGGCGCTCTGTGGAGGCCGCAGAGAGGTTCGTCGGGTCTAGGACGTACCTCAAGGTAATCGCCGTGGAGTTCGCCCCGAAGGACGCCGCCGAGCATCTGAGAAAGAGGGCCGAGGAGGAAGGGATATACCTAATATCGGGAAGGGAATATTAGATACTTCTCCGGGCGGGCCGCGGATCGTCCGGGACTTCTCCGCGGAGGAGCTACCGGAGGGCTGGCGCCGTCCCTTTATTGGGTGTGCTTGAGAGGGAGATATCGCCCTACTGCCCTCGGGAGCGGGCCGCCGCAGGGCCCAGAGGCGCGCCCCTGCCTATGAATTACGGCAGCAAGCGCCTTCGCCGGCCCGAAATTTTAGTTTTGGAGTCGGCATCGCCTTCAGCCGCGGCGGCACGCAGACAGCGCTATACATCTGGCGACGCGGTCTATTCCCTCGATCAATATAAAGCGAGAAGTTCGGCGTATTTTTCGGCGTATTTCTTCAGCGTCTCTTTACTATAATCTAATATATTCTTAATATTTATAAATTTCTCTCTCTAGATATTCCGAAATGTATACAGAAAACTTTATAAGGTGGAGATTCCGATAGGCCTATGTCGGGCAAGGTGACCTACGTTTCGGTCCTGGCCGACGAGTCTATCCACCCGGCGTACGAGAAGGCCCTCTCGGAGGTCGAGGAGCTTCTGGGGAGGGAGTGGCCTATCTATATCGGCGGGAGGGAGGTCTACACAACCGGCAAGTTCGAGAAGAGGAGCCCGATCGACGTCTCGATAAGGCTGGGCGTATTCCAGAGGGGCGCCGAGCTGATACGCAAGATGGACGGCTACAGACTGCCTATGTCGTCCCCGAACCCCAACGAGAGGCCTCTCAGCGTCTTGAGGCCCTACGGGGCCTGGTTCGTAATATCTCCCTTCAATTTCCCCATTGCGTTGGCCAAGGGCATGCTCACGGGCGTCCTCCTCATGGGGAACACCGCGGTCTGGAAGCCGACCAGCGAGGCGCCCTTCACGGCGACGCTTGTCTACCAGCTCGCCGTGGAGGCCGGCGTGCCGCCCGGCGTGTTGAACTTGGTCACGGGCCCCGGCGACGCCGTAGAGGACGTGGCCACCGGCGACCCCAGAGTGGCCGGCATAGCCTTTACGGGGTCGAGAGACGTCGGCATGAGGCTGTACCGCCTCTTCACCCAGAGGCAGCCGTGGCCCAAGCCCATAGTGCTGGAGATGGGCTCGAAGAACCCCACAATAGTCACCGCGAAGGCGGATCTGGACAAGGCGGCGGAGGGCGTGGTGAGGGCGGCCTTCGGCTTCGGCGGCCAGAAATGTTCGGCCACCAGCAGACTCTACGTGCAGAGGGAGGTATACGACAAATTCGTGGAGAGGCTCGTCGAGAAGACGAAGGAGATTGTCAAGATAGGCGATCCCAGGAGGCGCGAGGTGTTCCTGGGCCCCGTCATAAACAGATCGGCCAGGGAAAACTACAAGCGGTATGTGGCCGACGCGCTGTCGGCGGGCGGCAGGCTGAGGTACGGCGGGAGGGCGCTCGAGGACGGCGAGTTCTCCAAGGGCTTCTACGTGGAGCCTGCCATAATAGAGGGCGTCGCCCCCGACAGCTATCTCTGGAAGACTGAGCTGTTCCTGCCCATACTCCTCGTGGATAGGTTCGACACGCTCGACGAGGCTCTGAGGAAGGCCAACGACACAGAGTACGGCCTTACGGCCGGCATATTCTCGGAGGACTCCAACGAGGTGGAGTACTTCTTCGAACATATAGAGTTCGGCGTGGTCTACGCCAACAGGGGGGGGGGGGGGCGCCACGACAGGCGCGTGGCCGGGCGCCCAGCCCTTCACCGGCTGGAAGGCGTCGGGGGCTACCGGCAGAGGCGTCAACGGAGTATACTACCTCCTCAACTTTGCAAGGGAGCAGGCGAGGACGGTCGTCTACTGAAGCGCCGGCCGAAAAAGGTTAAATATCATATTTTTGATATCACTCATGGTCGAGCTCAAGTTAAAGCACTTCGGCGAGGCCGGGCCGGGAGGCCTCCCGAGATTTAAGGCGCCTGTGGCCGGCAGATGGGTCGAGGGCGTCTGGGTCCCCGTCAAGTCGCCGATAGACCTCTCCCCCTACGTCGAGGTGGCGAGGCCCTCCGGCGAGGCCGTCGAGGAGGCCCTGCGCGCGGCCTACGAGAGGGGGCGTTGGGCCGTCAGAGATATGCCGGGCGAGAGGAGGCTCGCCGTCTTCAACAAAATGGCCGACCTCCTGGAGCGGTATCGGGACGACTTTGTCGAGGCGCTGGTGGTGGGGAACGGGAAGACGCGGCCGGCGGCCAACGGAGAGGTCTCGGCCTCTATAGAGAGGCTCAGGAGGGCGGATCTCGACGTGCGGAAGCTCTACGGCGAGTACGTCCCGGGCGATTGGTCCTCCGAGAGCCTCGAGGCAGAGGCGATCGTCAAGCGGGAGCCTCTTGGGGTAGTCCTCGCGATCACTCCGTTCAACTACCCGCTCTTCGACGTGGTGAACAAGTTCGTGTACTCGGCCGTAGCCGGCAACGCCGTTCTGGTGAAGCCCGCCTCCTCCACGCCTCTCCCGGCGCTCATGTTCGCCAAGGTGGCCGAGGAGGCCGGGTTCCCCATGGAGGCGTTCTCGGTCCTGCCCATACCCGGTAAGGCCGCGGAGGAGCTGGCCAAGGACAGGAGGATAGCCGTCATCTCGCTGACCGGGAGCACGGAGACGGGCGAGAGGCTGATGAGGGCGGCCGGGATCAAGTCCTACATAATGGAGCTCGGCGGCGGCGACCCGGCGATAGTCCTCGACGACGCCGACCCCGCCTTCGCCGCAGACAGGATCGCGACGGGCATAATAAGCTACGCGGGCCAGAGGTGCGACTCCATAAAGCTGATCCTCGCCGAGCCGAAGATCTATGGGGAGTTGAAGGACCGGCTGGCCGAGAGGCTCAACGCAGTCAAGGTGGGGGACCCGAGGGATCCCGACGTCCAGATGGGCCCGCTAATCGACGTGGAGACGGCCGAGGAGTTCGAGAGGGCCGTGAAGGACGCCGTAGAGAAAGGCGGCGTCGTGCTCGCCGGCGGCAGGCGCAGGGACAACTACATCTGGCCTACGTTGATCGAGGCGCCGGCCGAGAGGCTGAGGGACATGTACCTCTACAACCACGAGGTCTTCGCAGCAGTCGCCTTGATAGCCGAAGTGAGGGACGTGGACCACGCCATAGCTCTCGCCAACGGGCGTAGGTACGGCCTCGACGCGGCGATATTCGGGAACGACATCGTCAAGATAAGGAAGGCCATAAGGCTCCTCGAGGTGGGCAATATCTACGTCAACGACTACCCGAGACACGGCATCGGCTACTTCCCGTTCGGCGGCAGGAAGGACTCCGGAATTGGGAGGGAGGGGATAGGGTACCCCATAGAGTACGTCACGGCCTACAAGACTGTGGTGTACAACTATAGGGGGAGGGGCGTCTGGGAATACCTGTAGTTTTTCCTACCTTATCTCGAAGTCCTTATAGGCGCCTTCTGCGGGCTCCCAGGCCAGCTCGGCCACTCTGCAGTTGAAGCGGGCGCAGAGCTCCTGCAGCAGCTTCTCTACTCTGTCCCTATCCCCTTCCACCACCAGCTCGACTCTGCCGTCGGGCAGATTGGCGGCGTAGCCCGTCAGGCCCAGCGCCCTCGCCTTAGCCCTAGCCGTCGGCCTGAACCCAATCCCCTGCACGTCGCCCTCGAGGTAGGCCCTCGCCCTGACGGCCTTCCCGGCGAGGCCTCCCAGCACTTGCGCCGCGCCGACTAGCTTCTCCCTGAGCTTCTCGCTGGAGATATACGCCAGCGCCTCCCTGGGCACCGCCAGCCTGCCCTCGCCTTTGCCCAAGACCCTCCCCACGACGGCGGGCCTCAGCCTGGGTATCTTGGACAGCTCGTCGAGCACCTCGTCGGCGAGCTTCTTGTGGAGGAATACAGCAATGGCGCCGTTGGTCCCAGCCGTGGCGTCCGGCATTATGAAGTTCTCCGCGGCGAATCTGGACACGGACGGGCCGAGGAGCGGCACGTCCCACAGCTCCACGTCGACGCCGGCCCGCTCGGCGACCTCCTTAAACACGAAGACGCCGGGCCCCGATATGTCTATGGTGGCCGCTATGTGGGCCTCGGGGTCGAACCTCTCGCCTAGGTCGGGCAGGTGGTCGTATATGACCCTCGCCACGTCCGCGTTGGGGGCCGCCATGAGCTCGAGAACCCTCCTCTTCTCCTTCTCGAACTGGTCCAGCGGCATGACGGACTTCTCGAAGGCCTTGAGGAGCTCCTCGTCGGTGTTCACGGCCACGTAGGTGGTGAAGTAGGCGAGCTCGCCGAAGGGTCTGGTCACCAGCACCACAAAGCCCTCGCCCAGCTGGCTGTAGTAGGTGGGGGGCTCTCTGTCGAGGCGGCCGTAGGCCGTGGCCCCCAAGAGCAGATAGCCTCTGCCCGGCTGCGGGGCCTCGACGAGCCTGCCCAAGGAGGCGGCGTGGGACTCCACCGCGGCCTTGACCCTGGCGCGGTAGGGCTCGGGGGCGTCGTAGACGGGCGCTATCTCCACGTCCTTGTAGACGCCCTTGACGTATAGGTCGTTGAGGGCGTTGTTGACGGCGACGGCCGCCTGTAGGGGCGAGTCGAAGTCCTCGGAGGGGTCTATGACCTGTATGGTGTCGTTGTTCGCCAATACGTAGCCCTCGCCCGGCTCCGCCTTGAGGAAGTCCACCATGAAGAACTCGGCGCCTTTCTTGGTGCTGACTATGGAGTGGCCCTTGCCCAGCCAGACCCTATGCCGCGAGGAGCCGAGGGCCTTGTACAGCCTCGCGGCGTATTCGGCGAATTTGGAGGGGGTGGCGGCCTTGGCCATGTATAGCTGGACCAAAACCACTGCGAGGTCTGGCGCGTAGGACTCGAGAAAGGCGGGGTCTATATGGGGATCCTCGGGGTCTAGGTACAGCCTCCTCAGCTCCGCGCCGGCCCCCCTCATTATCGCGGCGTCCTCCCTAGGCGCTATGACCAAGTTGAGCCTCCTCACGTCGTCTCTCAGAAGCTCCAGCGCGGGGTACAACACGTCGTAGAGATCCACCTTGACGGAGCACCCGAGCGATAGGGACTCCAGCGCTATCCCCGCCTCCCGGTAGAGCCGCACCCGCTCCCTGAACTTCTCGACGGGGTTCATCTCCTCCTTATGACTATCCTCCAGAGGCCCTCGCCGACCTGCTCCACGCCGACGACCTCGTGCCCCTCCCTCCTCGCTATGGCCGGGACGTTCTGGACAGACGGCGGGTTGTCGGTCAGCACCTCCAGCACCTCGCCGGGCTCCATGGACCGCAGAGCCTTGAGCGTGGCCAGCTGGGGGTAGGGGCAGACGTAGCCTCTGAGGTCCAACACCCTCCTCTTGACGAGCTCCATGTCCCGGATCTCGACCGGGGCCCTTAAACCCCGCGAAGAGTGCAACTATTTCACTCCTCGGCGACGGCGAGCCCCGACCTGTAGAGGAGATCTACGAGGTGTTCGTGGACCGGCCTCTGCCTCTCGGGGTAGAACACCTTGGCCCCCTCCTCGTACAGAAAGACGAACATGTCCCGCCGCCTCCTCAAGCCGGAGGATGGGGGACTGCCCCAGATAACGAAGACCTTGTTGACTCTGCCCCCTCTCGAGACGGATATGGGGACCGCTATCCAGGGACAGACGTAGACCTCGGCGCTACCCTCGGCGGTCCCGTCCATGGAGAGATACGCCAGCCCGCAACGGGACCTCTCGTCGAACTCGTACTCGCCGTGTAGGCCGAGCGCCGACGCCACGCGCCTCGCCCTCCTCTCCTTGAGCGAGAGCAGGGCCTCCAGGACTTGGTCCGGATAAGTCGCCGGGTTCACCACGAGGCCGTGCTCGGGGTCGTACGCGGCCAGCCTCCCCATCACGAGCCTAGACCGCGGCTTGGGTCCGTAGACCTCCTCGTAGAGCTCCCAGTCGGCGTCGCCGGCGACCTCGCCCTCTATTAAGGCCAGCGAGCTCTCGCCCAGCGCCGACAGCTCCCCCACGACGTCCACCTCCACGGCCGGACCTGACGCCATGTAGCGGCTCAGGAGGCCGGCCAGGTAGGGAGGCGCGGCGACGACGTCGTCGGAGAAGTGCATGGCGAGCCCCCAGCGTATCAGCCTCTCCAAGGCTTCCGGCAGCCCCAACAGGTCGAGCCCTATCCTCAACTGCCCCTCGACGGCCAAGCTCCTGGCGTATTTGGCGTAGAGCGCGGCGGTCCTCTCGTCGTCTACCCTCGACGAGACGAGCGCGGCGAGTTCCCCCGCCCTGGCCTCGGCCGCCTTCACGTCGTCCTCCCCGGCCCCCTCCGCGGCCTCCAGGAGGGCCCTCCAGCGGGGGCCGTACCGAGCCTCGAAATCCGCCTCGAGGACCTCCTCGGAGCCCTGGAAAACCGCCCTCTGGAACCTCGCCTCAAGGATCTCCGCCACTATACGGCCTTATCCGCGGTATTTTACCTTTGCCCCCTAGAACAACGAGTCGTAGGCCTTGAGGGCTATGAGCATGTGCCCCTTCCTAGTCGGGTGTACGGCGTCGGGGGCGAGCTCCTCCGCCGGCACGTGCTCCAGCAACCTCTGGAACTCGGCGTGTAGGTCCACGTAGAGAGTCGAGTACTCAGCGCTGAGCCTCTCCACGGCCTCGACGTAGTGGGGTATGACCTCGAGCACCTTTCTGCGGAAGGTGTCCATCGACTGCGGCCGCGCGACGTAGAAGGGGGACATCAACAGGAGGACGGCGTCGAGGCGCCTCGTCGTGGCCTCCAGGATCTCCCTATACGTCTCGTAGAAGCCGTCGGGCGAGAGCCCTTGGTCGCCGCCCAGATATCTGTGGAGGTCGTTTATGCCTATGAGCACCGACACGGCTTGAGGCTTAAGCGCCAGCACGTCGTCCTCCCACCTCTCCTTCAGATCGCGGACCGTGTTGCCGCTAACGCCCTTGTTGACCACGTTGAGCCTCAGCTCGGGCCTCCTCACGTCGACGAGGTCCTTGAAGAGCGCCACGTAGCCGTTGCCCAAAGGCGGCGCCGCGTCTCTCCTGCCGGAATCGGTTATGCTGTCCCCTATAAACACCACCGTGCTGTTCTTGTTCAGCCCCATGGCCGCGGCGCCGCCTCTACTTAAAACGGTTGCAGTACATCGAAAGTTTCTGCCAGCTCCCCTCCGGCCGCATAAGGAAGCCCTATATATCTGCTGTAGCCAATATGGCGTGGACCACTTCTTCGACTTGTTCGTCCAGGAGACTAGGGGGAGGATCGCCAAGTACGTGGAGTACCGGAGGTCCGAGCCCTCCCTGGACTTCCTCCTGTCCCGCATACCCGTCGAGAGGGCGCCGGAGGCCGAGGCCGATCTCCCCGCTGTTGCGGTGGACGGCGGGATAGGCGTGGTGGAGCTCGACAACGGCCACAAGATACTCCTGGCGAGGGCCGCCGCCGTAGGGAGGGGCATGCTGAAGCGCGAGTTTCTGGCCGACGTCCTCGCGGTAGACTCGTCGGCGGTCTCCTGGGCCTACTTAATAATGGCCGAGGCCCTCGCCGCCGCGGCGGCTGTGGAGGAGGGCGGCTTCGACTACCTCCTCATGGACGGCTCGCTCTACGCCAAGGCGATAATGCTCGCCCACAACTTGATACTGACTAGGGAGTTCCAGTCCATCTTCTACGTGCCGGAGATGATCGCGGCCCTCTACGCCCTCGCGCACCTCCTCGAGAGGGCGGAGGAGGCGGGCATCAAGGCGGTCTTCGTCTCGAAGGACAGCCGGTTCAAGGTGCTTAAGGAATACGCCGCGTTCGAGGCGCTGCGGGGGAGGCTGGACGACTACATAGTGGAGAGGGGGCTGAGGTGGTACTCGGTCATGTGGCTCAGGAGGTTCAGGAAGGCCATCTTCTCCGCCTACCAGAAGCTCAGAGGGGACCGAGAGGCCCAAGCCGCCCTCGACGCCCTCTTCAGGCAGTCGGTGGCGGACCCCGTCGTGCTGTGGCGCATGGAGGCCCGCAGCTACACGACCCCCATGCTCCTCGGCGCGTGCGACGCCTATATGAACTACAAGGGGCTGACGTCGGTGTCGAGGCTACTCGACGCAGTAGCGGACAGAGTGGAGGACGCCTTGGCCTTTAGAGGCGAGAGGACCGGCTCGGCCTCGGAGTATCTCGAAAAGGCCCGGAAAGCCCTGTCGACCCTGCCCAAAATACTCATGTTCTACCTAAAGCCGGCCCAAGGCTCCGAGCCTCTCCTGGTCGAGACCCCCCTGCCCAACAGCAGGATGTTCGACGGGGCGCCGGTGAAGGCGTTCTACCCACAAGCCTCAGTCGACGACGTGGTGTCGCTGCTCCTGGCCCAGTACAGAGACGAGGCGCACTACAACTACTGGCTCTGGTACGCCCACGAGGTCGCCTCCTTCAAGTCGGGGCAGCTGGCCGAATACGCCGTGTATATAAAACAGATGCTGAGAGGCGCCGGCGTGTCCACGGCCAGGAGAGTCAAGATGGCCATGGGCCTGTGATCAGTAGACGCTGAGCTCCACGCTCAGCCACTCCTTGACCTCCCTATAGAGGGAGTCCAGCTCCTTCCTGGCGTCCTTGTCCTTGACGTACTCCATGGCGGGCACTCTGGTGTAGGCGACTCTGTTGGCGACCGCGGTCTGGAACCTGGGGAGGTTGAGGGTGCGCTCCACTATCTTGTACGCCTCCCTCCCCTCCCTCGTCCTCACGTCCACCTTGTTTATGAGAACCCTCGCCTTGATGTCCACGGCGGCCTCGGCGACTTCGGCCAGCTTGCCGTACATCCTCCTGACCCGGGCCGGCTCCGAGCCGTAGGGGTGGGTCACCACCACAATCTTGTCGGCGGTGTAGGCCGCCGTGAGGGTATAACGCCTCTCGTAGAAGGGGAGCGTGTCCAGCAGAACCACGCCCCACCTGCCGGCGCCGGACCTCTCCAGGAACTCCCTGACAACCCTCTCGGGGCTCGGCCTGCTGCCGGAGAACCACGCTATGCCCATGGCGTCGCTGAGGGAGTCCCCGCCGGGCACGAGACTCGCCCTATACCTCCCCACGTTCACGGCCACGACGTAGTCCGCGAGGTCGACCTCCTGCCCCTTCATGAACTTAAGCAAGGCGTCCCCCACGGTCCTCCCCTCGGCCTCCAGCTCGCCGACCCCGCCGTCGCCCAGCAAAGTCGCGCTCAGGCCGGCGCTGGGGTCCAGATCGACCAAGAGCACGTCGATCCCCTCCTCGAGGAACTTGTGGGCCAGATGCAGGGCCATCGTCGTCTTGCCTACTCCCCCGCTGGCGGAGAGAAAGGCTATCGTTGTCACTACAGACGACTGCTGTAAATATTTAACGGTATTCCACTGTCCGCGGCGCCTCACCCAGCGCAGACGCGCCCCAGGCCCGCGCGCCGCCGGTTGCAAGCGATAGGCCCACGGCGCGTTCAGCCGCGATGGGGCCATCACCGCACAAGCCAAAAGTTTTTAACGCGGCCGGCGTCTATTTTCGTGGGTCTTGATTGGGGTAGGCTTGAGGAGGTTGTGGAGAGGGCTGTGAGGAGGGCTAGGTCTGAGGAGCTGAGGGAAATGGCCGACGCGGTGAGGGCCCTCGCCGAGTATATGAAGACAGGCTTCCAAGAGGTTACCAGACAACTCGCCGAACAAGGCAAGAGGCTAGAAGCCCACGAAAAGTTGCTAGAGGAGCACGGCAGGAGGCTTGAGGAGCTAGGCAAGAGAGTAGAAGAGCTGACCAAGGCTGTGGCTGAGCTTAAGGTGGCTATGGGCTCTCTGGGCCGTAGGTGGGGGCGGGATCTGGAGCGTACCGTCTTGGAGATTTACCGGGATGCTCTTGAGAAGAGGGGGGTTGAGCCCGGGAGGGTGGAGAAGTTCGTCTATACAGACGTAGACGGCCGGTATCTGAAGCCGGGGGCGAGGATTGAGGTCGACGTCTATATTCGCGACGGGAGGACGTATCTCTTGGGGGTTAAGTCGCATGCGGAGCTTGAGGATGTGGAGTGGTTTGCCGAGAAGGCCCAGGCGGCGGAGAAGATACTGGGGAGGAAGGCAGACCGCCTCATAATAGTCGCCGTCAATATAGACAAAGAAGCGCTAGAGAGAGCAAGCCAGCTAGGAATAGACGCGGTGTACGGCGCCGTAATTGAGTAGCTTTACCTACCCAAAAAGTGGCCTCCCGACACGGCACAAGGGAGGCGGCTGTATCTAGAAACGCCATTCCTTCCCCATATCCCCTAGAGCGTCTGAAAGCCCTCCAAGCACGTCGAGTTTATACTCCTCTACGAGCTCCGCCGCGCCGCAGATCAGCCTCACCTCCGCCTCCAGATCCGTCCCGAGACAACGCCTCCCGATCTCCGCCGCGTGTCCCCACCTGCCGCGCTCCGCCGCGGAGCTCGCCGCCCAGCCCCCAGAGGAGTCTCCCAGGGGCTCAGGATATACTGCGGAGGCGGGCCCTGCGATCTGTCCCCCCTCTACATGCTGGCCCTCCCCCGCGGAGCCGCCGCGGTCGTCCGCGGGTACATAGACGCACAGCCCACAGCCAGGTGGGCCCCCGCCCCGCCCCCAGAAGGAGACCCAAAAGCCGGCCTAGACATACTGGCCGACCCCCGCAGAGCCCAGCTCCTAATAGCCCTCGCGTACGACAAGTCCAGAGCCACAAGGCAGAAGGCCTGCGCCCACGAGCTCTGGACCCCATGCCCGGGCCAAGCGCCGGGGCGCTACACCACAGCCGCCCTCCACGCCCTCAGACTAATAGCGCACTTCCTCCCAAGCGGGGAAAGAGAGGAGGAAACCGGTGGTGCGGCGGCCGGGATTTGAACCCGGGATCAACGGCTTGGCAGGCCGCCATCCCTAGTCGGGGCCCTTCATCCTCCGTCCGGGCCCCTTAAACCAGGCTAGACTACCGCCGCTCCCCTGCGGGACGGCGGCCCGCCATGGGCACACCACTCCTCCTTGTTTATAAGTTTTATGCCGGCGGCTAGTTGCATAGGGTGGCCTATTTTTCCTGTCTTGCGGCTATGTTGTATTAGGGTTTTGCGAGGCGTGTTTTGTAGTTTGGCTATGTATTTAAAGGGCTGATTCGTGGCTGATATGTGTAGGGGTTTTGAGGATTGTGCGGCTTTTTACGTAGAAGCTGCTGGCGAGGTGGATCATGTTGGTAAGTTTCTCTGGAGCCCTGCTGATGCGCGTTGGAGTGCGATGAAGAATATTAGGCCTGGGGATTGTGTTATTCACTATTTGACTGAGGAGGCTGGGTTGAAGGCTTTTGTAGGCGTGTCGAGGGTTAGTGAAGCGGCGAGGAGAGTTAGTAAGCAGGAGGGTTTGCGGCTTCTGAGCGGTGTAAATCTTGAATACTATAAGAGGTGGCTTGATAACTTTGACGAGTTTTATTTTGTCCCTCTACGTGGTTTTACCGAGTTTAGAAAGCCTCTGAAACTTGAAGAGGTGTTGAGGATATTGGGGGTGGCGCACCCGGTGTTGATTCCGCAGAACTATCTTAAGGAGGTGCCTGAACAATATGGGCGCAGAATTATTGAGATGGGGTGTGGTGGGGATGGCGAGGTCAGCGAAGGGCGTGTGGAGCTGGAGAGGTTTGTCGCCTTGCTTATGTTGGCTGGGAAAAACGTGTTGCTGGTTGGGGCGCCTGGGGTGGGGAAGACCGAGCTGGCGTTGAGGGCGGCTGGGTTTTTCACTTCATGCGAGCCGGAGGTCGAGGTCGGCCGCGAGGATTTGTCCTATGACGACTTGGTGGTTAAGTATGTTGTTTTGGAGGGGGGCCGGCTGGAGCGTAGGCTTGGTAGCCTCGCAAGGGCTGTCGCGCGTAGTTGGGATTCTATACGCCGAGGCACGGGGCCTTGCCACTTTGTTTTCGACGAGATTAACAGGGCTAACGTGGACGTGGCTCTTGGGCGCATATTCACTGCGTTGGACGTGGAGCATAGGACCCGTGTCAAGGTTTTCGACGGCTTAGTAGATCCTCCGTACATTCCGCTTTCGTTTAGGGTGATTGCTACAATGAACGTGGTCGATAGGGGACAGTTATTTAGGCTGAGTTTCGCGTTGTTGAGGCGGTTTGCCTATGTATATATGACTCCGCCCCATATTCGTCTAGAGCCGCAGCTGAATAGCCTTCCTAACGCAAAGCGGGATTTGTTTAGGCCCTATGCGGAGCGGGCTCTCCGCTACCTTGCTATGAGGGGTGTGTTAGAGGAGGACTTGGCCACCCTTGTCGTGCTGGGTTTGCCGGGGGTGGAGGAATTGTTGAGTGAGGCAGAGAGGCTGGGGTTGTTGGGGATTCTCGAGTGGGCGCTGGGGGCGGCTGACAGGCTGGGGCTTGAGGTTGGGCCCTCGATGGTGCTGGACGTATTGAGAGCGGTTGCGGTGCGTACGGCGGCTCCCACCTCTCTGAAGCTGAGCGACGAGGTGTTTGTGGACTACGTCGTCTCGTCGCTTGTTTTGCCCCACTTCGCCGCGGTGGCGCCGAGGGTTCGGCAGAAGGCCGTGCTGTCGGCGAGACAGCCTAGGGAGGTCAACGAGGTGCGGGATATGCAGGCGAAGATAAGTGGGTGGTTAGGGGAGCGTTCGCTTTCTAGTCGTGTAATGGAGGGCCTTCTCCATGAGCTCCCCGTTGAGGTGTGAGTGGAGGGAGGGGGAGGTCTTCTCGCTTAGTAAAAAGGCTAGGGAGTGCGGCCTGTCGGAGGGTGTTTTGAGACGTGTTGTGTTGGATCTCAGGGCGGCTTTGGGGGAGTATGGGAGGTTGCCTGGAGGAATTAGGGTGGACACTCCCCGTCCCGATGTCCGGGGATCCGAGGTCTTTGGGGGGTTCTGGGTGGGGGTTTTCGACGTTGCGGTGGACGGTGGGGGCTTGGTGAGGGTTGTGGTCCGTCCTAGGGTGAAGAGATACGGCGCTATGATTGAAAAGGTGGGTAGTGTTCTCGGCGGCTTGGCTTGGCTGTTCCCGGCGGCGGCTGGGCTCTACGCCTCCGTGCCCAGGCTGGCTGTGTACGTCGACGCGGTGCGACGTCTATACGAGGCCTACCTCTTGGCCTCTAGGGAGCCTAAGTTTTTGACTAGGCGGGTAGTTGGTGCTGGGGGGTCTGTGGGGATTGACGAGGGCGGGTTCTACGCGTTTAGGAAGCAGAGAGTGAGAAACGCCGCGTTGGCTAATTCCGTGGTGTTGGCATTGAGGAGGGTCGTGGAGGCTGTAGAGGGGGCGAGAGGTTTGGCGGAGGATCTCCCGGGGGATGTTAAGGGGATTGTTGAGGCGTATCTGTCGGCGTTGGAGCGAGGGGCGGCTGCTGTGCTCGAGGAGCTCGGCGACTTGACCGGCTGGGTTGATGGGGAAGAGCTGGGTCCTTACTGGCACCTCGCGGCTAGGGCGGTGGCGAGCTCTCTGTGGGGCCGCGAGGCTGAGGGCGTGGGGAGGTACGTCATGATCCCCAGCACTAAGCTCTACGAGCTTTATGTCTACTCGCTGTTTGTGGAGAGGCTCAGGGGGTTTAGGGCTTGTGGAGAGGGTAAGGGGATCGCAGGCGGCATGTGTATCGAGGGGGCGGCGTCGTCGGTGGACGGCGCGTCTTGTAAAGCATTTGCACGGCTTTACTTCAACGTTGCGCCTAGCTCGCGGCTGGTTAGAAGGCTGTCTCGTAGAAGGCCTCGGCCCGATACGGCAGTCGAGGCGGCTGGGTCAATTGCCGTGGTTGAGGCTAAGTACAGGTTTTTGAAGAGTGGGCGTCTTCCTCTACCCGACTCGCTTAGGTTGGTGGCGTATCTAGCGGACGTGGCGAGAAACCGCCGTCTTAAGGCCGTGCTGGTGTCTCTGTCCAGGCCTGAGGACTTAACGGGGCCTCTGACCGCCAAGATCGGCGACGGCGTCGAGGCCAGCGTGTACTACGCGGGGGTTAACCCTGACGACTATGAGAAGATGGGGGCTGGCTACGTTGAGGAGGAGGTGAGGAGGGCGATTGCCTTTGCTATATGCGAGCCGTAAGTAATGCATGTTGGCGGCACCTCCTTGATGAAGATGTCTACGGCTCTCTTTACGAGCTCGGTATATTCTCCTAGTTCGCCTCTGGAGATAGTTGCGCAGAAACCTGCCTCGTCTTCCCTAATCTCCCACTTCTTTACGTAGCACAAGGCAATGGGGAGGGCGCCTAGTAGTTTTTCCTTCACACCGTCGAGGCACCTCTTGATGTACTCGCCGAGCGGAGTTGGGCTGGCCGCTACGTCTCTGTGCCAGTCACATCCCTTGCCTATTGTGATTACGCCTAGACGGCGTAGGTCGTTGTATATCAACGCGCGGAGATCTCCGTAGAAGTCTTTCCCCAGCCCCATGCTCTCTACCACCAAATCTACTGTGCTTACAACTTGAACCTTTTTCAGAGAGTCGAAACTGAGTACGTACTTTATAACTTTGCCGAATAACGAGAAGAGTCTATCGTCGCCGAGTTTGTTATATGTAAGCAGGCTCCTAGGGTCGTACCTTGCGCAGTCTGCAGAATCACGCCCCATATGAAATCGGCCTTAGCAGCTTAAAAATAGTGAGGACCTGCGGTTTTCTCGTTTGCGACCTATCATTGCGAAGACGGCGCGAGGTGGGGGGCTCGGCCGCGGGCCGGCCGAGCGGCGGTAAGTATTTTAACGCCGGCCTGCACGCCCCACGTGATCGGGTCTATAAAGTTTAGGGTGGAGCGGCGCGTTGACGACGTGGAGGGCGTCTGGCGCCGGCTTTCTAGGCTGGAGGATATGCCTAAGTACTGGGGCGGCCACAGGCGGGTGGAGGTGCTCGGCGTCAGTTCGGGCATTTATTCCCTGAGGATAACGTTCGCCTTCCCCGGCCCCCTCAACACGGGGTACGCCGAGGCGGCTGTCGACGAGGCCAGGCGGGAGGTCTTGCTGAACTACATCAGAGGCCCGTTCACCGGCGTTGTGAGGAACTCCGTCGCCGGCGGCGTCTTGGCGAGCGATTGGGACATCGTGCTGAGCCCGCTGTTTGTCCCCCTGAAGCCTTGGGTGTCGTCCCACTTCCGGAAGGGGGCGGAGCACGCGCTGGAGAGGCTCTCGCGCCCGTAGCGGCGGGCTAGGAGGACCAGACGGCGGCGTAGAACGGCATCTCTCTCAGCAACAGCTTCCTCCTTCTGAGGCCCGCCGCCTCTAGGAGGGCCTCCACCTCGCCGCGCGAGAAGACGTGGAGCGCGCCCGCGGCCGTGTTTATGGCTAGGAAGCCGGGCATAGTCTCGACGACGGGCTGGCCGACGTAGAAGAGGGCGCCGGGAGCCGCCTTCTTCAGACACGCGACTTCCTTGGCCGGGTCGGGCATCCAGTGGAGCGAGTTGAAGAGGAGGACTTCCCTGACCGAGAGCCGGCCCAGCGCCTCGGCGACCTCGCACGCCGATGAGGCCAGGAAGACGCATATGCCGGAGCCGGGGCACTGCCCGACGCTGACGCCGGGCGCCGCCTCCAAGAGCGCCTCAGCCGCCTCATCGCTCTCGGCGTAGCCCGCGTAGAGCTCGGGGGCGTATTTGGCGTATATATCGACGGCGTTGTGGCCGCGGAGCGGGGCCTCGAGGACTCTCCTCCCCTCGAAGCCGGCGGCCTCTAAGAAGTCGTCTCTCCACAGCTTGTACCACCCCTGCGCCTGCATGGACTCGAGGATCAGCGCGGCCGCCTCGGCATCGCCTCTGAGGATTTTCGGGAAGGCTCTGTCGAAGGCCTCGTGCAGGGCGAGCCACTCCTGCGCGTAGGGCCCCCTCGGCCTCTTGGGCTGCTCGACCCTCTTCGCCGGCCTGCCCTCCTCGTCTACATAGCCGTGGTGGAGCAGGGATCTGTACAGAGCTCTGGCGACTGGCAAGTCCGTCGCGCCGGCCGCCTTCGCGTCGAGCCACCACTTCAAGGCGTACCAGACGCTCCAGCGGAGGGCGTTGACCATATCGCCTATCCCGCCCGCGCCGGCCAAATAGCCTCTGAACCTCCTCAATATGGAGAGGGCGTCGAGGAGCGACATCATAGGCACTTCAATATGCCCATCCTCTCCAGTCTGACGAGCAGGAGGCGGGTGGAGGCGTCGACGCAGGGACAGCCCAGCGCCTCGAGGACCCTCCTCTGAACGTCCTCCGGAAGCGCGGAGAACCTCTCCCAGTCGGCCACCTCGCAGTCCAGCCGCTCCCGCCTCCTCTGCGCCAACATATGTCGTTACTGGGGATCGGCCCTATATGGCTTATTACACGGGCGGATAGAATATATAGCGGTGCCCCGGGGGGCTACATGCGGCGGTACACCGACAGGTTTATACTGACGCCTGGCCCCACTGAGATACCCCACAGGGTGAGGGCGGCATTGATCAGGGAGACCACGAACCCCGATCTGGACCCCGGCTTCCTGGACCTCTACAACTCGGTGAGGGCTAGGCTCAAGAGACTCGTCGGCGCCGAGAAGGGCGATCTGTACATCTGGGTGGGCGAGGCCATGCTGGGGCTCGACGCGGCCGTGGCCAACACGGTGAGGGAGGGCACCAAGGTCTTGGTCATAGACAACGGGGTCTTCGGCGAGGGCTTCGCAGACTTGGTCAAGCTCTACGGCGGGCGGCCGGTGACCCTCGGCCTCGACTGGCGGAGGTCGGCCGACCTCCACGCGGTGGAGAGGGCGCTGGAGCTGCACAAGGACGTGGAGGTGGTCACGCTGGTCCACTGCGACACGCCGTCGGCTCTCCTGAACGACTTGAGGGAGCTGGGGAAGGTCGTGAGGTCCTTCGGCCCGCTCCTCGTCGTCGACTCGGTCTCCGCCGTGGGGGCTACCGAGATAAAGTTCGACGACTGGGGGATAGACGTCTTGATCGGAGGCAGCCAGAAGGCCTTGAACGTGCCCACGGGCTTGACCATATTCGCCGCCAGCGAGAGGGCTTGGGAGAGGTTCAAGGCGGTGGGCCGCGGCTCCTTCTACCTCAACCCCATGTTGTGGAAGGAGATGCTGGACGGGCGGGGGGTATTCCCCTACACGTTCTCCGACGTGTTGCTCTACGCCCTCGACGAGGGCCTCAAGATGATATTCGAGGAGGGCCTCGACTCTGTCTACGCCAGGCACGAGGCCGCGAGGAGGGCCGCGAGGGCCGCCCTTGAGGCCATGGGGCTCCAGCCGTACACCGCCGACGTCTCCTGCACCTGCCCCACCGTCACGGCGTTCGCGCCGCCTCCGGGCATAAGGCCGGCCGACGTCAGGAAAATCGCCTGGGAGAAATACGGCGTGATGATAGCCGGGAGCTGGGGCAAACTGGAGGACTCTGTGCTCAGAATAGGCCACATGGGCGTCCAGGCCTCCTACGCCCACCTCGCGCTGGCCTTCTCGGCTCTGGGCAGAGCGCTTGCCGATCTGGGCTACAAAGCCGACGTAGGCGCCGCCCTGGAGGCCATAGCGGAGCGTTTCTAGTCGGCTTTCATCTACAAAGCTTTTTAATGCCGGACCATCAAGGCCCATGAGGAGGCTCTCGGCGACCTATCTCCCCGTCCTCGTGGCGCGCGTAGGCTCCGGCGCGGGCGCCGCCGTGACCTCCTTCCTATTCCCCGGCCAGGAGCTGGCGGTCGGCGCCATCCTCGCCGTATATCCCCTGCTGGAGGCCCTCGGCTCCTTTGCGGCGGGCCGGTACGCGGATAGGTTCGGCCGGCGGCCCGCCATGATTCTGGGCTACCTCGCCAGGCTCGCCGCCACGGCCCTCATGTACCCCGCCTTGGTCTGGGGAGCTGGCCCCCTCGCGGTGGGGGCGCTCAACGCCGCGTCGGGCTTCTTCACCGCCTTCATCCTGGTGTCGTCCCTCGCCATGGTCACGGACCTGACCGACGCGGGCAATAGAGGCCTCGGCATGGGGGCCTTCGAGCTGGCTAACCTCGGCGGCTACGCCGTGGGCTACGTGATAGGCGCGGCCCTCTTCCAGACGCTCGGCGGCGCCGGCTCTTTCGCCGTGCTGGCCGCCTTCACTGCAGTCCTGACGCCGTTCGTGTTGGCCATGGCCGAGACCGCCCCCGTCAAGGGACTCTCCATACCGCTCAACCCCTTCAAGGGCCTTCCGCCGACCACTTGGCCGGCCATACCTCTCTGGTTCGCGCTGACGACGTTCATAGGCATGGGCATATACTCCGGCCGGGCTATAGCTAACGCCCTCTCGGCCTCGTCCAGGCTCGCGCACGTCGAGTCGGGCCTCTTGCTCTCCGGCGCGCTTATCGTCGTGGGCCTGGGCGCTGTGCTCTTCGGGCGCCTCTCGGACAGATGGGGCAGGGAGAGGACGCTGAATCTGGGCATAGCCGGCGTCATGTCGGCGCTCGCGATGCTAGCGCTCCTCCTCGGCGTGGGGCTCCCGCCGCTGTTGGCGGTTGCTCTGGCCTCCCCTCTGGTCTTCCTGGCCTCCGCCATAGCGCCTTCCGTCCTGGCGATAGTCGGCGATAGGGCGCTCATAACCATGAGGGGCACCGCCATGGGCCTCTACAGCGTCGTCCTGGGCGTGGGGATGGCGCTGGGGGCTATGGTGGGCGCGGCGTCCGCCGTGGCGCTCGGAGGGCTTCTGGGCATAGTCCTGGCCGCCCTCGCCATATTCTCGACAGCCACGGCGCTCTACTTCGCGCTCAAGGTCGCGACGGCGAGGATACGTAGATATAACGGCGATAGACCGGCGAGCTCCCCGCGTACAGAACGGCCGTGATATTGTAGGAGCCGGGCCCCAGGACGGCCGGGGCGTATCCGAGGCGCGTCCCGTTGACGAACAGGGCCCAGTCGCCGTCGGGCGGCGTCAGCAGCACGGCGGGGCCCTGCGCCGTCCAGACCACCGAGATCTCCGGGCGCCAGAGCAGATACACGGCCGATCTGCCCGCCGTCTGCACTACCGTGTCGCCGTAGGCGTACTCCGCGAGGCCCTCCGCCGCGCTTGTCCTCTCGGCGGTGACGGGGTTCGCGGAGCCGGAGTAGGCGCACGGAGGGGCGTACCAGCGGCCGCCGCGCTCGTAGAGGAGCCGCATCCAGCCGCTCCACTCGGTTATCCGGGCCGTATAGCCCTCCCGCGGACCTGCGACCACCCACTCGAGCTCCTCCCCGGGCCCCACGCGTATGCCGAGCCCTCCGCCCGGGAGCTCCACCGAGTCGTAGAGCCGCCAGCCCCCGCCCGTGGAGTAGTAGAAGTAGATCGAGGACCCGTTGACCGCTATCATGAGGCCGATGGACGCGGGGAGGCCTAGATCCCCCACCGTCAACGAGCTCTGGTAGAAGGAGACCGCGCGCCCGCCGGCCGTGTACCTCACTACGTTCCCGCCTCCTCTAGCCTCCATCGACCCGTAGTCGCTTACGTTGAAGACGTAGTCGGCCACCGTTATCCGGTAGCCGCCGTCCGCCTTCGCTATCAACGCGACGTTCTGGACCCAGTAGACGGCCTCCGGCGACTCCACGAAGGCGTTGAGCTGGATCGAGACGGCGTTGACTATCGCCCCGCCGCCGACGGAGTAGAAGTCGGCCCGCTCTATGTAGGCGAGCCCCATTACGCCTTCGGCCGTGTAGCTGTAGGACGCGCCGCCGCAGGTCCCCGCGTCGACTATGCCGACGACGGAGGCCGCCGGGGCGTCCAGCCAACGGGCGGCCACCACGGCTATTAGGGCCAGCGACATCACGGCGAGCGCCGCCGATCGGCTCACGGGGAGGCGTGGGGCCCCGCTTAAATATTATATAGCCGCGCGTTCTAGGGGCCGGTGGAGTTCATCCTCGTAGCAGACGACCAAGCGCTGGACGAGGCGTTGGCCAGATGTAGGCTGGCCGTGGTCTTCTTCAGCGGACGACAATGCGCCGTGTGTATAAACTTCGAGCGCATGTTGAGGTCCATATGCAGAAGCTACAAGGGCATCTGTTGCATAAAGGCGTACTCCGAGTCGGTCCTCGCCCACGTGAAGCAGCTCGGCATCGCCGGGGTCCCAAGCCTTGTGGGCTACGTAGACGGGAGGCCGGTGGCAAGATCGATCGGGCTCCCCTACGCCCCCGCCGTCAATATGTTCATGACGTCTCTGCTGAGGGCGGCCTATGGATAAGGTCGTCGCCGTGTTGAGGCTTCTGGCTAGGGCCTATCTGATAGGCAACTGTTGGTACTGCGCCGATCTTTTGGGCAAGCTCTCGTCGGGCGGAGGCGATGCCGTGTCGCTCCTCCTGGAGGCCTACAGGCTTGCGTCCACTATATCGGCCCAGAGGCAGAAGGTCAGCGGAGTCGAGTGTTGCCTCGCGGCGCCGTTGAGGCAGGGGCTGGAGCCGGAGGTCTGCCAGATATACGGCGGCGTCGTCGCGTCGGGGGTCTGTTGCCTCGTGTGCGGGGATCTGCCAGACGAGGAGGAGTATTTGGAGGCGGCGAGGGCGGTCGCGGAGTCGGGCCTCGTCGGGAGGGCCGCGGCGGCTGCCCAAGCCCCCTCCTAGAGGAGGAAGAGGAGGGAGGAGCCCAGCCTCGCGAAGGCGGTGCCCACCAACATCCTCCTTATCAGCTCCTCGTTGTAGTTGCCCATGTAGGCCAACACCGCGCTGGACAGCTCGGCCCCGGCGGCGGCCCCCAGCGCGTTGACCAAGTTGAAGTAGCCTATGGCCCTCCTCCTGTCCTCGGCGTTGTCCACCACGTAGGCGAAATAGGCTATGTTGGATATGGAGCCCCCGAAGCCGTAGAACAGATAGGCCGCGTATATCTGGTAGACGTTTGTGGCGACTCCGTAGACGAGGGGCCATATCATGAAGGTGGCCCTGCCTAGGAATAGGGAAAGCCGCATGTGTCTGTCCACGAAACGGCCCATGGCTCTCTGGAAGGCCAAGTTGGAGGCCACAGTAATTATCTGGACTATGGCCACCTGGAGGCCGGTCATGTGGAATACGTATACCTGCGCCAGCGGGAAGAGAGGCCACGCGAAGGACCAAGTCACCATGAAGACGAAGTTCTCAGCGTAGAACTTCAACAGCCTTCTGCCGACGCCGCCTCGCGGGGCGCGGGGCCCCTCCGAGTAGTCTATGCCCAGCTTGTAGAGCTGGGCCGTGTTGGCCGCGGTCAAGGCCGCCGCCGCGTAGAGGGCCAGCCTAATCGCCAGGGGGTCGTCGCGTATCAAGAAGCCGGTTATCAACGTGGCCACGAGGCCGCCGAGGGTGGAGTAGAAGGAGAACTCGGCGAGAGATATCCCCCTCCTCTCCCTGCTGTACTGCTCCATGATGAGGGACCAGCCGTAGCCCGAGATCCCCAGAGATGCGGTAACCACAGCGTACATGGCCGTATAGGCCGCGTGCACCTCGGCGAACGCCGCCATGAGGACCAAGGCAACGGCCGACGCGGCGTTGGCGAATAATATGAGCTTGAGCGGCCGCCACCTCCTAAACGAGGCGAGAAACGCCGATATGTTGTTGAAGACCGTGCCCGCCGACGAGACGACGCCGAGCAACAGAGGCGGCACGCCGGTCGAGGCAGCCACGAAGCTCACGAAGGGGCTGTAGAGCGAGTTGGCGAAGTTCTGGAGGGCGGAGTATAGGTACAGCCTCCTCAGCACCGACACGGCCGCCTGCGGCTACGCGCTTATATATTTTTCAACCTATTGAAAAATCAGCTACTGTATATGACGAAGAGCGGGGTGCCCAGCATGTCGCTGGGTATGCCTAAAGCCTTGGCCTCTGCCGCCACCGCGTTGTCGGCGCTCTGCACTATGTCGACCAGTTGCGAGCCCGACGCGTTCACGACGCACTGCGGATATTGGGAATTGATGTAGGAGAGCTCGGCCAGAGGGTATACGTTCAGCGCCGTGGCGTTGCCTGTCTGGAGGTAGTTGGCTATGTACATCGCCGCTATTCCGTATATCGTATGCAGAGCGTCTAGAAACGCTGTGCTTCCCGCCTTGTTGTATATGCAGGGGAGCGCCAGCCATGCCTCAACGCCGGCGGCGAACGCTTGGGGCGGCCCCTGTTGCAAATAGCCGATCACGTGCGTCGGGAAGTAGCGCACGGCGTAGAGGACCGTGCCGTTCTGGATGTACTGATTGAGGAGAGCGCCGTACTGGGCGTCGAACAAGGCGCAGTATGGGCATGTCGGGTCGAGGTACTCTATGACTACCACCTTCGCGTCCTTAGACCCGACCAGTAGGGACGTCGACGTCAAGTTCTTGAGGTACTGCAGTTGCTGGCGTGACAGCTTGGCGCCGACGCACATGGGCTGGCCTTGGTAGGTCACGGTGCTCTGGAGCTGGCCCGACTCCGCCAGCTGTATCGCCTGGAAAGGCGCCGGCGAGAAGCCCGCGCAGAAGTAGGCTATGCCGGAGCTCTGCGGCTGGCCCGATCCGCCCCGCAACACGAGGAAGTACGCCAAGACGCCGCCGAGGACGACGACGGCGGCCGCTATTACGGCTACCGCGAGGACCTTCATGGTCGCTGGGCGTCTCCATCTATAAAAATCTTCCCCGCAACGGGCTCGACCGGCTCATTTCAAAAGTTATATATGGAATCCGGATTTGTGGCTTATGAAGCTGGGCAAGATAACGCGCGACGTCTTCGACTCGGTTATATACCCCAGGCTGGGCGCCAAGAGGCCCGACGTGTTGGTCCCGCCGCAACACGGAGTCGACGTGGGGGCGATAGATCTAGGCGACGGGCGGGTTTTAGTCGTCAAGACAGACCCCGTGTTCATAGTGCCCCAGTTCGGCTTCAAGAAGGCGGCGTGGTTCGCGGTGCATATCCTCGCCAGCGACGTGATGACGTCGGGGATCCCGCCGCAGTACGCCGCCATAGACCTCAACTTGCCCGTGTCCATGACGGACGAGCAGTTCGCCGAGATGTGGGAGGGCCTCCACGAGGCCATGGCGGAGATCGGCGTGTCGGTTGTCGCTGGCCATACGGGCCGGTACGAGGGCACCGACTACCCCATGCTCGGCGGCTTCACGATGTTCGGCATAGGGCCCAAGGAGAGGCTGGTCACGACGAGGGGGGCTAAGCCCGGCGACCAGATAGTGATGACCAAGGGGCCGGCTATAGAGGCCACCGCCCTGCTCGCCAACTTCTACCCCGACTACTTCAAGGCCAGGCTGGCCCCCGACGTGTTCCAGGAGGCGTACGACCTCTACTGGCAGATGTCCTGCTGGCGCGACGGCCTCATAGCGTCGAGGATCGGCGTCCACGCCATGCACGACGCCACCGAGGGAGGCGTCTGGGGCGCCTTGGTGGAGATCGCCGAGGCGAGCGGCGTCAAGATAGAGGTGTACGAGGAGCGGCTGTTCGTCAAGAGGGCAGTCGCCGAGCTGACCAAGGCCGTGGGCATAGACCCCTGGAGCTCCATATCGGAGGGCACCTTGATAATAGCGACGGACAGAGGCGAGGAGGTGGTCGAGGCGCTCAGGAAGGAGGGGATAGAGGCCGGCGTGATCGGGGAGGTTAAGGCCGGCGGTCCCGGCGTGGTCTTGAGGAGGAGGGGCGGCGCCGCGGAGCCCATAGCCCACCCGCGCGAGGACCCGTTCTGGTACGCCTTCAGCAAGATAGGGCAAATGTTGCACTGACCGCGCTGTTTTTCTCCCCATATCTGGGAAGATCCGTGCAGGGGGTGATATTGGAGGCCGACGAGCCCGAGAGGCTCTACGCCTTCGCGACGTACGTGGCCACGCTGGTGGCGCGCGGCGAGCCTGTCGCGGTCTTCGTCACGGGGAGGGCCGTCAAGGCCTTCTCCAGACAAGGCTACGCCGGGCCGGACCTGCCCGAGTCGATGGACTGGCGGAGGATATTGGCCGACGCCAAGGAGCTCGGCGAGGTTAAGATCTACATATGCGAGACGGTGGCCAAGGCCTACGGCGTCTCCGAGTTCTGGCTGGCCGACGGGGTGGGGTCCATGTTCAGCTTCCTTGAAAACGTAAATAGCGTAGTCGTCTTCTAGCGCATGGAGGAGATAGACGTGAGGGGCAAGGCGTGTCCCGACCCCCTTAAGGAGGTGGCGGCGAGGCTGGCGGCCGCCCCGCAGGGAAGCCAGTTCAGGGTGGTGACAGACGACTACACCTGTTATTTAATGCTCAGGAGGCTCGCCGCTCTCAACGACGTGAAGATACTGGGCGCCGAGGAGGGCGACGTATTCGTCCTCCTGCTCGAGAGATGATCGTGCGCAAGGCCCGGCCGGAGGACGTCCCGGCCGTAGCGGAGTTCACGAGGAACACGTGGGAGTGGGGCGACTACGTCCACAGGGAGTTCCCCGGATGGGTGGCCGACGGCACGGCGTACGTCGCCGAGCTCGACGGGGTCGTGGTCGCCGCCGCCCGCATGCTGGTCGTAGGCGACACGGCCTATTTCCAGGGGCTGAGAGTCCGCCCGGAGTACAGACGCAGAGGCGTCGGCAAGGCCGTCACAGAGCACCTAATAGACGAGGCGAGAGGCGCGGGCGCCTCGTTGGCCACCCTTATTGTGGCCGAGTGGAATAAGCCGAGCATATCGCTCGTCCAGAAAGTCGGCTTCGAGCCGGTCCTGGAGCTGTGGGGCGGCGTCCCCGAACGCGCGGAGCCGTCGAGGTGTCTAGAGGGCCGGGAGGCCGAGGAGGCCCTCGAAGAGGCCTTGGGCCGCACCGGCGGCTTCGCGTGCCTCCCCGACGATCCTTGGATCTGCGTGCGGGCCACCGCCGGGCTGTTGCTCGAGAGGGCCAGGCCCTGTGTGGGGGACGGCCTCTACGTCGGCCGTTTCTCCTTCGGCTCGGCCAAGGTCGGCTCGCAGGGGGACGTGACCGCTCTAAGGCCTGAGGGGTTCGCCAAGCTCTACGGCAAATACATCCTCTTCGCGTACCGGCTGTAGAGGCTCAGCCGCCTTTGTGGTAGAAACGTTAAATTATGGCGTGGATCGCCCTACGTGCAACTTGTCGAGGGAGAGTGCGTCGACGTCGCGGCGGTGACCTTAAGGCTGAAGACATACATCCAGCAGATGGTGGGATTCCTGCCGCCGAATTTCAGGGTCGTGAAGGCCGAGAAGGACGGCGGCGTCTGGAAGGTGGAGATATACTTCGTCTATATATCGGCAGTGTTGGGAGTGCCGCCTAGGGAGATCAAGGCCGTGGCGACCGTGGACGAGAAATGCCGCATCCTCGACTACAGAGAGGCGCAGTAGTAGACACCGGCTTGCTCGCCGCGCGCGTATTGTACCAGATAGGGGCGTTGCGCCAAGCGGTGGAGCTCGGCAGAGATGCGGGCGTCGGCGAGGATCTCTGGCTCTGCGCTCTGATAGCCGTAAGCTACGCAAAAGTCTACACGACGCCCTCGGCGTTGGCCGAGGCCCTTGAGGGGCTGGTGTCCAGGCGGTGGCCGTACGCCGCAGTCGCAGCCAGAGCCGCCGTCCTCCAGCTCAACTCGTCGGGAGATCTGGAAGAGATCCACGTGCCTAAAGCCGGCTTGTTTCCCGGCAGGCTGGGCCTCGTGGACGAATCGCTCGTCGCCGCCTCCTCGACCTTAGGCGTGCCGCTGGTGACGTACGACATGGAGCTGTGGCAGTATGCCCGGACGAGGACAGAGGTCTTGACTATATACGAGCTGTGCACTGGCGGGCTTTAGCGTAAATCCTTTTATTTATATTTCAATAGATCTAGGTATTTGTATATATCGTCTGGAAACACCATCAGGTAGACGCCCTCGGACCTACGCCGTAGGTATTCGAAGTAGACGGCGCCGGAGCTCAGGCCTGCGAGGAGGCCGTATCTTCTGGCCAGCGTCTTGATCCCCTCCAGCGCTTGCTCGAAAGAGACGTCCACGACCTCTGCCGGGACGTACTTTATCCACTTCATGCCGCTCTCGGTCCTCCTCAAGCCGGGTATCCAGTCGCTGGGCTGGACCGCTACGAGCCTGGCGCCGTACTTGGCGCCGAAGTAGAAGCCCAGAGCCGCCGAGTGGCCCGACGTGCCGGCGCCCGCTATGACGTAGCTCGGCTTGATCCCCCTCGACGAGAGCTGCCAGTCTATCTCGACGGCGGTCCGTATATGCATGAAGAAGTTGGCGTCGTTCTCGAACTGGTTGGTGTGGACTGCGCCCTTTGCGACGTCGCCTTTTATGTGCTCGAGGGCTTCTATGGTCATCGTGACGTCCAGCACCTCGTGTTCGACCCCCAAGACGTCCAGCACGGGCTCCACGTACTTCGCGGCAGAGGGGAGGTATATCTTGACCTTCTTCCCGAGGAGAATTCCCAAGACGCCGAGCGCGATGGCGACGTTGCCGCTGGAAACCTCAACCAGCCTATCCCCCTCGACGGACCTCACCAGGGCGTAGGTCGTCCTGTCCTTGATGCTTCTGCTGAAGGGGTTGTACCACTCGAGCTTTGCCCACGCCTCCCTGGGGGCCTCCCCGACCTTCAACAGAGGCGTAGGCCAGCCGCCCAACAACAGATCCAGAGGTCTGTCGTAGACGCGGCGGGCGTCGGGCTGGGGGTAGAGGTCCTCGACCCTCAACGTCTCGCCTGCTTTCACCTCTCTGAGGAACAGCGCCGAGAAGCAGCTTGCAGACGCCCCGTCGGCTACGTAGCGTCCCTCTCTGATGAACTTCTCGAGGTGGGGCAGACACTCGAGCACCCCGGCATGCCCCCGCACTCGCGTCTCCCTTAAAAATATTGTGTGTGCAAAAATAGCACTTTGCGAAAAATTTAATATATAGACTCGATTGTGCATACATGTGCACGCCTCCGAGTAAAGTAAAGAAGGAGGAGAAGAAAGAGAAAACAAATTAATAACTCAATTAAAGTAGCAAATCTATAACTATATATTCCTTTTTCCTATGTTGTAGCTAGTCTTATGTGAGCGCGTGCCCTAGACCTCCCTTATCCTCAACAGTATGGGCTTCCTCAACGGGTTCATGAGGCCCGTGACGAAGAACTCCCTGGGCTGTAGCTGGGTCAAGACGCCTTCGCTCACGTCCGCTAGGTCTAAATAGGCCGAGATCTCCCTCAGATCTGTCGGCGCGGTCAATCTGCTGAAGAAGACGGTCCCCAGATTCGCCCTTATCGAGGGGTCTATATCGCCCGCTATCCGTTGGCTCGCCAGTATTACCGAGAGGCCCCACTTCCGCCCCTCTCTGGCGGTGGTCTCTATGGGGTCTTTCGATATGGCCCAGCCGGAGGGCGCGTAGTTCTGGGCCTCGTCTATGACGAAGACTGTCGGCCTAGGCTCTCTGGCCTTCCTCACCTCGGCCCACGCCTCCTCTATTATCGAGGCCACTATCGCCTGCTTGACCGCGAGGTCTGTGTCGTAGCTGAGATCCACGACGACTGGATAGGGCCGGGAGTTCAGGACGTCGGCCGGGGACTTCACCCTCTTGTTCAACGCGGCGAAGAAGTCGGGGTCTACCAGCTGCTTGATGAAGAGCTCGACCCTCTCGGTGGTCGTGTCGCGGGCGTTGAGCCTCTTCATGGTCCTCCTTACGTGGGCCAGATAGGCGTCCTTGCTCCACTGGCCCTCGAAGGTCATGGTGGCTATCTCGATATATTCCCCGTAGCTCTGCCAGGGAAGCTCGGCGAGCTTGGCTATGACAGACGCCAGGACGTTGGGCGGTATCCTTATCTCCGAGGACCTAACGACGTTGTCGTAGTAGGGGGCGTAGTCGACGCCTGTGTGGTCGAACACCACAACTCTGACGTCTCTCCTCGCCACCTCGCCCAGAAGGGCCCTGATAAGCCTGGACTTGCCCATGCCGGTGGCCCCGAACACCCCCACGTGGTGCGATAGGTAGGCCAAATCCAGCGGCACCTCCCAGCCCGAATATTTGTGGGCCCCCACCACCGCCGCCCTTTCGGGCGGAACCCTCACCGGAGGGCCTCCCTTGAGGAGAAACACTCTGGAGCCGGGGGTGGGTATGTGCTCGACCTCTCTGAGCCCTCCGGAGGGGTCCAGCTCCACGTACGGCTTCACCACGGCCGTCGTGTAGGGCAACAAGACGCCGTAGTCCAGCATGTCGGGCCTGTCCACATAAGGCGTCCTGACCCTATCTCTGACTATCGGCTCCAGCTTGGTGACTCTGCGGAGGAACCCGACGACCACTACGTCTGGGTCGGCCGCGTCTCTGACGGCCACCATCTGCTCCTCCTGGGCGTATCGCTCCGCCTGTCTGTATATCTGGACCGGTATCGACGATATTGTGGCGCCGCTGACCACGAGCCCCAGCTCTATCGAAGACACTAGGGCTACGCCGCCCCGTTATTAAAGGTAACGCGCTACAACAACTGGACCTCTACTGAGACGGGGTCGCCGTCGTTGAGGGCCAAGGCGTCTCTCAATCTGACCGGCGCGATTATCTCGACGACCTCCGGCCCGTGGTGGGTCCTCTCTATGACCAGCAAGGCGCAGTCTATCCCGCCGACCTTGCACTTGAACGCCTTGACGTTGCCGTACGTCCTCACGCCGTCCGAGAAGCCCTTTATCAATATGCCGGGGAGGGCCTCGAGGTAGCGCCTATATATGAGGCTGTCCGCCGTCAGGACGACGTTTAGGGTGCCGGGATACGGCGTGAAGCCAAGCTTCTCCTCGATCTGCCTCCGGTAGCCCTCCAGCGATACGTAGAAGGCCCCCTCGCCGAGGCCTCTCGCCACGTAGCCCTCGAGCCGTATGCCCGACATGCCGAAATACGCCATGAGGCTCCTCAACGCCTCCTTCAGAACCTCGCGGCCGGCCTCGGCGATTTTTATGTAGGGGCCCTCCTCCACATATCCGGCGGCCCTCAACCTCCTCAACGCCTTGTGGAGGCCCTGCCTCGATATGCCCAAGGCCTTGGCCGCCTCGGACGGCGGCAGGCCCTCCACCCCGGCCAACGCAATTAGGTAGCCGAGGACTACGGGCCTCCGCCTAGCCATATCCTCGCGAGGGTGGCCAAGGCCAGGTCGTTCACCACCTCGGCCCTATTCACCGCCTCGGCCAGGCTGGGGCCCACCGCGACTACGCCGTGCTTCTTCATTATCGCCACGTTGGACTTGGCGAGGGCCTCCGCCACGGCCTCAGCCAGCTCCCAAGTCCCGGGCTTGATAGGCGGCACCACCGCTATCCCCCCTCCGAGGTACGATTCGCTCTCCAGGAGGAGGTCGGCCTCTATCCTCTCGGCTAGGACCGTCGGCAACACCGCGTGGGTGTGGACCACGGCCGCCACGTCGGGCCTCCGCCTGTATATCGCCACGTGCATCCTCCACTCCGAGGACGGCGCCCTCTCGCCCTTGACCACTCTGCCGTCTAGATCTATGTAGACGAGGTCCGAGGGCCTCAGGAGGGGCTTAGGCGCCGATGTGGGCGTTATGACGACGAGGTCGCCGAGCCTGGCGCTGATGTTGCCGCTGAGGAGGGTGGTCTGGCCTCTCAGATAGAGCAGTCTGTAGTACTCGACGATCTCCTCCTCTATCACGTCGGCATTGGGCCGAGCCCTATCTTCCTGCGGTACTCCCCGTAGGCCTCCATTACCCTATCGTGCCATCTGTCCAAGCCCTCGGGGCTCCTCGGGTAGTCCAGATACATATCGCCTATCCTCTTGGCGTACTGCATGGCGTTGTACAGCTTCATCAAGAGGCCGGGCCTCGTTGCGAACTGCAACGCTATCCTCATCTTGTCGACGACTGAGAGAGTCACGCCGCGCGATGATATGTCCAAGACGTCCTCCTCGGTCAGCAACTTCCGGGAGAGGCCGAAGTTCAGGTCGTCGTTGTCGAGCGTCTGGAGCATTAGCCTTATCACGTCGAGCTGGGCTTGTCTATAGCCCCACTCGTTCATGTAGTCCACGTTGTAGCTCCAGAGCGCCGTCGTGTCGAACCTCCCCTGCGAGAAGGCCCGCTCTATGGCCTTGGCCGCCAGCTCGCCGGTCAGCAAGGCCTGCCCGATGCCACCTCCGTGGAGCGGGTTGACCGCGGCGGCCGCGTCGCCCACAGCCAGTATTCCGTTGCCCACCAGCGACTTGAGAGGACGACGCGTCGGTATGAACCCGCCGCCCATGTGGACCTTCTCCTTTATCTTGTACCGGGGCTCCAGATACTTCTTGTAGTTCGCGTTGGGGTTTATCTTCAGGACGCCCCATATGCCTAGCCCCACGTTGACGAAGTTGGAGGAGTAGGGGAAATCCCACCAATAGCCTCCCGGCGATATGGTCTGGTCCAAGTAGATCTTGATATACTGGGGGTTCTCCACCGAGTCCTCTATGTAGAAGACCTCCCTATAGGCGTGGGAGACGTCTTCTGGGTGGAGCCTCTCGGAGATGGGCCACGTGTCGGGGAGCTTGGTCCTGATAACGCCGACGGAGCCCGACGCGTCTACGACAACCTTGGCCCTGAACTCCTTGTGCACTCCCTGTCGGTTGTCGGTGGCCTTCACGCCGACCACATGGCCGTTTTCCAATATCGGCGCGACCGCGGTGTGGCCCTCGAAGAACGCGGCGCCTGCGTTGACGGCCTCCTTCACGAGCCACTTGCCCCAGTTGAAGCGGTCGAGCATGTAGCCCTCGCCGGCTATGACGTACTTAGTCCTCATGTCGGGGCTGAAGAGCTCGACGCCCTTTATCTCGTTGACAAATATCTTGGGGTTTGGCGTGAGGAAGCGGGCCATCCTATCGACGTGGTGTTTGCCCAAGGCATCTCCGCAGGTCTTGACGCCGACTTTATCGCCGCTCTTGGAGTCCATGAAGGCCACCTTGAAGCCCCTCTTGGCGAGGTTGTAGGCGGTGTAGGCGCCGGCCGTGCCGGCGCCGACGACCACCACGTCGAACGATTCGGACATGGCTCCACAACCCATTCCCTATTTAAAGCCTTGCTCCTCCGGTATCACACAACCACTGATTTTAATACAGGCGCGGCCTCGGTCGTGACGAGCCCCAAAGCAAAGGGCGCATCCAAGGAGAGGTCTATAGCCAATCTGCTGTGGGAGAGAGGCTGCGCCGTGCTGCGCGGTTGCTCCTCGGGGGGAGGCGTGAGGAAGAGGTTCGTGCCCGACGTGGTGGCGATCTGTAGAGGCAGGGTCCTAGTCATGGAGCTCAAATATAGGGCGAAGAGATCCGCCATAAGGATAGAGGCGGAGAAGGTGGAGGGCCTTCTGGACTTCGCGTCGCGGGCCGGCGGCAAGGCGTACGTCTTGGCGAAATTCGGCAGAGGGCCGTGGAAGGTCTTCGAGGTCAAGGAGCCGGGCGGCTTCTCCATAAACGGCGATATGTACGACGCGGCGCCTGAGCTGGACCACCTCCTCGCCTCGATCTTCAACAAACAATTGATATAAGGCCGACCGGAGGATGGGGCGTGGAGGACGTCAACGCGCTTTTGGAGCTCGTGAAGGCGAAGGCCAAGGAGCCGTTGAAGTACGCCAAGGTCATCTACGACCCCAAAAACAAGACGTACCGCCTCAAGCTCGTGTTGCTCAAGCCCATGCCCTTCTCAACGCTTAAGGAGATAGCGGCAGCCGCGGAGGCTAAAGGGTACCAGGTGTCCATATACGCCCCCCATGCCCGCGCCATACGCCTAGATCTGAAGAAATAGTCGGGTGAGAACTTATAAAACAGCATTCGGGATCCGATATGCAGTTGAGGTGGTTCGGCCACTCGTTCTTCCTGGTTGAGGCGGGCTCCCTGAAGATATTGATAGACCCGTGGGCCACCCACCCGCTCTCGCCGACCACTGTGGAGGAGGTGGTCGCGCTGCGCCCGAACTATATACTCGTTACACACGACCATCTGGACCATCTAGGCGAGTCGGTCGACATATCTAAGAAGACCGGCGCGCCGATAGTCGGCACCTTCGAGCTCTCGCTGGAGGTCGCCGAGAAGGGGATTCCGGAGGCGCAGACCATAGGGATGAACATAGGGGGCACCGTCAAGTTGGGGGACGGCGTGGAGGTGTACATGACGCCTGCGTTGCACACAGCCAATAGAGGCGCCCCGACAGGCTTCGTCATATCCACGCCGGAGGGCAACGTATACCACGCCGGCGACACCGGCGTCTTCGGCGATATGGAGCTCATAGGCAAGATGTTCGACATAGACGTGGCTCTGCTCCCCATAGGGGGCTTCTACACCATGGGGCCCCGCGAGGCTGCCTGGGCTGTCCAGCTCTTGAGGGCCAAGTCGGTCGTGCCCATGCACTACAACACCTTCCCGGTCATCAAACAAGACCCCGAGGACTTCAAGGCCAGAGTGGAGGCTGTGTCCAGCAGCAAGGTCTACGTGATGAGGCCCGGCGAGACGCTTAAGGTAAAAGGCTAGACGACCTCGACCTCCCTGTAGGCGTTGCAGACCAGCAGATCCACGGGCCCGCAGGTGGAGCACCCGTCGCATTTTAGGCGGCCGCGGAGGGCCTCCTCGACCCACGTCTGGTCGAAGCTGTCGGCGTTTAGGAATAGGCCCTCGGCGAGGGCGCCGTCGATCCTCCTAAGCTCTTCCCGACTCTCCACGAGGTAGTACCCTCGCGCCGCGGCTCCGGGCCTCAGCAGAGGCTTGACGCGCCTCCCTCTTATAGCCAAGCCGTCTACGAGAATCAGCACGTCGGGTCTGATCTCGGCCGCCAGCCTCACCGCGACCTTGTTCTTGGTCCTCAAGGCCACGGCCGAGTAGGCCGATCTAAGAGCCTCCACGAGGCACGCTAGGTCGTCGTCAACGTAGGGGATGACGTTCGGCTTTACGGCCTCGCAGATGGGGACAAGTAGGGGTAGGTCCGTCCTTATTATCTTCTCTGCATAGAGGCCTATCACTCTTCCTCCTCGCCCTCCTCCTCAAGCTCCTCGGCCTCCTCGCCGCCGCCCTCCTCGACGTAGAGCACCCCTATCTCCCTAAGCTTGTCGTAGAGCTGCTGGACAGCCACCGCGACGTCCTTCTCGGACTTGGCGCCGGTGCACACTATCTTGCCGCTGCCGAATATCAAGACGACGACTCTGGGATCGGTCATTCTGTAGATTAGGCCGGGGAACTGCTCCGGCTCGTACATGGCGTTCTCCAACAACAGCGCCGCCTGCTCTAGGTCGACCTCGGCGTTTAGGCTACCCGAGGCCACTATGTTCTGTACTTGGACCTCGGGGTTGAGCGGCACGTTAGCGCCGTGGTCGTTCAAGAGCTTCACCAAGGCGTGGACGGCGTTCTTCAGATCGTTCTCGTTCTTGGCGCCGGTGCACACCATCTTGCCCGTCCTGAAAATCAAGGCGGAGATCCTCGGCTTGGTGAGCCTCAAGATAAGGCCGGGGAACTGGTCTGGGTTGTACTCGGCCACGGGCAACTTCTCCGCCAGCTGCTCCAGGTCGAGCTCGACGCCGAGATTGACCGTCGCCACTATGTTCTCTATCTTGTGAGTAGGGCCCTGCCTTTTAGAAGATTCCATACCCACTTTTTAAACTCTATTTAAATACGTAGGCTTTAAAACTTCCGCCTCCTCCCCGGCACAGCGCGTATACGCGCCGACGCCGGCGCCTGGCAGGTTCTGCGCAAAGCTTTATATAATTCCGCGTACCGTGGCCAGTGGGCGGGAAGAAAAGGCCTACCCTAAGCCAGCTCGCCAAGAAGGCCGAGAAGGCCCAACAACAGCAACAACAAGCCCAAGCTAAGGCCAAGAAGAAGGAGGAGGCGGGGCCTAAAAGGCCGGCGCAGTCGGCTTTCGACAAGTTGCTTGAGGCCCTCTCGAAGGATATACAGTCGATGCCTATAGTGACGGTCTACGAAGTGGCCAGCAAGTACGGGGTCAAGATGACCGTGGCCCGGAAGGCTCTCAGAGCCCTTAGAGACAAAGGCGACCTCGTGCTGGTCGTCAAGGGCCACAGGACTGAGGCCTACATCCCGGCGCGCCGCGCGGCGAGCTAAAGCTTGGTCTCCCTTTTCAACTCCACCCTCTTCTTCAGATTCACCACGCCCAGTTCGTGGAGCTCCACTATGTCGTAGGACCTCAAGATGTTCAGCACTTTCTTCAACACCTCGGGATCGGCCTTGGTAGCCCTCTTGAGATCCTCGAAAAACCTCAGAAGGCCGACGCTGGGATAGTTGGAGAGGTAGAGCAGAACCGCCTCGAGGAGGCGCCTCGCCTCCCGCGCGTCGAGGCCCAAGACGTCCGAGGCCGTATCCGCCAGGTAGGCCAGGTCGATCTTGCCTCCGGCCGGGCCGGCCCCCGTTGCTGGCTCGCTCCGGCCCTCCGACGGGCCCGCCTCGGCCTTTTCGGCCTTCTCCCTCTCCTCCTTCGCCGGCTCCTTCCTCTCTGCCTGGGCTACGGGCTTGGGCCGGCTCTCTGCGGTCGGCTCCTTCTTAGCCTCCCGGGGCTGTCTGGGCTTCTCGACGGGCTTCGGCCTAGGCGCCTCTTGTCGGGCCCTCCCTCCGGCGAGGTCTAGCAGGCTCAACTGGCCCTTCCGCTCCCTCTTCGCCTCCTGCCTCGCCTGGCCTTGGTAGAGCCTTAGGCTGAGCGGCCCTATGGCTATCTCCGGCCCGTCCGCCTCGCAACCCTGTTTGGCGCAGAGTATCGAGGCCGCGAGGACGCCTAGAAGCTCACTGTTCTTTAAGTCCGCTTTCTTGCTCAACATTGAGGCGCCAATAGGCTATCTTCCCGCGCCGCACCTCCTTTATGAACCCCTCCTTCTCCAACATCTTCAACACGTAGAAGATCTGGCTGTGGCTCATGCCGGTGAGCCTCATTATGGCGCTGGTGGTGAGCTCCCCGTGCTTCTTCAGCAACTCCAGTATCTGGTCCTTCCTCTGGAGGACCTTGTCCGTCTGGCGGCGGGGCATATAACGAGAGGCGCACGGGTTTTTAATCTTGGGGACTATAAAAAAGGTATTACCGGCCTATTCGAAGAGTTTTACCATCTTCCTATTCTTGAGATATGTCGCGTAGTCTATGTATATCTTGTCGGCTATCATGTCGTCCACCTTGGGGACGTCTGCCCTCTGCCTTTCCAGAACGACGTCGGTCACGTTTAGGACGAACGCGTTGGAGCCGGCGCCCGAGCCGAAGGTCACCAACAAGATCTTGTCGCCCGGCTTCGCTTGCTCCAGGACTCTGGCGAGGCCCATCAAGGCAGACGCGTTGTAGGTGTTGCCTATGTGGGTCACCACTATCCCCGGCTTGACCTTCTCGGGCGGGAAGCCCAACATGGAGGCCGCGCGCATGGGGAACCTCCCGTTGGGCTGGTGGAATATGGCGTAGGCGAAGTCGGACACCTTGTAGCCGTACTTCTCCATTACGCCCTTGGCGGCGCCGACCACGTGTCTGAAATAGGCCGGCTCTCCCGTGAAGCCCTCCCCGTGCATGGGGTACGGAGAGCCCTCCCTGCGCCAGAAGTCGGGCGTGTCGGAGTTGTAGGTGTATATAGCCTCGAACTCGGCCGCCACGCCGTCCTTACCTATGACGTAGGCGACTCCGCCGCTACTGGCCGAGTAGTCCAGGTGCTCCCCCGGCTCGCCTTGGGACGTGTCCGTGCCTACGGCAAGTCCGTACTCCACCCTGCCCGAATCAACGAGGCCGGCTATGGCGACTATCCCGTCGGAGGCCGCCTTACAGGCGAACTCCATGTCCACAGTGAATACGTTGTTCGTGAGGCCGAGGGCGTCGATCAGGATAGACGATATGGGCTTCACGGCGTATGGCTTGGACTCTGTGCCGGAGTACACGGCCCCTATCCTCTTGGGGTCGACGTTGCCTCTCCTGAGAGCCCTTCTGGCGGCTTCCGTGGCTATGGTCACCGCGTCCTCGTCATACCCCTCCACGCTCTTCTCGTAGACCAGATAGAGGTCCACGATCCTGGTGGGGTCGTCGCCCCAAGTAGCGGCGATGTCCTCGGTCCTTATCCTGTATTTGGGTATGTAGGCCCCCCAGGAGACTATGCCGGTCCTCATGGCCTCGGCCTAAACTTGTACCCGTACATCACGAGCCCGTATTTCCCGTCCACGACCACGCGTCTGAAGACCACCTCCATCTTCTGGCCGGCCTTCAACTTCTCCGGCGCCGCGTCGACTATTTGGCCGAGCACCTTGACGGGGCCCAGCTTCACGAGGCCTATCACCAACGGCTTCTGTTTGAGGAAGTCTGTGGGGACCGACCTCAACACTGTGAACTCCACCAGCTCCCCCTCGTGGGGCAGTTGAAAGTCCTCCAGCTCCGCCGACCCGCACTTGGGGCATTTGACCGCCGGCGGGTAGTAGACCTCGCCGCATTTCCTACACCGTTTGGCCACGAGGCGGTAATAGCTAGGTATGTTGCGCCAGTATAGGGGAACCGACTCGTGTTCCATAGAGCCTAGCTCATACTCGTTAATATCTTTTGCTATAACCCCAGAACGACAACGGTCGAAGTCCTATCGACGCCGCCCATGGAGTGGACCACGCCTATAGAGCCGTCGACTCTCTTGAAGGGCCCTCTGCCGATAAGTTGCCAGACCACCTCTACGGCTTGGTAGACGCCGGTGGCGCCCATAACGTTCCCTCTGCTCTTCAGGCCGCCGCTGAGGTTGACCCTGACCTCGGCGCCCGACCTCAACGAGGCGAGGAGCCCGCCGCGCGGGGCCAGGCCGAGGGCCTCGACCGCGAGGACGCCCAATATAGAATAGGAGTCGTGGACCTCGGCGGTAGCCACGTCGCGCGGCGTCACGCCGGCCATTCTGTAGGCCCTCTCGGCGGCCTCTCTGGCCGAGTACAGCACGTCGTACTCCTGCCTTGCGTTGAAGGGCACGGCGTTGGTGGAGCTCCACATGCCCAACACTTTCGCCACGCCCTTTCTGCTACACAGAACGGCCGCGGCGGCGCCGTCCGCCATAGGCCCCACGTCGTACAGCCTCAAGGGGTCGCTGACCAGCTCGCTGTCGAGGACGTCTTCAACCTTCGCCTGCTTCCTTATATAGGCGTAGGGGTTCGAGGCGCCGTATTTGTGCATGAGGACGGGCCAGAGGGCTAGGTCCTCGTACTTGTACTCGTACTTGGCCAGATACATCTTGGCCATAAGCGCGGCCTGCGCCGCTGGGGTCACGCCGAAATACCGCTCGTAGACGCTGTCTGTGGCGGTCGAGTATATGTCCTGTTGCTGGTTTGAAAGGACGTCGTTGGGCTTGTCGACGCCGACCACCGCGACGCAGTTGTAGAGGCCCGACCTAACCGCCATGGCGGCCGCCATGAGGGCCGAGCCGCCAGAGCCGTCGGCGTTCTCGACTCTGTAAGTGGCTATCTTGTCGAGGCCCAGCCGCGAGGCTATGTAGGCCCCCAACATCTGCTGTTTATCCGCCTGCTCGGCGGTCGCCGACGCCACGAAGAGGGCGTCCAGCTCCGGATAGCCGGCGTCTTTTAGAGCCTCGTCGAGGACTCTCGCCGCCATCTCGTCGATGTTCAGGTTGTAGTGGCGGCCTGTCTGCATCATGGCCGTGCCGTTTACCCATACGTCTTGCATCGAAAACTTGATAAGACAACGTATTAAAAAGTTGAGTGGAGGAAATAATCGAGGCCCTGGACAGCGGGAAGCTGAAGCTACACGAGCTCGACAAGGAGTTGGGCGACTCCAACAAGGCGGCGGAGTACAGGAGGAGGTTCCTGGAGAGGAAGCTGGGCGTGAAGCTGGAGGCCATAGGGTCCACCGTGATAGACTTCAACAAGGCGGTGGGCAGAAATATCGAGAACCCCATAGGCGCCGCCCAAATACCGATAGGCGTGGCCGGGCCTCTGCTAGTCGAGGGGGAGTACGCGAGAGGCATGTTCTACATACCGCTGGCCACGACCGAGGGCGCCCTCGTGGCTTCGGTCAACAGAGGCGCCAAGATAGTGACGGAGTCCGGCGGAGCGAGGGCTAGGGTCGTCAGAGACGGCATGGCGAGGGCGCCCCTCTTCAAGCTACCGTCCTTGATAGACGCCTTGGATTTCGTCAAGTGGGTCGAGGCCCATAGGGAGGAGATAAAGAGGGCCGCGGAGTCCACCACTAGACACGGGAAGCTGAAGGAGATACAGCCGTTCGTTGTGGGGAACAACGTCTGGCTCAGGTTCGTGTTCGAGACCGGCGACGCCATGGGGATGAACATGGCCACCATAGCGTCGGAGGCGGCCGCTAAATACATAGAGAGGGGCTACCCCAAGGCCGAGCTGGTCGCGTTGAGCGGGAACATGTGCGTCGACAAGAAGCCCAACGCCGTCAATTTCCTGATGGGGAGGGGCAAGACGGTCGTAGCCGAGGCGTTGATAAGGAGGGAGGCGCTGTCGAGGCTCGGAGTGACTCCTGAGGCCGTACACGAGGTCAACGTGAGGAAGAACCTCCTCGGCTCTGCCCTCGCCCATTCCTACGGCTTCAACGCGCACTTCGCCAATATAATAACTGCGATATTCATCGCGACGGGGCAAGACGTGGCGCAAGTCGTCGAGTCGAGCATGGGCATTACCTGGACCGAGCCGCGGGAGGAGGGGCTCTACATATCGGTTACTCTCCCAAGCCTTGAGGTCGGCACTGTCGGCGGCGGTACCGGGCTCCCGACACAACGGGAGGCCCTCTCCATGTTGGGGGTCGCGGGGTCGGGCGACCCGCCCGGCGTCAACGCGCTCAAATTCGCCGAGATCGTGGCGTCGGCGGTCCTCGCTGGGGAGCTGAACCTAATACTTGCGCTGGCTAGAAACGAGCTCGCTAGAGCCCACCAGGCGTTGGGCCGTTCTAGGCAATAACTTGAGCTATTTTGTGAGAAAACTGCCTTATTTTCGGAATGACATTCTCTATATGCCAAAGCGGGTTTATAAAGACGATCAGCCAGCCCTTCTTGTTGGGCAACTCGAATATACCGACTTTATAGTTCATATACTTCACCATGACGTACTGGAAATCGCCGAGGCTCTCGTCTTGGTTCTGCCTGATTATGTTGACCAGCTCGATGAGGTTTGAGACTTGTCTAAGCGTTTTCGCAGTCAACGTATTCGGCAGATGGTGTATTACCGGGACGCCTCGCGAGTCCAATATCGTGACGCCCTGTATCACCTCGCCAATAACCTCTGTGAGGAGGATTTTCTTGAGGTCTGTCGACATTGTGGTCTTAGTCTCGTTCTTATGCGGCGAAACGTAAATGACCATTATTGTTCTCTACGCGGCTCTTTATTAACTTTTCCTTCCAGCGGCGGCCCCAGACGTTGCGGGAGATATTACGCGGTCTGGCACACGCTTTTAAATAACGCAGGGCCTTAAATCCGTGGCTTTTGAGGAAGAGGAGTTCCTAGAGGAGGGCGAGGAGATCCGGGAGTTTGAGGGGGAGGAGGTGGCCGAGTTTAAGATAAAGGGCGCCGTATCGACCTCCATACCGCCGTCGATAGTCCTCTCGGTCACCTACGACGGGGCGGAGGGCAAGGCCTTGGTGAAGCTCTACGACCCGGCGGGGGATATAGTCTACTACTGGTACGACAACACGGGACATAGGCCGTATCTCGTGACAGACCTCCCCCCCGAGGTAATCGCCGAGAAGTTCCCCGACGTGTTGAGGCATCCGGGCTTCAGCCACATGGAGGCGGTGGAGAAGTACGACGCTCTCTCCGATAGGAAGATTGTGATGACTAAGGTATACGCCAAGGACCCCCTATCCATAGGCGGGAGTAGGAAGTCTATCAGAGACGTGTTGCCCAAGACTTGGGAGTCCAGGATAAAGTACCACCACAGCTATCTGTTCGACAGAGGGATCATACCTGGCATGTGGTACCGCAGCGAGGGCAACGGCCTAATCCCCGTGGAGGTGGAGATACCGCCGGAGGTGGCCAAAAGCCTCTCCAGCGTCTTCTCCTCGGACGACGAGAGGGCCGAGGCGGCCAACTGGATACCGCTCTTCCAGGCCCCCATACCCCACATAAAGAGGGTGGCCATAGACATCGAGGTGTTCACGCCGCAAGAGAACAAGGTCCCCAACCCCAGAGAGGCGGAGTACGAGATAGTCTCTGTGGCCCTCGTCGGCAGCGACGGCTTGCGCAGAGTCCTCCTCTTGAGGAGGCCCGGCGTCAACGTCGACTTGAAGGCGCTCTCGGACGCAGAGTTCGACGTGATGTTCTTCGACAGCGAATACGACCTAGTCGCCGAGGTGTTCAAGACCATCGTCCAGTACCCCCTAGTGGTGACGTTCAACGGCGACAACTTCGACATGCCCTATCTCTACAACAGAGCGCTCGCCCTCGGCTTCAAGAGAGAGGAGATACCGGTAGTGGCCAGGAGGGACTACGTCACCGTGGCCCCCGGCATCCACATAGACCTCTACAAGTTCTTCGCGATAAAGGCGGTCGAGGTCTACGCCTTCGGCGGCGTCTATAGAGGCGAGAGGGGCCTAGACGCCATCGCATCGGCCATACTCGGCGTCGGCAAGGTCGAGAGGCAGGGAGTCGTGTCCTCCATGCCCCTCGACGAGCTCGCCGAGTACAACTTCCGCGACGCCTTCATAACCCTCTACTTCACCCTATACAACGACGAGCTGGTCATGAAGCTCATGTTGCTCTTGTCGAGGATAGCGAAGATGCCTCTCGAGGACTTGACCAGATCCCAAGTGTCGGCCTGGATCAGGAACATGCTGTACTACGAGCACAGGAGGAGGGGCTGGCTGATACCCAACAAGGAGGATATAATAAAGTCGAGAGGCGAGGCGTACACCAAGGCGATAATCAAGGGCAAGAAATACGCGGGGGCCGTGGTCTTGGACCCGCCGGCGGGGGTCTTCTTCAACGTCTACGTGCTGGACTTCGCCTCGCTCTACCCCTCCGTTATAAGCAAGTGGAATCTGTCCTACGAGACTGTCAACTGCCAGAACAAGGAGGGGGCCGAGAAGCCCATCGCCGAGCTTCCCCACTGGATATGTAAAGGGAGGAGGGGGATAACCAGCTTGTTGGTGGGCATCTTGAGGGACTTGAGAGTCCACGTCTACAAACGGCTCGCAAAGAGCGCGCCGACGCCGCAGGAGAAGGCCCTCTACGACGTCGTGCAGAGCGCGATGAAGGTGTTCATAAACGCGTCCTACGGAGTCTTCGGCGCCGAGACGTTCCCGCTCTACTGCCCGCCAGTCGCCGAGCTGACGACCGCGTTGGCCAGATACGTCATGACGAGCACAGTGTTGAGGGCCATAGAGCTGGGCATGGAGCCGATATACGGCGACACGGACAGCCTCTTCTTGTTGGGCGCCTCCGACGAGAGGATAAAGGGGCTTGTGGACTACGCCGCGCAGCTCGGCATAGACATAGACCTCGACAAGATATACAGGTTCGTGCTGTTCAGCGGGCGCAAGAAGAACTACTTGGGCGTCACGTCCGACGGCGGCGTCGTGATAAAGGGGCTGGTCGGCAAGAAGCGCAACGCCCCCGTCTTCGTCAAGGAGCTCATGGACGACATAGTGGAGAGGTTGAGGGCCATCAACACCCTCGACGACCTCTTCAAAGTGAGGGAGGAGGTGTCGGCCTTGGTCAAGGAGTACGAGTCGGAGCTACGCGAGAAGAGGATAACTCTGGACAAGCTCGCGATAAAGACCTCGCTTAACAAGGACTTGGACGAATATACCAAGAACAAGCCGCAACACGTCAAGGCCGCGGAGCTCTTGAGTAAGGCGATGGGCGTCAGGCTCGGCAAAGGCGACGTGATAGCCTATGTGAAGACCAGAGACTCGCTAGGCGTCAAGCCGGTGCAGCTGGCCCGTATAGACGAGATAGACGACCGCAAATACGTGGAGTTCATGGCGACGACTGTGGAGCAGGTGCTGGAGGCGTTGGGCTTCACCATGGAGGAGCTGAGGGGCGTGGGGAAACTGGTCGGGTGACGGGGGCCGTTTCGCCTATTCCTCCTCGGGGGCCGCGAACTCCTGCAACACCGAGCTGATTATCTGCTCGTCCGACGCGTCGTCTATATGGGGCGCGACGACCACCGCGTCGTCTATCCTCATGTTGTCGCCGGCCCACGTGCTGTTGTACACCACCTCGAAGACTGGCACCGTGACCTCTATCTTGTCGCCGACTCTCTTCGGCGAGAACTCCCTTATCTTCTCCAACAACTCTCTAGTTATCGGCGCTTGGTAGCTGAGGGTCACGAAATCCCTCAATATTATGAAGTCGGAGAGGGCGGGGTTCCATCTGTCCAGCCACCGCGCCCCCTCCTTCTTGACCGCCTCCATGATCTTCTCCTCCACGACCCTCTTCTCGACAACTTTGCCGTTGGATATCCTGGCCACCAAGCTCATAGTAGGCCGAAC
Organism: Thermoproteus uzoniensis 768-20; assembly: GCF_000193375.1. Lineage (GTDB taxonomy): Archaea > Thermoproteota > Thermoprotei > Thermoproteales > Thermoproteaceae > Thermoproteus > Thermoproteus uzoniensis_A. The sequence goes on from NC_015315.1 coordinate 1,018,581, forward strand.
CGGGGGCGTTAAAAATGCTTCCCCCGCGGCGGGCGCCCTCAACGCTTGAGGGCCCGGTAGGCGGCCAGAAACCTATAGGCGGCGGCCGCGTTGACGAGCGCCGCGTAGAGGTATAGGGCTGGGACCAAGGCCTCTCTGGCGAACAAGCCCACGAGCGACGCGGCGAGGAGGTAGAGGATCCTCTCGGCCCTCTCCATGAACCCGACTCCCCTCATCGAGAGCCCGAGGGACTCAGCCCTCGCCCTCACGTAGCTGATCAAGAAAGTGCCCACGAGTGAGGCATATACGAGCAGATGGGGGACAGAGGGGTAGAAGTACAGCAGGATCAACGCGTCCGTATATCTGTCCAACGTCGAGTCCAAGAGGGCGCCCGGCCTCCCCGCGGTCCCCCTCGCCCTGGCCACCGCGCCGTCGACCACGTCGAGGGCCCCCACAGCCGCTATGAAGGGCCAGAGAGGCCAGCCGCTCCATGTCAAAAAGACGCCGAGGAGGGCCACGACGAGGGAGAGGGCCGTTACGGCGTCGGCGGGTATGGGTATGTACGCGCCGATTCTGTCGAGGTTTACGTACTTCCGCAACTTCTCGATCACGGCGCCCTCCACCCGCCTTTATTAATACATTCGCCGCGCGGGGCCCGGCGCAAAGTTTTATAAAGGGATCCGGTTCTGGGGCTGTATGCCGAAGAAGAGGAAGAATCGAGGGAGGCATAAGGGCGATAAGGGCCACGAACAGACGCTACACTGCGACAACTGCGGCAAGCTGATACCTAGGTCCAAGGCCGTGAGGGTGACCATACCCTACAGCCCCGTCCCGCCGGATCTGGCCAGAGAGCTCGAGAAACAGGGGGCCATAATACCTAAGTACTACATCACGAGGACCTACTGCATAAACTGCGCCGTGTTCTTCGGCCTAATAAAGGTGAGGCCTAGGGAGGAGCGGAAGAAGAGGGCGCCGCTCGCGGTTTGAGCTTCCTGATAAAGTCAGACACAGCCTGCTGGCGGGATTTCCCGCCCGAGCCCTTGGTCAAGGGGAGGGCCGACGTCCTCCTCGACTTCGCTCTGGAGGCCTTGAGGGCCGGCGCGTCGAGGGTCTATCTGACCTTCTGCGACGGAGTCGTAGTGGAGGTCGAGCAGACCTCGGCGAGAAGCGCCAGGGAGCTCGCCAGGGAGTTGCCCAACATGAGGCGCTACGAGGCGTCTCTGAGGGATATAGTGGGGAGGTGGGCCGGGCCCGTCTTCTATCTGCACGAGTCGGGCATCGACATAGATAGGGCGTCTATCCCGCGCGATTCGTTGATTGTGGTGGGGGATCAAGACGGCCTCTCGCAAGAGGACGAGGAGTTCTTGAGGGGGAGGGCCACGTGGGTCTCCATAGGCCCTCTGCCCTACCTCAGCTGGTTCTGCGCGCCCTACGTGGCCAGAAAGATGGGTCTGTCCCCCAGACGTCAGTAGCGCTCCGACACCCTAAGCCAGTAGCTGGCCTTCTTGTCGGGGCAGGCGAGGTCGCGCAGATCGCCGCCGCCCACGTCCGCCGGGGCGTCCATCGGTATGCCCAACGCGTCTGCCTGGAGGAGCTCGTCTATCTTCAAGCCGCAGTCGTTGTCGCCGCTCCAGGGCACCTCGACTATCTTCCCCTCGCCGAGCGCCTTCCTCGCCTCCTCGAGGCTCTCCGCCTTCACTACGGAGGACCTAAGCCTATCCCAGGCAGAGCGCCTTAGGTTCTCCTCGATCTCGCCCAGCAACTTCTTGACGGCGTCCTCCAGCTCGTCGAGGCCCACCGAGTATTTCTCCAAGGTGTCCCTCCTGGCCAAGACGACCGACCTCTGCTCCACGTCCCTCTTTCCTATCTCTATCCTCAAGGGGACTCCCTTGAGCTCCCAGTAGTAGAACTTCCAGCCGGGCGTTTTGTCCTCCCTATCGTCTATGTGGACCCGGACTCCGGACGCCCTCAGCCTCTCGGCCACGCTCGAGGCCGCCTCCATGACGGCCTTCCTCTCCTCTCCGTAAATTATGGGTACGACCACCGCCTGTATGGGAGCCAGCGCGGGGGGTATCGTGGTGCCCGCGTCGTCTCCGTGTATGATTAGCATGGCGGCTATGCTCCTCTCCGATATGCCGTAGGAGGTCGTGTGGACGTATTCGTGGCTGCCGTCCGGCCTCAAGTAGGTCACCTCGAAGACCTTGGAGAAGTTTGTGCCGAGGTAGTGGACTGTCCCTATCTGCAAAGTCCTCCCGTCGGGGAGGATCGTGTCGAAGGCTATTGTGTAGACGGCGCCGGCGAATTTGTCCCACTCGGGCCTCTGGGAGATCAAGTAGGGTATACACATCTTGTCGAATATCTTCTTGTATATGTCCACGGCCAGCCTCACCTGCCTCTCGGCGTCCTCCCTATCCGCATGCGCCGTGTGGGCCTCCTTGAACATGGATATCTCCCTCACCCTGATCATGGGGTTCGTCATCTTGGTCTCCGCCCTGAAGACGCTGACTATCTGGTAGACGGCGAGCGGCAGATCTCTGTGGTCCTGTATCCAGAGCTTGAACATGGGCATCATGGCGGTCTCCGAGGTGGGCCTCAGTATTAGCCTCTCGCCGGCCTCCCCGCCTTTAGAGACCCAGAACACCTCCGACTCGAACCCCCTTATGTGTTGCGACTCCTTGCTGAAGAACTCGTAGGGTATGAAGACGGGGAAGAGCACCTCTTGGTGGCCTGTGGAGTCGTGGAGCTCCCTGATGACGGCCTCGACGTTCCTCCTTATCTTCATGCCGTAGGGCCTCCAGACGAAGGCCCCCTTCACGGGATACCTTATGTCGTATATCTCCGCCTCCCGCAGAAGCCAGTGGAACCACTCCATCAAGTTGCCCTTGAGCTTCTCCCTAGGATGCGGCCTCGCCGCTCTGATCAACTGCATGGGGTTCGTCACGACCGGGTTAAAAACCTCTACGCGCCGTGGGGCAGAGGGTAATTCGTTTTTATGCGGAAATCCTCAACGAGGCTCTTGAGGCGCTCGAAATACGTGGGGGCCGGCGAACGCGCTAGGTGTTGTTGGTTGCCGAGGAGGGCGGCTAGCTGTCAGTGAGGCGATTGAGGCCTCGCTTGGGCTGACGGCGTTGGGGCAAGGACCTACGGGGAGAGACGCCTTGGGCGGGCTGGGCTTGGGCCGCTTAGTCGCCGGGATCCCTACGCGTAGTCTGCTTCCGCGACGGCATATGCGGCGAGGATTTCGTGGCTCGAAGGTCGAGGAGGCTGTCGATGAGGCGAGAGAGATTACGGGGAGGCGGCGGGCCGCGTCCGTCTAGGAGGCGCCCTCCCCCAGATTATAAGCCCCGTGAAGACCACGGCCCTCGTCTCGGGCCTCATCTCCCCCGGCTCTGCCTTCCACGGCCTGACCGAGACCTCGGCCATATTTATGTCGAGGAGGCCGCGGGACCTCATAGCGGCCACGCTCTTCTGGGCGTGCTCCACGCTGGTGCTGAACACCACGAGCACTCCGCCGGGCTTCAAGGCATCTAAGGCGGCGTCCATCGCAGTCCAGGGGCTCCCCATGTCGAGCACCACCGCGTCTAGGCCCTCGGCGCCGAAGCCGGCCGCCGCCACGTCCGCTACGGCTAGGTCGACGACCCCTTCGAGGCCTAGCGACTTTATATTGCCCCAGGCGACCTCCGCGAAGTCGGGCCTCACCTCGTAGGTCAAGACGCGGCCCAGAGGCCCGACACGCCAGGCGAGCACCGAGGCTAGGAAGCCGGAGCCCGTCCCGGCCTCCGCGACCTCGGAGCCGGGCCCTATCCCCGACACGAGGGCTATGAACTCGGCATCGACAGGATATATAACCTGCGTCGCGTGTCTGAGGCGGGGCAGTATGTCGTATATTGTGGGCCTCAACACGTAGAGCCTATGGCCTAAGGACGTCGTCACGACGTCCCCGTAGTCTGCGTTGTCGAGAGCAGAGGCCTCCACGTACCCCCTTATGGTCTCCAGCCGCCCCCTATGCCTAGCCACAATCTTCAGCCCGTCCTCCGACACCAGCATCACCCAGTCGCCGCGCCTCACCACGAGGCCCGTCGGGGCGTCAGTTAAAGCTTTGACGCGCGGGCCGCCGCCAGTGCGAACTCCAAGAACTTGTCGAAGTCCCCGTCGACCTCCGCGGACGCCACAAGCTTGTTCCACCGCTCCACGACCTCCCTATAGCTCTCCATCTCCCGCTCTCTCTCCACAGCCGCCTCGGCCTCCGCCGAGAGGTCGCGGACGGGGCCTCTGCCTATGCCTGGACAGAACCTCTCGGCGCCCTCGACCAGCTCCAGGCGCACCACGTCGCCGGGGATATATACGAAGGGGTAGAAGCGGCAGTTCAGCGGACGCGCGTCGTAGATGGAGCAGACGAAGCGCCCACTCCTCAGCTCGATGAATATACAGAAGCCGTCCAGCCTCTTCTTCAACACGAGGTAGTGCTCGCGGCCGTCGGACAGAAGAAACGCCGGCATTCCCCACTCGCCCACGGCGGCCTTGGGGATGGGCGCGGCGAAGTCCCGAGGCTTGAGGCCGGTCCTCTCGGCTATGCGCAGGAGATCCATATGGGTTATGGGGACCCAGTAGAGCCTACAGCACTCCCCGCAGAGAGCGCACTTGAACCTTATACGGGGCCCTACCCATTCAGGCACGGCGGCGGGTTCCAAAACGGTGGCTACCTCTTGACGTAAAGCCAACAGGCCGTGTAGACGCCCGGCCTGACCTCGACCATCGGCGGCTCCTCCCTCTTGCATATATCCATCGCGAAGGGGCAACGCGGGTGGAAGCGGCATCCCGGCGGCGGGTTGGCCAAGTTGGGCGGCTCCCCGGGCGCGACCTTCCTCGGCCTCAGCCTGTTCTTCGGATCCGGGTCCGGTATGGCCTCTATCAACGCTTGGGTGTAGGGATGCGCCGGCTCCCTCACCACTGCGCGGAACGGGCCGTACTCCACCAACTTCCCGGCGTACATGATGGCTATGTTGTCGCTGAAGTACTTTGCCGTCGATATGTCGTGGGTTATGTAGAGGAACGCGGCGTTGTGCCTCTTCTGGACTTCCTTTAGGAGGGTGAGTATCTCCACCCTCACCGATACGTCCAACATAGATACGGGCTCGTCGGCGACCACGAAATCCGGGTTGAGGATTATGGCGCGTGCTATGGCGACGCGCTGGCGCTGGCCGCCCGAGAGCATGTGCGGGTATTTGTTTATGAAGTCCTCGGGAGGGGTCAGCTTGACCTCCTCGAGGGCCTTGTACACCCTCTCCAGCCTCTCTTGCTTGGGGACTCCGTGTATCATCAGGGGCTCCTCCAATATGAAGCCGATGCTGTGGTACGGGTGGAGGCTGGAGTAGGGGTCTTGGAACACTATGGAGACCCTACGCCTGAACCACTTCCGTAGCTCGGACTCCTCCGCGCTCGTCACGTCCCTCCCGTCGAACAACAGCTCTCCGCCGGTCGGCTTCAACAGCCTTATCAAGGTCCTGCCGAGCGTCGTCTTGCCGCTGCCGGACTCGCCCACGACGGCGAGGGTCTCCCCCCTGGCCACGCTCAGACTCACGTCGTCTACCGCCTTGACGTATATGGGCTTCGAGAAGAGCCCTTTCTTGACCGTGTACCACAGCCTCAGTCTGTGGGCCACCACCAAAGAGTCGGCATGTACCCAAGGGGTGTCGGAGACCTCGACTATCTTGCCCGCCATGGCCCCTACAAACCGCCCGATTTAAATTGATACAGCCAGCACGCGGCCAGATGGCGCCTCCCAGTCCAAGGCTTAAGCTCGAACGCAGGCGGCTCCCTATCGTCGCAGAGCCCCTTGAGCGCCTTGTCGTTGGCGAAGTAGGGACAGCGCGGGTGGAAGCGACATCCCTTGGGCGGGTCGATGAGGCTCGGCACCTCTCCTGGTATATAGGACAGCTGTTTGTCGGTCCTCAGAGTGGGCATGCTGGACATAAGGCCTTGAGTGTAGGGGTGGGCCGGGGCGGCGTACATATCCTCTGCGCTACCTATCTCGGCGAGCTTCCCGGCGTACATCACGGCGACGGAGTCGGCGAGCTCGCTGGCTAGCGCCAGGTCGTGGGTGATGAATATATACGTGAGCTTCAGCCTCGCCTTCAACTCCTTCAGCAGGTTCATTATGTTGGCTTGGGTCATGACGTCGAGAGCCGACGTTGGTTCGTCCAAGATCAGGAGCTTGGGCCTCGCCATTATGGCCATAGCTATGACCACCCTCTGCTTCATGCCGCCCGACAGCTGGTGCGGGTATCTGTTGACGACGTCCCTCGGAAGGCCCACCGACTCGAGGGAGTCTTGGGCCAGCTTGAGGGCCTCCGACTTGGGCACGCCTTGTAGCACCAGCGGCTCCACCATCTGCTCGCCGACCGTGATGACAGGGTTGAGGGCGTTCATGGAGGCTTGCGGCACCATGGCCACTTTCCGCCAGCGTATCTCTCTCCTGAAGCGGTCCTCCGGCATGTGCAGGATCTCCTCGCCCTCTAGATAGATCTCGCCGTCGACTAACGAGACGTTCCTCTCCCAGACCCTAGTTATGGCCTTGGCCAGAGTCGACTTGCCGCTCCCGGTCTCGCCCACCACCGCAAGGGTCTCGCCCTCCTCCAGCTCGAACGAGACGCCGTCGAGGGCCTTCAGTATGCCCTTGGTCGTCTGGTAGTAGAGCCTTAAGTTTCTGACCTCCAGGAGCGGCATGGCTACGCGTGTCTAAGCCTCGGGTTGACCACGGGCTCGAGGCCCATGGCCACGAATATAAACGTCACGGCCACGAAGGTGATGAGGAGCCCGGGCGGCACGACCCACCACCAGTAGCCCGACGTCAACGCGCCGAACTCGTTGGCGTAGGCCAGTATGTTGCCCCAAGTCGGCAACTCGGCCCCGGCGAGGTTGAAGAAGTTTATGGCCGACAGCGTCAGTATGCCGCCGGGGACGTTGACGACGAACAGATATAGGGTGTAGGGCATCACCATGGGCAGTATGTGGTTCCTCAATATCCAGCCCTTGCCCGCGCCCGCGGCGAGAGCCGACTCGATGAACTGCGAATTCTTTATCTGCATGACCATGGCGCGGATCACGCGGGCCGAACCTCCCCAAGAGACCGCGGCGAGGAAGACTATGGCGTCCCATATAGACCACTGGAACATCACCGAGAAGATTATCAACAGAGGAAAGGCCGGGAACAATATGAAGAAGTCGGTCACTCTGGTAAGCACCTCGTCGGCAAAACCGCCGTAGAACGCTGAGACGACGCCTATCAGTATGGCCAAGACCACGACTATGGCGGCCGTGAGGAGGCCCACCGCCAGATCTATGGGGAAGCCGGCCAGCAAGCCGAGCCATAGGTCGTGGCCCAAGAAATCGGTGCCCATGAGCCCGTACGCGTCGCCCTCCAATACGACGCCTATATCCTTCCTGCTTATGTTGGCGGACGTGCCGAAGGCGTATATCGTTACCGTGAACTTATAGGGACCGTTCAGAGGTACGAACTTGCCGTCTTTCACCGTGTAGAACAGATAGGGTATCGCCGAGGAGCCTTGGGGAACCGCGTTGGCCACGCCGAAGTTGTTCTGGAAGAAGGCGTCGACTTGCGATATTATCTGCGAGCTCAGCCCAAATGCGTTGAATCTGCTCGATATTTGGTCGGGACCCAGCTGGACGGTCTTCCCATCGGGCCTCGTCACAGTGAGGTAGACGACCCAAGTGCCGTTGTACACGCTCGGCGTGTTGACCAACAAGAATAGATCCTTCCACGGCGTCTTGTAGACGTTGTCTACCGAGAACGATATGACGGCGTAGCGCACGCCCCCGCTAGATCCGCTAGTGAAGTTGTAGTTTGTAATCGTCAGCTGTGGGGCGTACTCATTACCGGTGAACGCGTTTATCCAAACCGGCGGGGCGTACTTCGGATTGGCTTGCCAATACGACGGAGTGTTCCACAGTTGCCCGAAGTTAGGCGGCAGAGCCACCAGCGAATATATTGAGAAGGCCACCATTATTGCGAAGAACGCCACGGCGATTTTGCCGGTGGTGGTGGCTATGAAGCCTCTCCATATCTCGCCGGGCGTCATCCCGAGTATTCTGAACTCTCTGCGGGCCGCCATGGCTACTCGCTCCTGATCCTTGGATCCAGTACTACGTACAGCACCTCGAGGACGAGGACTATGCCTATATATAGCAACGTGGAGGCGTAGGTCAGCGCAACTATGACCGGCATGTCGGGCGTAGGCGCGAAGATAGCTATGTTGTAGACGTATCCCAGGCCCCACCAGCGGAACACCGCCTCTGTTATGAGGAAGCCGCCGAATATTATGAACGGCAGAGTCAACAATATGCTGGTCAATATGGCGGGCGCCGCCGGTCTGAGTATATACCTGCTGGTTATCCTGCCGTCGGGCAACCCCTTAATCTTGGCGAACGTGACGAAGTCCTCCTGGGCGGTGTTGAGGGTCACGGTCCTGGCGAAGTAGGCCCAGCCGCCTATGTTCACTATGAGGACCGTGGCAAGCGGCAGGACGAAGTGCCATAGGAGATCGGCCAGCGCCTTGGGATTTGTCAAGACCGAGACCGGCGACGTGAACCACTCGGCATAGTACTGAGGGCTCAGTATGCCGCCTGCGGGGAAGTATATAGGCGATTTTATGGTGCTTAGATAGAAACTGAACACCAAGAGCAGAATGACGCCGACCCACCACTGGGGGAGCCCGTTGGATATAGCGCCGTAGTACATGACTGCGCGGTCGGTCCTACTGCCGTACTTCAGCGCAGACCTCAAGCCTATCTGTATCCCTATAAATGCACTAAGGAGGATGCCGAAGGTGTCCAGGAGGATGGTGCCGGGGAGGGCTGAGGCGATTATGTCGGAGACTCTGCCAGACGACACACCGTACTCGCTCGGGTATTCCGAATAGCCCCAGTTAAACGTCAACATATTGTATATTATGTAGAACACGCGTATGTAGACCGGCTTGTTCAGACCATACGCGTTGTACAGCTGTTGCACTATGGAGTTGTAGACTTGCTGGGCTTGTTGAGAGCTGACATGTCCCGATTTAAGGAGTTGCGAGACCAAAGCCCTCGCCTCTAGATTTATCTGGGTCTCTAACAATTTAGAGGCAGGACCTGCTAATGCATAAGATACTATGAAAAGGAGTACAAACATCAATATAACTAGGTTAACTGCCCTGATAGCCAGAGTCCTCAATAGACCCATAAAGAATATATAGAAAAGAGGGGGTTTTTATTTTATCGTCTCAGCGCCTTCTAATAGCCAGGACCGCGACCGCGATTATGAGTATGACCACTACCGCGACGAGAGCCCAGACCCAACCCGGCGTCGTAGCCACCGTCGTGGTGGCCACCGACGACGTGGTGACCGTGGCGACAGAGGACGTGGTGACCGTTACGGCGGTCACGACGGCCAGCGTGGCCGAGTACGTGGTGGGCACCGTCACCTTGTCCGTATAGATCATCATGTTAAGCGTGTAGACGCCCGGCACGGTCAAAGCGCTTGCCGGCAGAGTGAGCGTCAGCTGGCCGGGAGTCGAGGACGTCACGGTGCCGCTGTAGACTACCTGTCCCTGCGGGTTGGTGACGTACACATACGCCCTAGGCAATCCAACACCCTGCACAGTCACAGTTATTGTGTTAGATTGCCCAGCAACCAGCGTCGTGGGCGTCACGCTGACGACGGAGGCCAGCGGGTTGGACGGGACTGACGGCAGTGTGCCGTACAGCTCACTGTACCAGTAGCTGTAGCTGAACGGGTATCCGCTCCACAGCACGAGCACCGCCGACTGCGGCGTCACCGAGACGAGGGACTTGAGTATGTAGGGGCCGTTGCTTATGAAGAGGTGGCCGTACTGGTTGTAGAAGCTGAGGGCGTCCTGGTAGTCCTGTACGGCCTCCGTACTGTTCAACACACAGCCCAAGCCGGGCACGCAAGCCCAAGAGCCGTTATCCCAGATGAATCCGGTCTGGCTCCACTGCTGTAGGTATCCAGCCAATATCTTCGCGCTGTCGCTGGCAGTGAGGTCGGCAGTAGGTATCTTCATCGACTGGGCCTCGCTACTTGTCAGCGCCAGCTTGCCGTCCTTCATGGCCTGGAACATAGCCGCGTAGAGCTCCCACGGGATAGACCAGATATAGCCGGGCGCGTAGTACGAGCCCACTATGTTGGGGTCTGGGAACCAGTAGTTCGAGTACACCACCACGGTCCCGTTGGGGAAGAACTGCAACCCTACTACAGTGCTGGCGCTGGGCTGCAACGCGCCTTGGAGATCGCTGATCTGGGCAGCGTTGGCGCCCAGGTCGGGCGCTCCCTGCGCTAGGTCGAGATACCAGTACCAGTACATGAGGACGTCGGCCATGGTTATGGGCTGGCCGTCCTGCCAGTTGGTGCCGAGCCAAGTGCCGTTGTAGTAATACCTAATAACGGCCCTGGCCATCTTGCCGGGGCCTACCGTGACCCACTTGCCCAAAGTCGCGTTCCAGACTACCGCGTTGGGCGGCACGGGGTATATGGCCGAGCTGTTGGGGCTAAGCTGGACTGACCAAGCGCCTCTGAAGGGCATCGGCTCGCCCGAGAACGGGTCGTAGTAGGCAAACGGGTCGAACAGCCAGCCCTGCACCACGTCGGCCGTATAGGCGTCTACGCCCACTATCCACTGTATCGGGTTCCACGGATACTGCTTGACGTGGAGCATGCCGACTGTGAGGGTGGTCTTGCCAGGCACGTAGGCGAACTTCACGCCATAGGGCGTCTCGAGGCCCAACACAGACGGCATGAAGTTCCGTAAGTTGCTGGCTACCGGGTAGGCGGCGGCTCTAGCCACTTGCCACACCCTCACCGCCTCGGCGAAACAGTCCGAAAGCGCTATCTTGGACAATTGCTTGAACTGGTCGAGGCTGGTGAAGTTGCCTGTAGAGACCCACTGGGTTATTTTGTCTATAGTAGCGTTGCTGTACTGCCAGTAGCCGCTGGTGCCCCAGCCCGGCATGTTGCCCGACCACGAGGCGCAGAAGCTGGCGCCGGCGCCGGTGTCCCACGGCATAGGAGTTATGGACCAAGCCTCAGTGTATATCTGCCACTCCATGGAGGCGGGGTTGGAGCTGTAGACCGTGCTCAGCGCATCAGTCAACGTGCCGTATATGGGCTTTATGGTGAAGCCGAGCGACTGGAGAGCCTCGGAGAACATCAAGCCCATCTGGTAGCGGTAGGGGTCGTCGTTCCTTATGAAGAATATTATGGTGACGGGTTGCGGCGTGGTGGAGTTGGGCGGGATATAGTACCACTTGCCGTTAATCCAGAGTATTCTGCCGTGCCAGACGGGGTCGGTCTGGTTTATCTGTCTGAAGAGGGCCCATATAGAGGCGTTGACGTAGGTCGGGTCGTAGTGGATATTGTACTGCGACACGAACGGGACTATCAGTAGGTAGCTGTTGAGCGCAAACGGGCCGGGCCAAGCCACCATGGGCGTGGCCAAGCCGTGGAACACTTGCTGCACTATGGCGCTTCTGTGGACTAGGTAGTTCATCAAGAAGCGGAACTGCCTATAGGCGAAGGGGTTGAACGTCGTGTTGCTGGGGTAGGGGTTGAACAGAAGGTCGTACGCAGATATCATGCCGGGGCTCACGAACGTGACGTTGGGGTTCTGCTGTAACTGCGCCAGCACGTTTGTGGGCAGAGCCCACGGGTTGAGATACATGTCTATCTTCCCACTCTGGAAATAGAGCGCTACCTGGTCCTTAGGCACCTCCGTCACTGTTATTGTCTGGGGCATCGACGAGCTGGACGTCGTCTGGGCAGTCGAGAGATACGCCGACAGCACTAGTACGGCGGCCGCGAGGGCCGCCAGTACTATCACTTTCCGGGACGCCATGTCATTTCTTTCCCACGACTAGTATTTAACTATTGCTCTTTCAAGTTTCGCCGCCCCTTTAGTTTTATAGGTTATTTGATATAAATACCCCACAACCAAGAATGCGAACATAAGTATAAAGAGTATAACCATTATTACTGTTAATATTTTATTTATAATTGTTGTTTTTACACTTTTTATTGTTATAAAGATATTTTGAGAAGAATCGTTTATGTATATATATTTGACGAAGGAGAAGTTATAGACGGACTGCCCCGGCGGCGCCGCCAACGTGGCGTTGTTTATGAAAACCACGCCGTAGACTTCCTCCCCCACCGAGACCGGCACGTAAGCCGTCCCGCCGCCCGTGTTGTTTATGAAGAGCAGGACCAAGCCGCCGTCGGGCGTCACGTTGAGGGGTCTTACGGGCCCCGAGTAGTACGTCGTGACTGTGTAGGGGTTGAGGAGGAGGTAGAGGGCCAGCAGAGCCGCGCCGACGCCGAAGACGTAGGCCAGCCTCGTCAACAGCTCGGGCGACACTAGTCGACATGGGCACCCGTTAAAAGCTTAGCCGCCGCCAGCCCGCCTACGCTGGCGGTGATGGTCGGGAGGGGATTCTAGGCAAGCCGTATCGCCGCAATGCGCGATCGCGGAGCACAACTGATGACGAGACCCTGGATCGCGGCTTGTTTACCCTAGTCGCCTCTGGATATGGCGATCGGCAGTAGCGGGGCGAAGCCGTGTGTGGTCTATGGCGGCGAAACAATCTATAATAAGTATAGTGGGGCCGCCGGGATTTGAACCCGGGGCCTCCCGGCTACTCGGGCCGGGCGCCCTTTATGAGCCCTACGCGGGACTGGCCGGGACTGAGTCCCAGGGCGCTCTACCTAGCTAAGCTACGGCCCCTGACCCATTGAAACTGGGGCACATTTAAAGTTTACCGCGCGGTTTTTATTAGCAGGCGTCTGCTCGCCTATATGGACCTCCTTCCGTTTCTTGTGGCCGGCGTCGTGGTCGCCGTCGTCGCCGCGTCTATCCGCTATAGGCCCGACGTGCCGGCCTTCCTGGGGCTCCTCGCGCTGGTCGGCCTCGGCGTCTATAGGCTGGAGGAGGCCCTCTCTTTTCTCGTGAGCCCGGCCGTGGTCACCCTCTTCGGTGCCATGGCCATAGGCTACGTCATATCGGAGTCCGGGGCTATGGAGCTCGTGGGGAGCGCCATACTGTCGAGGGTGAGGAGCCTGCCCTTGGTGGCCCTCCTAATCTACCTCGCCGCCGGGCTCATGTCGGCATTCGTGTCGGACATAGCGGTAATGCTCGCCATGTCGGCTATGCTGTCCAACGCGGCCAGGAAGCTCAAGGCCCCGCCCGCCGCCTACGTCATACCGCTGTCGTTCGCCGTGGTGCTGGGCGGCAGAATCACCATGGTGGGGACGTCCGCCAACATAGTCCTCTTGGGCGACTACGCGGCGAACACGGGGGAGAGGCTGAGCATATTCGCCTTCACGCCCGAGCTCCTCGTCTCATACCTCATCACGGCGCCTCTCCTCGTCGCCGCGGCTCTGCTGATACAGAGATTCGCCAGGGGGATCGCCGCGCCCAGGAAGATGTTGGTCATGAGAGCTACCGTGGGCGAGTCCCTCGACGGCGCCGACAAGGGCGAGGTGGAGCGGAAGTTCGGCGTGCAGATCCTGGCGAGGGCCCGGACGCTCTCTAAGTTCAGCTCGGTGCTGATAAGGGGTCCCATAGACGAGCTCCCCTCCCTCCTGTCGTCCAAGGACCTCTCGGTGGAGCCGCTCGGCGAGAGGAAGAGCGACTACGTGGAGCTGTTGATAGTGACTCCCCGGTCGCGGCTGGTGGGGCGCAGCCTCTACTCAGAGCCCGTCCACGAGCTCTTCCCGGTGTCGGTCATCGGGCTTGTCCCCAGCGGCCGGGTGTACAGCCTCGAGACCTACGAGTTCAGGCCTGGCGACGAGATATTGGTGGCTGGGGACGAGAAGGCCATCGGCAGGCTCGCCTCGGCGTACGGGCTGGCGAGATCCAAGGAGCAGGTCAAGCTCTTCAGCCCGCGCCTGGCGGCCTCCGGCGTGGCCGGCCTGGCGGCGGCCGTGGCGCTGAGCGAGTTCCTCCCCACCGCCTTGGCCTTCATAGTGGGGGCCCTCGTCGCGCTTCTCGGCGGCGGGAGGCCGGTGGAGAGGCTGTACCAGGCCGTCTCGTGGGACGCCTTGATCTACGTGGGCTCCTTCATAGCCATAGGCCGGGCGGCGGCTGAGCTGGGCCTTCTGAGCCCTCTGACGCCCTATCTGTCGAGCCCGGCGGCCCTCTTCGCCGTCGGCCTCGCGCTGTCCAACACCGTAGGCGCGGTGCCCGCCGCCACGTTGCTGGGGCCGCTGATAGCCGAGAAGAGCGCCCTCCTAGCCCTCATCGCCTCAATCATGCCGCTCTTTCTGCCCTTCGCGCACCCCGCCGTCTACCTCGCCTACAGGCAGTCCGACATGCCGCTCAAGGACTACCTAAAGGCCTCTTCCCTCGGCCTCGCCGCCGCGGCGGCCGCCGCCTACATCGCCCTATTCCTCCTAAGGATTTAGCCGCCCAGCGCCTCCTGGATATTTCTCAGAAAGGCCTCCCGGTCGAAGTAGCCCAGCTTGTAGCCCACGAGCGTCAAGTTCGACAGGATGCTCTCTCTTACGTAGCGGCCGGGCGCTATCTCGAGGACCTGGCGAGTCGTCTGTTCCGCGACGAGCGGCACGCCTTGGGGAGATAGACAGACGGTCTCGGTCGTGTTCGTCCTAGTCGAGCCGGGCGGCGATTTAACGGCCCTCTCCACGTCGATGCTATAGCACTGGGCTACCTGGCCCAGAACTTGGCGCTGGCCTATATACGATATGTGGACTGTCTCGACGACGTAGTAATTGTCGTGGACGTACGTACTATTCCCTATGGCCAGAGAGCCCAGCGGGACGTATAGGTAGAAAAACTCGGGCGATCCAGGCCAGTTGCAGTTCGCGCCACGCGCCAGGCGGCCGTTTCGCTCTATCACGACCGCCGTACAGAGCCTCGATCCGTTTATCCAGATAGACATATTGATAGAGGGGATGGGGCCTCGTTGCGAGATCGGCCTAGAGGATGTGAATAGCTCACGCGCCGACGCGTTGAAGCTGTACTCCACCACATATCGCTGGAGCTCCAACGGGATCCCCGATTGATTCAACACAAACGTAGCGTTGTATACGAGGGTGGCCGAGCCGTTCTCGACGAGCCGGCTGGCCGCGCGTATGTAGCTGGGCCCCCTGCCGGAGCTGGACAAAGCGACGTAGAGCACGATGGCCGCCGCCAGCGCCGCAAGCGCCGCCGCGACCCATCTACCGGCCATACCTCCACCGATAGTCGAACATATAACCTTTCCGCAGATCAGCTCTCGGCGCGTCTCTGCGGCTCGCGGAACCACCCTCCGGCCCTCCTCACGAGCCCCCGCCTCCTCGCGTAGTCGAGGACCGCGGCTCTCAGCTCCTCAAACCTCGCCGCGTCGCCGCACAGGAGCTTCCCATCGGCCACCGCGTCGAGGATCACCATGGACCAGCCCAACACGTCCTCGAGCTTGTCTAGAGGGAGCCAGACGATTTGGCCGACCCCGCTCTGCTCCACCCGGTACTCGCCGCTCTCGACGACGGCCAGAAAGTCCCAATCGCTGAGCGGCGTGTGATCCCCCCTGGCGCGCGAGCCGAAGAGCGCGACGGCCACGGCCTTTCTGCAGAGCTCCTCCACGAGGTGCTGGGCGGCCTCCTCCCTCTCCCTCGACACCTCACGCAGAGCCTCCAGCCACCTCTCGAACATAGCCCTACACAGATTCCATACACCTCACCGCCTCCTCCGCCTCCCACCTCATGTACTCGTTGAGCCGGACGTCGGGATACCGGGCCTGCACGTAGTGGGACTCCAACGACCCGGCGCACCTCACCGCGTCCTCCGGGACCGGCTTGTCGAGCACCTTCGCCAGATAGGACAACAGCTCGGACACCGAATACGTCAAGGGCCGGGAGCCCGTCAGCCTTATCAGCACCCCCTTTAGGAGGAGCTCGGCGGCTTGCTGGGCGAGGAAGGCGGCCGAGTCGTACCGGCCCTTGGCCAGATCCTCCCTGGCGTACTCCCTATGCCTCGCCGCCTTCCTCGCCCAGATTTCGTGCGCCACGGAGAGATCACGCCCGGCAATAAAAAGAATTGCCGCCCCGGCGCCGGAAGCCTCAAATAGCTCGGCGCGTGGATCCGCGTGGAGGTGTTCGTTGGGACGAGCGGCTGGATGTACGGCTGGAACCCCGACTCGCTGGACTGGTACGTGTCTAGCTCGGGCCTCAACGCCGTGGAGCTCAACGCCTCCTTCTACCGGTTTCCCTCCAGGAGGCAGGTGGAGTCCTGGGCCAGGAAGGGCGGAGGCCTGCGGTGGGCCGTGAAGATACACCGGTACGTAACCCACGTGAAGAGGCTGAAGGAGGACTCCCTCGGCGCGTTCGGGAAGTTCAAGGAGCTCTTCGCGCCGCTCGACCCCTACATAGACTTCTACTTGGCCCAGCTCCCGCCCGGCTTCGACAAGAGGCGGGAGAACGTGGAGAGGCTCAAGAAATTCGCAGAGGCGTCGGGGCTCGGCCGGAGGCTCGCCGTGGAGTTCAGGCACGGGAGCTGGTTCTCCGAGGACACAGCCGCCTTATGCGAGGAGCTAGGTATAACCGCGGTGTCGGTCGACGAGCCGGGCGCCACCTGGATAGTGGAGATCAACGGCGTGGTGTACCTCCGCATGCACGGCAGATCTGCGTGGTACGCCCACGAGTACGCCGCCGAGGAGCTCGAGGAGGTGGCGGGGAGAATCCTCTCGCTGAGGCCCGAGAAGGTCTACGTCTTCTTCAACAACGACCACTGGATGTTGGAGAACGCCCGCGCCATGTTGCACCTACTGAGAAGAAATTAATAGATGGCTGATACGGGCCATGGACTACATAAAGTTGGGTAAAACCGACATGAAGGTTTCTAGGATAGGCCTAGGCGTGTGGCAGTTCGACGAATACGCCTGGGGGCCTATGGACTACGAGAGGGCCAAGTCCATAGTGGCGAGGGCCTACGAGCTCGGCATAAACTTCTTCGACACGGCGGCGGTCTACGGCAGGGGGAGGTCCGAGGAGTTCTTGGGGAGGGCGGTCAGAGAGCTGGGGCTGAGGGACAGAGTCTACATCGCCACGAAGATACCGGGCGACTGGCACAGAAGAGGCGACGTGTTCAAGTCTGTGGAGAACCAGAGGAGGAGGCTCGGCGTAGACGCGATAGACCTCATCCAGCTCCACTGGCCCTCTTGTTGGCACAACGTGCCCATATGCGAGACCATGAAGGCCCTCGAGGAGCTCGTCGACAGAGGCCTCGTGAGGTATATAGGGGTCAGCAACTACCCGCCCCAGCTGCTGGAGGCCGGCAGGTGGTGCCTCTCCAAGACCGACATAGCGACGAGCCAAAACCGCTACAATCTGCTGGAGAGAGACGCCGACAAGGAGCTCCTGCCCTATCTCAGGAGGAACGGGATAGCGCTCATAGCCTGGTCCCCGCTCGCCAAGGGCGCCGTCACCGGCAAATACACGGCCGACAATCTGCCTGCCTTCAACGACGTGAGGAGGAACGACCCGCTATTCCAGCCCGACAACTTGAGGACGGCGGAGCCCCTCATAGCCGAGGTGAAGAGGCTCGCGGCCAAATACGGCAAGACCCCCGCGCAGATCGCGCTCAACTGGATGATAAGGGACCCCATAATCTACCCGATACCGGGCGCCAAGACACCGGAGCAAGTCGCCGAGAACGCGGGGGCCGTCGGCTGGTCTCTGTCGGAGGCGGACTGGGCGGCGCTCGACAAGATAAGCAGAGAGGTCTCCGAGAAGATTAGCTACGTCACGTTCTAAGAGTCCTTTTTCCCCAACCCTCTAGGGCGTCACGGCGGCTAGGACGGCCTTCGCCGTGTGTAGTCTGTTCTCCGCCTGGTCCCACACCACGGATCTGGGGCCGTCTATGACGTCGTCTGTGACCTCCATGCCCCTATGCGCGGGCAGGCAGTGCATGAAGAGCGCCTGCGGGCCTGCCAGCTCCATGACGGACGCGTTCACCTGGTAGGGCCTCAGAAGCCTCTCCCTCTCCTCGGCCTCCTTCTCGAAGCCCATGGAGACCCAGACGTCGGTATACACCGCGTCGACGCCCTTGAGCTCCTCCAGCGAGTCGGTCTGGTACACCCGCGCGCCGGTCAGCCCGGCGTCCTCGGCCAGCCTCGACAAGTCGTTGCGCCACAGCTGTCTTGGGCCCACCAGCCTCACCTCCCAGCCCAGCTTGGAGCCTATCACCGCCAGGCTCGCCGCCACGTTGTTCCCCACGTCGCCCACAAACGCCACCTTCAGGCCGTTGAGGCGCCCCTTCTTCTCCCAGAGGGTCAACGCGTCGGCGAGAGACTGGAGCGGGTGGAACTTGTCCGACAAGAGGTTCAGCACGGGGACGTCCGCGTACTGGGCCAGCTCCTCCAACGTCTCGTGCTTGAACACTCTGGCGGCTATCACGTGGGCGTACCGCGATAGGGTCCTCGCCGTGTCGGGCACGGTCTCCCCTCTGCCCAGCTGGAGCTCCTGTGGGTTCGCGACTATGACGTTCATGCCGAGCTGGTACGCCGCGGCCGACGTGGAGACCCTCGTCCTCGTAGACGGCTTCTCGAATATCAGGACGGCCGTCTTGCCGAGGTGTATCGGCGTGTATACCTCCCCCGCGTGGTATCTGGCCTTGAACCCCTTGGCCATCTCCAGCAACGCGACGACCTCGTCCGGCCTGAACTCCATCAACGTGAGGACGTCCCTCCCCCGAAACATATAGCCGTATATAGCCTACATTATTATATATTGATGCAGAGGGCCAGGCGGGCGCGTTGCCCTTCCCCCGCCGTCGGCCGTAGGCGACTATCCTCACTAAATATATATCATTATACATATTTAAAATTATTTTAATTTCTATATAATTACATAAAAATCTTTAAATATAAACGAGGTTCTCGCCACATGGCGACAAGAAGGGATTTCTTAAAGATAGGAGCATCTCTCGTAGTCGGGCTCGGTGTGGGGTATGGGCTGGCATCGCTGTTTAGAGGGACTACAGTTCAAGGCGCAACGCCGTCGACAACCCTCGCCCTATCGACGACCTCGTCCACATCGTCGACATCCTCCACGACCGCGCCGACGAAGAAATCCACCTTTAAGCTCGCCGTAGTCAGCTTCGAGACAGGGCCCGCCTCCATCTTCGGCATACCCGCCATAAACGCGGCCAAGATGCTGGTGGAGCAGATAAACGCCAGCGGCGGCATACTGGGCGCCCGCGTAGAGCTTGACATACGGGATGAAAGCGGGGGGCCAGACAAGATGGTCACCTTGTACAGACAGCTGGTGGAGCAAGAGGGCGTCGACGCCTACATAGGGCTTATCTCGAGCGCCGACTGCCTCGCCGTCGCCCCCGTCGCCGAGGAGCTCGGGAGAGTGCTGACCGTCTTCTTCGACTGCGCGACCGTCCAGCTAGTCGACAACAAAATGATGAAGCGGGTTGTGTTCAGGCCGGCGGGGACCACCGTGACGGACGGCGTCGCGCTGGCGAGATACGTGGTGGAGACCATGCCAGATATAAAGACCGTGGCTGGATTGAACCAGGACTACGCCTACGGCCACGACGAGTGGAACGACTTCAAGGCGGCTCTCCTCGACCTCAAGCCCGACGTCCAGATAGTCGGCGAGTTCTTCACGCCTCTCTTCACCAGCGACTACTCGGCCCAGATATCCAAGATAATGAGCCTCAAGCCAGATCTGCTCCACACGTCGTTCTGGGGGCCCGATCTGGTCAACTTGATAAAGCAGGGGTCCGCCATGGGCCTCTTCAACTCGGTGAAGGTGGCCTTCGCCAGAGGCGAGTTCGGCTTGGGCTACGGCATGCCCGACGGCCAGCTCGTGGAGGGCCCCAACTACCACGCCTTCCCCAACCCGAGGTTCTATTGGATAAACAAAGACTTTATACAGAAATATCAGGCGTCTTTCGGCGAAGTGCCCACATACCCCGCATACCACATGGCCAACGCCGTGCTCGCCGTCAAGTACGCCTACGAGGTGGCGGCGGCTGTGGAGAACGTGGGGTGGCCGGACCTAAACGCCGTGGTGAAGGTCTTGGAAAACCTCGCCTACCCGACGCCGGGAGGATACGTCGTGATGACGCCGACCCACAACGCCATGTGCGGCGCCGTGGTGGGACAGTCCAAGGGCGGCAAGCTGGCTAACTTGAGATACTACGTGCCCGAGGAGACGAACCCGCCGCCGGGCGTCACGAGCGCAGATTGGCTTAAGGGGATAGCGTGATAGCCCTAATACTGCCCGTATTGATCTTCTGGATAGACCTGGTCCTCCTATCTATGGGGCTCGCCATAGTCTACGGCTCGTCGAAAATCCTCAACTTGGCCCACGGCTCATTCTTCGTCTTGGGCGGCTACCTCGCCTCCTACCTCGCCTCCGATCTGGGCCTAGTCGGCATTCCGCTGGCCGCGCTCGCCGCGCTCCCCCTCAGCGCGTTGTTCTACCTCTACATCAAGGCCTTCGCCAGGAGCGAGCTGGAGCAGATCGTCGCGACCTACGCCCTGCTCCTAATCATGGAGGGGGTGTTCGAATACGTCTTCGGGGTCGGCCTCTACACGTCGGCGACCCAGGCGGCCGGACTCGGCATGTTGGAGATCGCCGGAGCCCAGTTGCCGACGGCCTATCTAATAGGCGCGGCGGCCGCCGCGGCCGCGCTCGGCGGATTCGCCTACGTGCTGTACAGGACGAATTTCGGCGCCTACGCGCGTGCGGTCATAGACGATAGGGAGATGGCGGAATCGCTCGGCGTAAACACGAGACGCGCCGAGATCCTCCTGGTGCTGATAGGCGTCCTCTTCGCCGTTCTGGGCGGCGCCCTGGCCTCGATGTGGAGATCCTACGGGCTGGGGCTTGCCGCCGAGGTCCTCCCCTACGCCTTCGCCGTCATAGTGATAGGGGGTCTCGAAAATATATGGGGCGTCGCCGCGGCTTCGGCCATAGTCAGCGCCGTTAGGACTGTCGTGGTCTACGTATATCCGCGCCTCGAGCTCGTCGTGTTGTACATAGTCGTGTTGGCCGTGCTCGCGATAAGGCCCCAGGGCTTGTTCGCAAGACATGTCAGATCTATATAAAATTATCATTATATATACATTTGCTGTAATAATAGGTTTTCTACTAAGTAATTCATTTATTAAATATGAATTATCGTATGTATTAATTTGGAGCGCGGCGGCGTGGGCTACGGCCGTGCTTCTGGAGTACGGGCTGGTCAACTTCGGCATAGCCATGTACTACGCGCTGGGCGCCTACGCCGTCGCCCTCCTGTACAAGTACTGGGGAGTCACAGATTTCGCCTTGGGGATATCGGCCTCGGCCCTCGCCGGCGCCGCGTGGGGTCTCGTCGTGGGATACGCCCTCGGATCGTTGAGGGGAATATACTACTCCTTGGCAAACCTCTCGCTCTCCATGGTGATATACGGCGTCTTGGTCAAGTTCTACGACGTGACGGGAGGCAGCAACGGGCTCTACGTGCCGCGCCCGCAGGAGCTCTCCTACACGTTCAACGGAGATGCCCTATACTGGGTAGCCGCAACTGTAGCGGGCGCCCTCCTCGCGGCTATGTACCGCTTCCAGAGCTCGGACATGGGCAGAGTAGCCGAAGGGATACGCCTCAACGAGCTCAGAGTGAGGTCCCTCGGAGCGAGCCCGAGGCTCCATATAACCGCGGCCACCGCGGCCGCTGGCGCTGTCGCGGCCGTGGGCGGGGCGTTGATGGCCTACTTGACCAACATAGTCACTCCGGACTACTCCTACTGGACCGCCTCGGGCGAGATGGTAGTGGCGGCCTTAATCGGCCTGCTCGCGTCGAGGAGGTACGGCTTCCTTATCGGATCGGCGTTTTACCAAATAGTAAGGCTGTGGTCCTACCAGTTCACGTCCCCCGAGCTCGTCATAGGCCTCGCCCTACTATCTGCGTTGGCGGTATGGCGCCGGCGCTACTCCAGGCTAGCGGCTTGAGGAAGTCCTTCGGCGGAGTCAAGGCGCTCGACGGCGTGGATATAGAGGTGGCGAGCGGCGAGCGTGTGGCGGTGGTGGGCCCCAACGGCTCGGGGAAGACCACCTTGATAAACGCGATCACAGGCTTCGTGAAGCTCGACGGGGGCGCCATAAGGCTGGAGGGCCGAGATATAACCCGCCTGCCGCCCGAGAAGAGAGTCAAGCTTGGTATAGCCAGATCTTTCCAACTGCCCAGCCTGTTCTGGGGCTTGACGGTCTACGAGAACGCCCTAATAGCGTCGTCCGCGGCAGGCCTGCGCGATGGGGCTAGAGAGGTCTTGGAGGAGTTCGGCTTGTGGGACAAGAGGCATTTAAGGGTGGAGGAGCTGTCCGAGGGCGACAAGAAGCTTCTGGATATAGCCCTCGCCATGGCCGCAAGGCCTAAGCTTCTGCTCTTGGACGAGCCCACGAGCTCCGTCGCGGCGGAGGATAAACATAGGCTCATGGAGAGACTCGTCGATATAATTAAGTCGAGGACAACCGTGGTGTTCGTGGAGCACGATATAGAGATCGTGGAGGCCTACGCGACTAGGGTGGTGGTCATGGCGCAGGGCAGAGTGGTCGCGACCGTGAAGCCCGAAGAGGTGAGGGCCGTCTCGCTATGATGAGGGCCGCAGATATCAGGGTGTCTATACGCGGCTCTGAGATCTTGAGAGGGGTGTCCTTCGAGATCCCTAGGGGCGGCTCCGTCGCCTTGGTGGGGCCCAACGGGGCCGGCAAGACCACCACGATCAAGGCGTTGATGGGGCTCGTGGAGTACAGAGGGCGCGTGGAGCTCGACGGAGTTAGCTTGGACGGACTCAAGCCCCACGAGAGGGCCAAGGCGGGCGTGGGGTACTCGCCGGAGGACAGAAGGCTGTTTCCGCGTCTCACCGTGCGCGAGAACCTCACGTTGCCGGTGACCTCCCTAGGGCTGAGCGCCGAGAGGCTCGAGCTCGTGCTCTCGCTCATGCCCGTGTTGAGAGGCCTCATGGACCGCAACGCCGCTTCCCTATCGGGCGGACAGCAGAAGCTGGTCGCCTTGGCCAGAGCCCTAATCGTCGGGACTAAGGTGGTGCTCCTCGACGAGATCTTCGAGGGGCTTTCGCCGAAGATGAGAGACGACGTGGCTCTGATAATCCGGGAGTACGTGAGGACCACGGGGGCCTCGACGCTTCTCGCCGAGTCCAACGAGAGCTACGTGAAGTGGGCCGACGCGACGGTTTATATAGATAGGGGGAGAGTTGTGGGAGGAAGCGGCGGAGCGCCTAGCCGAGCCCCAGCGCCTTCTCGATAACGGCCCAGGCCCTCTCGGCGAGCTCGCCGCCCGGCCTCTCGAAGACGCCTAGGTCGGTCGCCGCCACGTCTATTAACGACGACTTGAACTTGTCGAACAGGGGGATCTCGGCCCTCCTGCCGAGGACCTCCGCAACTACTCTGTAGGGCTCGGGGCTGGGCAACGGCGCCGCCTTGTAGCTCTCGAACACGGCAATGGACGCGGCCCCGACCGCCCTCGCCGTGGCCAGCAACGGGAGGGTACCCACCTTGTTGAAGGCGTAGCCGTCCGCGTACAGCCCGTCGAGGCCGAAGACAGCGTAGTCGAAACGGACAGACCCCATGGCGGAGTCGGGTATCGGTACCACGTCTACGTGCCTGCCGTACTCCTCGACGGCCGCCGCGGCCTCCTCGCCGGGCCTCGACTCCAGCAGGTAGAGCCGCCGGATGCAGCCCCTCCTGACCGCGACGAAGTCGGCTACGGCCCTCGAGAAGCTTATCGTGACGAAGTCGGCGGGGCACTTAAGGCCGAGGCCTGCCGCGGTCGACCTCAGAGCCTCTTGGGCCCGCTCGGCGTAGCCGAGGAGCCCCTCGACGGCTCGCCTCAGCTCAACGCCGCGCCTTCTGGCCGTCTCAACGACTAAGGCGATTAGGTCCAGAGGCGCCATGCCCGGCCTCACCCGCCTCAGCTCCTCGACGGCTTTCTCCGGCGACTCGGCCTCGGCCAAGATCCTCAAGGCCTCTCTCAGATACCAGGAGGCGCCCCTCACTCTTTCCGACCTCAATAGGTCTAGCACGGAAGGACGAGACCCTCTCAATAAAGCTTGCGGCCTAATACACCTTTCTGTTCTCCAGGCGTTGGGGAATCTAATAGAGGTGCGGCTGATAGGCGTGCCCAGCCTCCAGCAGATGACCTAAGAGAGAGAAGAAATGAAAAAACTATTTGAATATATAAAGCACTTTCGGCTTTTCGCCAGGCTTGAGCGGCAGTAACGACACGCCGAGCGCCAACAGCGCTATGTAGGCGAGCACCGAGCCGACAGCTATCTCTATCTGCGAGAGGGTGGGGGCATAGTGGACGGAGCCTACGCCGGCCCAGCCGCCGAGGCTGTAGGATATGTGGGCCGCCTGGGGCTCTATCAGGAGATCGTACTTGTCCACGAAGCCGGCGGCCACCACGAGCGCGGCGGCCGCCAGCGCTAGGGGCAGGCTCTTCCTGTAGTAAGCCAGGGCCGCGAGCGCGAACGGCACGGCTAACAGCAGGCCTATCTCGAATACGTAGAAGTTGGGGCTGGAGACTATCAGCTTGTAGCCCTCCCAGGCGGCTGGGTTGTACCAAGAGCTTATAACCATCCAGCCCTTTATGAAGGCCAGCACGGGCAGGGCGATCATGAGCATTCTGCCGTAGTATCTGGCCACGAAGTCCTTAATGCCTAGGCTCCCCGCGAACGCCGATATAAACAGGGCCTGTCCGGCTGCGCCTATGGCTATCGCGCTGGCTATGAAGTAGAGCGCCATGTGGGGCCCGTACCACGCCGGCACGGCGGCCACGTTGCCGAAGACCTGCCCGAGGTTGCTGTGGAGGACCACGGTGACCACCAGAACGGCTACGGCTATGGCCAGCTCCGCCGACTTCATAGCCCTCAGCCTCTCGTCGACCTCGCTCCTTATGAAGTACACCAGCTCCACCAATAGGGCTAGGGCGAACAGCATGTAGAGCGTGGCCATCCACGTTATGCCCGAGCGGTACTGGAAGAACAGCGAGAGGCCTCCTTGGCTGTGCACGAATATGTTGACAGCCGACAGCGGGCTTCTGAGGTCCATCAAAATCATTATCCAGGCCGGCACTATGGTTATCAGCGAGAACCACACCCCGAGCTTGATTATCTTCTCGTACTCGCCGTTAGGCCCTCTGTAGCCGAACACGGTGTATATGGAGTTGACTATGCTCGAGCCGGTGGCCATGAGGGCGAAGTATACGTAGCCGGGCACCAAGAGGCCCCAAGGTATCTCCTCCACAGACCTGCCCAGATAGCCCAGCCACACCAATGCAGAGCCGGCCGCGAGCAACGCGACCGCCGAGGCTAGCCTGGCCCACCTCATGGCCCCACCACGACGAAGTACTTGGGGCTGGTGCCCATGTTGTCGAGAAGCTTCACGTACCTCGACTCGGCCAAGCGCCTCGATATCGACGAGCTCGGGTTGTCCAAGTCGCCGAAGTCGCGGGCGCCCGCCGGACATACGGCGACGCAGACGGGCTGCTCCCCTCTGGCCAGCCTGGCCTGGCACTCCTCGCCCATGCACTTGACCGGCGCCCACAGAGACTCGTTGAACCAACGGGCGTCGTAGGGGCAGGCCACCATGCAGTACCTACAGCCTATGCAGAGGTCGTAATTTATCTTGACCAAGCCGTCCTTGTCCTTGTAGGACGCGCCGGTGGGGCACACGGTGACGCACGGCGGGTTTTCGCAGTGCTGGCACTGGAGGAGATACAACATGGGCCTGGCGGCTCTGCCCAGCTCTATCCTCTTTATGTTGGTCCTGAGCCAGTTCCACGACACGTTGGGCGAGGTGGAGGAGCCGTAGTTGGCGGCGTTGCAGGCGGCTATACACGCGCCGCACGATATGCAACGGGATTGGTCCCAGAGGAAGGCGAGCCTCGTCATAGCCTCACCCTAACCACCGAGTTCGTCCCCGCGGTGCCTATCACCGGCGCCACGTACCCCTTAGTGAACCACTGCGGGTTGACGCCCGTGCGGAGGAAGTCGTACTGGCCGTCCACGAGGGCGGACGTGTGGCCTCCGGCAAAGGCGTAGGCGAACAACACGCCGGGCCTCACTCTGTTGGTCACCTTCACGCAAGTCCTCGCCGCGAAGCCGTTGTCGACTCCCTCGAGCGTCACGACGTCTCCGTCCCTCACGCCGAGGCGCTCGGCGTCTGCCGGATTCATCCAGACGCACCTCTCGGTCAGATACTTCGAGTCGTAGGTGAAGGCGAAGTGGCCCGACACGTTCTGGTCCTTGCCCGTCACTAGGTAGAACTCGTTGGGGGCCTTGGGCTGGCTGTAGGCCGGCGGCGGGGTCCAGTCGGGCAACGGGTCGAGGCCGTACTTCAACGCGGCGAGCGAGTATATCTCCACGAGGCCCGTGGGCGTGGAGAGCTTGGACTTGTACGGCCTGACCTCGTACGTCTTCCGCTTGAGCACGTAGTAGCCCTTAGTCCTCAACGACGTCTCGAGCTCCTCCTTCGAGACGTTCCAGGCCTTTGACAGATAGTCCAGCACTTTCCCGAACAGCTGCTCCTCGAAGGCCTCGAACTGGGCGTAGTCCGCGTATCTATCTGTGTACCCTATCAGAGCGGCCTTGTCCGGCCACGCCCTCCTCACGAGCTCTAGCAGGATCCAGAGCGCGTGGCGGGCGTCGACGCCGGGCGGCGGGTCGAGCACCTTGTTGGAGTACACGACGGCCGCGTCGAGGGTCCAGGGAGCGGACGAGATCTCGCTCCTCTCCAAGAACATGAGGTCGGGGAAGACGTAGTCGGACCAGTCCACGTGGTCTTGCGGCAGTATGTCTATGGTCACCACTAGGTCGAGCTTCTTGAAGGCCTCCTTCAGCTTCTGCGTGTTGACGTCTCTGTGGAACGGGGCTGTGCCCACTATTATCAAAGCCTTTACGGGATACGGCTTCTCCGTCAATACGGCGTCTAGAAGCGCGTCGAAGGAGCTGACGGCCAGAGGGTACTTCATGGTGTCGACCCTCTTGGCCTTCAACGGAGGCAGAGACACGCCGAATATTGTGTCTATCTTGTCGGCGCCTATGGTGCAGGAGTTGGGGAACTTCGCGGGCTCTTGGAAGCACAAGCCGCCGCGTTTGTCTATGTTGCCCACCAGCGCGTTGAGTATGAGTATTGCCCTATACACGTCGAACTCGTTCCCGTTCTTGGCCGCGTACCACCCGTCCTCCGCCACCCCTCGCCTCGTGGCGAACTCCCTGGCCAGGCGGATTATCTCGTCGGCGGGGATCCCGGTTATCTGGGCCGCCTTCTCGGGCGGGTACTTGGCCGCCCTCTCGGCCAGTAGCTTGAACGCTGTCTTGACGTGGACGCTCCCCGACGGCGTGTCCACATCCCCTTCGTAGTCGAGCGCCGGATCCGCCGCCGATCCTAGCGGCTTGAAGCCGCCGGACGCCGCATCGAAGACCAGATAGGCGGAGCCCTCCTGCCCCAAATCCTTCTGGGTCAGAGGCTGGCCGTCGGGCTTCACCAACATGGGGGCGTTGGTGTACCTCTTGAGGAACTGGACGTCGTAGAGCCCCTCGTTTATGATTACATATATCATCGACAGGAGCAACGCGGCGTCGGTGCCCGGTGTTATGGGGACCCACTCCACCGACGAGAACGCGAGGTTGGGGGCCCTCGGGTCGACGACCACGACCTTGGCCCCTGCCTCCCTCGCCTTGGAGAGCGCCCTGACCAGGCCCATAGCCGCGTCGAGGTTCCTCCCTATCAGCAACAGGTAGTTCAGGTTGGCGTAGTCGGGATCCACGGCCGGCGGCCCTCCGGCGCCCAGCACGACTTGCCTAGCCGCGGTGGAGGCGTCGTGGCAGGTTCCCTCATGGCCTATCACGTTGGGCGTTCCTATCAACGAGGCTATGAGCGGTAGGTGCCACGACATGTGGTCGTGCCTCGTGAATGCTATCGCCTGGGGGCCGTATTTGTCCGCCACTTCCTTGAGCTTGGCCGCCGCCTCGTTCAGCGCAATGTCCCAGTCCACCTCCTGGAACTTCCCCTCGCCTCTCTGGCCGACCCTCTTGAGAGGCTTCCTCAGCCTCAGCGGGTGGCCCCACATCTGTATCGCCGCCGCCGGGCGGGCGCACATGCCGGGCTGCGGGTGGCTGGGGTTAGGCACTATATACATCGCGTCCCCGCTGTTGACGAAGTAGAGGCCGCACTTGGAGCCGCACGCGCCGCAGTATATGGGTATGTACTTGGGCCCGGCGGCGCCGGCCTTTTGGACAGGCTGGGCCGTCTGCGACAGCACTATCTTGGCCAGAGGCGCGCCTAGGGCAGACACGACGCCGATAGTTACGCCGAGCTTGACCAGTTCTCTTCTATTTATTTTTAGATATGACACGCATATCAATACATAAATATTTTTATTTAACGCGGGATGTGTGTTTTTTGCATTACACGCGTCTGTGTAATAGCGCCGCGGGCAAGTTTAATAATGGGGAGCGCCGCGCCTACATGCGTCTGCGCTGGATTGCCTTGGCGGCTGTAGTGGTGGTCGCCGCAGTCTACGTGTACTATACCTATACGCAATTCGCTGGCCTCCAGGGCTACGTCTCCGACGAGACTTGGTACGCCCCCGCCGCCTACAACATACTGACCCAGGTTTTCGGCTACAACGAGTCCATGTCCTACCCCTACCCTAACGCCAGCGGCATATCCACTTACCTGAACCTCGAACATCCGCCGCTCGTCAAGTACATCTTGGCGTTGTCCATAGCGGCGCTCGGCTACTACCCCCTCGCCTGGCGGTTGCCGGGCTGGATTGTCGGAGGCGCCGCGGTGGTCCTGGCCTATCTGACAGGCTACGAGTTGCTTAGGGATAGAGGCGAGGCGGCGGCCGTGCTGGCCGGGGCCATATCGGCCGTCGCGTTGATATTCGATCCCAACTTCTGGGCCCTCCACGGCATAGCCATGCTGGACGCATACGCCGGCTTCTTCGCCCTCCTCGCCCTATACCTGTTGGTGTCTGAGAGGAGGCTCGCCTCGTCTATCGCCTTGGGCCTCGCCTTTGCCGCCAAGGAGACCACGTTCCCCCTACTCCTGCCCTACCTCTACTACATAGGCGAGCTCGAGGACAAGCCCCTCAAGAGGCTGACGTACGCCGTCTTCATACCGGCGGCCGTCTACGTGGCCCTGTCGGCCCCGCTCATGGTTTACCTCGGCGGGCCCGTCGCGTGGTTTAAGGACAGCTTTCTCCACATGATGAGCTGGGACGTGACGTCGGGACACATAGCGGGCAACGCGGAGAGCCAGATATCGACTCCCTGGGGGTGGTTCCTCGACATCCACCCGTTCTATCTAGGCCAGAACCTATACGCCAGGGTGAACGTAGCCGTCATGTGGCTCTGGGCCATCCTCACCCCAGTCGCCGTCTTGCTCAAGGATAAGAAGCTCGTGATAGCGGCTCTCTTCCCGTGGTCCATGTGGGCCGGGCTCGCAGCCGCCTACGCCCTAGGCAACACGACGCTGTTCAGCTTCTACGTGGCCGACTTCAGCCCCATGGTCGACGTCTTCGCCGGATCGGCGGTGGTCGCGGCCCTAGCCGCCTGGGACGAGCGCGGCCGTAGATCGAGGAGGCGGGGGAGCCCGAGCCGCGTCTGAGGCTCCAATCCAGCCCTAGCTCGCCTACGCGGCGGGGAGGAGACCAGGCCGGACGAAAAGACGCGTCGAATTAATAGGCCCTTATGTATTTGTGCTCCCCGCTTACTATCTCCAGGCTCGCTAACTTGGGCTCTGGTAGCATGAACACGGTGAACGGTATGCCCAACAAGCTCACTAAGGCCAGCAGTTGCAACAGATGCGACACTCCGATGGTTGCGAGGAGCGTCGGGAAGAACAACGTGGATATCGCCGCGCCGAGCTTGCCGGCGGCCGCCGATATGCCGTGGCCGGTCGTCCTGTAGCGCGTGGGGTAGACCTCTGCCGGCAACACGAAGGTGGTCGTGTTGGGGCCGAAGTTTATGAAGAAGTAGCTCAGCGAGTAGAGGGCCAAGGTCGCCGCGGCGGGCGCCAAAAGCTCCACCGACTTGCCCGCAGCGACTATTATAGTCGATACGGCGAGGTATATTGCGGCCATCGCCGCGAAGCCGAGCCCTTGTATGGGCTTCCTCCCCAGCTTGTCTAGGAGGAAGGCGGCCACGAAGTAGCCCGGGAACCCCACGAGGAACGGCACGCTCTGGTAGAATATCTGCTTGAAGATGTCGCTGGCCGGCCCCATTATCGAGGCGACCACGGCGCCCGAATAGACGCCGGTGCCGTAGAGGGCTATGTCCATGAGAAACCAGGGCACCGTAGTGCCGAGCAGGACCTTCCAGTTATCGGAGAGGAACTGCCGGAGGCTGAGCCCCTCGACTCTGGCCGGCGTCTGTATGTCGGCGCCGAAGAGCTTCGCGGCCTTCCTCGCCTCCTCGACGTCGCCCTTCACCAGCAGGGCGAAACGCGGCGTTTCCGGTATCCTCCTCCTGAGGTATATCACCGTCGCGGCCGGTATTGCGCCGACGCCCAACATGACCCTCCACGCCAACTCCGGCGGCAGTAAGGCTATGCTCGCAAGCGCCACGCCTACAGAGGCTAGTATGCCGAGGCCTTGATTGGCGAAGACCAGAGCCACCAGCTTTCCTCGATCCCTCACGTTGGAGTACTCCGACATTATGGTCGCCGATATGGGGTAGTCGCCGCCGATGCCGAAGCCCAAGAAGACCCTCGCGGCTATCAGCCAGAGGAGGTTCGGCGCAACTGCGCTGAGGAGGGCCCCGAAGGTCAGTATGGCGGCCTCGACGCCGTAGAGGTACTTCCTGCCGAGCCTATCGCCGAGAAAGCCGAAGAGGAGTTGCCCGGCTATGGTCGCCCAGAGGGCGGCGGAGCCGAGAAGGCCGCTCCAGTACGCCGCGTTGGGGCCGTGTAGCTCCTCGAAGCCGGGCACCGCGTATGCGCTCAGAACGGTGAGGACTGCGCCTATAACGAAGAGGTCGTAGGCGTCTGTGAAGAACCCGGCGCCCGAGAGGTACCATATCTTTATATGGGTCCACGTAAGCTTAAGCCTATCGAGGTGCTCGAAGGGGTTCGGCCTGTCGGGCGCGCCAAGGTTTGAGGACATATGCGGAGATGTCCTAAAACATTAAAGAAATGTGCTATATCATGCTTAAGTATAGGCTAGATTGAGGGTATTTCATTAAAATTATAATTATATAGAGATACATATATTTGTTTTTGAAAAGATAATTTTCAATTAATATTATGGAAAGTAAAAATATTAAAATTTGGAGAAGGGAGGAATCTATTTATAGGGAAACGATGAGATCTACGTGTCGGTTATACAGGGCCTCAAGGAGTATATGTTGAAGCAGGCGAAGCTGGATAGGATAATTAGATGGGGAATCAAGTGGTCCATGTGGCCGGTCCACCTAGTGACGAGCTGTTGCGGCGTTGAGGTGGCCCATACATCTGCCCCCGTTTTCGACGCCGAGAGGTGGGGCGTCCTGCCCTTCAACACTATGAGGCAGACAAACGTCATACTCGTGGAGGGCACTATAACCAGAAAGATGGCGAAAGTGCTGAAGTGGGTCTACGAGCAGATGCCGGAGCCCAAGTTCGTCATAGCCATGGGCGCCTGCGCCGTGAGGGGCGGCCTGTTCTGGAACTCCTACCACGTCGTGCAGGTGGACACCATAGTGCCGGTCGACGCGTACATACCCGGATGTCCGCCGACCCCCGAGGCGGTGATAAGGGCCTTCTTCATGGTCGGCAACAAGATATTGGGCAAGCCAGGTCCCGAGGTGAAGCCCGTCAAGGTCGACCTAACGCCCTATCTGCCGCAGCCCAAGCCCGCGGCTAAGCCCGCCGCGAAGCCCGCGGCCCCCGCCAAGCCAGCCGCCGCGCCGACGGCGGCCGCGACGCAGGCCCAGCCCGCGTAGCCATGTCGGCCAAGCTACCGCCCAAGTGCCCGCCGCAGGCCGACCACCCGCTTCTGCCTAAGATCAAGGAGGCACTCGGCGACATGTTGCTCTCACACGGCGTGTCGGCCGACGGCTATCTCTGCGTCATGGTGCCAGCCGGGAGGATCAGGGAAGTGGCGCAGAAGCTCAAGGAGCTCGGCTTCGACCAAGCCCTCTCCGTCAGCGCCATGGACTACATGGAGGAGAAGAAGTTCGTCATGCTCTACACCTTTATGTCGTACCTCACGCCGGAGTTGAAGGGCCATATCCTGAACGTGCGGGCCGAGATCCCGCGCGACAACCCGCACATAGCGTCCATAGCAGACATATTCCCCTCAGCGGACTACGACGAGAGGGAATGCCACGAGATGTTCGGCATATGGTTCGACGGCAATCCCCACATGGGCAAGCGCTTCTTGTTGGACCCCGACTGCTGTATAGACGAGAAGACCGGCAAGCCCCTCTACCCTCTGAGGAGGGACTTCAAGGTGCCCGACTGGGGCCTCTTCGGCTGATTTTCTGCTCTCTGGGCGGCCCCTTCCGGACGCGCTGGCCCGGACCCCCAGGACTCCGGATAGCGGAAAGCGGGTAAGAGTAGCCGGGTTGCTGGAGGGCGGCTAACGCCGTATCGTCTCGTGGACTTTTCTGCCGGCTGGACGGGCGAGGGCGCTTAACATATATCTACTTCCTTATCGATAAACTTCTTGTACCACTCCTCGTATTGCCGTGTGGTGACTATGTGGAGCTCCAAGACGGCCGACGCCTCCCCCGCGGCGTCTTTCAAGGCCTTCGAGACCTCGGCCCGGCGCCAGGGATCCTCAGGGGCGTTTAGAGAGATTATCAACACGTCTATGTCGCTGTCGGGGGCCCAATCGCCTCTGGCCACGCTCCCGAAGACAGCCACCCTGGCCTCCCCCAGGAGGGCTCTCGCCGGCGCGCACAGCCTCTCCACATACGTCCTCCATCCAACACGCGCCCACGGGTTAAGTAGTGCTGGAGGTGCATAGCCCGACGAGCCTCTCCGCCGTCTTCACAAGGCGTTCGGCCACCTCTTTCGAGTACCTCCTGGGGAGATACCTGCCGCCTATATAGGCGTCCTCCATGACCTCGAACTCCATGCGGTTCTCCTCGAAGAGCCTCCACACGTCCTCCCGCACTGTCTTGACTAAAACGCCGCGAGGGAGTGGGTATGTGGGTAGTGCCCGAGGGCGGACGCCAAGAGGTACTTAGGCGCGAGCTGGGTAACCTGCTCGCTGTGGAACGCCGCTAGGTCGTATCTGCCGGCCTTGAGGTCGTCCCTAGTCGCCTCGAGGAAGAGAAGCGCCCGCTCCCTCAACACCTCCACGGACTCCCTACCCCACTGCGTAAAGCCGCTGCAAGCTTAAAACTATTCCGGACGCGCGGTCACTGTCTGGATTCGAGTTGGGGAAGGGGTATCGGCCGCCACACCTCGTGCATCTCGACCTCCCACCACGCCGAGATGTCTCTGGCCAGCTTCTCGACCACGTACCCCGGGGCCTCTATGTGGCCGGCCTTCCCGCCTCCTACAAACGACAGGCGGGAGTACAGGAGAAAGTTCTCCAACACAACGCGCCGCACCTCTGCCCTGAAAGCCACGTAGTTCTTGCGGCCGAGGCATAGAGAGACTATCTTGTCGTCGTCGACCACGAACACCCTGATGTACCCGCACGTCCACTCGAAGAGGACGGCCACCGCCGCGACGGCCAAAACCGTCGCGAGCACGGCATGTAGAGGCTTGGGCTCGCTGGACAGGAACGAGGACAGCGCGATCAATATGCCGAGGGAGGCGGCTACGGCGTAGTAGTCGAGGAACCTATACCTCTTCTCCACCGCTACGTCGCTCTCTCTATTTAATATCGTTTCCGCTTAATGTGCAGAAACTGCACCTATGGACTCGTTTATAAACTGCTGGGTAGGGCAAGGCGATGTATAAGTGCTATCTGTGCGGGAGGTCGGACACGGCGTTGTTGGAGGGCTACGTCAAGGGCGTAGGCGCCGTTCTGCTGTGTCCGGACTGCTGGAGGAGGCTTGCCGAGGAGAACAAGCTCCTGGCCGGCGCCTCCGGCGGCTGCAACTGCGGCTAGGCCTTAAGCTGGCTTGAGCCGGCACTACGGGTTGTACGGTATGGCGCCGAGGCCGGGCACCCCCGACAGGTAGATCCCCGCCGCCAGCAGGGCCAGCAACAGCGCTATGCCTATGTAGTCGGCTCTGCTCATCCTCATCTCCCGATAGTAGGTCCTCCTCCTGCTCGCCCTAAACCCCCTTATCTCGGCCGCTATGGCTATCTGCACGGCGTCTTTGAGCGTCAGGACCACGATGGTCACGAGAGCCAGCAACACGTACCTCACAGCGTTGCCTAGGGCCGACGCGGCCGCAAACGGGTTTCTGCCTCTAGGCCGGAAGTCGACTCCCCTGGCCTTCAAGGCGTTGAGGGTAGTCATGGAGGCCTCCAACACCTTGGGCACTGACGAGACGGCGAGGAGCAACGCGAAGCCTAGCTCAACCGGGAGCCCCGACTTCTCTAGCGAGGTCAAGATGTCGGAGGGCTGTGTGGTGAACACAAGCAGTAGGCCGGCCGCTATTGCGGCGACCGACCTAAAGGTTATCTGTAGCCCGTATATGAAGCCTTCCCAGGTCAGTCCCACAGGGTTCTGGACGTAGCCCAGGTAGGGCACGTACGCGGTGCCGTTTGCTTGGGTTATGCCGAGGGCGGAGAAGGCTTGGGGGAAGGCGTAGATGAAGTGGACCTCGCCGAAGTCGTACATGAGATAGCTGTACGGCGCTATCATGGATTGGACCCAGGCCGTGCCTATGAAGGAGGCCAGCACTAGGGGCGCCACTATCCTCATCTTCTCCTTCACGTTGGAGGTGAAGGCGTATAGCGCCATGACGCCTGCGAAGAGTATCGCCGATATCCACCAGACCGTCATAGCGGCGACCGTCGTCACAACTATAGAGAGCAGTATCTTGACTCTAGGATCGAGCCTGTAGAGAAAGGACTTGCCCCCCGCGTATCTGAACAGAGACATATACCCTCTGAAGCCTATCAGCTTGAATATTAGATATATAACAAGGGCAGGTCCCCAGATTAAATAAACCAGCGATATGGCCCAGTTGACAATAGGGTTGTAGAGGATAGAGCCTAGATCCGACGCGAGGGCGCCTCCCAAGGCTTGGGCCGGCTCCACGGCAGAATAGGCCCAGTTAATAAATAGCATGTGGCCGAAATGGCGCAGAAAGGCTGATATATGCGTAGTGATGTCTGGCCATGAGGCTGTCGAAGGTCCTAATCGCCGTTCTGATCGCCGTTGCCGCGTTGGCTATCGCCGCGTTCTACTCCATGAGGCCTACCGCCGTCGAGAAAGCCGGACCGGCCAGAGCCGCCATAGAGGTCTATTCCCCCGCGTTTAGCAACGGCTCGACGATCCCGACGCAGTATACCTGCGACGGCGCAGATATATCCCCGCCGCTGGCTTGGCGCGGAGTTCCCGCAGGGGCCAAGTCTCTCCTCATCGCAATGGTTGACCTCGACGCGCCGGGCGGCGAGTTCGTGCACTGGGTCCTCTACAACGTCAATCCCAACTTGACAAGCTTGCCGCAAGGCGTGCCGACCAACGGCACAACGCAGTACGGGCTACAAGCCGTTAACGACTTCGGGAGGGTCGGGTACGGCGGGCCTTGTCCGCCTCCCGGCAAGCCTCACAGATACGTGATATACGTCTACGCGCTCAACTCCACCTTGGCGGTGCCGCCCGGAGCCCCCGCTAGACAAGTCCTACAGGCCGCGGGGCCCTACGTGATAGGTGTGGGATACACCGTGGGCCTATACGGAAGGTGACACCCTCAACCTCTTCGGGCTGGCGGCCAACACGCCGTAGTGCTTCGCCACGTGGTAGACCTGCGGCGGGTCGACGCCCCACTCTCTGTGTTTCTCGGCCTCGGCGAAGGCCTCCTCGGGGGAGCCCTTGAAGGCCACCTTGCCGTCGTACATGACGTAGACCAGCTGGCTGTAGTCGCCCACCTGCCTCATGTCGTGGCTCACGAGAATTATGGTCATGTCGCGCTCCCGCTTGATGTCCATCAAGTACTTCATCGTGGCCTCGGCGGTCTCCCTATCGAGGCCTCTGGTCGGCTCGTCGAGTATAAGCACCTTGGGCGAGGCGGCGAGGACGGCCGCGAGGCTGACCAGCCTCCTCTGGCCGACCGACAGCTTGTGCGGGCTTCTGTCGAGCAGTTTATCTATGCCGAGGTCCTTGGCTATCTGCTGGGCCAGCCTGCCGAGGACTCTGCCCCTCACGCCGGCCAGCCTCAAGGTCATCTCTATCTCGGCCTTGACGGTCGTGTTCATGAGCATCTGGTCGGGGTCCTGGAATGCGTAGCCGACAAGCCTCACGCGCTCTTGGCCGGAGAGGTCGGCCGGCGGCTTTCCGTCTATCTCGACGACGCCCGACGTGGGCTTGTAGAGGCCGGCGAGCAGGTACATGAGGGTGCTCTTGCCCGAGCCGTTCGGCCCCACGACGCTGACGACAGCCCCCCGGGGCACCTCCATGTCGACGCCCTTGAGCGTAGGCGCCTCGTTGCCCGGATATCTGAACACGACGCCCCTCGCCGAGACTATGGCCTCCCCCGACGGCCTCTCCTCGCCCTCCACAGCCTCCAGCTTAAGGTCCCTATGCGCCGCCAGGAACTCCTCGACGGTTATGGGGAACGCGGCGTCCTCGGGGCTCGCCAGCCTGTGGAGGTACGCTACTTGCGGCTCCTCGACGCCGAATTTGTGCAACCCCTTGGCCACCGCCCGATGGGGCTCCTCGTCTAGCACGATGGATCCGTTGTCGAGCGCCACCACCCTGTCGGCCATCGGGAGCACCTTCTCCACCTTGTGCTCGGCCACTATTATGGTTATGCCCTCCTCGTTCAGCTTGGCGAGGAGGTCGAAGACTTCCTTGGTCCCCACGGCGTCGAGCATCGAGGTGGGCTCGTCGAGGATCAATATCTTGGGCCTAAGCGCCAGTATGGCGGCTATGACCAGCCTCTGCTTCTCCCCGCCGCTTAGGAGGAAGGTCGGGTGGGCCCTCTTGTGCCAAAGCCCCACAAGCTCCAGGGCCTCTTTGACCCTCTCCCTCATCTCCTCCGGCGGCACCGCCCTGTTCTCTAGGCCGAAAGCCACGTCGTCCTCGACTATCAGCGCGAATATCTGGCTCTCCGGCACTTGGTAGACGGTGCCCACCTCCATAGCGGTCTTGTAGACGGGGGCCGTCCTGGGATCCCTCCCCAACACAGACACCTTCCCCCGGACCTCCGCTCTTATGATGTTGGGTATCACCCCGTTTATCGTATTTATGAGCGTCGACTTCCCCGACCCCGTCCTCCCGACCAGGAGGACGAACTCGCCCTCCTCTATCGAAAGAGTCGCCTCCCTCAACGCGAGCCTGTACGGCTCTACGTATCTAACAAAAACGTTGTTGAGTTCGATTACCCGCATTAAGCGCTAGGTAGCGACCTGCTTAATATAGTAAACCAGCGGGGCGAGGACTGCGCCCATCACTATGCCGGCGCCCAGCGCGGCGGCGCTGGTGACCGCCCAGAACTGCACACTGGTTACGTAGCCGATGACGAAGGTGCCCCAGAATCCCCTCCACCAGAACGGGTAGGCCAGGCTGGCCCAAGCCCCGCTTATTATGCCGTCGACGAATATCATCCAGCTGTGCCTAGGCGGGGCCGCCTCCTCGCCGCCGGAGGCCTCGCCGCCGTCCGTGGCGACTATCTTTGGCGGCCTTAGGTAGGGCGTGAATATCGCCTCGCCTCTGTATATGAGCCAGAGGTCGGTGAGGGCTGCGTACGCCGTCATCTCGTAGATGAACCAGAACGGCTCCCCGCCAAACCCGTAGTGGACTATGTCGGAGAGGAGCGTGTATATGAACATGGTGAGCCCGACGACGCCGGGCCTGCCCGAGAGGGCGGCCACCAGCTGTATTAGGAATATTTCGCCTATTAGGGGATAGTAGAAGTACGTCGTGATCGATCCGACTTTAGGTATCAAGGGGCTTATGAAGAAGTTGTAGACTATTAAAAGCGCCGCGATG
Organism: Thermoproteus uzoniensis 768-20; assembly: GCF_000193375.1. Taxonomy (GTDB): domain Archaea; phylum Thermoproteota; class Thermoprotei; order Thermoproteales; family Thermoproteaceae; genus Thermoproteus; species Thermoproteus uzoniensis_A. Next base: position 1,056,695 of record NC_015315.1, read on the forward strand.
AGGGCCACGTAGACGAAGTCCACTGTTCTGAACTTGCCGAACGCCCTGCCTTCTCTGGGCCTCCAGGCCCAGGCCAGCAGACCGAAGTAGAGCAGTGTGAATATCAACACGATTGGCCACGGAATTATCGTGTTGGTGTTGAAATAGACGCCGTTCCAGACCGGCTGCGGCTTCGTCGTTGTCGTGGCGAACATTATCGCGTCCATGGACAACAACTAATCCGACTATTAAAGAATTAAACATAAGGGAAATTAAGGTAATACTATATATAACAAAACGAGATCTATATATTGCCGCGGCCTTTAGGCGTATAGACGCAGGCCGGGTCCTCCGCCAGCGGATCCTTGAATGCGGCGAAGGCCCGGGCCCGCGAGCCGCCGCAGACGTCCTTGTACTCGCAGACGCCGCACCTCCCGCCGAATTCCCCTCGCCGCATTTTGACCAGAAGCGGGTGTTCGCGGTAGATCCTCACTATGGACTCCTTGCGGACGTTCCCGAGGGGGTAGGGGAGGAAGCCGCTGGGGTAGACCGTCCCGTCGTACGCGACGAAGATTATGCCGTGTCCGTCCCTCGTCGGCACGACGGTCGGGTCGAGCGGCTTCTTGGGCTCGCCCATGAGCTCCCGCAACCTCGCCACCAGCTTCTCGTAGGCCGGGGATGTGTAGGAGAGGCCGGAGGCTCTCTGGATCTTGGCGCGGCGGTAAAAGGGAGCCTCCACGGTCCTTATCTGGACGCCGTAGCGCGACGCATCTACGAGGAACTGGACGGCGTCCTCGTATTCCTGCGGCGAGATGTCGAGGGCCTTCACGGCGCGTCCCGTCTCTATGAGGAAGAAGACCTCCCAGACTCTCACCCCTAGGTCGTAGATCAGCTTAAACACGTCGGGCAGTTGCGGGAAGGACTTCCTCCAGACCACGGTGTTCACCTGCACCCTTATCCCGGCGCCCATGAGGGCCTTGATAGCCTCTATGGTCGAGTCGAACACGCCCGGCACTCCCCTCAGCTCCTCGTGGACCTCCTTCAGCCCATCGAGGCTGATCGAGGCGCTCTTTATCCTCCCCCTCAGCTCCGGCAGAGCCTCGAAGAGGTTTTTAGAGACGGCGGGCGCGAGCGACGTCGGTATGCCCAGCTCCTTTGCGTAGTCCAGTATCTCCATGAGGTCGAGCCTCATGAGGGGATCGCCGCCGGTTACTATGAGCTCGGGCGGAGGCCTGCCGAAGTCGACAAGCTGTTCGAGGAAGGCCTTGGCCTCCCAAGTGGAGAGCTCACCCGGGAGGGGCTTAAGAATGGCGTCCGCCCTGCAGTGTCTGCAGGCGAGGGGACAGGCCCTCGTCACCTCCCAAAATACGAGGAGAGGCCTCTTGTCGAACTCGGCCGCCATCCTCCTGGGATCCATAGAGCTACCGAATGGCTATTATAAATAGAGGCGGCTACCGCAGCCGAGCAGACGCGCGCACCTCGCGCCCTATAGAGAGCCGGCGACAGCCGCAAGTAGGCGGATCTGCGCATCCAACCTTATATAGTTTAGCCGCGGGACGTTTCGTGAGGCGCGAGGCGGTTTACTGGATACGCGAGGCGTGGGCGGATCTATGCACCGCCTCAGTACTCCTCTCGGCGCGTAGGTGGAACGCCGCGGCTTTCTACAGCCACCAGGCGGCCGAGAAGGCCCTCAAGAGCCTCTACCTCGCCGTTCTGCGCGTCGAGCCGCCTAAGTCGCACGTCCTTACGGAGCTGTATAGGGGCTTAAGAGGAGTCGGGCTCGGCCCGGATCTGGAGGAGCGCGTGGCCGAGCTCAACAAGTTCTATACTGTGTCGCGCTATCCCGACGCAGCCGCCGGGCAACCCTACGAGTCGGTGACCAGAGGAGACGCCGAGAGGTCGTTCGAGACGGCCAGAGAGGTAGTGGAGCTGGCAGAGGGGCTCCTCAAGTCGGCAGGCTATGAGGGCACCCCGGAAGATATTAGAAATTGCAGATAGGTTCATTGCAGGCCTCGAGGAGGCCGGCTACAGAGTTGTAGAGGCCTACCTCTTCGGCTCGTACGCGAGGGGCGACTGGTTGGCCGACAGCGACGTGGACCTAATAATTGTATCCCCCGACTTTAGATCCATGCGGTGGCTCGACAGGCTAGATCTCGCCGCGAAGCTCTGGCTCAGACTCGGCCTCGAGAAGTGGGTGGAGGTTTTGCCCTACACGCCAGAGGAGTTCGAGGAGGCGAGGCGGCGGAGCGTGGCGGTCAGAGACGCCGAGAAGTACTGGGTGAAGCTCAGGTAGGCCCCTCGGCCCGAGCGACTCGCCGGCCGTCGGCTGTGAGAAAGATAATAAGAGGCAGGTGGGGGCGGCAGTGAGGCCCTCTGTGAGGCTGTGGCTCGCGTCGCTGTATCTCTTCATAATCGGGACCGCCACGCTGGCCTACACCTTGGTGGAGCTACTTCTAGGGCTGGCCTACGGGAGCCTTCTGGTGACCAGCGACGCCTTGCACGGCTTCATGGACGCGGCGATATCCTACATATCCGGCTTCGGCCTCTACTACGCGTCTAGGAGAGGCCGCTCCTTTCCTTGGGACATTTACAGGCTGGAGAGCCTCATGACGCTCCTCTCGACGATCTGGGTCCTGGGCTTCTACACATACCTCCTCGCCACCTCAATTAAGCCCGGCGGGAGGCCGACCCCCCTATGGATGACGTTGCTGTTGTTGGCCGGAGGCGCCATGACCTACGCCATGTACCTATGGGAGAGCCGGAACTACAGATCGCTGAGGATCGACATACTGAAAGCCGACGCGGCCCACGCTAAGGCCGATACGGCCCTCTCTGCCGCCGCTGCGGCCGCCGTGGTCATCAGCAACGCCGCGGGCCTGGCGGCCGCTGAGACCGCCGCCGTCTTCGCCATATACGGATACGTCCTCTACGAGTTTATCAAGCTCTCGAGAGACGCGGCCTACGGCATATTGGGGGCCCTCTACAAGGACCCGCGCCTCGAGGAGGGGATAAGGTCCGTACTGTCGGAGTTGGGGAAGCCTCTGGACGTCAAGGTGAGGAGGGCCGGCAGCTTCCTCGTGGTCTACACCTTAGTTGCCGTCAGCCCAGACATGACGGTCGGGAAGCTACACGCCTCAAGGACGAGGGCCATAAAGGCCATATCGAGGCTACACCCCCTCATAGTCCACGTAGACGTGAAGGTAGTACCCCACAGGAAGGAGCTGAGGCGGTGGCTGAGGGCAAGGCGGCAGTAGAGGCCCCGCGCAAGGGCCGGGCGCCCGTAGTCCGTCGCTATCTGCCGCAACCCAGCCGCCTTCAGCATTGGCGAGGTCTAGAAGGCCTAAGTGCGCTGAGGCGGTGCTTGTGCCCCTCTCGGGGCCGCATCCCCGCCCGCATAGCGTTCAGGCGGTGCTTGTGCCCCTCTCGGGGCCGCATCCCCGCCCACACCTATCAAGGACGGCCCAGTTATTTATAAGCTTGTTGACCTAAGTGAGGCGGGTCGCGTTCGTCGACGAGTCCGGGACTAAGTCGTTCTGCAACTGCGTAGTCGTGGCGGGGCTAGTCGTCGAGGCGGCCGGTAGCTACATGTACTGGGGCGCAGGTCTCGTGGACGAGATAAGGCGGAGTCTGGGGATCGTCGGCGAGCTGAAGTGGAGGCGCGTCAAGAGGAGAGGAGGCAGAGAGCTCGTCGAGGCGCTGTTGAGGAGGTTCGAGGCCAGACACTTCGCGGTCCACTACACCTCGCAGAGGGACTTCGAGGCGCACCTCTGGAGGTTCCTGACGGACATAGACGCCGACATCTTCGTGCTGGATACGGGCCTCGCCGACGCCTCTAAGTTCCCGCGCGCCGTCAACAAGCCGTCGCATAAGGTCCCCGGGCTCCAACTAGCGGATTTAGTGGCTGGACTAATCTCGGAAAGGTACCGGGGAGGCGGTTGTCGGGAACGACCTACACGGCCTTGAGAAGAACCGAGATGGACTGACGGTTGCTACAAAGCCGGTTGTCTGCACAACTTACCGCTCGCGACCGGTTGTATAATTGTATGAAGGCGTATCCGCTAAGTAGCTGTGCGCAGACGTGGAAAGCGCTGATGCCGGCTCTGCGTTAAGGCAAGATCAGGGGCCGTGCATATATTCTTTTTAATATTATTAAATATTTATTAATTTTATCGAATAAAATCTAAATAAATTCATCCTCTTTAATTATAGTTATTAATATTTTTAAATAAAACTAAAAATAAAATATATTTTTATCTAGGATATCGATACGCCGTGGGCTGGCGCAAGTCGGTGCACCCACTCCGTAAAGAGCTCATAAGAGCTGTCGTCACATCGCCGGGTTCGTCGCGTTACAACATAGCTAGGAGACTTCCCTATCCCAACTCGACTGTATACTACGAACTTTCACGTCTTGAGCAAGAGAGGTACATACGTGTAGAGAATGGCCTTGTTTACCCTACCCTGAAGGGCATCGTCGAATACGTGGATCTCGCCGGTTGCGATACTACCGTGGTGAGGGCCGCCGTCAAGGTGCTGGGAGCGGATGTACATGAGGGCATATGCGAGTTTTTGGAGTCTCTAAGGCCGTATAAGGAAAGGCTTGACGACAACCCCCTCACTGCTCTGTTTCTATTTCTAGGATTTCCTGTGACTTCAGATAGGGTGAAAAAGCTATCGGGCGAGGTTGCCTCCGTCGTTGCGAAGCTAGCGGCGGATGGGCTTCCGGCCGTCACCTTTGCCGGCCATCGCGGGATCTTGTTTATAGACGAGGACGGCTTTACGTGGTTTGTTGGGTATTGCGAAAGGTGCGGGGGATACGTGGCCGATAGATGTCCCCTCCTCGAGCCCTATTATCATAAATCTGATAAATAATATATGTCTTATTCGAAAAGACTCTGAACATCCGCTAAATATCGGCGTAAGCCTCACACCGTGGACCTAGACAAGGAGAAGGCGCTCGACCTTGTAAGGAAACAACGCGACGATTTCCTCAAGGTCTACGAGTCCGAGCTGAGGCTTTTCGGCGAAAGCGCCGGAGGGCTCTACGGCTTGATAATGAGCGAGCCCGACTACAGCTGTTTCAAGGCCAAGAGGCTTTTCGGCAAGAGGGACAAGAACTGGGGCTCTGCCAAGCTATGACGGTGGCGACGACCAGAAGGGGGTTCTTGAAGATCTCCGCCATCGCGGCTCTGGCGCTCGGCCTGCCCGCCTCTGCCCAGACCCCGTTTATACAGCAGAAGACCTCGTGGGCTCTGGGCGAGATAGGGGGCAAGACGGGCTTGAAGAACGCCGCGGTGACGCCCACCATATGCACGTTCTGCTCCATGGGCTGCTCCATAGACTTCTACACGAGCGGCTCCGACATAATATGGACTAGGGGATCTCCCGAATCCTACATAAACTGGGGCGCCCTCTGCCCCAAGGGCAAGGTGGCCTACCAGCTGGCGACCAGCACAGAGAGGCTGGACTCGCCCATGATAAGGACGGGCCCCAAGCCGCCTGCCGATGAGATCCTCAACGCCAAGACTTGGGACGAGCTGGTGGCCGTGATCAAGAAGTACCCGCCGCAGTGGCGGAAGGTGTCTTGGGAGGAGGCGTTCGCATACATAGCGAGGAAGCTGGCGGCTATCCTCAACGACTGGCGTAGCTCCACCGGCGCCCCAGCCCAGAGCGACGGCTACTACTACGTGGGCGCCAAGAACCCCGTCATGGTTATGGGCTCCTCGATACTCACGAACGAGGAGGCCTACCTATCCAGGAAGCTGGCGGCGTTCCTCGGCACGTCGAACACGGACTCGGAGTACAGAAAGTGCCACTCGTCCACGGTGACCGCCCTCGCGTTGACGTACGGCTGGGGCGCCGAGACGGCCAGCATAGAGGACGTGGCGCTGGCTGACGTGGTGCTCTTCTTCTCCAACCCCGCGGAGGCCCACCCGCTGTCCTTCTACTACTTCATGAAGGGCAAGAAGGAGAGGGGCACTATCCTGATAGCTTTCAACCCCAACTACAGCAGGACGGTGGAGGCGAGCGATATATGGGTGCCCTTCCGCCCCGGCACCGACACAGCGATACTCAACTACATACTCCACTACGCCTTCTTCGAGAGGAACCCGCCAATAGATCAGCTCCCCGAGTTCCAGAGGCTTATGTCGACTAGGTGGAACATAACGCAGGACGATCTCGACGACCTAAAGGCGATGTTGCAGGAGTACGACGCCCAGACAGTCTCCAACATAACAGGCGTGCCCGTCGACATGTTGAGGACCGTGGCGCAGATATACGTCGAGAACAGCGGCGTGGTTACCGGCCACAAGAAACACGGAGTCATACAGTGGGCTATGGGCATGACGCAACACACGGACGCGGTGCTCAGCATAATTAGGGCCGCCGCCATAGTCCAGCTGTTGTTGGGCAACGTCGGCTATCCCGGAGGCGGCACCCACCCGTTCCGCGGCCACAGCAACGTGCAAGGCGCCACCGACGTCCAAGGCGGCGGGCTCGGCGTCCTCCCCGGCTACCACGCCCCGCCGGGGAGCCCCTTCGAGGTGAGGCTCTACCAGGACTGGAAGCTACAGGGGATGCCGGATCCCTGGAACTGGGAGGTGCCCCAGTGGGCCCTCAAGAGCTTCTCCACGACGACGCCTTCGCGCGGGAAGGCCGACGCGTTGAAGGCGCTCGAGGTCTTCAACTTCTACGGCTGGCGCCGCATGGAGTTGCTCTGGGGCGTCTACTGCGGCACCGTGCCGCCGGACGATCCCGTCAACGGAAAGGTGGTCTGCGACATACCGATAGGCACCGGCGCCTCGGAGACCACGTTCCCCAGCAAGGTCTTCACCGGAGATATAAAGGCCGCCTTCATATTCGGCGAGAACCCCGCCGTGACGGACCCCAACGTCAAGGTGACCATGGCCGCGCTCGCCAGCCTCCAACTTCTCGTCGTCTCGGACATATTCGAGACAGAGACCGCTTGGTTCGCCGACGTTGTGTTGCCCGGCGTCTCCTTTGCCGAAAAGGAGGGGACGAAGACGGACGGCAACAGGGTCATCCAGTGGCAGTGGAGGGCGGTGCCGCCGAGAGGGCAGGCGAGGCCCGACTACTGGATCATAGCGAATCTGTACAAATATCTCAGGAGAGAAGGGGCCATACTCCTCCCCAGCGAGGCGGCCGGCGTGAAGTCCGAGGAGGTGAAGTTCAGAAAGGGCGGCCGGCTGGTGTTCGTCTACGAGCGCCCGCTGAGGCCGGACTACTCCTGGGACTACTCGGGCGGCGTGGGCGCGGCCCGGCCCATATCGGATATAGAGGCCGAGGTGAACCCGCGCATAATTAATAAGGAGATAAACTTCGCCATGTTGATATATCAAGGGATGTACGACCCGGTGAGGGACTCCTTCACCACCATGAGACGCAACAACGCCTTGAGGAATCCGGGCGAGATAGACGGGACCTTCAGCTCCACCTTCAAGGTCTACAAGAACTGGGGCTGGTCTTGGCCCATGAACGTGCGGTTTATGTACAACTACGACTCGCTGGAGATCTATCTGGGCCATCCCGACGTGGTCACGGCGGCCGGGAAACAGTGGACGGTGACGGGCGAGACGGGCGAGATAATCGACGAGTACACCGGCGAGTATAGGCCAGCCTTCGTGCCCGGCCACAACTTCTTCGTGCCTAAGGCCTTCAAGAGGAGGCTCAGCGGCGTGGCCGATCTGTTCGGAGGCGCCGACTTGATGACGTTTATACGCACGGGCCAGCTGGCCTTCCTGGGCAAATTCGTCGTGGAGACGGACTCGGGGATCCAAGTGGTCGACTTCGACACCTTCGCGTCGTCCACCGGCATGCGGTATCTCTGGGCCAACGACACCCTATACTGGGACGAGCAGACTATGACGTTCCCCGCCTTCTTGAAGAGAATATTCTACCCCGGCGTCGGGTGGCGCCAGTTCAAGCCGACGTACGACAACATGCGGAGCCTCTTGAGGCAGTACTACAACCAGCTAGGGGACTTAAAGGCCGCGACTCTGAAGGTCATACAGGAGATGGGCGGGTGGTATAAGGGCTACACGTTCCAGTGGCCCATACACGCGGAGCCCGTCGAGTCGCCCATAGTGGATATGGCCATACAGTACCCGACGCTGGCTTGGCTAAACCCCTACAACCTAGAGGTGCTGGAGCAAAAACCGAGCATCCTACAGGGCAAGATGGTGGGCGTAGCTCTGGAGCCTAAGGAGCTACAGGCGGAGCTACAGCCGCTGGGCGTGACCGGCATCACCGTTGTCATGACGACGAACCGCCTCACGGAGACTTGGCACAGCGGCTCTATGAACCGCCGTATACCCGACTTGGTGGAGCTCGTGCCGCGCCCATTTGCCATAATTTCGAGGAAGCTGGCGCAACAGCTCGGCGTCAATACAGGCGATTACGTGGAGCTCTGGACGGCGCGCGGCGGGTTGAAGATACGCGCCTACGTCACAGACGGCGAGGCCTATCTAAACGTCAACGGACAGGACGTGCCCGTCGTCAACGTGTTGTGGTCTTGGAGCTTTGAAGGGCCGGACGCAGGTCCGTCCACGAACTTCCTCTCGCCCGACGTAGTGGACCCCGTCACCACTATACAGGAAACCAAGGCGTGGCTCGCAATAAATAAGAAAAGCCCCTAGCGTGTGACCATGGTCGCCGTGAATCCTCCCCCGGCTAACGAGGGATACGCCGTCCTTGTAGACATAGATAAGTGCATAGGCTGTAGGGCTTGCCAACTGGCTTGTAAGGACTGGAACGGCCTCGCGCCGGTCAAGACGTCGTTCAGCCCCACCTTCACGAACCCGCAGAGCTTCACGGCCAATGACTGGAAGGTGGTGTTCTACTACGAGGGCACTACGAAGAAGGGCCTCGCGACGCCGGCCGGCGAGGTCGTGTTCGAGCAGTTCGACATAGCCCCACTCCCCACCCAGTGCATGCACTGCGTAAATCCGCCGTGCGCTAGGGCCTGTCCCTCCGGCGCCATATCGGTGACGCCCGAGGGCGCCGTGGTGATAAATAAGGACCAGTGTATAGGTTGCGGCTTCTGCGAAAACGCGTGCCCCTACGACGTGCCTAGGAGGGGATCCGACGGGAAGTACTACAAATGCACCTTCTGCGTAGACAGGATACAGAACGGCAGAGAGCCGGCGTGCGTCGAGGTCTGCCCCACCGGCGTATTCACGTTCGGCCCCGCCTCGCAGATAGTGCAGATGGCCCAGGCAGAGGCGGCGAAGGGCAGGACAGTCTACGGCCTAAACCTCAACCAATATGTCGGCGGGCAGGTCCGCTGGATCTACGTCTCGTCCGATAGGAAGGCCTTCGCAATAAGGCAACACTTCCCGAGCGACGCGGTGGTCCCCACAAACGCCGCGAGGGAGGTATTGAAGGAGGTCGTCCCGCCTCTGGCCTTAGTCGGCGCCGTGGCGTTGACCGCGGTGGGGTTCGCCTCCTGGCGCAAGACGCGTATTGAAGAACAAAAATCCCAACAAAAATAAAGGGACAGTAAATTTTTAAATTCAAAATCCTTATTATTATATGGATAGCGTAAATTCTGAAAAGGAAATCGAGGTCGCCTCGCTAGGCTACAGGCTAGCGCACCAGATCAACCTAGTCCTAATCACCCTCTTGGCGGTAACCGGCGCCATGTTGTTGTTCCCAGACTTAATGAGCTGGCTCAGCTACGCGGTGGGGGCGCCCCTCGCGGCCTTCTTGGGCAACCCGTATCCGGTATCTGTCGGCGAGGAGTTGGCGCGCACATCGCACAGATTCCTCGGCGAGCTGTGGGGCGTGTTCCTCATAGTCTACGCGATATACCTGCTCGCGTTCAGGAGAATACGCGTGTTCGACGCCCTCAAGAAGCCTATCGGGCAACAGATAAGGGAGGCCAAAGCGCTGGCGGGCCACTACATCTTCGGGAGGCCTCTGCCCGACGACGTGGCGAGAGAGCTGGAGAGGCACAACGTCTTGGTGGCCTACATGGCAGTTCTGCTCGTGTTGGGCATATTGCTCCTGTCGGCCAGCGGCGTCTTGATGGTGTACTCCAGCGTGCTGGGGCTCTCGGAGGACGTCTACAGGCTCCTGCTATTCCTCCACGACTTGGGGTTCTACATCACGCTCCTCTTCATATTCGCCCACCTATTCGCCGTGCTGCACCCGACAAACCGCCCGTTGTTGATCGCCATGTTCGGCCAGGGGAAAGCGGCCGCCGAGTGGGTCCAAAAACACATGCCGAAATTCTTGAGGCATGTCAAGGGAGGCAGTTCTTGAGGCCGTCTGCGGCGGCGAGGCCGAGTGTAGGGAGGAGTTGATGAACGCCCCGAGGGAAGTCGAGTCTTTTTTGGGATCTTTCTCCACGTTTACGCCCGTCGTCCGAGAGCTCAAGGCCCCTCTGGTAGAACAGGTGGAGAATCTGTCCTCTGCCGAGCTAATGGCAGGCGATAGGGAGCTGGCCCGCCTGGCGGTTGCGAGGAGGCTCGCCGAGCTCTACGGCGAAAAGTTCAGAGATTGGGCTGGGGACTTCTGCCCTATATGCGGCAGAACGCCCGTGCTGTTCCTGGTCAAGAGGGAGCAGGGGCCGTTTTTCGAGACCGCGGCCAAGCTCGCCAAGTGCGTCTGCGGCTTCTCCTGGCGGTATGCGTGGTGGCGTTGCCCCAACTGCGGGGCCGAGGGCCGGGAAAACTTCGACGTGTTGGTCAAGGAGGGGCTCGACGGCGTATTCTTCTACAGATGTAGGAAATGCGGCTATGTCCACGTCGAGGCCTCCGGCGAGCCGGACGAGGTGGCCCAGTACGGCTTGAGGATCCTGGCTAGGTATGTGGCGGGACGTTGAGGGGATCAAGATAGCTGTCGATAGGCTCTTCGAGATATACGTCAACGGAAGGCCGGCGGCCACCTTGGTCGCGTCCCCCGTAGATCTGGACGACCTCGCTCTGGGCTTTCTCTACGCCGAGGGCTATATCGACTCGCCGGAAGACGTCGTCGAGATAGCCGTGAGGGGCAACGCGATATATGCGGAGATCCGCAGGCCGGCCGGCGCCTTTAAGCAACTGGAGGAGTGCGGCGGCGCTGTTGCTGAGGCCCGGCGCAAGCTCGTCGAGGTGTCTCTCTCCATGGACGAGGTGAGGGCCCTCGCCTCGGAATTCGGAAAGCTAACCATGCCCTCGGTGGAGCCCTCTCTGGCTATGCACACCACGGCTCTTCTCAACGGGGAGTGGCTTGTGGCGCACGACGTGAGTAGGCACTCGTCGGCCTTAAAGCTCGTCGGCAAGGCCGTGAGGAGGGGGGCGAGAGGCGGCGTCGTCTTCACGACGGGGCGCGCATCCTCCGACATAGTCGCCAGGTCGGCCGCGGTGGGCGCCTCGGTGGTCGTCAGCATAAGGGGCCCCCTCTACAGCGGCGTGGAGGCCGCGTGTAGGCTCGGCGTCACGCTCGTGGCCAATGTGCGGGGGAGGGGCTTCGCCGTCCTCTGCGACAGGGGGAGGATCAAGGCCGGCCTCTGAGCTGGGCCTCGAGCTCCAGCAAGGCGTAGTACTGCTCCTCGCTGATGGCGATCGCGGGCACTGCCTCGGACACCCTCCGGAGAGCCTCGTGGGCGTCCAGGCCCCTGTATACCAGATAGGCGGCCAGGGCGGTGGGCGTCCTGCCGACGCCTCCCACGCAGTGGACCAACACCGCGCCTAGCCTGACCAGAGAGGCGATTATTCTGGCCAGTGCTTGGAGATCGGCCGGCGGCTTCCCGTCGGGCGTGGGCCAGTGAAGCCACTTAATGCCCCTAAGCCCCAGCTCCGTCCTTAACTCGTCGGGCCCGTCCCAGCCGCCGTACTCCCTCAGCTCCCAGTCCTCGGCCAGCGTCACCACGTGCTTGAAGCCGAGCCCCATAAGTCTGTCCAAGTCGCTCCGGGTTATCATGCAACTGCCGGCGAGTCCCCCCTCGACGAAGTAGGGGCACTTCATAGGGATCTCGACTCGTTGACGATCGAGACGAGCCGCCGGCCGACGCCTTTCGGAACTCTGCCTATGCGTTCGGCTAGGCTCCTCCCCATATCGGCACGCCTCACCGGCGCGACAACTTCGGGATCCATACTGGAACACCGCCACCCATTAAAAATTCAGCACATTGCGGAGGCCGGCCTCCCGGCGCTATCTATCGCCTAAAGCCGGAGCGCGGGATCCCGGCGCGATGCCGCCGTCTGGAAGCCGCCGGCATATATTTATAATTTTGCCGATTGAGGGCCGTGGACCTCCTGGCGCTCTACACCGGCGGTAAGGACAGCCACTACGCGTTGATGAGGGCGGTCGAGGAGGGGCATACCGTCAAGTGCCTGATCACGGCCGAGCCGGCCCGCCAGGACTCGTACATGTTCCACGCAGTCAACGCCCGCTGGGCGCTGTTGCACGGGGAGGCCATGGGCGTCCCCCACTACCTCGTCGAGGTGTCCGGCGTCAAGGAGCGGGAGGTCGAGGAGCTCGGCGAGGTCTTGGCCAAATATAGGCGGGAGTGCGGCGCCGATGGCGTGCTCACGGGCGCGATCGCCTCTAGGTACCAGAAGGAGAGGGTGGACAGACTGGCGGAGAGGCTTGGACTGGCCCACGTGGCGCCTCTGTGGGGAAGAGACCAGGGCGAGCTCTTGCTGGCCGAGGCGGCGGCCGAGGAGTTCGTCATCGTGGCCGTCATGGCGATGGGCCTCGACGCGAGGTGGCTCGGCGCGAGGATAGGCCCGCGCGAGGCCGAGGCTCTGTTGAGCCTCAGCAAGAGGTACGGCTTCTCGCCCGTGGGGGAAGGCGGCGAGTTCGAGACATACGTGGTGGCGAGCCCCCTCCTCCGCGGCAAGAGAGTGGAGATACTCGAGGCCGACACGTATTGGAGCCCCGCAGGCTGGGGAGTCTACGCCATAAAGTCGGCGCGCCTGACGTCGGTCTAGAGCCGAGGCCCCCCGTCTCCGCGTCAACGCGGCGAGGGCCCCTCACTGCTTGGCGAGGCCCGACACCTTGGCGACCAGCTCCGATAGGGCGTCGGCGAATGCCCTAAGCGGCGGCGCCAGCTTCGGCTCTGCCTGGGCCAACACTATGGCTCCGGGCAGAGTCCTCAAGCCTCCCCTATATACGGCCACGCCGCCCCACTCCACCACGACGCTGCCTATGGCCATGGTCCTCCCCTTATTGTCAGCGGCAACCACAGCGTTCTCGAAGGGGTATAGGAGGTACGTGGCCGTGATGCTGGAGCCCATATAGGGCACGTACACCCTCTGCACAACTCTCCTTATCGAGAAGGGACCTACAGAGTCGACGATCTTGGCCCACCTAGCCCCCAACACCTCGACGGCCTTCACGTGCCCCTCGAGCCACTTGCCCACGTCGGATCTATCCGGCGGCTCGTAGCCGGCCCCCAACGCCTCCGCGACCTTCCTCAAGAACTCGTCGTAGGCCTCCGCGTACGGCACGACGTAGGGCCGCGCCTCCTCGAGGCTGACAGGCACCTCGTCGTATCCGCCCGGCCCCTTCCCGACGACGATAGCGCCATCGGGCCTGACTATCAACGTGGCGTCCTCCAGCTCGCGGAACCTCCCCACGGGGATCGAGAAATCCATAGACCATCCTCTGCCTATAAATATAGAACGTCCTAAGCTTATAAAAGGCTGGAGATCTAGACCAATGCCTCCGGTGCTGACTGTGGAGAGGCTTAGGCTGTACTACGGCATGGGGAAAGACGTCGTCAAGGCGGTCGACGGCGTCTCCTTCGAGCTCGAGAGGGGGGAGGTCTTGGCCGTGGTCGGGGAGTCCGGCAGCGGCAAGTCGTCTCTGGGCTACGCCATTATGCATCTCCTGCCGGAAAACGTCGTCCTCTACGACGGCAAGGTGTTGCTCCGCGACGGCGGCGCGGAGCTCGACATAGTGTCCATGGACGAAGACGCGTTGAGGCGCCACGTGAGGTGGAAGCGCATATCGATGGTTTTCCAAGCCTCCATGAACGCCATAGATCCCGTCCGGCGATGGGCGACTTCATATACAGAATAGAGGGAGCATAGGCCGAGCCTGGACAAGAGGGGGGTCGCCGAGGCGATAAAGTCCGGCGGCTTGCCCATCCTCGGCATGTATCTCTTTTAGCTCTCCGGCGGGATGAGGCAGAGGGTCAATAATAGAGGCAATTGCAAACTTCGCCCTTTAGGGCGGGGGTCGGCGAACTGTGAACACTATATGTGGTTAAAAACTTAACGACATCCCATAAGCATCAAGCTTATATATACATGAGTAAAGCACGGCGTGTACGCCCTCGTGAGGCTACGAGGCGAGATCGAGGGAGTTGGGTTCAAGGCAGTTGTGTCCGGCGACGTCGCGCAGGCGCTGGGCCTCAAGGTAGGCGACGCAGTGAGGATCGAGAGCCCCGACGGGTTCAGCGGCGCCAGAGTCGTGGAGATAGACGGGGCGATGAAGTCGGGCATCCTCGTCACGTCCGACGTCTACATAGCATTGGGCAGAAGGGCGAGGGCCGTGCTCCTCAAGAAGATAGAGAGAGCCTTCGAGGCCTCCAGGATCGAGCTCGCTCTGGGGACCGACGCGCCGATATCTGCAGAGGAGTTGAGGGCCGTCGTTTCGGCGATAGCCTCCGCCAGAGTGCCCGTCTTCGCGAAATTCACGGGCTACCTCTACGCCGGAGGGGGCTGGGTGAAGGTGTTCGTGAAGGGCGTGGAGCCCAGGGAGCCCGCCTATATCTCGTACGACACGGCCATCTCGGTGGGGTAGATATTTATTAACGGTCGATGAAATCGAGTGTTGAGAAAGGGCTCGACAAATTGCCGGAGCCCTGTAGGTCGGTCGTAGGCCGTCTGTTGATGCCCTATTGGCGAACCACGGCGACGGCTTAGTCTCGCTGGTCGTCTACGGGAGCGTGGCCAGGGGGTCTGCCAGAAAGGACAGCGACGTAGATCTCTTGGTGGTGTTCGAGGATCTGCCCAAGTCGCGCGTGGCAAGGCTCGCGTTGTTCGAGAGGGCCGAGGACGCCGTACAGCCGTTGCTCGACGAGTTGATGGATGAGGGATACGCGATAGCGCTATCGCCTATACTGAAGACGAGGAGGGAGGCCGAGAGGCTCGCGCCGATATACATAGATATGACAGAGGACGCCGTGATAGTCTACGACAAGGGCAGCTTCTTCGAGGGCGTGTTGAAAAGGCTCTCCGAGAAGTTGAGGAAGCTGGGCGCCGAGAGGGTCTGGGTCAACGACAAGTCGTGGTATTGGGTGCTGAAAAGGGACTACAAGTTCGGCGACTTGATCGAGCTTGAATAACCTAGACCTAGCGAGGTCTCACATAAGGCTCTGGAGAGGATAAGACACGCCCGCGAGGCGTCTGCGGGCGGGAACTACCCGTACGCCGTGAGGCAGTGTCAAGAGGCCGTGGAGCTCTTGCTGAAGGCCGCCTTGAGGATAGTAGGGATCGAGCCGCCGAAATGGCGCGACGTGGGGCCTATCTTGAGGGGGGATAAATTCCCCCGATGGTTTCGAGAACACGTCGACCGGCTCGCCTCTATATCCAGGCGTCTGAGGAAGGAGAGGGAGCTGGCCATGTACGGGGACGAGGACAGCGGAGTTCCGCCCGAGGAGCTGTACACGGCCGAAGACGCGGAGCAGTACCTAAGGGATGCGGAGCTGGCGGCCGACTTAGTTCTTAAGCTGTTCGAGGAGGCCGCCCGCCGTTAGTACCAGGCCCTGGTCAGATCCACCTTTATTATCAGGAGAGGCTCCGAGGTCTTGCCGAGCCCCCTCACCCTCTTGATTATCCTCTCGGCGAGCGCCCCCTCCTTGTACTTGGCAAGCGCCTTCTCTAGGCCGTAGGCGTCCAGCATGGCGCTGGCCTCCTCCCTGATTATGTAATCGGCGATTTGGTCTAAGCCGGCCAGCTCCCCCGCCTTGATGAGCTGGGAGACCGTGAAGAGCTGGAGCCCCAAGTGGTCTATCTTGGAGAGGAACTCGTCCAGGTTCTTGTTAGGCCTAAAGCCCTCCTCGCCCATGGTCGCCCTCTTGAAGTCCTCGTCGGTGAAGACCAGCCGCACCCTCTGCCTCCACTTAGCCGACCACATGACGACCCACTCGGAGGCCAGCTCAGCTATCTTGGGCCAACGCTCAGTTATGTAGACGCAGAGCCTCAGACGCGCCTTGTCCTCCCTGAACTTCTGGGCCATATACACCCCGGACTTGTAGGCCAGATAGTGGAGGAAGTCCCTCAGGGCTATGTCCACCACCGTCTCCAGCTCCCGCCTGGGCATATCCCAGTAGTACTCCGACAGAGCTCCCTCCAAGAGCTCCCTCACGTTCTCCACCGCGGCGTCGAAGTTGCAATACGGCTCCATGGCCTCTATACGCGATGGATATTTAAAAGCTCTCTCCCCACACTACAACCACTTCAAGATCTCCTCAGTAATTTTTTCATATACTCTACTCAGTGAGAGGTATATATAATATTTATTCAAGAAATATCTATATATTTTGGTCAAGATGGCGCGGTCCGCGGAGAACTCTATGCCGTAGTCTATAGAGAGCAACACCAGCCCCTCGGCGGGGGCGCTGGGCACGGGCCCCCCTCCGCCGCTCTCCAACAGGCGCCGGACGTCGTCGATGCCCAAGACGCCGCGGCCCACGGCCAGCAAAGCCCAGACTATCTTCCTCAACATCTTGTTCCTGAAGCCTTTCCCCCTGAACGCGATCTCTATGTAGGCCCCTCTATCCTCCACCTCTATCGAATATATGGTCGTAACCGCATCGCGGACTCCCTTGGCGAAGTTCCTGTAGTCGTGGGTGCCCACGAAGAGCGAGGCCGCCTCCCTCACTAAGCCTAGGTCCTCGCCCCTATAGGGGGCGAAGTAGACGTAGGTCCTAGCCCGCGCCCTCCTCGGGTTGAACCCCTCGGGCACCTCGGCGTATCCCCAGACCCACACGCCCCTCGGGAGCTCCGCGTTGATCTGGCCCAAGGGCTTCAAGGACCTCGCCACGACGACGTTGCCGAGGGCCGAGACGCCGGGATCCGTGCGCGAGCCTCTGCCCAGCAGAGGGCCCAAGGCCCTGGCCAGCGCGGGCTCCACAGACCTCTCGTGGCCCGTGAAGCCGTAGAACAAGGACCCGTCGTAGGCGACGAGGTAGGCAATCACCGGCGCTAGTCGGGCCGTATTTAAAATTTCATCCGCTACGGCCGAGCCGCCCCGGGCCCGGCTCCGACAGCCGACGCGCCAACGTTTTAAGGGCCGGCAGATCGGCCTCCGTGGTCGTCGTGAGGGCTAAATACGTGCTGTGGGGGGCCGACCTTGAGGTTGTGGAGGACGGCGTCGTGGAGGTAGACGACGAGGGGAAGGTGGCGGGGATCGGGAAGTACTCCGGCCAGATCTCGCTGGACTTAGGCAACGCCGTCTTGATGCCCCAGCTGGTGGACGCCCACATACACCCCCTCGACGTTGCTATGGCCGACCGCGACGACTACTACATAGACGATCTGGTCGGCTGGCCCCACGGCGTGAAGTACCACTTCTTGAGGAGGCTGGTGGCCAAGAGGAGGCATCTGAGGCCGCTGGAGGCGTTGGCCAGGAGGGCGAGGAGGTACGGGATCGGCTGCGTTGTGGCCTACGCCGAATATGCGGCCGGCGACGTGGAGGCGGCCTTCAAGAAATACGGCGTCGACGCCTTGGCCTTCCAGGAGGCCCACGGCGACATGCCGGAACACCCCTACGTGCAAGTCGCGTCGCCTCTAGACCACCCGCCTGAGTACCTCAAAGAGCTCAGGAGGAGGCACAAGCTCGTCTCGACCCACGTGTCGGAGACGGAGGACTGCCACGAGGCCGGCGACCTCGACCTAGCGCTGAAGATCCTCGACGCGGACGTCCTCGTCCACCTAGTCTACGCCACGGCGGAGGAGATCGAGGCGATACCGAGAGGGAAGGCCGTGGTGATAAACCCGAGGGCGAACGCCTACTTTGTCGGGAGGCTTCCCGACGTCCCGTCGTTGATGCCGTTGAGGCCTCTGCTGGGGACCGACAACGCCTTCGTCAACGAGCCCGACATATGGGCTGAGGTGAAATTCCTCCACGCATACGGGAGGACCAGGGGATGGGACCTCGACGAGCGGGACCTCCTCAAGATGGCCACAACGTGGCCTTGGGAGAAGCTGAGGTGCGGGTCGCCGATAGACGTGGGGCTGAGGGCCAAGGCGCTCGCCGTAGCCCTCCCGTACCCGACCCACAACGTATACAAATTCCTCGCGAGGAGAGCCGGGGCACAGGACGTCTTGGCGTTCATAGAGGGGGACGAGGTGGTCTTCCAGCACGAGATCTAGGCGGCGGGAAAGCAATTTATATACGGAAGGCGCTCGTTGGCGTGGACGTGGCCGTCTACGTGAGGAGGGGCGCCAGAGCTAAGGCAATCGTTGAGATCGCCCAGAGCCTCGGCCTCCCCCACGTCCTCGACCTCGGCGGGCTCCGGCTGGACAAATCGCCGTATCTGCACGCGGTGGAGCTCGACCTGGAGCTGGCGGCTCCGCCCTCCGCCCTGGTGATGCCCCCGGCGGACGACGTATACAAGCCCGTGTTGATAGCAGATCTCTTGAACGTGAGGAGGATCTTTCTGCCCCCGCCGCCCACCGTCGACGATCTGGCCCGCGTATACGACGAGGCCGCAACATACGGCGTGGAGGTGGTGTGGCTCTACGGGAGGCCTCCCCTCGCCAGGCCCGAGGATGTTGAGGCCGTCGCCGAGGCGGTCCACCCGAGGGCGGCCAGGATAGTCTACGACGTCGTCTCGGCGAGATCCAGCAAGGAGATCGTCAAGACCTTGGTGTCGTTGCAGGGGTATATGGCCTCTATGTACCTCTCCAACAGGAAGGGCCGGCGCGGCCCGAGGCTTCCGCCGTTCGACGTAGACGGCGTCATAAACTACTCCGACGTGGTCCAGGCCGCGTTGTTGTTGCAGTGGGACGGACAGTACGTGTTGAGGATGGCGCCGCAGTTCGCCGACAAGCTGTCCCTGCAGGTGGCGGTTCTGAACGAGATCGCCGAGACTTTCAGAAGCGCCGGGAAGGCCTCCAAGAAGGTCCAGAGAATGGTCGCCGAGGTCCTCGACGAGATATTCGCCAGCAGCGGCTTGGAGTAGGCCGCGGGCGCGCCGTCATATAACCAGCGGTATCCTCGCCTCCCTCGCCCTCTCGAGGAACTCCTCCACCCCCAGCCCGGCGAGCCTCGCCGCAGTTCTGAAATCGCCCGTCTTCACGTAGTACCTCAACGCCGCCCTCAGACGGGGAGGTAGCCTCTCTATATAGGCCCAATCGGCCTCCCTCCTCCTAATCTCCCGTGCCTCCTCCAGAAGCTGGATCCACTCGTCCACGGAAATTATCTGGCGGAGATATAAAACCCTGATACCCGTCTCGGATCAATCCCCTTAAAAAGCCCGATCTCGGCCAACACATGCCGTGCAAGAGCAAGAAGAAGGAAGGACAGGCCAAACAGTCCTGATTTTTGGGCGGCCCTATCCCTGCGCCAGGGCCGATTTAAGTTTCTCGACCACCTCCCTGGCCGTCTCCTCCTTGATCTCGTCCCTCCCGTGCCACAGCAACTTGTCGCCCCACCTAGGTATCACGTGGACGTGGTAGTGGAATATTATCTGGCCCGCCTCCCTCCCCGCGTTGGTCACTATGTTCACGCCCCTCGCGCCCAGCTTCTTCCAAATCCTGGCGAACTTGGCGGCGATGGCGAACGACTTGACGACGAGGTCGTCTGGCGTATCAATCACGCTCTCGTAGTGGGCCTTGGTCACGACGAGTAGGTGGCCGTAGGACGCCGGGTATTTATCCAGTATCACCACGACGTCGTCGTCCTCGTACACCCTCCACGCCGGGGCCTCGCCCTTGACTATCTTGCAGAATATGCAGTCCATAGACCACGGAAGGACGGCCTAGATAAACTTTTTCAGACTGCGAGGCGTCGGCTTAAAATATATCTGTGGTCTGGCCTATGGGTCTCGCGTTTGAGGACTTCGAGGTGGGGGCCCGGTTTAGGTCTCACGGAGTTACGGTGACTGAGGCCCACGTGTCGGCGTTCGCGTGGCTCACGGGCGACTGGAACCCGCTCCACGTCGATGGGGAATTCGCCAAGTCGACGATATTCGGCGAGAGGATAGCCCACGGCATGCTCACGGCCTCGCTCGCGCTCGGCCTCTTCGCGCAGTACCTCTACGGCACTGTCATAGCCCTCCTCGAGGCCTCGGCGCGTTTCCTCAAGCCCGTCAAGATAGGAGACACAATATACGTAGAGACCGAGGTTGTGGACAAGAGGCCTTCGGAGAAGTACAGAGGGGGCGTCGTGCACCTCCGCCACGAGGTCAAAAACCAGCGCGGGGAGACGGCGGCGGTCGTGGAGACCAAGGTCCTGGTCGCGGGGCGATGGCGCGGCTCTACTTAGTGGGGCTGGGCCTCTCGCCCGCCTACATGACCGAGGAGGCGAGGCGCGCGCTGGGGGACTCAGACTGCGTCTTCGCCGACGTCTACACCAGCTACTTCGACTTCGCGGCGCTCGGCATCGCGGCGAGACCTCTGGACAGGAAGGAGCTGGAGGACAGAGGGGGGGCCGCCGTGGAGGAGTGCCTCAGGGCCGGGAGGAACGCGGCGCTGTTAGTGCCCGGCGACCCCCTGGCGGCTACGGCCCACGCGGCGCTCGTGGCCTCCTTGAGGCGGAAGGGGTACGAGGTGGTCGTGGTGCCCGGCGTCTCGGCCATATGCGCCGCCATGTCGGCGGCGTGCCTCTCCATATACAAGCTGGGCGGCGTGGCCACGGTGACATACCCCAGGATGGGGGTCTACTCGACGAGGCCCTACGAGCTGGCCGAACAGAACCTCTCCAGAGGCCTCCACACGCTCCTCCTCCTCGACATAAGAGACGACGGGGGGTTCATGACGCCGTCGGAGGCCGCCCGGATCCTCCTCGAGCTGGAGAGGCGCGAGGGCAGAGGGTCTTCGTGGGCGACAGGCTCGTGGCCGTGGCCTACAAGCTCGGCTGGCCGGGAGGCGGCGCCGCGGCGGGCACCCTCGCCGAGCTGGCGGAGTCGCGGCTCCCTCCGCCCGCGGTGATAATCGTCCCGTCGAGGCTGGGCCCCGTGGAGGAGGAGTGCCTCTCCACACTGCCCAGAATAGGCGCTACGCCTCCCGCCTAGGACGGCCGCCGCGGCAAGTCGGCCGAGGGCCGGAGACGCCGAGCCCAGACGCATGCGCCAAGTCCACAACGCGGCGATCGGCCGCTGATGGACAGCCCCGTCCGGGCGCCGTAGGCCAAAAGAAAGGGATCGAGGAGAGAAAAACAGGTTTTCCCTAAGTGCAGGGGGTGTAGTAGGCTACTATGCTCATCCAGGCCGACGACGGGCCGTACTCTATGGTCCTGTACGGTGTCGTGTAGCCCGCGTAGTAGACGTATAGGGTGTAGGGCGTGCCGAACGGGCCGTAGTTGAAGACGTCCGGAACATCTATGACGGCGGGCTGACGCGTTGGGGTGCTGTTAACTACTCCGTAGTCGCTACTGAGCAACGCCACTTGTCCGCTCCATAAGAGGTCGCTCGCGGCCCGCCCCGCCAGAGCAGGATATACGATCCTTGCGTTAAGACGCGCCGGGCGTGCTGGAGGCCTAAAGGCCCGTCTTCGCGTAGGCTCTGCCGGAATCCGCGCCAGCGGGTATCTAGAACGCGTCTACCTCGGGCCGCGTTGCCTCGGATGTCGGCTTGTCTGCTGGCGCGGCTCCGGCCGCCGTCCGAGGTATAAATTTATAGATAGGCGGGGTAGTCGCCATGGCCGGCATACGTTCGCCGATAGCCGTCGTCGTGGGCCACGTGGATGTGGGGAAGACGCTCCTCCTCGACAAGATCAGGGGAACCGCCGTGGCCTATAGGGAGCCCGGCATGATCACTCAACACATAGGCATGTCGTTCGTGCCGTGGGGCGCGGTGGAGAGGTTCGCCGGCCCTCTGGTGGACCGCCTGAGGCTCCGGGGGAGGATATGGATACCCGGCTTCCTCTTCATAGACACCCCGGGCCACGCGGCGTTCTCCAACCTCAGGAAGCGCGGCGGCTCGGTGGCCGACGTCGCGGTCCTCGTGGTCGACATAACCTCGGGCCTCGAGGAGCAGGGCCTAGAGTCCCTCAACCTCATTAGGGCCAGGGGGGTCCCGTTCGTCATAGCCGCAAACAAGCTGGACAGGATATACGGGTGGCAGTCGGAGGAGAATAGGCCGTTTCTCTTCGCGGTGGAGAGGCAGGAGTGGCACGCCGTGGCCCAGCTCGAGGAGCAGATAGGCAGGCTGATAGACCAGCTCTCGAGGCTCGGGATAGAGGCCGACCGCTACGACAGGGTGAGGGACTTCGCGACGCAGGTGCCCATAGTCCCTACCAGCGCTGTGACTGGCGAGGGCGTGGCCGACCTGTTGTTGGTGCTGGCGGGAGTGTCGCAACGTTTCGTGTCCAAGGAGAGGCTGACGGTGCGGGACGGCCCCGCCAGGGGGGTCGTCATGGAGGTGAAGGAGGAGAGGGGTCTGGGGACTGTCGCCGACGTGATAATATACGACGGGGTTCTGCGGAGGGGCGACACGGTGGTGACCGCTGGCCTGCAGGGGCCCATTACGGCCAAGGTCAAAATGTTGATAGTGCCGAAGCCCCTAGACGAGATGAGGGATCCCGAGGACAGATACAAGTACGTGGACGAGGTTAGGGCGGCCGTGGGCGTGAGGATAGTGGGCGAGGGGCTGGAGGGCGTGGTGCCGGGGGCTCCCATAGTCGCCGTAGAGGGCTCTCTGGAGGAGGCCGTGAAGGCAGTCGGCGAGGAGATCGCCGCGGTCAAGATAGAGTCCGACAAGGAGGGCGTCGTGGCGAAGGCCGACACCTTCGGCACGCTGGAGAGCATGGTCCTCTTCTTGAGGCAGTCGAACATACCCGTCAGGAGAGCCGACGTGGGGCCGCCCAGCCACAAAGACGTCGTGGAGGCCGCGCTGTCGAGGAGGAGGGACCCGGCGTACGGCGCCATATTGGCCTTCAACGTGAGGGTCCCGCCCGAGGTGGAGAAGGAGGCGCAGTCCAGCGGGGTCAAGATAGTGAGGGGCGAGATACTCTACAAGGTGGTGGACGAGTACCTTAGGTGGGCCAACGAGCTGAAGGCCAAGGCATTGGAGGCCGCTCTGTCCCAGCTGGTCAGGCCCGGCGTCGTGCAGCTCCTCCCGGGCTATGTCTTCAGGAGGAGGGACCCTGTCATAGTCGGCGTGAGGGTGGTCAAGGGCACCATAAAGCCGGGCTACCTCCTCGTGAGGCAAGACGGGAGGGAGGTGGGCAAAATACAGCAGATACAGAGCCACGGCGCCCCGGTCCAAGAGGCGAAGGTGGGGGACGAGGTGGCCATCTCCATAGCGGGAGACGTTATGGTGGGGCGCCAGATAAAGGAGGGCGATTTCCTGTACGTCTACGTGCCAGAGGACCACCTCAAGCAGTGGCTTCTGCAGTACAGACAATATCTGAGGGGCGACGAGCGCGAGGCCTTGGACGAATACGCCCAGATCCGCAAGAACTGGCGCAAGTAGGTTCGACAGAAGACTAAAATATTCGGGAGTGGGACATGCCATGGTGTCCGCCTCCGATCTGGCCTACGCCGCGGTCTTCCTAGTCTGGATCCTCTTCCTCTCGGCCTACCTCACGAGGAAGCTCTACGAGCGCTGGACTGCCCGGGGCATGGCGCCCACGCGCGCGGTCTACTTCAACCGGAAGATAATACATATACTGGCCGGCGGCCTCGTGGCGGTCTCCCTCCCGTTGTTCTCAAGCTGGGCGATCCCCGTGGCCATGGCCCTTCTGCTGAGCGTCTTTCTGTACATACCCAGGAGGGCCGGGAGGCTGATGTACTGGTTCCAGACGCCCGACAACGCTTACGAGATCCACTTCACGCTGTCCTGGGCTCTGATAGTCTTCTTGACCTGGGCAGTGCTCGGGGATCTCAACATAGGCATAGCGGCTATCTCCTTCATGGCCTTCGGCGACGCCGCCACGGGCATAGTCAGGAACGCGTTGTTCGGGAGGAGGACCAAGTCGTGGTGGGGGAACCTAGCCATGGCGGCCGTCTCTATACCCATAGGCTACGTATACGCAGGGCCTATCGGGGCCCTTGCCGGCGCCGTGGCCAGCGTGGTGGAGCACTTCGAGTGGCCGCCTGTGGACGACAACGTAACTGTCCCCGTGGTGTCCTTCGTTATAATGCTCCTGCCGAGGCTCCTCTAGGACTGTTGCCCCTCGGCTTGTTGTTGGCCGGTCAGCCTGGCCGCCTCCTTGACGCCGACGGCTATGGCCGGCGGCCCCCTATAGCCCTCGGGGTAGACCAACACGGTGTTTATCTGCACTATTTGGTCCGATATTGTGTTGCCCCTCACTAGCTTCTTCTTGCGCTCGCCCTCCTTCCTTGGCTTGTAGCCGGGCCCTCCGGAGAGTATGGCGTATTTCTTCACCTGCCCGGGCACGCCCGGCAACATCGGCGCGCCCTCTATGCCGCTACCGCCTGTTATCAACAGCCTGGCGCCTTGCGGCGCCTTCAAATCGGGCAAGATGGAGGCGTCGACGTAGTCGCCTATCTTCAGCCCTATAAACCTCTGGGCGGCCGGGTCCTTCACCTCCAGCTGAATCGCCTTTCCGCTCATGGGGTCCGACACCACTACCTTGAAGGTCGGCACGAGGCGCCACCACCAACACTATAAATAGTTTGCCCCGCCGTCGACGCGCCGGTCTTGAAAAAGGGGAAGCTATTTAATTATGGACTTGGCTATTATCAAGGTCGTCGTGCTCCTGATCTTGGGTATTTTCCTTATCTTGTCGGAGACTATCTTCCGCAGATTCTCCGTGGTGTCCGTGGAGATCCGCACCACTAGGTCGTAGGGCCCGTAGACTATCATGGCCTCCTTTACCTCCGGCATCTTGGACAACACGTCGAGGATCTCGTCCTCGGCGCCTATGTCGGTATTTATAAACACGAACGCGTCGACCATAGACCTCTCCACGCCCGTCCTTATAAACATGCCGCCTCAGACCACTTGTTATACCAACAGAGCTATGAAGAAGAAGGTCAACAGAGGGCTACTTATCTTGAAAACGCGCCAGAACGCCCTATCGCTCCTCTCGCGGAGCGCCGATATGCCGAGCATCAACGCCGCGACGGCGACGGGCGCCATGACCGCCGCCCCTAGGAGCCCGTTGAAGGCGTAGGCCAACGCCCACATGTACGCGGCCGAGGCCGCGTCGAGAGCCGCGATGAGAGACACGGCCCTGTCCTCGGGCAGCACGGCGGTCAGCATAGGCACCCCCGCCTCTCTGTACTCGTCGCGGTAGACGTAGGCGAGGGACCATATGTGGGCCGGGATCCACACGTATATCGCCATGGACTCGAGGAAGGCCTCTAGGGTCATGGGCCTCGTTGCGAGCCAGCCGGAGAGATAAGCGGCGTTCCCCGCAAAGCCGCCCCAGAGTATGTTGGACCAATGCCTCCTCTTGAGCAGTATCGTATACACCACCGAGTAGAACAGCCAGCCCGCCGCCACGGCGGCCGTGGCCGACGGTCCCAGCCAGATCCAGGATAGGGCTAGGCCGGAGAGCGATAGGGCTAGGGAATAGGCCAGCGCGGCGCCGGGCCTCAGCCTGCCGCTGGGCAGAGGCCTCCCCGACGTCCTGCCCATCTTCGCGTCTATGTCTCTCTCCCAGTACTGGTTGAAGGCCGCAGAGCCGCCGGTGGAGAGGAGGCCCACTACGGCGAGCTCGGCGATCTTCGCCCAAGAGATGTTCGGCGATGCCGCCACGACGTAGCCTATCAGCGACGATAGGATTAAAAGCCAGATGACCTTAGGCTTCATCAAGACGAGGTAGTCCCTAACGACCTCCACCTCCGGCCTCCTCCAAGCCATGTGGGTCCACGTTTGGCTAAAATAAAATTTTTTACTATTTTTCGACCGCATTGAGGCAGAAGCAGAACCTAGAAACGTCGCGGCCGCAGCCGCCTAGGTGGCGGCCGCCCATATGCCCCGCCTCGGGGGTCGTTAATTATTACTTAGGTTAAAAATTCTCTATGTACTGGATCCAGAGCTCGAGATCCCTCAAGTCTATCGGCTCCTCTCTGTCGCCGGCCTTGACGTATGCCTTGGTGAACTCGACGTAGTCGCCCCTTTTGATCCCCCTTATCACGATCTGTCTGCCCTCGCCGCCCTCGCCTATCCCCGCGGCCTCGTCCATGGACGGCGTGGCGAAGTAGAGCTCTACCGAGTCGCCGATTTCCCTCACGGCGTAGCCCGGCGTAGACTCGACGTACCTCCTCAACTTGTCGTAGGAAACCCGCACGGGAGTCGGAGGATATTGATATAAATCGATTTTCCTAAGGCTATATGCTTCCGGCCTCCGTTCTGAGGCAACTGTACGTCCAGGGAAGTCTGAGGAACGGCCCCGACGGCGCTGAGTTCAAGCTGAGGAACATGCTGGCGCCTGCCACCATAGTCGACTTGAGGATATCGGTGGACGACGCCGCCGTTCCCAAGGACAAGATCGAGGTGGTCACGTCCTCGGGCAGATACCCGGCGGCCCAGCTGGAGCAGCAAGGCTATAAGTTCTCGGTCAGAGACGAGGTTACGGTAGTTCTCAAGGGGCTTACGCTCGGGAGCGGGCCCCACAAGATAGAGATAAAGGCGAGGACGCGGGAGTGGGGCGAGCTCTCCTTCGACGTCACGGACGTCCCTCGGTAACCCCCCTCTTTTCTCCATGGGAGTTGCCATAGTCACGGGATCCGGCCGCGGCATAGGGAGGGCGGTAGCGGTCAGGCTGGCGCGCGACGGGTACAAGGTTATCGTTAACGCCAAGCGGGGGAGGGAGGAGGCCGAGGAGACCTTGAGGCTGGTGAGGCAGGCGGGGGGCGACGGCGCCGTTGTCGTGGCCGACGTGGCGACGCGCGAGGGGTGTAGGCGGCTCGTCGGCGAGGCGTTGGGCCTCTTCGGCGGGCTCGACGTGTTGGTCAACAACGCCGGCCTCGGCCTCTACTCGCGCTTCCTCGACGCCGACGAGAAGCTCGTGGAGAAGCAGATAGAGGTCACCTTCAAGTCCGTGGTCTACTGCTCGCAGGAGGCGGCGAGGGCTATGCGGGACGGCGGCG
This sequence comes from Thermoproteus uzoniensis 768-20, assembly GCF_000193375.1. GTDB lineage: Archaea > Thermoproteota > Thermoprotei > Thermoproteales > Thermoproteaceae > Thermoproteus > Thermoproteus uzoniensis_A. The sequence goes on from NC_015315.1 coordinate 1,083,860, forward strand.
TCATAGTGAACGTGGCCTCGATCGCCGGCATTGCGCCTTTCTACGGGCTGTCCATATACAGCGCCATGAAGGCCGCGGTGATAAATCTGACTAAGGCGCTCGCCGTAGAGCTCGCGCCCAAGATACGCGTCAACGCGGTGGCTCCAGGCGTGGTGAGGACAAAGATGGGGGACAGCCTCCTGGCCCTCCTAGGCCTCGACGAGGCGGAATACGCCAAGAGGTACACCCTGCTGGGGCGCCTCGTCTCGCCCGAGGACGTGGCTGAGGCCGTGGTCGCCCTGATTAAGATACCGACTATAACCGGCCAGACGCTGGTCGTGGACTCCGGCGAGTCCTTAAAACACGGCTCGGCCCTCTAGGCCGGAGGCTCCGACTCGGCGAATTTCAGAAAGGCCTCGAGCTCCTCAACGCTCATATGGGCAACGCCCAGGCGTTTGGCCAAGGCCTCGTCGCCGACCACAAGCACAAAGGAGCCCTTTAGCCTCTCCGGCTCGACCGAGCCGTCTAAAACGGAGAAGCCGAGCCTCCTCAAGGCCTCGGCCTGTTCTCTAGATATCCGGCCTACGACGATGGGCCTCACGGCGTCCGCCTACAGTGCGTCCGAAAAATTTTGCGTAGCGGCTTTCAACTACGGTCGGGGGCCTCCCGCCCTATCCCGTCCTCCGTGCAGACGAGCTTGCCCTCTGGGATCAGCCTCTCGGGGTTTCTGTATCGGCGGGGGAAGTACTCGGAGTACGCCGCGGCCTCCTCGAGGTCTAGGACCCGCTCGCCTTCTGCGGATACGGCCTTGTCCACGAGCAGATCCACGTAGATCACCCTACGGCCTATCTCGGCCGGGCTGTTTATGTTTATGTAGGAGCCGACGAGCTTCCCAGACGCGTCGTAGTAGCTGTGGACCACGTAGGTCGAGCCGGGCGCAACGCAAGTCAAGGCGTAGAACCCCCTCTCTATCCTGACCCCTATCCCGTCCAACACGCCGCCGGGCCTCAACTCCCTCCGCACGACCAAAACGCCGTTCTTGAAGCCGAGCGACTTGCCGCGCATGGCTATCACGTCGCCCCAAGGCTTCACGTGGAGTATCGCGACGTCGCCCCTCGCCAGATACTCGGCGGCCCGCTCGTACACGTCGGCGCCGGCGTAGTCCAGCAGGTCGAGGCACTTCCCCAGCCCCTGAGCCCTCAAGGCGTGGTGGCCTCTAATAGTCGGCGCGACCGACGACCTGGCCTCGTCGAGCCGCCTCTTGGCCTCTGAGTCGAACAACACGACGTAGAGGCAGTCGCCCTGCCTCACGACCTCCCCCTCCCTCCAGCTCCCCGAAGACAGCCTCACGAGCTCCTCGTAGAGGGCTCTGGCCTCCTCCAGGAGGGCGTCCTCGCTGGCGAAACGCGCCGACGACTTGAACCTCACGCCGAGGCCTTGCGCGAGCCGCCTCAGCTTGCCGTCTGCCAAAATGCCGAGCCTCAGCCTGTCCTCGGGGCCTATGAACCGGCTGTACTTGACCCCGCCTACGGTGTCCAGCTCGAGGTAGCGGCCGGCCACAAAGAGCTCCGGCACGGCCACGCCTCGCCTAGGCCCTATGGGCGGCCTCAAGACCGTGAAAAGCCTCGGCGAGGGGTACACCACATATCTGCCCGGTATCTCGGCCACCCCGCCGCCCGGCGTCTTGACGTAGCGCCTGCCCCCCTCCTCGTAGGGAACCCCGACGAATACCTCCTTGACGCCGTCTTTGGCCTTGGCCACGAAGGGGTCCAGCTCCTCCCTCAACCGGCCGACGAGGGCGTCGGCCGCATCGCAACGGCCCAACACGACGACGCCCGACCTGCTCTCGTGGTCCTTGACGGTCACGTCGGGAGGGCTTAGATCAGGCGCCAGCCCGAACCTCTCCGCTATGGCCTCCGTGGGCTGTACTATGGAGAACCCCCAGTCCAGCGCCAGCTTCGTCAACGCGGTGGCGAAGATCCCCCTTATCCTCGCCTTGAACACTACCGTCGGTGCGGCTCGGTTAATAACTATAATGGCGTAATGGAGAAATAGGGGTGGGGAGAGGCGCCTTGTGAAGATAGTAGTCACGAACGACGACGGTCCGCACACCCCGGTCCTCGAGCCTCTGGTGAAGGCCCTCGAGGAGAGAGGCCACGCTGTAGTAGTGGTGGTGCCCGAGAGGCAGAGGAGCGCCACAGGCCTCGCGAGGACCTACCACAAGCCGCTGAGGGCTAGGAAGGTCGGCGGATATTACTTGGTCAACGGGTTCCCCACAGACGCTGTGTTCCTGGCGCTGAACCTCATAGCGCCCGACGCCGAGCTGGTCGTGAGCGGCGTCAACATAGGCGAGAACATAGGCTTCGAGTCGACCTACGGGAGCGGGACGGTCGCCGCGGCGATCCAGGCGGGGGTTCTCGGCCGCGCGGGCCTCGCCGTGTCTATGGAGCCGGGCGCGGATCTAGGCAAGGCCTTGTCTCTGCTCTCGGCGTTTGTGGAGGCGCTGGACGGATACCGCCGCGACGGCTTGCTTGCCGTCTCCGTCAACGTGCCGGAGGGCTGGAGCGGGAAGCTGGCCAGCCCGCGGTCGCTGGCCGTGGGCCTCTACGCCGAGAGGCTCTACAAGTTCGTGGACCCCAGAGGGGAGGAGTTCTACTGGCGTTGGGGCCCCAGGAGGGAGGAGTTCCCCAGAGATACGGACGCCTACGCCTTCTACGCCGAGAGGGCGGCCACGGCCGTGGGCATATGCGCCGACGGCGTCTGCCAAGTCGAGGATCTGGTCAGGCGGACGGCGGAGGTCATGAACGGCGGCCGTTAGCGGCCATGAGCTGGCTGAGGGGAAACGTCGGCGTCATGATAATCTCCTGGTTCCTGTTCGCCATATCGTCGGCTCTGACGTTCCCCTACCTCTCGATGTATATGCATCTGCTGGGCGCCTCCGACGTGGATATAGGCGTGGCGACGGCCCTCGGCTCGTTGGCCAACATGCTCGCGGTGTTGCCCGGCGGCGTCTTGACCGACGTCATAGGCAGGCGCAGGTCCATAATAATAGGCACTTGGGGGATAACGGCCACGCAGTTTCTGTACGCCGCAGTGACGGACTGGCGCATGTTCGTCGCGGTTTACGTGGTCGACTCGGCCATGCACTTCTACCAGCCGGCGCTGACGGCCATACTCTTGGACTCGCTCCCTCCCGAGCGGAGGGGCGGCGGCATGATGCTGACCGCCATATTGCCCCAAGTGCCGTGGCTCTTCCTGCCGCCAGTGGGGGGATATCTGCTTGACGTTATGGGGCCCGCCGGCATGAGGATATCGTTCCTAATCTCCGGCGCCGTGTCGGCCGCGGTGGCCCTCTTCAGGATGAGGGCCTTGAGGGAGACCGTGCCCGTGCGCGAGATCCCCCCGAGGGACGTGCCCAAGATGGTCGCCCAGTCGCTCGCCTTCTGGAAGGGCTTGGGGGCTCTGGACGGGCTCGTGATATACGTGCTCGTGCTCGGGCTTATAGTCAACGCGGCGGCGGTGCCTCTGCAGAGGTTCGGCGTCCTCTACGCGACGGAGGTGCTCGGCCTCGACAACGCCGCCTGGGGGGCTATCCAGAGCGCCGCGACGGGCATAGCCATGGCCTTCGGCCTAGTGATGACGCCAGTCATAGACAGAGCTCCTAGAGCCACCGCCATGTTCTCTGGGCTCATGCTCACCGCGGCCGGCTTCATGACGGCGGGTTTGTGGAGGCACAAAGTCGCCGTGGCTCTCGCCGCCCTCACCTCGGGGGTCGGCTCCGAGATGGTGGTCGCCGTGAGGCGCGCCGTTATAGGGGACAGAGTCGCGCAGACGAGCAGAGGAAGGGCCATGGGCGCCTCTCTGGCCTTGGAATATCTAGGCTCCGTGGTGGGCGGCCTCGTGGGCGGATATCTGTACTCGATTTCGCCTAATTTGTCCTTCCTCCTCTCGGCCCTCGCAGTCTTCGCGTCCTCTCTCTACCTCGCGCCGTATTTCCTAAGGGATCTGGGCCTATGGGGCGAGGGGGATAGATCTGTTCCTTGAGTAGTACTCGGCGAGCTCCTCCCGGCTGATCCGGTACAGCCTCGCGACTCTCCCCACAGGCATTATATACAGCGGGGTCTCCCCGTCGGGGAGCCCCAGAACCTCCCTCACCCCGTCGTCGTCGAAAGCCCCCACCGCCACGGTCCCCAGCCCCAGAGCCGTGGCCTGGAGGTAGACGTTCTGGCCCAGATGGCCGAGATCCATGTGCACGTACCTCACCCGGCCCCTCTCGCCGTACACCCTCGCCGTCTTCTCGTATTGGGCCGTCACGACCAAGGAGACGGGGGCCTCGAGGACCCAGATCTGGCGCAGGGCCGCCTCGTACAGCCCCCTCCTCACATCCCCGCCTTTGAGGAGGATTATCGAGTGTCTGTGCGGCAGATATCTGTACACGCCCGCCCCGAGCGCGCCTCCGTCCCCCAATACTCCTCCCTCGCCGACGACGACGTAGACGTTCAGCGGATATATGGCGCCTGCGCTGGGCGCGGTCCTCAAGCCCCATTTGGTCTCAGATATGCCGTAGGCGGCCCACAAGATCTGGGACAGCTCCGACAGAGTTATGGGGCTTTTCAGATACTTCCTCACCGACCTCCTCCTCGACAAGGCCTCCTCGACCGACATGGCCCCGCTCAGGCTGGGGATCGGCAGGAAGATCTCGCCGACAGCCGCCTTGCCGGCGCCTCCGCCCTTCCGGACCCCCGCCGCAGTTAGCGACAAGGCGCCTAGAGCCCCAGCGGCTACTACGAGGGAGGCTATCAGCCTATACAACGGGCTTAACAGCACCAGCATCAAGATATTTCTCCTGTTCACAGATATATATGGGGCTCAATAAAAATCTCATCTACCTAGCGTTGACAGACCTCACGTCGGCTCTGCTGGCCGCCTTGGGATTAATGGCGGTGCTGACTGGCTACTGTGCGGCCAAGCCCTACGCCTTCCCTATACCGTACGCCGTCTGCGCAAGGCTACACCTAGACCTATTGCCCATGTTATTGACGATAGCCGGCTCTCTACACGCCATCGCCGGGTTCTCTCTATGGGCTCTGCGCGTGAGGAAGGGAGCCGATATATACGTGTGGGCTATCGGCATCGCCGCGACTGGTTATCTAGTATACGTTTCGTTCTTGTAGCGGATCTAAACCTTTTTATTCCCGCCTACGACGGATACCGTGGAGGTATTCCTAGCCGTGGCCGCCTCCCGCGACGTGGCCGAAGACGTCAGGAGGTCCTACTACGAGGATTTCAAGACGCAGTTGGCCGGCCTAGGCCTATCGCTGAGGCCCGACTCCGACGTAGCTATAATAGTTGTAGTGACTGGAGGAGCCGAGAACGAGATCTTGGCGTCGGCGAGGCAGTACAACGTGATACTGGCGTGGCCCCACTACAACTCGTTGCCCTCGGCGCTGGAGGCGTCCGCCGCCTTGAGGGACTCGGGGAGGTACGCCAAGGTGATAACGATGTCGGGGCCGGACCAACGGCTCGACGAGAGAGTCGTCAGAGCGTTGAGGCTTATCGACCTCATTAAGTCGGGCACCCCCCGCTTCGGCCTAGTGGGCGCGCCCAACCCCTGGCTGGTCTCCAGCAACATGACGTTGGTGACGGTCGACCAGATCCCCCTAGAGGAGAGCCTCTCGGGGCTCGACGCAAGATCCGGCCTGGAGGACGCCAGGAGGCTCGCGGCCGGCGCCAGCTCCAGCGAGTTCTCCGACGTCCAGCTCGCGCCCATGGCCGCATACGCCAAGAGGCTGGCGGAGCTGGCGAAAAAGAGGGGGTGGGACGGGCTGACCCTCGGCTGTTGGTGTTTCGACAGGGAGGCAGTGCGCAGGCTGGGCTGGACCCCCTGCATCTCGCTGGCTCTTCTGAACCAGATGGGCGTCCCCGCGGCCTGCGAGGGCGATCTGAGGGCGTTGTACTCCATGTATGTGTTGTCGCGCCTCTCGGGCGGGCCTGCCTGGATGGGCAACGTCAACGTGGCCGAGGGCGACCTATTGGTCTTGACCCACGACGGGGCCCCGCCCATGATGGCGGAGGAGTACTCCATCGTGGGGAGGATGCTCACCAAGGCCCCTGCGGCTATAAGGGCCAAGTTCCCGTCGGGAGCCGCGGCCACCTTGTTGAGAGTCTCGGCAGATCTCAAGAAGGCCCTACTGCTCAAAGCCGTCACGGTCGAGGCCGATAGAGTGGAGGCTTGCAACAGCCAAGTGGGCTTCAAGCTCTTGGCGGGCTCGGCCAAGGACATATACGAGGCCGGGCTCGGCAACCACCTCGCCTTCGTCCTCGACGACGTCTACGAAGAGGCTAAAGAATATTTGACACATATAGGGGCTAGGGTAGTGCCGTGATGAGTCCTTCCGCTAGGGACTCGGTGGCCGCGCCTAAAAATACTGACCGGGCGCGTTAGCTCTATGCTAGACGGCTCTATGCTCGGTCTAGCCGTCTGGGCCCTCTTGTGGCTCCTCGCGCTCTGGGGCTCCCTCACTCTGCTCAAGGGCAGGCCGGTGAACCCCCTCCTGGTCCTCCTCGCCGCGGTGCTGGCGCCTATACTCTTCGTGCTGGGCGCGGCGGCCGGCCTATTCGTATCCGTCGTGTTGGCCGCCGTATTCCCTCCACTTCTCCTCCTCGCCGTCCCCGCGGCGTTTCTCCTAGGCGTTTTGCTGGCCCTCGGAGCGATATCGGCGTTGACGGGCGTAGGCCTATTGAGGGCCCTCGCCGCCGTGTTGCTGGCGACGTTGATAACCGCCCTCGCCTCATACCTCATATGGCACACCGCAATCCCGCCGCAGATACCCAGGCCGGCGCCTCTGAGGCCTTTCTAGACGCATTCGAAGGCGACCGCCCTCCTCAAGAGCCTGAACACGAGACAGCGCTCCTCGACGCCCGCGCACCTCCCCCTACAGCGCACCTCGTCGCCCTCCACTAGGCACTCGACCTCGTACTCGCCGAGGCCGGCGTCCATATACTTAGACCCGACGCCGTAAGCCACCGCGGCGGCCAACAGCTCTATCGGGGAGAAGCCCTCGGGGACCTTCTTGCCGTCCACGAACAAGCCCTCCCGCGAGAACTTCGCCGAGATGAGCCTCATATAATTAAAGACAGCCCGTTTTTTATGGATCTGCCGACAATTGTGATCCTTCTCGCCGTATTCATCGGGGCCTGGTACAGCCTCGCCACGGTCATCGGACGCCGGATCAACGCGAAGGCCGCAAGGAGTTGCGGTCCGTGCAAGGCGCACCGCTACCTCGCCACCGGCACCTCCTATCTGGCCGAGATGGAGTGCGAATGGGCTAAGTACGTCGGGGTCTTCGTGCAGAGGCTTCCCTGGGACAATCCGTTTAACCTAGCCGCGAGCCTTCTAGCCCGGCGGAAGCCCGTCGCGGTGGTGAAGGTAGACCTCGGCGTCCGTCTGCCTTGGCAACTCGACATGTCGAGCAAGGGGGCTCTCGGCCCAGCTGAGAGAGTCGGCAGATGCTACGTGGTCGGGCGGTCGTACCCCAAGGCGCTTGTCGCCGAGCTGGCCGAGGCCTGCGCGAGGCTCGGCGTGGCGAGGATCGTGGTGGGCGGAGGCCCCCCGCTCCAAATATATATAGCCTCCGACAACTGCACTTCCGCTATACAAATATCGAAAACTATCATTGAGATTTTAGAGAAATATATAAAGAAGTAATGCTTAAAAATAGGATTAGGAATTGCTATATGGGCTTCTTCGACACGCCGGCCCCCTATATATTGGCAGGGTTGGTACTATATTTTATTACTTATATGACCTACTCCAAATACATAGACCGCAAGATCTGGAACGCCGACCCCAACAGGCCGACCCCGGCCAAGATGTACTTCGACGGCGTCGAGTACTTCCCCGTCTCTAAATACGTGCTGTTCGGATACCAGTTCAAGTCCGTGGCGGCGCTCGGCCCAATAGTGGGCCCGCTTACGGCTGTGCTCTTCTACGGCTGGATCCCGGCGTTGCTCTGGGTCATCTTCGGCAATATGTTCATCGGCTGGGTACAAGACTACTCGGCCATGATGATGTCTATCAGAAGCGAGGGGCGGTCGATGGGCCCCATAACGTACAAGCTGTTGGGCGGAAGGGCCAGGACCATACTCCTGGTGTATCTAATATTCTACTTGATAATAATCACCGCCGTGTTCGAGTGGGTGATCATCGACGTCTTGAACAGAGTCCCCGGCACCTTCACTGCGGTGTTGTTCGTCTTGCTTGGCGGCGTCCTCTTCGGGCAGATGGTCTTCAGGATGAGGATGGACGTGTTGAAGGCGACCTTAATAGCCTTGTTGATAGTCCTCGTCGGGTACTTCACCGTGACCTTTGTGCCGGCGGTGCGCAACCCGCCCACCAACTTCCTGGACAGCCCGGCCTACCTCTCCAAGTTCCCATCTATAGGCGGAGCGAAGCCCGAGACCCTCACTTGGCCGGGCACCATGACGGTGCTCTTCTGGCTCGTAATCCTGTCGATAATATACTTCGTGGCGGCCGTCACTGTAATGCCCAAGTTCCTACTGCCCACAGTCTACGTCGGGTACCTCCCGTCTATAATAGCGCTGGTCCTGGTCCTAATAGCCGCAATAGCCACGCCGCTCACGGGCATAACGATACAGCAGACCCCCATGAAGGCCCTCTACGTAGATCCGCTAGCCAATCCGCAGGGAGGCCCCATATGGCCGATACTCTTCGTAACGATAGCTTGCGGCGCGATATCGGGCTGGCACAGCTTAATCTCCTCGGGCCTCACCTCGAAGCAACTTGAGTACGAGACCGACGCGCTTCCGGTCGGCGGCGGCGCTATGATGACTGAGGGCGCGGTGGCCCTCTCCTCCATAGCTGCCATAATGGCTCTTGCGGCTCCGCCGGCCGGCGCGGCGGCTTACGTCCAGGGCGCCACGAAGCTGACCACAAGCCTATTGCACGTGCCGCCGGTCTTTATGAGCATACTATACGGCATCTTCATCACCGTCATGGGCCTAATTACGTCCATGCTCTTCGTGAGGGTGTTCAGAATGGTTATGGCGGACCTCTTCGAGGGCTCTCCTCTCGGCAACAAGTACATCTCGACGTTGATAATACTCGTGATCGCCGGTTTCTTGGCCTTCGTAGGCTCTTGGACAAACCTTTGGATATTCTTCGGAGGCACCAACCAGCTGTTGGCAGGGCTCGCGCTCTTGCTGGTGGCCATATTCTTGACGAGCCAGAAAAGGCCCTCTGCGTACGTCTTCGTGCCCGGCATCTTCATGGCGATAACGACCCTCGCCGCACTCGCCTGGGAGACGTACGTCTACGGCCTCTACGCCTGGCTCAACAAGCCAATAGGGGTCCAGATAGCGGCCGCCATACTTTACGGCAACTGGGTGGTGAGCGTCTCCAACTTCATCTCGGCGGCCTTCGGCGCGTTGCTCTTGGTCCTCGGAATTATAATGACATACTACTTAATTTCAGGTTGGATTAAATATAGGAAAGAGGCGTCTGCCGGCAAATAGTCATCTTTATAAACACCTACACCCTTTTTCTCATGGGAATTCTAAGCAGAATTAAGGAGGTCATAGAGGGGATGGCCGTCCACGGACAAGCCACGTCCATACTCCGCATAAAGGCGCAGATAGACAACCTCTTCATGATAATCACCCTCGGCGATATGTTGGGCATACCTCTACTCCCGCCGTACTACTCCCTTAGGCTTCTGCCCTACATGTACCCCAACATACAGACCTGGAAGATGTACATGTTGAGGGAGAGGGACGTAACCGACAGGATAGCATGATAGGCCTCAAGGGGCTCCTCGAGAGGAAGCCGAGGCTCAAAGTCCTAATCTACGCCGGCAAGGGAGGCCTCGGCAAGACGACGCTCAGCGCCGCGACGTCCCTGTTGCTGTCCCAGAACAAGAAGGTGCTCGTCTTCAGCACAGACCCCCAGGCCTCGCTCAGCGACGTGTTCGAGCGGGACGTCTTCGGCAAGGGCGAGGTGAAGATAGCCGAAAACCTCTACGTCCTCGAGATAGACGCGGACAAGAGGATAAACGAGTACGTGGCCTCTATAAAGAAGAAGATAATAGACATGTATAGGCTGGATAAGCTTCCGCCCGACCTGGAGGAGTACATAGACAGCGCCGCGGCCGAGCCGGCCATGTACGAGAGCGCCGTCTACGACGCCATGGTGGACGTCGTCGCCGAGGGCAAATACGACTACTACATCTTCGACATGCCCCCCTTTGGACACGGGATTAGGATGATAGCCATGGCCGACGTGTTGAGCCAGTGGGTCGAGAAGATAACGGAGCTGAGGAAACAGGCGTACGAGTACGGCAGAGTCGCCGCCTCGCTGAAGCGGGCCAAGCTGACATACGAGGACGAGATCCTCAAGGAGCTCCAGTACATTAGGGACAGGATAGTGGCCTTCCGCAACATAATAACGGATAGGGAGACGGCCGCGTTGATGGTCGTCGTCACGCCCGAGAGGATGAGCATACTGGACACCGAGAAGGCCATCGAGATGTTCTCCTCTCTGGGGCTCGAGGTGACGGGCATTGTGGTGAACCAGGTCTATCCGCCGGAGCTCGCCAAGAACCCCGACACGCCCGAGTACATAAGGAACAGGGTGGAGGAGCAGAGGAAGTACATGGACGAGATAAGGAAGAAGTTCGGCGACTTGGTCGTGTCGGTTGTGCCTATGCTGAACAGAGAGCCCAAGGGGCTTGAGGCGCTGTCGTTGGTCGCCAGGGAGCTGTGGTCGCCGAGCAGATCCATCGAGGAGTACGTATGAAGGCGCTCCTGGATACAAAGACCAAGTACTTCTTCTTCGGCGGCAAGGGAGGCGTCGGGAAGACGGTGGTCTCGGCGGCGGTGGCGCTCTACTACGCCGAGAGGGGCGAGAGGACCTTGCTGGCCAGCTTCAACCCAGTTCACTCCCTCTCGTCGTTGTTCGGCCAAAACCTGAGCGGGGGCGCTATAAAGCCTGTGGCCGGTGTGGACAACCTCTACGCCGTCGAGGTCGAGATAGGCGACGTCGTCGAGAAGTATAAGGAGAGGGTGGCCTCGTTGCTGAGGGAGATATTCAAGTGGGCGGAGCTCCCGGTGGATACCAGGCCGCTGGTGGAGATAGCGACGACTAACCCGTCCTTCCACGAGGCCGCCGCCTTCGACAAGATGATGGACGTGGTGCTCAACGAAGGGCGGAACTACTCGCGCATAATATTCGATATGGCCGCCGTTGCCAACGCGGTTAGGCTGATAGGCCTCTCCAAGCTCTACGGGCTGTGGCTCCAGAGGACTATAAAGATGAGGCAGGAGGCCCTGTCTCTGAAGTACCAGCTGTCGTTCCGCAAGGAGAAGGTCCTCGAGGAGATAAAGAAGGACCCGGTGTTGAACGACCTCATCTCTCTACAGGAGCGGTACGCCAAGGTCAGGGAGATTCTGAGGGATCCACAACAGACCAGGTTCGTCTTCGTCACGATACCGACCGTTCTGTCCATATCTGTGGTGAAGAGGTTCATCGACATGGTCAAGGCCTACGAGATACCCATAGGCGGGGTCGTGGTCAACATGGTGATACCGCCGGAGGAGATGGAGAGGGATAAGACCGGCTTCCTGAAGTCGAAGGGCGAGGAGCAGGCCAGAAACCTCGCGTTGATAGACCAGTACTTCGGCGGCCTTGTCTTGAGCAGAGTTAGGCTGTTCCCCGAGGACATAGTAGGGCTTGATAGGCTGAGGCAGTTCGTCAAGGAGCTGGTCAAATGAGGCTGGGGCAGGCCATACGCGACTTCCTCTTCGGCGCCTTCCTCCTGGACCTCTACAGGGAGACCGCGAAGGCCCACAGACAGCTGTTGACGGTAACGGAGTTCTTAGTCTTCGGGGAGTTCGTGGGGGTGCCCCTCCTCTCGACGTACTATGCCTTGAGGCTTCTGCCGTATTTCGTCGGCGACCTCTACGACTTCAAGAGGGAGATCATGAAGGATAGAGACGTCATGGAGGAGATCTCGGAGGTCGATGTCCACTGAGGACTACTCCTGGCACACCATAGCGGTGGGCAACAGCATCCTCGGCGTCTACAACTTCGTGGTGTTGGCGGCTCCGCCCGACTGGAAAGTGGTGGTGATGCCCATGGCGTCCGACGTCTTCTCCCACGTGACGAGAGACGGGGCCAAGTGGGTGAGAGACGGCGAGGTGAAGCACTTCGTCAAGGCCGGCTCTAAGTTCTACGAGCTGGAGATCAGGGTGCGGCCCGGCGACAGATTGAGCCGCGAGGGGTCTCCGGTCGAGTTCGGCGGCCACAAGGGGCTGTACAGAGTGGGCCGGGAGGGCTTGCTGAAGAAGAGCGACGTGCTGATCGTGGAGGTCTACTGCCCAGAGACCGATAGGACCATCTCCGTGAAGCTCAGGGGTAGCGGGGCGCCGCTCGAGATCTTGCGGTATTTAAAGTACAGCCGTTGCCACTAGGCCTTCTCCCACACGGCGAGGTAGTACGGCGTCTTCAGATAGAGCCTCGCCCGCGTGAAGCCGGCCGACGACAGCAGATCCTCGATCGAGCCCGACGTGAAGAAATTGGCGGCGCCGCTCCACAGAAACACCGCGGCTATGGAGGGCAACGAAGACGCGTCGACGTTGCCCACGACCAGCTTGCCGCCGGGCTTGAGCCTGTCGGCAAGACACCTCAACTCCTTGTAGGGGTTGGAGGACCAGTGGAGGCCGTCCACCAACGCGACAGCGTCGTAGACCGCCCTGACGGCGTAGCAGCCGTCCGGCGCTATCTCGACGTAGGGGAGGCCCGCCTCGGCGGCGTCCTCCGCCGCCTCCCTGCTCTTGTCGTAGCTGTATACGTATACGCCCAAGCCGATCAGCCCCTCGACTGCCGGGAACACCTCGCCTATATACGGCGCAAGCAACTTGCCGGCTACTGCCTTGCCCAACACGTCTACGTAGGCGTCGATGAAGAGGCGGTACCACTGGGACGTGACCGCGGAGATCCTCAAGAGATCTGCGACCTCGTCGAGCCTCTCCAGCGACCTCGTCACGGCCTCGTGGAACTCGACGTACTGGACCCCGAGGGGGGAGCTCAGCGCAGGTATCTTCACGCTCCCCCGCGGATTCCCCTTGGCGTCTACGCGCCCGCTTGCCAGCAGGATCTTGAAAAGCACATCGGCGCGTCTGCCCCCCTTCCCCCTCATATGGTCTGTCCACCACCTCAACGCGTATCCGACGCTCACGTCCACCACGTCTTTCGCGGAGCCTAACGGGGACAGCTTCCGTTGTAGTGCGAGGACTCTCTCGTCCTCCGAGAATAGATCGGCCACTGTCTACTTTCCGAGGGACAATTTAATCCTTTCAGCCAACGACCTCGGGTTCCTCACAGGCCCGCTGTGGATCAGCCTGCCGTTAACTATTACGAGCGGGACTCTGCCCGACCTATGCTTGATCATCAGATAGAGACCTCTTAGAGAGATCGGGCTGGTGAACCTGACGGGGACGTCGCCGAGCATGCCTAGGGCCGCCATCAACGCGGCCAGATCGTCTTGGGGCTCTTCGAGGAGGTCCTCGGTCAGATCTATCTTGAAGGCCTTGGCGACCTCGTCGCAAGTCCTGCAGATGCCCACCTTGGCGGGGACGAAGGCGACGACCTCCAACACGCATCGATTTAAACCGGAAATAAAAACAATTCGTGATACCCATAAGCGTGATGGTGGCCGGCGTCGGCACCACCTCTTTCAAGATAAAGGGGAGGTACGGCGTTGGGAGGCCCAGCGACTTCGCGGCGCCGTTGAGGCCGGCGGTTACTTGGAACATAACCAGGCGTTGCAACCTCAAGTGCCTGCACTGCTACGTCGACGCGGGGCCTAGAGATCCCGGCGAGCTGACGACGCAGGAGGCCATGGACGTGGTGGACCAGATGGCGGAGGTCGGGGTGCCCATGGTCATATTCTCGGGCGGGGAGCCCCTCCTTAGGGAGGACCTATTCGACGTGGCGGCCTACGCAGGGAGCAAGGGGATAAAGCTCGTGTTGTCAACCAACGGCACCTTGATAACTAGGGAGGTCGCGAGGAGGTTGAAGGACTTGGGGTTCTACTACGTTGGGATAAGCCTGGACTCAGTAGACGAGGGGTACCACGACGCGTTTAGGGGCGTCAAGGGCGCCTTCGCCGCGACGCTCGCCGGCATCAAGAACGCGGTGGAGGCCGGGCTGGACGTGGGCCTCCGCTTCACGGTCACGGCGAAGAACATAGAGGAGGCTCCGAGGTACATAGACTTCGCCGTATCTCTCGGCGTCAGGAGAATAACCTTCTACCACCTCTCTGCGGCGGGAAGGGCCCAGAAGATGGATAGGGGGTGGTACTACACGCCGGAGCAGTACGTCGTCTTCATCAACTCGTTAATAGAATACGCCAGGAGGTACGCCGGCAAGATAGAGATCGAGACGACGCTGGCGCCCTACGACGGGATATACATAGCTGAGTTCTTGGGAGGAGGCTCGGAGGAGTATCTGAAGTTCGTCGAGGCGGCTGGGGGGTGCGGCAGGAAGATGGTGTCTATATACCCCAACGGGGACGTGTACCCCTGCCAGTTCCTCGACTTCTACAAGCTGGGCAACGTGAGGGAGAGGAGGCTCCGCGAGATCCTCCGGCCCGAGGCCGTGGAGCCCTTCGTGAACACGGAGAGGTACCTCAGAGGCCCCAAATGCGGCGCCTGTAAGTTCAAGCAGTACTGCAAAGGCGGCGATAGGGCGAGGGCGTACTACCTCACAGGCGATATGTGGGGCGACGACCCGCTCTGCCCGATCCCGCACCTCGCGTATATCCATAAAAGCTGACACGAAAGGCGCGTGGAGTCTATAAAAACATGTGCGGGGCCTACGTCATGGCTAGAGAGAGGTCTATCGCCATAGCCTCCGCCTACCTCGGCTGGGTCATGGACGGCTACGACGCGCTCCTCGTCGTCCCGATACTGCCGCTCCTCGGATCTCTCTTCTTCCCCGGGCCGTACAGCTACCTAGGCGGCCTCTCGACGTTGGTGGCCACTCTAGTCATGCGCCCTCTAGGCTCTGTCGTGATGGGCTACGTCGGGGATTGGGCTGGCAGGAGGGTCGGGCTTATGGCGACTACCCTCGGCTACTCCCTCTCGGGCCTGGCCATCGCGCTCATGCCGCCGTACGAATCGGCGGGAGCGGCGGCGCCGATAGCTGTCTTGGTCCTCCGCGCTCTCCAAGGCGTGTTCCTTGGCGGCGAGTGGGGCCCCGGCACCTCCATGATCATGGAGTGGAGCGGCTGGAGAGGCGAGATATCGTCTGCCTTCGCCCAGACGGGCTATCCCCTAGGCGCGTTGGCCGCCAGCTTGGTTTACTCGGCGATGTCGGCCTCCATGGGCTCAGCGTTTGCGGCCTTCGGCTGGAGGATATACGTAGCGACAGGCGCGCTGGCGGCGGTCCTCGCCTTCATGCTTAGGCGGAGATCTGTGGAGTCCCCACTGTGGAGGAGGCCCAGGCGCAACCCCCTCGCGGCTCTCTTCCTGGAGAGCTCGGCCGACTTGGCCAAGGCTATAGCCATGACGACCGGGCTTTTCTTGACATACTACTCCACCTATCTGATATATTCCCAATATCTCAAATACGTGGGCCTTGCCGAGCTCACGCCGTTTGTGATGACGGCGTCGACCGCCGCGGCTGTGATCTCTGTATTCCTCGGGGGCGTGCTCGCCTTGGTGGTGGGGTATAGAGCCGTCTTCGTCGGGAGCCTTGCGGCCGCCCTCGCCTTTGCGCCGTACGCCCTCATGTTCAACCCCTCGGCGGCCTCGCTCGTGGCTTTGGCTTTCCTCGAGAACTTCGCCATGGGGCTCGTGCCCTTAGTGCTCGTGCGGAGGTTCGGCGTCGAGAAGAGGGCGACTGGCCTCGGCGTGGCCTACAACTGGGGGCTACTGATAGGCGGCTGGGCGCCTCTGCTAGTCGGCATCTTCGGCTCAATGCCGGTGGGCATGGTGTCCGTAATGGCTGTGGGCGTCGTCGTGGCGATCGCGGGGCTACTGGCCCTTGGATCCCCAACGCCCTAGCTCCTCCACCGCATGCCTCAAGGCCCTCGCCGCCGCCTCTACGTCTCTGACGCTCACCGCCTCCTCCTCTGTGTGGGCCAGTTTGGGATCGCCGGGGCCGAACGCCGCTATGTTCTTGGTCAGCGAGATCAACAGGTTGAAGTCGGCGGTGCCGTACTTTCTGCTGAGCTTGGGCTCGACGCCGATCTTCAGCAGGCCCCTCACCAAGGCCCTCGCGGCGGGGTTCGTGGGGCTCGCCTCCGCCGGGTCTACGCAGGATCTTACGCGGGCGGGGAGCCCCTTAAGGCGTTCCTCGAGCTCGGCGCAGTTGTGGCCCGGCGGTATTCTGACGTCCAGCACAGCGACGCACTCCACAGGCACCTTGTTCGGGGCGTCGCCGCACCTCACTACCGTCGGCGTCACGGTGAAGTCCTCGTATCTCTCCCCGTGCCCGAGCGCCTCCTTGGCCTTTACATATACGGCGTACAGCTCCTCGAAGGGATTGCCGTAGATAGGGCTGGAGGCGTGGCCTCCCTTGGTGCTCAGCCTCAGCTCCACCTTCCCGCCGCCTCTGTAGGCGTACGCCACGTGCAGGTCGGTGGGCTCCCCGACGTAGACGTAGTCCGGCCTGGGAGGCCCGCCTCTGAGGAGCTCCTCCGTGCCCGCGCTGTCGTCCTCCTCGGCGGTCACCAAGGCGAGTACTAAGGTGCCGGAGGGCTTCGCCGACGCGAACGCCCCGACGTACGCAACTAGGGGGCCCTTGTCGTCGACGGCGCCTCTACCCCTCACTACGTCGCCCTCATCCCTCACCTCGAGGGGCCCTACGACCGTGTCCATGTGGGCGTGGAGCCACGTGACGGGCGCCCCCTTGCCTCTCACCGCCACCACGTTGCCCGCTCCGTCTATCCAAGCCTCGTCGGCTATCTCCCTAACGACGCCGAGGAGGAATCTGGCCAGCTCGGCTTCGCCGTGCGACGGGCTATATATGGACAGCGCGCGCAACAACAAGCTCTTCAGATCCATAGAGGCCGCCAGACACCGGTTTATAAGGGTAGCCACAAACCCCGCCCTTCGGGGCGGGAGGAGGCCAGGGTCGCTGTGTGGTGTTAGAGGTGGATTGACTGCCAGGTGACGATTTTCTCCGTAGCCCTCCTGTATTAACCTATCCCGCCCTTTCTTGAGCCCCGCCCCTCGTGTGCACGGCCGCCGAGGCGCTTAAGCCTTCACAAGCCCGCTGGCGGATTCTCCGCTGGAAATTAGGGGGAGGCGTAGGGAGCTGTGGAGAAGACTTCGACGCCCGGCGCTGGCGGCAACCGGCGCGTCCGGCGGCATTATGTTTTTTTAAACAGAGGTACGGCCGGCAGTGGAGTTTAGGATCAGGGGGTATAGGTGTCTCGACGATTTCGTCATAGACGTCGAGGATCTGTTGGTGGTCTTGGGGCCTAATGGCTCTGGGAAGTCTTCCCTTCTTGAGGCCCTCTACCTGGCGGCCTCTGGCGGCGGGGCCTCTCCGCCGGGTCCCCAAACGCCCCTGAAAATTGTGTTGATGGCGCGGGGAGAGCCTTTCAGCCCAGACTTCGGCCGCGACCGCGCCGAGCTTAACGAGACCGTACTGTCTAGAGCCGAGTGCGCCCCGGGCGGCGACGCGGAGTTGGGCAAGCTACTGCAGGGAATCTCCATACAGCTTTTTTTCGGATGGCTGGCCAAGTTGTCCGGGCTACCGGTGTCGGAGTTCGCATACCGAGAGCTCGGTAGGCTTTACCTCTGCGGGCCGGACGGCGTCTCCGCCGCCGCGGTTTTCGCGAACTTCGTGGTGGACTGGCGCAAGGGCAACATCGGGGAGGCCCTGCTCGTGACGCCTAGGCTAGCCGCCGAGATGGACTACGTGGCGCCGCTCGTCGACAACATCGCTGTGGGGAACCCCGGCTGGTTTAGCCAAGTCCTAGGGCTTTTTGAGAAATACGGAGTGAGGGACGTAAGGAATATCAACGGCATACCCCACGTGGTGGGGAGGAGGATTCTGCCGATGAGCGCCGCGCCGGCAGGCCTTGCATACGCCCTAATAATATCCCTCGCCCTCGGCGGCGGCAAATTCGTCTTCATCGACGAGCCGGAGGCGCATATGCACCCCACGCTCATCGACACCGTGCGGGATGCGGTGGAGCGCGCCCTCGACGCGGGGAGGAAGGTGGTGGTGGCTACGCAGAGCATTGAGGTGGTGGACAAGCTGGCCTCAATCGGGAGGGGGCGGGTGTTGAGGATGCGCGATTGTAAGAAGCACGACGAGATAGAAATGCCGGAGGCCAGGAGGCGCCTCGACGAGCTTTATGAGGACCTCAGGTACTACTGACATCTGCATATATTTCGTAGAGGGGGACGACGACGAGAGGGCTCTCCTGGCTTGGTGCGGCTGGTCGCGGCCCGAGGCGCCGTTCGCGGGCGAGCTGTCGAGGAGGATCGGCGCAGTGGAGGAGCTGTTGGGCAAATACCGACGCATCACGGCGGGAGGGCGCTATCCGGTCAGGAAGTACGTCGCCGGCGGCAAGGCGGTCGTGGTGGTCAAGTTTGCGCAGATCTCAAACTGGAGAGGCGTGTTCCAGTTCGTCAGCGAGCGGAGGGAGAGGCTCAACGACTACGCGCGGTGCGTCACGATTGTTTTCGACTGCGACGCGCCCGCCGAGTCTTGCGCCAGGTTGAGGGACGGGGTCGAGACCTTAAATTGCGCCGACCCTCGGCAGTGCTGTGTCGGAGCCAGCGGCGTTGCTCTCCTATCCATATGCGACGGCGTCTCCCTCCTCTCCTTAGTGCCCAGACTTGAGGACTTGTCCGGCGTCGCGTGTAGCTGCGCCTGTTGCGAACACTGCGAGGGGAGACGCGGGCCTTAAGCTTGGCGCGCTCGGAGGGAGCACTTCGGTGCGCGGCAAGTCCTATAACTCTACGCCAACACCCCCTTGGCGTATTCTCCACGAGGTCCCCTCTAAGCGCCTGCGAGCCGGATGCCGAGAACAAGTAGGCAGACGACGATAAAGGCCGCCGATG
Source organism: Thermoproteus uzoniensis 768-20 (assembly GCF_000193375.1). GTDB lineage: Archaea > Thermoproteota > Thermoprotei > Thermoproteales > Thermoproteaceae > Thermoproteus > Thermoproteus uzoniensis_A. The sequence goes on from NC_015315.1 coordinate 1,102,940, forward strand.
AGGCTGAGGAGCGCAGCTTGAGGCCTCTTCTCGTATCGGCGTAATAGGAGCTCCAGAATCTGTCCAATACACGGCGCGGAGATGTCCTCCCCGACCGGCCCCAGGATAGGCCTCTGCCCGAGGGGGCGCTAGGTCAGCAGAGACATGGCCTCAGTCCTCAATATGCTTAGGAGGCCGAGGAGAGGCTGAAGGAGGAGTAAGCCGAGGCCGTAAGATAACCCCTATCTGCACTGTCAAGGCAGATTCTCCAGGCCGAAAGGCCCGCCGTGCTGGCCCGGGCCGGCCCATGACTCCGCCGGGCGAGAAAACTGTGAGCCCGGCAAGGGCGGAGGGCCCCGTGAGCCGCCCTCAGCCGAGAGGCGGGGGCCAGAACCTCTCCCACAGAGCCTAACCTGCATGTGTCCGAGCCGGCATGGCCCCTCTCCGTAATTTTTATATGTGGGATGTGTTCTCTCGGCGCTTCGCAAGTTATTTATTTTTAAAGGTAAAGTGGGGGCATGTCGGCGGTTGTGAGGACTTGGGTTGGGGAAGTGAGGATGGCTAGGGGGAAGTTGTTGGAGTTCTACAGCTCTCTGGACAGCAGCTATAGGGCTGTGCTGGACGTGAGGCTGGCTAGAGTCTTGGGGAAGACCTTCGAGGAAATAGCCCTAGAAAAACCCGACGAGATCTACCAAGCCCTATCCAAAGCCGTAGGAAAACACAACGCAGACGTATTCATGATAATGTACGCCAAGTGGCTACAGAGAAAGGCAATAGGCAACTGAGAAATCGGTTTTTGCGTAATAGCCCGTTAAGTTTATATATAGTCCCCAGCCCAGCCTATATGGACCTTGTGGGGAAAGCGGGGCCAACGGGGCGAGGGTACTCATACTATCTGAGAAGCCCGAGCTAGGCGAGAGGCTTCTCGCCAAGCTCCTATCGGCCCGCGGCGTGTACGCCGATATCCTCGATATATCCCAGGGACATGTTGAGGGCGGGGACTTCACCGTCTTCATAAGGACAAAGAACCAGTACCTAGGCGCCGTGTACGCCTCCCTGTTCCGCAGATCGATAAACCCCTCCTACGCCATATACAACGCGCTGAACAGGCTGTACTGGTTGCCCAAATACGGCCCCCACTTCTTCGTGTTCTCAGACGAGGAGGCAGTGGAGAAGGTGGACTTCAAGCCGCCGTGGCTCCTCGCGACTGTCTGGCGCCTGGGCCTAGACGTGTCGGTGACTAGCGTAGAGGGGGCCAAAAGCGTCGTGGAGCACCGCAACTACATGAGGAACCCCCTGGCGAAGGGCAGCATCGCCATGCCCAAGCCCAAGGAAGTTAGGAAGGTGTTCGCCGTATCTGGAATCGACGGGATAGCGGGCGAGGTGTTGAGGTCGCTGGGCCTCAAGTACGCCGAGATCACGCTCGGCGTCTACGACGACGGGGAGCGCGTGATAGACGTAGACCCCGTGCCCGAGCTGGACGAGGCCAGGGCGAGGCTCTTGGCCGAGGTCGGGCTGGAAGAGGCATGAAGGCCTGCGTAGTGGGGGCCTCCGGATTCACCGGCGGAGAGCTGTTGCGCATATTGCTACAGCACGGAGGGGTCGAAATAGTCTGCGCCACCTCTAGGAAGTTCAAGGGGGAGTACGTCTACAGGATCCACCCCAACCTAAGAGGCTTCACAAACCTCAAGTTCGTGGAGCCCAGCATCGACGCCGCGTTGAAGGCCGACGTGGTCTTCCTGGCGCTTCCCCACGGCGAGTCGGTCAAGTGGGTCCCCCAGCTCTACGAGCACGGCCTCATGGTGGTCGACCTGTCGGCCGACTTCAGGCTGAAGGACCCCAACGCCTACGTGGAGTGGTATAAGTGGCCGCAACCGCATCCCTACCCCGATCTCTTGAAGAAGGCGGTCTACGGCCTCCCCGAACTACATAGGGACGAGCTGCCCGGCGCCAAGCTCATAGCGTCTCCCGGGTGCACCGCCACCGCGTCCATAATGGCGCTCGCGCCTCTGGCCAAATACGGGCTTCTGGGCCCCCTCCCGCCGGTTGTCGACGTGAAGATGGGCTCCTCGGGCGCCGGGGCCGAGGGGTCCGTCCTCGACATGCACAGCCACCGCACCTACGTCATAAGGCCCTACGAGCCGGTTCACCACAGACACGCGGCGGAGGTGGAGCAAGAGCTCTCGCGGCTTGCGAGGAGGGAGGTGAGGGTGGCCTACACGCCGCACGCCGTCGACGCCGTGAGGGGCATACTCTCCACGGCGCATGTGTTCACCGAACGCGACGTGGACGAGCCGACTTTGTGGAAGGCGTATAGGGCCATGTACGGCGACTCGAAGTTCGTGAGGATCGTGAAGGACAAGCTGGGCCTAGCGCGCTACCCGAATATAAAATATGTACTGGGCACCAACATAGTCGACGTGGGCTTCGAGATAGATCCCAGGATGAGGAGGATCGTCGCGTTCTCGGCCATAGACAACTTGGTGCGCGGGGCCGCCGGGCAGGCCGTGCAGGCGTTCAACATAGCGGCGGGGTTCCCCGAGGATCAAGGGCTTAGGTACATACCTCCCCACCCCATATGATAGTGGTCAAGATAGGCGGGTCCGTCATCTGCAAGGGCGCCTCGACGGCGATCCGCAACCTGCCCAAATACGCCGACAAGGCGGTCGTGGTCCACGGCGGGGGGTGTCTGGTCAACGAGTTGATGAAGAGGATGGGGATAGAGCCCAAATTCCTCACGCACCCCGGCGGGCTCGTGAGCCGCTACACGGACTGGGAGACGTTAAAGGCATTCGTCATGGCCATGAGCTGGATAAACAAGTCCATAGTCGCCTCGTTGCACGGCATGGGCGTGCCGGCGCTGGGCCTCACCGGGGCCGATCTAGGCGTGGTTAAGGCCAAGCGCAAGGAGAAGGTGTTGGTTGTCGACGAGAGGGGGAGGCAGAGGGTCGTGGACGGAGGCTACGTGGGCCGTATAACAGAGATAGACGCCTCCAAGCTGGCGCCGCCGCCGTTGAGGGTGCTGGCCCCCATCGCCGTGTCGGAGAGGGGCGAGCTCCTCAACATAGACGGCGACCAGCTGGCGTTCGACGTGGCCAAGAGGATAGGCGCCGAGAAGCTGGTGCTCCTCAGCGACGTCGAGGGCCTCTACATCGGCGGGAGGGTGGTGCCGCGCCTCACGGCCGAGGAGGCGGAGCGGCTTGTCCAGAACGAGGAGGTCAAAGGCGGCATGAAGAGGAAGCTGTTGATGGCCGCAGAGGCCGCCAAGGCCGGCATCGAGGTGGTCATATCCAGCGGCTTGGTGGAGGCTCCCATAGACGCCGCCCTCAACGGCGCGGGGACCCACGTGGTCGGGTAGCGCGCGACCTGCCGAAGGCCCCGCCAAAGATTTATATCGTTGCCCCCTCTACGTCGGTGGACTGCGGCTTTAGGGTGAAGTTCTTGGGGCGTTACGTCTGTTTCGCCGACCGCGGCGACGAGACTAAGAGGCTGTTGGACCTCGCCCGGCGCGGCCGCTCGGTGCCTCTGGTCATATACGGCCCCGAGGGATGCGGCAAGACCTCCCTTCTGAGGTACTTGCACAAGAGGCTTTCCGGATACTACGACTACGTGATCTACTACTCTCCGCTTTACGGCCCCGAGGAGGGACTGACGGCGCCAGACGACGTAAAGAGGGCGGTCATGTCCCTCGCCCGCGCCGTGGGAGGAGAACTGGCATCGGCCGTGGCCGAGGCCGTGTTGGCTATCGGCGAGATATTCGTCAGAAGGCTGGGCGTGAGGAGGGTGGACAGCCTCGCCTTGCTCCTAGACGACGTTTTTCAGGCGGTGGGCAACGCAGAGCTATACGTAAAGAAGGCCCTTAATCTGGCCGAGCACCCGCCCGTGGAGGTGGGGAAGATATCCGTGATCCTGGCCTCGTCTGAGGGAGAAAGCCTTGAGGCCGTCGGCCGGCATCTGTGGGCCGACGTGAAGACTATCTGGAACCTCAACAAGGCGGGCTTCAGGGAGCTGGTGGGGCAAATACCCGATGCGGGCCAAGACGCGGAGCGGCTCTGGAGCGCCGCGGGCGGCAACCCCAGATTAGTCGAGTTGCTTGCCGGGGAGGGCTGGTCGGCCGAGAGGCTTGTGGAGAAGATGTACAAGGTTAGGGACGTCGACGCGCAGCTGCTGGCGAAGTACAGAAAGGTCGTCGAGGAGGCGCTGGCAGACCCCGACGTTCTGCTGGACGCCCCCAGAGAGCTCACTAGATATTTGGTCTCGAAAAACTTAGTGGCCAAGATTGTGGATCCCCTAGCCCCGATCGAGGGAGGTAAGGATCTCGGGGTGGGGAAGGACTACGCGTGGCAGACGCCGCTCCACCGCGAGCTGGTCAGGCTGGCGTTGAGGCGGACTGGCTGAGGCTGGCCGCTGGCGGCGAGGCCGCCCGGCCTTGTCGGTAAAGGTTTTATATACCCCAGAACTCGCCCATATGGCAACCCAAAAGCTGGTGGTCCAGTGCAAGGTCTGCGGCACTGAGTTCGAGTTGCCGGAGGACGTGATGGACGGCGAGATAGCCAGCTGCCCCACGTGCGGGACCCGGTATATTGTAAGGCTCAAGGGCGGCTCGGTAACCCTAGAGGAGTTCAAGGGTGATGTGGAGGACTATGGCGAGTAAGTCGGGGCGAAGATAAGCAGAATCGCGCTCGCCTACTCGGGCGGGCTCGACACCACGGTCGCCATTAAGTGGCTCTCGGAGAAGTACAACGCCGAGGTTGTCACGGTCACGGTCGACGTAGGGCAGGAGGAGGACTTCTCGGAGGTCGAGGCGAGGGCCTATAAGGCCGGCGCGGTCAAGCACTACACCATCGACGCCAAGAGGGAATTCGCCGAGGAGTACGTCGGCAGGGCCATCCTCATGAACGCCATGTACGAGGGGAAGTACCCCCTAGGCACTGCGTTGGCCAGGCCGCTGATTGTCGCGAAGACAGTCGAGGTGGCGAGGCGCGAGGGGGCGGACGCCATAGCCCACGGGAGCACCAGCAAGGGAAACGACCAAGTCCGTTTTGACGTAACTGCGAAGGCCCTTGCGCCCGACTTGGAGGTGTTGGCCCCCGCGAGGGTTTGGGGCATGGGCAGGGAGCAGGAGATCGAGTACGCCAGGAGGCACGGAATACCCGTGCCGGAGGCCCACAAGAAGTACAGCATAGACGAGAATCTCTGGAGCCGCTCCATAGAGGGAGGGCCCGTCGACGACCAGAGGCTCGAGCCGCCCGAGGACGCCTTCAAGTGGACCGTCCAGCCCGAGAAGGCGCCCGACCAGCCCACCTACGTTGAGATAGAGTTCGAGGGGGGCCTGCCTAGGGCCATCAACGGCGAGCGCATGGACATGCTCTCCCTCGTGAAGGCGCTTAACCAGATAGGCGGAGCCGCGGGGGTCGGGAGGATAGACCACATCGAGAGCAGGCTGGTGGGCTTCAAGAGCAGGGAGGTGTACGAGGCCCCCGCCGCGGTCATACTCTTCGAGTCGCATAGAGATCTCGAGAAGCTGGTCCTCACGCCGAGGGAGCTCAGGTTTAAGCACAACGTCCTCGACCCCTACTGGGCAGACCTAATCTACCAGGGGCTGTGGGTGGAGCCGCTCAGGCTCGCCATCGAGGCGGCCGCCGGCGAGATGGAGAGGTGGATCGACGGGTGGGTGAAGGCGAAGCTCTACAAGGGATCTGTGCAGATAGTTGCTAGGGACTCGAAATACGGCACCTACAGCAAGGAGTTGGCGGACTACTCCAAGGGGTGGTACCCGACCGACGAGGAGGCGAGGGGGTTTATAGAGATGTGGTCGCTACATAGCTTGACGGCGTTAAGTAAAAGATCTATGGATAAGAAATAAAACTCTAATAATAAAGTTATTTGTTATAGTATTAATTTTGAAAATTGCTTATAATTTCCTTTGAGGATCTCTATATAGAGATCGATATTACTCTAGAAAAAGGGATAAAAAGCTATATAAAGGGAGGCTCTCTAGACGTCGATGGGGGAACGCAAGCTCTCCACGGTCATATGTCCGAACTGCAAACGTCCGGTGAAGCCCAAAGAATGTAGCAGGAAATCCCTATCGAAAAGGTACATACTGGTGACGTATTGCTGTCCCCGTTGCGGCGCGGAGTTGCTCACGGAACATATAGAAGTTACATAACTTCTCCGCCCAGTATATAGATCCCTGCCAGAATTATATAACTAAGGCTTTTCAAGACCAGTCGGAAAAGCCGCGTGGACGTCGTCCTTCTCCTCCACGGGTCGCGCGATCCCAGATATAAGGAGTCGGTGAGGGCTTTTGCAGAGAGGCTCGGCGTCAGATACGCCTTCCTTAACGAGCTCACAAGGCCGTCGGAGGCGTTCTACGTGCCCCTGTTTGTGGCGGGCGGCGGGGATTACAGGAGAGCGGCGGCGTTGGCGGGGTCCTCCGTACCGCCTCTCGCGCGCTGGCCGGGGTTCGGCGACTATCTGAGGAGCTTGAACGCCGATATCTACATATTCCACGGCGGCGACGACGAGGAGTACATATCCGATGTGAAGTCCCTAGGCCTTCCCTACGTATTCCTAGAAGGCGAGCCGTCTATACAGCCATCCTCTTGTAGAGATTTGGCGGCCCCGGTGGTTCTGACGAGGGGGATCATATACGACAGGATCGAGGCGGCTTGGCGGGACGCCGGCTGCCGCGGAGAGCTTCTGCCTCCTCTATTCGAACAGGAGGGCTTCGTCGACTACTTCTCGCAGGCGTTAAGCCGGCTTCTCCCGCACGCTGGCGGCAATACGTAGGAGCTCGGACCGGTAGAGCTCGGCTGCCTTGGGGTACTTCTTGACGAATTCCCTAAGTGCCGCGTTGCAGTCTCCCGAGATCCCGCAGAGCCTCTCGACGGACTTGCATATCACGTAGCAAGCGCCTGGAGGCCCGAGGCGGGTCGCGGCGGCGTAAATGGCCCTCAACAACGAGGCCTCGTCCTCGCCGAAATCTGCGGAGAAAGAGACGCCGCAGATAGACGCGCAGTCCATTCTATATGTCAGACGCCGAGTTATATATTTTCGACGAGGGATGCTATATATTTGCCCACCTCCTCGGTGGTTGAGCGGCCCCCTACGTCCGGCGTAGCGACGCCGCGCCTCAGAGCCTCCTCCACGGCCCTCCTCACGGCCGCCGCCGCGTCGTTGCGCCCCATCCACTCGAACATCAAAGCCGTCGAGAGTATAGTCGCCACGGGATTCGCTATGCCCTTACCGGCGATGTCGAAAGCGGCTCCGTGGACCGGCTCGAACATGGCCTTGGAGTCCCCTATATTCGCCGACGGCGCCAGCCCGAGGCTTCCGGCCACCTGCGCCGCGAGGTCGGTGAGTATATCGCCGTATTGGTTGGTCGTGAGCACGACGTCGAAGCGGGCGGGGTTCCTCACGAGCTCCATGGCCGCCGCGTCCACGTACATCTCCTCTACCTCAAGCCCCTTGAGCTCCTCCTTCGCCACATCTCTGAAGAAGGCGTCCACCACCCTCAACACGTTGGACTTAGTGACTATGGTGACCTTCCTCCTCCTCATCTCCGCGTAGCGTCTGGCCATCCTGGCGACTCTCCTGGTGCCCTGCCCCGTGATGACCTTAAGCGCGATGGCCACGTCGCCGACCTTGTACTCGGCCCCCACGTATACGTCCTCGACGTTCTCTCTGACGAAGACGCAGTCTATGGGCTTCACCGAGGGCACTCCCGGAAGGCTTTTGGCCGGCCTTATGTTGGCGTAGAGGACGTACTTCATCCTTATAGCCGAGGTGACGTCGTACGCCGTCTCGCCGACGGGGCCCTTGAGGACGGCGTCGGCCGAGTCCACGACGCGCCAGGCGTCGTCGGGCATAGCTCTGCCGTACTTCCTCAACGCCGCGTCTCCCGCCTCGACGTATTTGGCCTCTATATCTATGGAGAACCTCCTCGCCGTAGCCTCGACGACCCTCATCGCGGCCGACACCACCTCGGGCCCTATGCCGTCGCCCGGGATGACCGCGAGCTTCATGTATCGGTAAAGCCCCCTTTTAATATTGATCGCAGAGGGCCTTCTCTAGAAGGCGTCTGGCGTTGGACAGATCGCCGTATCTGCTGAAGATCCCTCTGTTCTTCACCACAAGCGCTCTGGGACTGCGTCCTGCCAGCCTCTGGGGGATCAACAGAAGGGCGTTCTCCGAGGCCAGCATCTTGCCTAGAGCCGGCCCGAGGGCTCTGGCGTAATTGCCGGGGAGGAAGGCCACGTACATCCCGTACCCCTTTTCCAGAAGCTCGACCGCCTTGTCCCAAACGCCTCTGGCCTCGGCCCACCGCGCCAGCTCGGCCGCGTTCAGCCCGTTCAGCGTGGCCTCGTAGGGCACCACGAGCTCGTCGGCCCTTATCAAGCCGTACCTCGCGCTCAATATGTAGAGATCGACGGGGAGGCATCTGGCGACCGCCTCGGCGATTTCCCTAACTTTTTTGAAAGAGCCCCCATACATCTCTGCCGCGGGCTTGACGAAGCCCCTCAGAGCGGATCTATAGAGCTCCTCCCTCTCTAGGTCCATGCCGGGCGTGGGGAGTCCCGCGGACGCCAACGCCTCGGCCACGGCGCGCCACTCGACGTTCTTGGTCTTGGTGCAGTGGGTCAGCATCAGCAGAGGCCCTCCCCTATATCTGCGCTTGAGCTCCTCCGGCGTCACCTCGTCCCAAGAAACCAAGGGCACTCGATGCGGGACGGAGGGGTTTATGAAAGCTGTTTCAGGATTATGTTGGTGAGCGTCGACTTGACGCCCTTGACGGCCCTCACCTCCTCGATTATCCTGTTCAACTCCTCGGCGTTCTCGGCCGATATCTTTGCCACTATGTCGAACTCGCCCGTCACCTCGCCGACGCCGGTCACGCCCCTTATCGCCATGATCCTCCTGGCCACCGACGTCGTGTAGACGTTCTCGTCGACCTTCACCCAGACGTACGCCTCTATGTGTTTGTTGACCTGCGCCCTGTACCTCATCCCAGTTATCTTCTCCAACATCTCGAGGAGATCCTCGTCGCGTAGCCTCCGCGCGTTGGTGGACTTCAGCTCCTCCACGAGCTTCCCCAAGACCTCCTCGTCGACCTTTACGCCGAGCCTCTCGAGCCTGTGGGCGACGGCCTTCCTCCCGCTGTATTTGTCCAACGAGAAGTCCCTCGTGCGGCCCACCACCTCGGGAGGGAACGGCTCGTAGGTCTCGGGGCTCGCCAATACGCCGGCCTGGTGGACCCCGGCCTTGTGCGTGAAGGCGTTGTCGCCGGTCACGGGGAATGTGGGCATCTGCGCAACGCCGCTGGCCGCCTCCACCAAGGAGGCCAGGTAGGGCAACTTAGTCAAATCTATCAGCTTCACCCCCTTGTGGTAGTAGTAGGCCGCCGCGAACGTCTGGAGCGGCGTTATCCCGGCCCTCTCGCCGAGGCCGTTCACCGTCGTGTGCACCACGTCGGCTCCCCCCTCGACGGCCGCCAAGGAGTTGGCAACCGCCATGCCGAGGTCGTTGTGGGCGTGTATGTCGAGCCCCACGTCGGGCACGGCCTCCTTGACCTCGGCGAACAGCCGCCGCGCCCTCTCGGGCGTCAGGATCCCCACGGTGTCGGCGATGCTCACCCTGTCGGCTCCTGCATCCCTCGCCGTCTTGACCACCTGTATTAAGTAGTCGGGGTCGGCCCGCGTGGCGTCCTCGGCAGTGAACCTCACGCGCACTCCGTGGCTCCTCGCGAACTCTACGTGCTCCGCAATTATGGACAAGGCCTCCTCCCTCGACTTCCTGTGCTTGTGCTTCAGGTGTACGTCGCTCACGCCGTAGAATATAGCCACCCTGTCGGGCTCGAGCGACGCGGCGTTCTCTATATCGGCCTTGACCGATCTGCTGTGAGCCACGATCTCGCCGGCTATCTCGCCGTCTCTCTTCATGGCCACTATCTTCGCTATGGCGGACCTTATGTCGGGCGCCACGTTGGGGTCGCCCACCTCTATCATGTGGACGCCGGCATCCGAGAGGGCCTTGGCGATCCTAATCCTCCAGTCCTCGGAGAAGACGACGCCGGGAGTCTGCTCGCCTTCCCTCAGCGTCGAGTCCAGGATCTTTACGTTTTCCCCGAACGCATAGCGGCAGAGGCCGCGGGATATTTAAGCCTAGCGCCGACTATATTCGCTCTATATACGGGGCCTGGCCTTTAGGTACTCCACAAGGCCGCCCGCCTTTATTATGTCGAGGACCAAGCCGGAGAGCGGCTTCCCCTTGATGACCTCGCCCGTGGTGAGGTTCACCACCTCGCCCGCGTCAAGCCTCACGAGGAGCTCGTCGCCCTCCCTCACTCTGCCCCTAGCGGGGGCTTGAAGGACGGGAAGGCCTACGTTGACGGCGTTTCGGAAGAAGATGCGGGCGAAGGACTCGGCCACGACGGCCAAGACGCCGGCGCCCTTAAGGGCCGTCGCCGCCTGCTCGCGGCTGCTGCCCATACCGAAGGCCCTGCCGGCCACCAATATGGCGCCTTTGGCCTTCTTGGGGAAGTCGGGGTCTAGAGGCTCCATGGCATGTTCGCCCAAGATCTTGGGGTCTGTGTATACCAGGTAGCGGGCCGGTATGATTATATCGGTGTCTATCTTGTCGCCGTAGACCAGTGCCCGACCTCTTATCTCCATGGCGCAAGTATCTATATAGCTTTTAAGCATTCCGCTCGTACGGCGCCTCCTCCGCCTTTTATTTAGGAAGACAATCTTTAAATATAGGTTAAATAGTTGCCGTATGGATTCGGGGGTCGCTTCGGGGCTCGAGGGGATCGCCCCAATAGAGTCGTCGACAGAATAATCGACACGCTTAGGGAGCTCAAGGTAAGGCACATCCTCGGAATAACGGGCGGCTCTATAATGGCCCTATTCGACGCGGCGTATTTCGTAGACGACATAGAGGTGGTCATGTTCCGCCACGAGCAGGGCGCCGCACACGCAGCCGAGGGTTACGCCAGAGTCGCGGGGAGGCCCGCCGTGGTGGCCGCGACGAGCGGCCCCGGCGCCACGAACCTGGTGACGGGCTTGACCGACGCCTATATGGACTCGGTGCCCGTCACGGCGATAACGGGGCAGGTAGCCACTTGGGTGTTCGGGAGGGACGGGTTCCAGGAGACCGACATATTGGGGGTGGCGACTCCCATAACCAAGTGGGTGTACCAGGTGAAGAGGCCGGAGGAGGCTACGGCCGCTGTCAAGATCGCCTACGAGATCTCGACGTTGGGAAGGCCCGGGCCGACCTTGGTGGATCTGCCGAGGGATCTCCAGTTGATGGAGTATAGGGGAGAGGCCAAGATACAGATAAACGCGGCCAAGTTCATACCTCCCAAGCCCAGGGAGGAGGACGTGGCGAAGGCCGTCAAGATGATCTTGGAGGCGGAGAGGCCGGTGGTGTTGGCGGGAGGCGGCGTGTTGTGGTCGGGCGCCACCAAGGAGGTGTTGGAGCTCGCCGAGAGGCTCAACGCGCCCATCGTGTCGACCTTGCCCGGGAAGGCCGCCATCCCCCACAACCACCCGCTGTATATGGGGCCGGCCGGGATGCACGGGAGGGCCGAGGCGGACGCAGCTTTGGCAAACGCCGACGTGGTGGTGGCCGTGGGGACTAGGTTCAGCGACAGGACCTGGGGGAGGTTCAAGGAGCTCCAGGAGATGGTGAGGTCGGGCGAGGTCAAGCTGATCCATATAGACGTCGACAGGAGCGAGGTGGGGAAGAACGTGAAGCCCACCGTCGGCATAATAGCGGACGCCAAGGAGGCTCTTAGGGAGATGCTGGACCTATTGCCGTCGGCCGCCGCGAGGAGCCCCAAGTTCCTCGCCTGGCTATACGAGATCAGGAGGAGGTACGAGGAGGCCATGGAGAAGGCCGCCAGCAAGTTCAAGTACTTCGCGCCCTGGAAAGTGCTGAAGGCTGTGAGGAGGGCCGCGCCGCCGAACACCGTCACCGTGACGGGCGTGGGAGGGCACCAGATGTGGTCGGAGATCTGGTGGGAGGTGTACGAGCCGGGGACCTTCATAACGTCGGCCGGCCTGGGCACGATGGGCTTCGGCATACCTGCCGCTCTCGGCGCCAAGCTCGCCGACCGCTCGAGGCCCGTCGTGTGTATTGACGGCGACGGGTCGTTCCAGATGACCTTCAACAACCTCGCGCTGGTGAGGGAGTACGATCTGCCCTTCGTCGAGGTGATATTCGACAACGCGTCCCTACAGCTGGTCAAGCAGTGGCAGGTCTACATGTACGGCAACAGGCAAATCGCCGTGAGGTTCGCGAGGAACCCCGACTTCTTGAAGATAGCGGAGGCCTACGGGATAGAGGGCGTCAAGCCGTCGACCTACGAGGAGCTGGAGAGGGCTGTGGCGTGGGCTGTGAGGAACAACGAGCCTATAGTGATTGACGTGACCATAGACGAGGACAAGGACATCGTGTTGCCTTGGGTGAAGCCCGGCGATTGGCTAACCCAAGCAATTCTGCCCGAGGGGATGGAGGACGTGTCGTTGAGGTATGAGCGCCATTAGCATAAGGATACCCTCCTCGATGGACTACGTCGGGAGGGTCGTCAGCATAGTGAGGAGGGCGAAGGTGTTCGTGAGGCGCATGGAGATAGAGGCGAGGGACTCGACGTATCACATAGTGATGGACGTGGAGGGCCCGGCCGACGAGATAAATTGGCTGGTGGCCAAGCTGGACAAACTGCCTGAGGTCCTCGAGATAGTCAAGCTACAGACCGCGCCCGCAATGGCGGTGGCGTTGAGGGAGAGGCGATGACTGTTAAAAACATAGCCTATTGAGAGCCATGGCGAGGATATATACAGACAAGGACGCCTCCCTCGAGCCGCTCAAGGGCAAGACCATAGCGGTTCTCGGCTACGGGATCCAGGGAAGGGCGCAGGCCTTGAACCTCAGAGACTCGGGGCTCAACGTCGTGGTGGGCGTCAGGAGGGGGAAGTCCTGGGACCAAGCCAAGGCGGAGGGGTTCGAGGTGTACGAGGTGGGCGAGGCGGTGAGGAGGGCGGACGTGTTGCTGGTCCTACTGCCCGACATGGAGCAGCCCAAGATCTGGCGCGAGCAGATAGAGCCCAATCTGAAGCCCGGCGCGGTGGTCGACTTCGCGCACGGCTTCAATATACACTTCGGCTTGATAAAGCCGCCCGCCAACGTCGACGTGGTGATGGTGGCGCCCAAGGGGCCGGGGCGGCTGGTCCGCGACGAGTTCTTGGCGGGCCGCGGCGTCCCCGCCCTGGTCGCAGTGCACCAGAACTACTCGGGGAGGGCCATGGAGTACGCCTTGGCGATAGCAAAAGGCATAGGGGCCACTAGAGCCGGCGTGATAGAGACGACGTTCAAGGAGGAGACCGAGACGGACCTCATAGGGGAGCAGAACGTCCTCGTCGGAGGCCTCTTGGAGCTTCTGAGGAAGGGCTTCGAGGTGTTGGTGGAGCTGGGCTACCAGCCCGAGGTGGCGTATTTCGAGGCCATAAACGAGGCCAAGCTCATCATGGACCTCATCTGGCAGAGGGGCTTCTACGGCATGTTGACCGGCGTGAGCGAGACGGCCAGATACGGAGGGCTGACCGTCGGGCCCAAGGTGATAGACGACTCGGTGAAGCAGAGGATGAAGGAGGCGGCGGCAAGAGTCAGAGACGGGTCGTTCGCCAAGGAGTGGGTCGAGGAGTACTCCAGAGGCGCGCCCAACCTCAAGAGGATGCTCGAGGAGATTAGGGGACATCCCGCCGAGAAGGTCGGCGAGGAGATAAGGAAGTTGATGTTCGGAGGGAGATGAAGGTCTGGCTGGACGGGAGGCTCGTGGACGAGGAGGAGGCCAAGGTGACGGTGCTCTCGCCGAGCCTCAACTACGGCTTCGGCGTGTTCGAGGGGATCAGGGCCTACTGGAACGGCGAGAACCTCTACGTCTTCAGGCTGAGGGACCACATGGAGAGGCTTCTGAGATCCGCCAAGATAATAGGACTGGACGTGCCCTACACGGCCGAGGAGCTCTCCAAGGCCGTCGTCGAGACTGTGAGGGCCAACGGGTTCAAGGAGGACCTCTACATAAGGCCGGTGGCGTACATATCTAAGCCCCAGATAAGCTTGGACGTTAGGGGGCTACAGGCGTCTGTGGCCATAGCGGCTATACCCTTCGGCAAGTATCTGAAGGTCGAGGGCGTGAGGGCGGCCGTGGTGAGCTGGAGGAGGGTCCACACCTCCATGATGCCGGTCATGGCCAAGGCGACCGGCATATACCTCAACTCCATAATGGCGGCCGTCGAGGCGAGGGCCAGGGGATACGACGAGGCCATAATGCTGAACGCCGAGGGCAAAGTCGTGGAGGGGTCGGGCGAGAACATATTCATAGTGCGCCGCGGGGTCCTCATGACGCCTCCTCTGGAGGACGGCATCCTCGAGGGCATAACTAGGGAGACGGTCATCTCAATAGCGGGCGATCTGGGGATACCACTCCTGGAGAAGAGCATAACGAGGGAGGAGCTCTACGCGGCCGACGAGGCGTTCTTCGTCGGGACCGCCGCCGAGATCACGCCGATAATAGAAATAGACGGGAGGGTGTTGCAGAGGGGCCCCATAACGCAGAAGATAGCCGAGACGTATAGGAGGATTGTACTGGGCAAGGAGGAGAAGTACCTACCCTGGCTGACCCCCGTCTACTAATAACCACCGAAACGTTTTTGTATATCGCCATGTACGCCCATGACGTCGAAGGCTCTAGCCGCCGTCGTTGTATTAGCCGCTGTCCTAGTTACGCTGTTTGTCATCTATAGATTGGCGGCGCCGTCTGCCGGGTCGCGGACAAACACCTCGGTTACGCTACAGACCACCGCAGAGAGCTCTACACCCACCCTTACGAATAAGATCACCACCTCTACGGCCGTAGCGACTATAACACAAACCAGCCAGACGACCACGGCCGTTGAGTCGCTGACAAGCACCTCGACTGCGCCGCGCACCTCGGTCGAGAGCTCCATGTCTGTCGTTGCAAGTCAAGCCACCACGTCGGTCGGGCCGAGCTCCACCGCCGTAACGACTATAACTCAGAGCAACCGGACGTCCGTGAGCAACTCAACCACGGCCGCTACCTCCACATCCGCAACGCAGACCTCCGGCGGTTGCGTGGTGCTGACGTGGACTGGCCCGTCCCAATACCCGACGGCCAGCGTCGGCGGCTACATAATGCAGATCAATATGTGGAACATCAAGTCCGCATCGGGCACGGCCGCCATGCGGTACTGCGACGGCGTCTTCTACTACGAACAAGCCCTCAAGGACATAGCCGAGGCCAACCCCGACGCGTGGGTCGCCGGATATCCCGAGATATGGCTGGGGTACAAGCCCTGGGCAGGCGCGGCCTCCCCGAACTCGCCGTTCCCCATCAAGATATCTGACGCCGAGTCGTCGAACTTCACCATATCTGTTGACTACAGCGTGGAGGTGCCCGATCCTACTCTGCCCCTAGACTTCGCGTTCGATCTCTGGGTGACGAGATCGACCGGCGAGAGGTCGGTGGGGCAGGGGGAGCAGGAGATAATGATATGGCTCTACTACCAGCAACTGATGCCCGCCGGCGAGAAAGTCGGCGAGGTCCGCATACCCCTTGTGGTCAACGGATCGCCCGCAGAGGCCGTCTTCTACGTGTACAGGAAGGAGGGCATGCCTTGGGAGTATATCGCCTTCGCATTGAGCAAGCCCATGAGATCGGGCTCTGTGTATTTCAGACTGGCCGACTTCATAAGGGCCGCCGCGGCCTACACCGCCTTGCCCAACTACAGCGACATGTGGCTCAACGACGTGGAGCTGGGCTCGGAGTTCGGCAGTCCGTTCACCACGGAGGCCGCCTTTAAGTGGACTCTAAAAATGAGGTGGTCCGGTTAAAGCGATCTGAGGCCCCTCAAGACCTCGGGGGAGGCAACCGGCACTTTTTCTAGGTGCTCCAGCTCGTCGGGTATGCCGTTCGACGAGGCTATCTCTCTGTATATATACGCGCTGGGCCTCCAGTAATGCCTCTTGGTTGAGAGGTCCACATATATGAGGCCGAACTTCTTCGAGAAGCCGGACGCCCACTCGTAGTTGTCGGTCAGCGACCAGTGCAGGTAGCCCTTGACGTTGACCCCGTCTTGTATTGCCCTGTGCAGCTGGGCCAGATGCGAGACGAGGTAGTACGGCCTCCACCTATCGTGCTGGTCGGCTATGCCGTTCTCGGTCACGTAGAGAGGTAGCCCATAACGCCGCCAGGCCCAGGTCAATATGTCGTAGAGGCCCTCCGGGTATATCTCCCAGCCGAAGTCGCTTGTGGGCCTGCCGTCTCTGCTCACCGAGTTGGGCTCGCAGGCGAAGCCGTAGCCGGGCACCCCGGCGTAGCCGTCGCCGCGCTTGACCACAACGGACCTGCTGTAGTAGTTTATGCCGAGCCAGTCCAGCCTGCCCTTCAGATCGTCCTGGGCAACTCCGTCCAAGACGCCTTTGGCCACCGCGTCGAGGAAGAACCACAGCCCGTCGTACGCCGCCCTCTCGGCCGCGGCCTTGTCGGCCTCGGTGAGGGGATATACGGGTGACGCCGCGTATATGACGCCGACCGGCTTCTTGGAGGTCAGCCTAATCGCGTCGTACGCCCTGGCGTGCGCAGTTATCAAATTCACCGCGGCCCTCCTCGCCATCTGGAAGCTGAGATAGCCCGGAGGGAAGCCCGCCTTGACGGCTATGAATCCCAGATTATACGTCACGTTGGGCTCATTAAACGTCGAGAACTCGTCGGCCAGGTCGCCGAACTTCCACGCAACGTAAGCCGCGTACTTAGCGAACTCCACCACCGTCGTCTCGGCGACCCAGCCCACGTTCCTCCCCGAGAGATCGCCGCGCCTCACCTTTATGGGGTCGTGCACCCACAACGGCATAGGCCAGTGGTATAGGTTCAGTATGAAGTACAGCCCCCGCGACTTTATATCGGAGAAAATCTCCCTGTAGTGGGCCACGGCATCCTTGTTGGCCAGCTTGTCAAGCTCCTCCAGCGCCTTCTCCGTAATGTCTACCGACACCACTCTGCCCTCTCTAACCTCGTAGTGGACCCTGACGTCGAAGGTCGGCTTGGGGAATATCCTCGACCACTCGGTGTTGAAGCGGATCGTGTTGAGCCCCATTTTGACCGTATCGTCGTGGAACTGCTTGTAGAGGTGCCAGTAGGCCACTCCGTTCTCCGGGAAGTCGCCGCTTACGAGACCAGCCGCTATGTTTTCGGGATCGTGCACCCACGCGAACCAGTCCGTGTTGGGGTCCTCCGACCCGGGGAGGCCCATCTCGAACTGGAAGCCAGCGCCCGACCAGCCCCATCTGAATCCGCTTGGGAACTTCCGCATATATGTTGAACTATACCCGGGTTATATACATTAGGTATATTACTACTCCACGATAAAAACATCGGCAAACGCAGTTTATCTGATACTAAATATATCATGATAAAAACAATAACTGTCCTAGAATTTAAAATATCTATTATAAATATATAAATAAATTATTCTAAGTAATTTAGATTTCCCTTTACTTTAATATATTTTAACTTTACATATATTGGAAATAATACTTATATACTCAGTACTTCTCATGTATATGCACAAGGTATACACCACACTCCTATTGGTGCTCGGGTTATTGGCAATCCAGCTATACGCCCAAACCACGACCACAACGACAGCGATTTCCCTCCCCAGAAACGAAACTCTGTACGCCGGCGGCGCCATGTGGTACACGCCGACTAACTGGAACCCGCTCGCACAGCTTTGGGCCTCCGGCGCCGCCTACGGCGTATTCGGCTACGTCTACTGGCCCTTGTTCTTCTGGGATCCGTACCAAGGCCTCCTGCTCCCGGCGCTGGGCAAGTGGTACGGGTGGCAGTTCTCCTCCTACTCGGCCAGCGTTCCGATACAAATATCGGTCAGCGGAGGGTCGGCGACGATAACCGTAAACGCGACCAGCGTCCAGGTATACACCACGCAGATAAACTTGGCGAACGTGCCGACGGTCAGCTGGCCGTCCTACATGTATATAGGCAATATCAAGGGCGGATCGCCGCAGTTCATAGGGATAACCACCAGAGGTAACGTCACAATCACCGTGGTCAACATAACCGCCGTGGTCGGCTCTACGTCTACCAAGACCGTGACGGTCAGCGCATCGAACCCCGTCTTCTTCAACGTGACAGTTGTCTACCCAACCCAGTTGCAGGTCAGCAACGAGTACACCTTGTTGGCCTACTACGCGCCTGGCGACGTGTTCAAGATAACGCCAGTGCCCCGCACCGGCCTGCCCGTGTTCACCGCCCCGTTCAACGTCACCGCGTCTAAGTTCATAGTGATGAATCTAACGGGCGTGACCCAGACCACTCTGCCAGTGACGTTGAGCTTCGATAGAGCGTTCCTCGTAGTGACTCTCTGGCCGGGCGAGTACTGGCAGGACGGCCAGCCCATAACCAGCAAGGACGTAGCCTTCTCGTTCTACTACGAGCTACAGCACCCCGAGCTGGGCAACTCCTGGATATGGGGCCCGGAGCAGTACGGCGGCAACTTAATCTCGGTGTTGCCCTACAACACCACGACGGCTATATTCGTCTTCAACGGCACGCCTAACATGGACAACTGGCTGGGGACCCAGCTCAGATACTACCCGATACTACCGCAGCACATATGGTACAACGTGTCATCGCCGTTGACCTGGACTAACCCCAACCCGGTCGGCAGCGGTCCCTACAAGGCCTTCTACCTAGGCCAGACAGAGGTCGTCTTTGTCAAGTGGGATAACTGGTGGGGCTGGAAGGTGTTCGGGCTGAACCCCGCCTATCCGCCTAAGTACCTCGTCCAGCTCTACGTGACGTCCAACGCGTTGGTCCCGACAATGATCCAGCAACACATGTTAGACTGGAACAGCTTCTTCGTGCCTAACATACAGACCTTCACTAAATATGGCATGTATACATATCTGCCGAATCCGCCTTACTTCCTCCAGTATCCCGCCGTGTACCTCATGATAGCTAACAACACCTATCCGTGGAATATCTGCGCTGTGCGTCGCGCCGTCGCGATGGTGATAAACGCAACGCCGCTGTCCCGGGTAGCCGAGTTCGGATACGAACTTCCGTGCAAGGATCCGCTCTGTATTACTGGCACAATATTCGAGAACTCCTGGGCTCCTTACATAAATTGGACCGCTGTGCAGCAGTACGGCTGGAGCTACAACCCGCAGGAGGCCGCGCAGATACTACAGAGTCTCGGCTTCTACAAGGGCTCCGACGGCTACTGGCATACGCCTAACGGGACTGTTCTCAGCCTGACCATAGCAGTTCCCTACGGCTGGACCGACTGGATGCAGATGGCGCAGATGTTGGCAGACCAGCTGAGCGCCTTCGGAATAAAGGCCGAGATGGCCGCGCCGCAGTTCAGCGCGTGGTGGACCAACGTTCAGCAGGGGACCTTCTCTGCCGTTATTATATGGAGCTGGACAGGCTTCACTCCATTCCCGTACTTCGAGGAGGTTATGTATCCGACGGGCGCTAACGGCGCACCCACTCCGCTGGGCCAGGCGGCATGGGGGAACTACGAGAGGTTCTACAAGTCCGGGATATACGACATATTCTTGAAGATAATGGCCACTCCGATCACCGACTACCAGACTCTGCAGAGGTACTACACTAAGCTAATCAAGACGTATTTCGAGTGCGCTCCCGTAATACCTCTGGTCTCCGGCGCCTATTGGTACGCATTTGACACCACCTACTGGACGGGCTGGCCTAATGCGAGCAACCCAGCTCCGGTGTTCGTACCTGCCTGGTCGCCGCCCGACGACATACTCGTCGTGTTGCACCTCAAACCGGCCTCGTTAGCTGTGTCGACCGTGACCACAACATACTCGACGACCGTCACCACCACCTACTCGACTACTGTGATATCGGGCACCACGACGACTGTGCCCGTCACTGTAACCACCTCTGTACCTGTGACTAGTGTGGTCACCTCCGTAGCCACTACCACCGTCTCTGCAGTGCCGTCTTGGGTATGGGGCGTAGTAGGCCTCCTAATAGTAGTCATAATAGTAGTGGCGGTACTGGCTCTGAGGCGTAGGTGATAAATTTTTAAATAAGATTTTTTCTTATTTCTTATGACTATTTGGAAGTATATCGGTAAAAGAGCGGTAGAATATATCGTTACTTGGTATGTAGCTATAAGCCTAGATTTTATACTGCCTAGGCTACTGCCCATAGACCCTGTCAAGGTCATGGTGTCCAGGATAATGTCGGCGGGAACAGGCTACATGACGCCCCAGGCGTTGCAGGAGCTCGTGAACCACATCGAGGCCATGTTCGGCCTCAACCAGCCGCTCTACATGCAGTACCTACTCTTTATCTGGAACGCCCTTCATTTGAACCTCGGGATCTCCGTCTGGCTGTTCGGCACGCCCGTATCGGAGATTATACTTAGGGCTCTTCCCTACGACATAGTCTTGCTCGTCCCCGCAATATTGCTGTCTTGGTATGTGGGCAATAAGCTCGGCGCCTACTTGGGTTTCGACAAGAGAGGCGCCTTGACTGACAAGGTAGCCCTCCCAGCCTTCTACGCCCTAAACAACGCGCCGTACTTCTGGTTTGCGTTGCTTTTGATACTCATATTCGCGTCGTACATACCGATATTCCCGCCGACGGGCACTCCGTATTCCATGATACCGTCGCTGTCCTGGTCCTATATTTCGGATTTCTTAAGGCATATGGCCCTCCCGTTCCTGTCCCTCTTCATTGTGTCCCTCGGGGGCTGGGCCATCGGCATGAGGCAGAACATGCTCGGAGAAGTCAGAAGCAACTACATGGCGTACGGCGAGGCGCTCGGCCTCACGCGGAGCGTGTTGAGGAGGTACGCCTACAAGAACGCGATACTTCCGCAGATCACGGGCCTCGCGATAAGCCTCGGCTACATAGTCGCCGGAAACTCTGTGCTCGAGTTCACCTTCCAGTACCCCGGCGTCGGCCTCATATTGGGCAACGCCATAGGCAACTATGACTACTTCTTGATACAGGGCGTGTTCTTCTTCGTGGTGACGATGATACTGATAATGAACTTCATAATCGAGGTGGTGTACGCGTTCATAGACCCGAGGATTAGAGCCGCCGTATCATGAGCGCCCCCCTCTACAAGGAGCTATTCCTAAGCCTATTCAGAGAGAGCTACTTCAAGGCGGGCTTGGCCATCTTAGCGGCCCTCGTCGTGTTCGCCGTAGTGGGGCCGTTCACCACCAAGTACGGCCCCTTCGACGTTGTCGGGCAGGCCTACGGGCCGCCTAATTGGCAACTATGGCTCGGGACCGACGCGTTCGGCCGAAGCGTCTACTCCCAGCTGGTCTACGGGCTCGGCAACAGCCTATACATAGCTTTGGTGGCGGGCCTCTTGGCCACCGCAATAGGCGTCTCCATAGGCCTCATAGCGGGCTACTTCGGAGGGAAGGCGGACGTCGTCCTCAACTTCTTGACCAACACAATCCTCACGATACCCAACGTGGTGATAATCCTCTTGATAGCGATATACATGCCCCGTAGCTGGATCACCACCACGACCCTAGGCCTCTTAATAGGCCTCTTCTCCTGGCCTTGGTCGGCCAGAGCAGTGAGGGCCATAGCCATGAGCATAAGGGGGCGCGAATTCATACTCGTCGCTAAGCTGAGCGGCGAGACCCCCATAGAGGTGGCCTTCACCGAGGTCATGCCGCAGATGCTGGCATATATATTCCTCGTCTTCGTGCTCCAGTTCAGCGGCGCCATAGTGGCCGATATAGGCTTGGAGGCCTTGGGTCTGTTGCCCTACAAGACAATGACGATAGGCTTTATGTTGTTCTGGGCCGTTGCGTTCAGCGCGCCTAGCTACGGCGCGTGGTGGTGGTTCCTCCCGCCCGGCCTAATAGTCATGTTGGCCACAACCGCGCTTTCCATGATAGCTATGTCTATGGACAAGGTGTTCAACCCGAGGTTGAGGGAGGAGTGATATGCTGGCAACCAAGGATTTAAGGGCCTACTACTTCACCAGGAGGGGGATCGTGAGGGCCGTAGACGGAGTCGATATCGAGGTCGGCGTCAACAGAGTCCTCGGCGTCGTGGGCGAGTCCGGCAGCGGGAAGTCGACGTTGGGCATGGCGTTGACGGCGTTGGTCAGACCGCCGCTTAGGGTACAAGGCTCCGTCTTGTACAAGGGCAAGGACATATACTCGATGCCGCCCGAGGAGTTGAGGGTGATTAGGGGGGTCGGCCTATCTATAATACCCCAGTTCGCAATGGACGCGCTGAACCCCACCGTCAGGGTGCGGGACCTAATTAGGGACCTGATAGACTCCCATAGAGACTCGGTTAAGTACCACCCAGAGGATCTGTTCCGGAAGGCGCAGGAGAGGGCGCTCCAGATAGGTCTCCCCAAGTGGGTCCTCGACAGATATCCGGTGGAGCTGTCGGGCGGCATGAGGCAGAGGGTCACCATACTGTTGAGCACCTTGCTGGACCCCGAGGTGTTGGTGGCTGACGAGCCGACGTCGGCGTTGGACGTGGTTATACAGAGGCTTGTGATCCAGTACCTCCAAGATCTCTTCAAGGAAGGCGCGATTAAGTCGATGGTGTTCATCACGCACGATATAGCGACGGCGTACCAGCTGGCGACCGACATGGCGGTCATGTACGCCGGCCAGATCGTCGAGAGCGGGCCGGCCGAGAAGGTGGTCCGCGAGCCGTCTCACCCCTACACGAAAGGCTTGATGTCGGCCCTCGTGGAGCCGGGCATGAACATAAGGAAGGTGAAGCTGGAGGGTCTCGCCGGCGAGCCGCCCGACCTCGTGAATCCGCCCAAGGGCTGTAGGTTCTACCCCCGTTGCCGCTATAGGATGGATATATGCAAGGAGGAGGATCCGCCTGAGGTAGATATCGGAGGCGTCAGAGTCAAGTGCTGGCTCTATGCGGGCAAGAAGGAGGCTGGAGTTAGGCCATGAGCTCCGGCGAGAGGATATACGAAGTAAGGGACCTGACAAAGGTGTTCGTGACCGGATTTCTGCGGACTGTGAATATCTTGGCGCTAGACGGCGTGAGCTTCGACGTAAACGAGGGCGAGATTTTGTCCATAGTGGGCGAGTCTGGTAGCGGGAAGACCACCCTGTTGAGGATACTTCTGAAGGCGCTGGAGCCGACGTCGGGCGAGATAAAATACAGAGGCCGCCCCCTAAAGGAGTGGAGGACTAGGGACTACTGGCGCGAGGTTCAAGCAGTCCTACAAGATCCGTACTCGTCCTTCAACCCGTTCTATAGAGTCGATCGCATACTCCACAAGACCTTGCAGAAATATAGGCCTGAGTTGTCAGAGGCCGATAGAACCAAGCTGATAGAGGAGACTCTCACCTTCGTGGGCCTCACGCCTAGGGACGTGGTGGGGAAGTACCCCCATCAGTTCTCCGGCGGCCAACTGCAGAGGATATCCATAGCGAGGGCCTTGCTAATACAGCCGAAGGTGTTGCTCGCCGACGAGCCCGTCTCCATGATAGACGCCTCTCTGAGGGTCTCCGTGCTGAACCTCCTCCACGAAATAAGGGAGAAGATGGGCCTCACGGTGCTCTTCATAACGCACGACATGGGCCTAGCGTCCTATATAGGCGACAAGATACTGGTCCTCTACAAGGGCCTCATGGTCGAATATGGGCCCGTGGATGCCGTGTTCGGCAAGCCTCTACACCCCTACACGCAACTGCTTCTGTCGTCAGTGCCCAAGGTCAAGGAGCGGTGGGGCTCTAGGATAACCAGCGTGACGATAGAGTTCTCTCTGGCAGGCAGAGGTTGCCCATTCGCCGACAGATGTCCATACGCCACGGAGACGTGTAGAAGCGTGAAGCCGAAGGTCGTGGAGGCCGAGAAGCAACACCTAGTGGCGTGCCACCTCTACGGCTGACGGATGTCGAGAGGACTTACTCTAGCCTTGCTTATAGCCGTCCTTATCCTGGTAGTTGCATCTGTAGTAGAGCTACGACAAACGCGGGCTCCGCCCCCTCCCGGGGCCTCCTCAAGCTCCAGCAAGTTGCCGCTGTCTACGACGCAGAGCGCCGCATCGAGGTCCACAACCACCACAACGACCGCCGCGTCAGTGTCCACAACTCCCCGCGAAACCACGACGTCCTCGTCGGCGGCCATGAATAGCTCCGCGGCCTCCTGCGGAGGAGGGCCGACCGAGCTTATATTCTGGATTGTGCCGTGGGGCAGAGCCGACGTGCCGCCCGTGCCTAAATGCTCGGCGCCGGGCGTCGTTGTCGTAATCCCCTGTACCCCGGAGACTGGCGCCGACTTCAACCAATTCGAGCTCTCGCTGGCCTTCATACAGCAGTACAGATCTGCGTCGCCTCTCTTCGTAAACCTCTTCTGCGCGGCCTCCGGTTGGAGGGGCGAGCTCAGACAGGTGGACCTCTCCTACGCCTCGACGTTCCTCAACGCCCTTAAGCTATATCTAGGAAACGGGTCGGGCGTCTACATAGGCTTCAGCGAGATGTCCGCATGCGTCGCCGACGCCGCTTGCAGGTCGGAGCTGGCCCAGGCCTATAAGGAGTTGAAGGAGATGTTCCCGGAGGCCTTCCTCTTCTACTACGGGACGTCCTCGGAGTCGCCATCGGACATACTGGCGCTCGCCAAGGCCGCCGGCTTGGATCTAGTGGGCGAGGATATCTACGACTACGTATACTCCAACGGAGTTTTGGAGGTGCCCGGCTATTTCGTGAAGAATATGGAGGCCTTGAGGGCCTCGGGCCTGCAGGTTATGGTGGGCGAGGTTGGCTTCAGGGTGTGCGACGCCCAGGGCTATATACAGCCGTGGAACTGGACCATACCCATAAAGGAGCGCAACTGCTCCGCCACCATTCAGTTCTTCAGACAGGTCATACCGCAGCTCGTCTCGGCGGCGCGGCCCAAATATGTCGGCATCTGGGCCTGGAACGACCCCACCTTCGGCGTGGCCCTATCGCCGGAGGTGGAGCGGTTCTTCCAGTCTTTCAGACCCTAGAGGGACTCCCCGCCGTCTACGACCAACACCTGGCCCGTGACGTAGCTGGAGGCGGGCGAGAGGAGCCAGTAGATAGCCTCGGCGGCCTCTCTGGGATCGCCCAGCCTTCTCAACAGAGTCCTTTCCCTAAAGCCGGCGAGTTCCTCCTCCGATATCCAAGACGTCCACCGGGTGGCTATGGGGCCCAGCGCCACGGCGTTGACCCTCACGGGGCTTAGGGCCTTGGCCAAGCTCCTGGCGAGGGCCACCAAGGCGCCTTTAGCCGCCGCGTAGGGTATCCCGTAGCGGTCGCCCACCAAGGCAGGCGTCGACGCGGCGAAGACAATGGAGGAGCCGCTTCCGAGGTTCCCCATAAACGCCTTCACTACGTTGAAGCTACCAACCACGTCCACCTCGAAGGCGGCGAGGAGATCGCGGGCGTCTAGCTCCTCCACGCCCTTGTTCCATATCGCCGGATCGCCGTGTCCGTGCAACAGCGCCAGTCCGTCGACGGCGCCGATATTCTCTGCGGCTTTCTTGAGGCATTCGAGGTCCAGGACGTCGCAGGCGTAGTGGAGGTCGGCCTTGGAGGGCCTTCTCGAAATGCCGACGACGAAATCCCCCCTGGACTTCGCCAGCTCGACCAACGCGTTGCCTATGCCGCCGCTGGCGCCCGTTACGACTATCCTCATCTACAGGCCAGGGGGCGTTTGCAGTCGAGCCTTACGTCCAGATCGCCCCTCCTGGCCTCAGTGATCATCGTGTGGTGCTCGTCCTTGACGCCTCTTATGAAGGAGCACATGTGGACGCCGCATACCTTGACCTTGACGGCCTTGGCCTTCAGCTTATCCATGAGGAGGTCGGCCAGCCACTCGGTGAACCTCTCCTGCATTATGGGCCTCGCCGCGGCCCACTTGACCAGCCTTATCACCTTGCTGAGCCCCGGCACGGCGTCGCCGGGCTGGTAGGCCACCGATATGTTGAGCACTATGGGGAGCAGGTGGTGTTCGCAGAGGGACACGGCCCTTATGTTCTCGATAACGACGGGGCCCGGATCCGCCTCGTACTCCAGAGGGAAGAAGACCACCTCGGGCGCAGGCTCTCTCAACCCCCTAGTGAGCTCCTCCATGGCCTTGACGAAGCGCTTCGGCGTGTTGGTCACGCCGGGCCTCGACAGATCCTCGCCGAGGTGGATCAACAAGGACGTTACGGCGGCCTCCGCCTTTTCGACTCCTTCCTTCTTCAGCATGACGCCTACCCGACTTCTATTTATAAGCACGGATGTGAACTATTATATAGGGCGAAAACCTTTTATATAGATCGCTTCTGGGCTATATGGATTCGGGGCTCACCGGGTGAAGTTCTTCGACACCACCCTCAGAGACGGCGAGCAGATGCCCGGCATCTCTCTGACAGTCGACGAGAAGGTCCAGATAGGCATGGCGTTGGACGAACTAAAGGTGGACTATATAGAGGCAGGCTTCGCGGCCGTGTCGCCCGACGAGGCCGAGGCGGTGAGGAGGATAGCGCGGGACGCCGCGTACGCCGAGGTGGCCAGCCTGGCGCGGGCCAACAAGGCCGACATAGACGCCGCCGTCGACGCCGATGTGGACATGGTCCA
Organism: Thermoproteus uzoniensis 768-20; assembly: GCF_000193375.1. GTDB lineage: Archaea > Thermoproteota > Thermoprotei > Thermoproteales > Thermoproteaceae > Thermoproteus > Thermoproteus uzoniensis_A. Next base: position 1,129,610 of record NC_015315.1, read on the forward strand.
CGTCTTCATAGCGACGAGCGACATACACATGAAGTACAAGCTGAGGATGACGCGGGACGAGGTGTTGCGGAGGATCGCGGAGTCCGTGGAGTACGCCAAGTCCAGAGGGGTTAGGGTTCTCTTCAGCGCCGAGGACGCCACCAGGAGCGACTTGGGCTTCCTCGTCGAGGCGTTCAAGACGGCGATAGAGGCGGGCGCCGACGAGATAAACGTGCCCGACACAGTCGGCGTGATGACGCCCAGCAGGATGAGGTATCTGGTAGAGCACCTCAAGGCCAAGCTGCCGCCGGTCCCCATGCACGTGCACTGCCACGACGACTTCGGCATGGCGGTGGCCAACACCATCGCCGCGATAGAGGCGGGCGCCGAGGTGGCCCAAGTCACGGTCAACGGGTTCGGCGAGAGGGGCGGCAACGCGGCGCTGGAGGAGGTGGCCGCCGCCGCCCGCTTTCTGTTGGGCCGCGAGGTCGGCCTCAGGTTGGAGCGGCTCTACGAGACGTCGCGGCTGGTGGCCAGGCTTTTCGGGATCCAGCTACAGCCCAACAAGGCAGTAGTGGGCGACAACGCCTTCAGCCACGAGTCCGGCATCCACGTCCACGGCGTCCTCAACAACCCGTTCACCTACGAGCCCATGATGCCCGAGGCCGTGGGGAACAGGAGGAGGATAGTGCTAGGGAAGCACTCGGGGAGGCACTCCGTCGAGTGGGCCTTGAAGCAGATGGGGCTGGAGCCCAGCCCCGAGCTCGTCGACTATATCTTGAGGCGCGTCAAGGACTACGCCGCAAGTAAGAGGCCCGTGGACGAAAAGGCACTTAAGGCCTTCGTGGAGGAGTTCAGAGGAGTTCCCGTATTTTTATAGGTCCCATCTCCCTCCATGAAGGTCATAGACCTCTCGCGGGAGCTGTACAACGGGATGCAGACCTACCCCGGCGATCCGCCGTATAGGCACGAGTACGTGTCTCTGGCCAAGAAGTACGGCGAGGTGACTCTGTCCAGGCTAGATATGGGTAGCCACACGGGGACTCATATAGACGCCCCGGCCCACTTCGTGCCTGGCGGCGACACCATAGAGAGGATTCCTCTGGAGAGGTTCGTCGTGAGGGGCAACGTTTTGGACCTCAGCTGGAAGAGGCCCGGCGAGGCCATAACGGCCTCGGACCTCTCGAGATTCTCCGACAAGATATCTAGGGGGAGGGCCGTCATGATATACACGGGCTTCTCGTCCAAATACGGCACGGAGGAGTTCCTCTACAACTGGCCATATCTGAGCAGAGACGCGGCGGACTACCTGGCGAATGCCGGCGTGGCGGCCGTAGGCGTGGAGGGGATGTCGGTCGCCGGCTACGCAGGCGTCGAGGGCTTCCCCTACCCCCCGCGGGTCCCTAAAGACGACGTGGTCTACGTCCACCACAGGCTCTTGTCGAGCGGCGTGATTATCATAGAGAACTTGGCTAATTTAGAGTCGGTGTTGCGGGAGTGCGGCGGCGAGGCTCTCTTCGTCTTCGCCCCCATAAAGATAAGGGGAGGCGAGGGAGGGCCGGCGAGGGCGCTTGCGATATGTTAAAGCCGCGACGCCGCCAGCCTATAGACGGGGTCCGCTATTGAGTACACCCCGTCTCTCTTTTCGACTATGCCGAGGCTCAACAAAGCGTTTAGCAAGTCGGCCACCGTCGCGTCGTTCAGCGGCCTCCCCTCGAAGGCCTCGAGCCTCCTCTTTATCTCGCGCCACGTGGCGCCCGAGACGCTTAGAAGGGACAGAATCACCCTGTAACGGGGGCTCCTCAGCCTAGAGAGAACGCGGTCCAGCTCCGCCTTGGCCATGGCGACGGCGCTCCTCAACAGCCTATCGAAATCCCTCAGCCCCTCGACGGCGTAGGCGTAGCCGAAGTACGTCAGCCACCCAATTATCCCGTCGAACAGCTCCACCGCCTTGAGCAAGACCTCGCGTTGCGGCGCCAGCCCGAGCTCGGCGAAGCCTCTCTCCAAGAAGTCGAGAGATTCGCTATCGGAGAGCCTCCGCGTCTTGACCTCCGCGTACGGCCTGCCGAAGAGGGGGGACTCCGGGTCGTCTATCTTCAAGAAATCGTAGAGGAGCCCCGCCTCGGAGCCCGTCAGGAGGATCTTCACGTTGGCGAGGTTGTCGTAGATGTAGGCGAACAGTCTGTCCAGCCTAAGCCAGTTGGCTCTCCTGAGCTCCTGCGCCTCGTCGAACGCGACGACCACGGGAATGCCGAGCTCGTCGACCGCCTTGAACAGCTCCCCTAAACGTAGCCTATCTCCGCCCCCGAACTTGAAGAAGACCCTCAAAGGGCTCCAGGATATCTCGACTCCCGCCACCCCCCGGAAGGCCTCGGCCAGCCTCTCCCCGAGAGAACTCTCCCTCCTCAAGAAGTCGTTGACGGCGTCCTCGACGAGGCCTAGTATGTCCCTATATGCGGGGTAGGGGCTGAGCCTGACGTCTATGTATATATGCGGCGTCGAGGAGAGGCCTACCTTGACCAGAGAGGTCTTGCCGGTCCTCCTCAGGCCGAGTACCACAACGAGCTTCCCCAGCCTCAAGGCGCGTTCGAGGGCCGAGAGCTCGTACTCGAAGTCGTATAGATCCTCCCTTCTGCTCTTGGGCTCGACGCTAAACAACATACCCCAAGTAACTTGGGGTACCCCAAGTTAAAAGGCTTCCGGCGTTAGAGATACCTCCTCGGGTCGACTATCTTGCCCTCCAACGCGGCGGCCGCCGCGGTGTAGGCGTTGGCCAGGTACACCTTGGAGTCGTTTGCGCCCATCCTGCCCACGAAGTTGCGGTTGCTCGTCGACACGGCCACCTCGCCGGGGCCCAAGACGCCGAAGTGGCCTCCTATACAGGGTCCGCAAGTGCCGTAGGTCACCACACAACCTGCCTTGGTCAAGATATCTATATAGCCGGCCTCCAGGGCCTGCCGGAAGACCGAGTAGGAGGCGGGTATCGCTATACAGCGGGCCTTTGCCCTACCCCTCTTGAGTATCTTGGCAGCCGCCTCTATGTCGCTGAGCCTCCCGTTGGTGCAACTGCCTATGAAGACCTGGTCGACCTCGACGCCCTCGACCTCCGACACCGCCTTGACGTTGTCCACGCTGTGCGGCGCTGCGACTAGGGGCTCCAGCCTGCCGAGCTCGACGGAGTATTCGTCGGAGTATTTGCCGCCCGGCGCGAAGTCTATCTTGGGGGCGGCGCCTCTGGTCTTCTCGAGGAACGCGGCCGTCTCGGAATCGGGTACGAACATCAACGCGTCTGCGCCCAGCTCCGTCGACATGTTGGCCACTGTGGCTCTGTAGTCCATGGGGAACGCGGAGGGCCTCTCCACGTATACGTCGGCGGAGTAGCCGTTGAGCCCCTCCGCCTTGTAGACAGACAGTAGGTGGAGCACCACGTCCTTGCCGGTGACCGCCTTGGGGGGCTCCCCCCTTATCTCGATCTTCACGGGCTGGGGTACAACCAGCCAAGTCCTCCCGAGCTTCAACATGGCGGCTATGTCGGAGGCGCCCATGCCTTGCGCGAACGCGCCGACAGCGCCCGCCATGTTCGTGTGGGAGTCGGCGCCGAAGACGAACTGCCCCGGCATGGCGTATTTCTCGAGGATCAGCTGGTGCATTATACCCTCCCCCACGTCGTGGAAGTTCTTTAGGCCGAGGGACCTCACGTGGCGGCGGATGTAGACCTGTATCTCGGCCGCCCTGACAGTGGGGGCGGGCGACAGGTGGTCGAACGCCACGACCAGCCTATTCTTGTCGAACACCTCGACGCCGCCCATCTTCTCCATCATCTCGAGCACGTGGTAGCCCGTGAGGTCGTGGAAGGCTACCAGATCGGGGACCAGCTCGACGACCTCGCCGGGGGCCGGCGCCCTGCCCAGCTTCTTGGCGAAGACGTGTTCCGTCCATGTAGTCATGGCGACAGCCTATTTAGCATATATAAGTATTCACTTCTCGGAGCCGGCTATCAGCCTCACGCCGAGGTCCGCCAACTTCCCGCCTGCGGATGCGACGAAGGCGGCCAGGAGGGCCCAGAAGGAGAGGTCGGCCATCTTGCTCAACTGGCTCCCGTCGAGCACCTTGATATGGGCCGAGCCGTAGTCCACCACGACGTCGCTGAAGGAGAATATGTGAAACGGCTCCACGTAGCCCGCCAGAGCGGCGTAGACCATAAACACGGCTGTTGCGATTAGGATTATCCCGACCGCCAGCAGGCCGTACCCCAACGCGCTGGCCATGCCACATCTATGGCAGGTATAAACGTATTGTGCCGCCTACGTTGTCTATAAAAGTGAATACTTTAAAATAAAAATTTTCTTAGCTATATGAGCTACTTCGGGATAATAGAAAATCTCATAAAAAACGCAAGAGGCCCGCCGCCGCTGGAGGGGGTCAAAGTTGTCGAGTTCTCACACTACATACTCGGCCCCAACATACCGAGGCTTCTGGCCCAGTTAGGGGCCGAGGTGATAAAGATAGAGCCGCCGCCCCGCGGCGATCGGTGGAAGTACGCGTCCATGTGGGGCGGCAAGGGCTTCTACAAGGGCATGAGGATAGACTACCTCTACTTAAACTCTAACAAGTACTTCGTCGGCATCGACTTCAAGAAGGAGGAGGGCAGGAAGCTGGTCGTGGAGCTGGCCAAGAGGGCCGACGTGTTCGTGGAGAACATGGAGCCGGGCACTCTCGACAAGTATGGCCTGGGCTATCTACAGCTGAGGGAGGTCAACCCGAGGCTTATCTACGTGAGCGCCAGCGGCTACGGCAACTGGGGGCCTCTCTCCAAGTTGCCCAGCTACGATATCATAGGCCAGGCGGAGTCCGGCATGATAGACATAACCGGATGGGAGGACGGGGTCAACGAGGCCTACAGACTGCCCGACTATCCCGGCGACTGGCTCCCGTCCACCATGGCCGTGTCGGCGATAATAGCGGCGTTGATATATAGGGAGAGGACCGGCAAGGGGCAGTACATAGACCTCTCCCAGGCGGCGAGCATGCAACGGTTCATGTACCACTTCACCTACATGTCGCTGACGGGGTCAAGGCTCAAGAGAAGCGGCTTCATAGACCCCTCGGCCTACGTCTCGGGGGTCTTCAAGACGGCGGACGGGAAGTTCGCGGCGCTGGCGGCCATGACGCAACGCCAGTACGACGCCTTGGCCGAGGTCGTGCCGGGCCTCAGAGGTCTGAGGGAGGCCAGAGACGCCGAGTCGCTCTGGAGGAAGTACGAGGCCGTGAAGGCGTGGGCCTCCGGCAAGACCCTCGACGAGCTTCTGGAGTTCGGCAAAAAGGCCGGCGTCCCGATACAGCCGGTGCTCAACGACAAGGAGGTCCTCGACGATCCCTGGAGAGCCGAGAGGGGATCCGTCCTCAAGATAAGGGATAGGCTGTACGGCGAGATCGTGGTGCCTGGCCCCATAGTCAAGATGAGCGGGACGCCGCTGGCCGTCAAGTGGGTGGCCAGGCCAGTGGGCTACCACAACAAGCTGGTGCTCACGAGGAAGCTGGGGCTCCCGCCGGCCGAGGTCGAGAGGCTGGAGAGGGAAGGCGTGGTGGGGTACTGGGATGGACAACTCGGCAACATGCCGCCGCCCGGATGGAGCGCCGAAAGCGACCCCGTGTTTAGGGGAGAAAAAGACGAGGTGGAGCCATGAGCGACAGGGAGGAGGTCCTCAGGAAGCTGTTCGGCGATAGGGAGGCCAAGCCGGAGGCTCTCGAGGGCGTCAAGGCGGTCGAGATATGCGGGACCAACTTCGGGTGCAGAATCGCGGGGTCGCTCCTGTCGGAGCTCGGGGCGGAGGTCTACACGGTGCCGGACGACGACGCCAAGAGGATAACGCCCCACGGCGCCACGATAGAGGGGGTCGGGATACCCTACTTCGTGGAGAGCCGCGGGAAGCGCGAGGTGGCGTTGGAGGACGTGCCGAAGCTGTTGCCGGAGCTCGACATACTCATAGACGGGCTGGGGCCGGGAAAGCTCTACTCAAAGGGCCTGGGCTACCCGCAGTTGGCCGAGAGGTACCCCAAGCTCATCTACGTGGCCATATCCCAGTTCGGGCACTACGGGAGGAAGGCCGAGGAGTACGCCGACATGCCCGACTCCGACTTGACGGGCCAGGCCTACAACGGGTACATGGCCATGTTGGGGAACCCGGCGCTTCCCGAGCCCTATTCCTACCCCATAAGGGCCGGAATATGGCTGGCCTGGGCGTTCGCCGGCGCGGCGGGCGCCCTCTCGGCTCTAGCGGCCTACTGGGCCAGGATGAGGAGCGGAAAGGGGCAGTTCATAGACATTGCCATAAACGAGGTCTTGTCGGTCGACCACCCCTACCAGATAGGGGCCCCCTTCGTCCTCGGCGCGCCGCGCCAGAGATCCCCCACAATCGACGCCAATATCTTGGTTACGTACACCACGGCGAGGGCCAGCGACGGCTTCGTGGCGCTGGCCACAGTGATATGGCCGGAGGTCGAGGCGTTTTTCGAAATCATCGGGAGGCCCGATCTGGCCGAGAGGTGGAAGAAGGCCCTCGAGGTCTGGGAGAAGGATCCGGGACAGTTGAAGGAGCTGGAGAAGGAGGTGTTCGCCGAGGTCGCCAAGTACAAGGCCGAGGACTTAGTCAAGGCAAGTCGGGAGAAGGGGAGGCCGCCGATAGCCGTGGTCAAGTCCGTGGAGTGGGTCGCGTCCCAGCCGCACTGGCGTATGAGAGGCGCCATAGTCGAGGTGGAGTGCAGGGGCAGGAAGATCTTGGTGCCCGGGACGCCCTACATGATGTCGGAGACGCCGGGAAGGGTGAAGCTCAAGTGTTAGGTATTCCACGCTTTCGGCGAATAGAGCTTTTATATTGACGAAAAATATTTTATATAGAAACGAAATAAGATATATAAAATAACAAACGATTTTAACCTGTGGCTAAGTGTTTCGACCCGGAACGCGTATTCGAGAGGATCGGGGACGGCTCTGTCGTGGCGATATCGGGCTTCAACGCGGCCACTGCCCCCTTCTACCTCATACACGCCCTCCTGAAGCACTACGAGGAGGTCGGCAGGCCGAGGGATCTGTTCATAATATCCGACGCCCTTCCCGCAGTCCCCGGCTTCGGGCTAGACGAGGTCGGCCGCTACGTGTTGGAGCACCCCGACCAGCGGCTCGTCAGAGGATTCCTACTGCCGTTCTACGGCTGGGCCCCCTCGCTCCAGGCGGCCGTCGCGCGGAATCTAGTTGAGGCGTATACTTGGCCCATCGGGATAGTCACGAGATGGCTCAGAGACGTGGCGGCGGGGGCGCCGGGCGTGATATCCCGCGTCGGGCTCGGCACCTTCATCGACCCGAGACAAGACGGCGGCATGTTGAACGACTTGGCCAAGGAGAGGAGGACCGCCAAGGTAGAAGTGATAACAATAGACGGGAGGGAATACCTGCTCTATAGGGCCCCTAAGCCCAACGTCGCGTTTGTCAGAGCCACTACGGCTGACGAGATCGGCAACCTCTCCATGGAGCGCGAGGCCATGTACGGGTCAGTCCTCGCCGTGGTGCAGGCGGCCAAGGCCCATCCCGGCGGGCTGGTCGCGGCGCAGGTGCTCCGCGTCGTGACGGCCGGCGAGATACACCCGAAGTCGGTCTTCGTGCCCGGCCCCTTGGTGGACTGCGTGGTGGTGGCGCCGAGGGGAAACGAGGCGGAGCGGTTCCATTGGCAGACCTACAGCTTCGACTACAACCCCATAGCAAGCGGCGACGCGCCGTACAGGGCGTCCTACGAGCCGCGGCCGCTCGACGTGGATAAGGCAATAGCAAGGAGAGTCGTGCTGGAGCTGGCGGGGCTCGTCGAGAGGCTGGGCAGGCCCGTGGTGGTTAACCTGGGCATCGGCATACCCGCCGTCGCGGCGGACGTGATAAGGGAGGAGGACGTGGAGGAGTTCATACATATAACGGTGGAGTCCGGCCAGTGGGGCGGCTACGCCTTGACCGGCGCCGACTTCGGCGCAGTGCTGGGCCACTACGCGGTGATACCCATGCCCGACCAGTTCCTCCTCTACGAGGGCGGGGCCATAGACGCAACCTCTCTCGGGTTCCTGGAGGTGGACGCCCAGGGGAACGTAAACCCCGCGTTTATACCGGGCCGCATGACGGGCCCCGGAGGCTTCCCAGTCATAGCCATAGGCTCGCCTAGGGTCTACTTCGCGGGCGAGTTCACCGCAGGCAAGAGGTCGATTGAGGTGGCCGACGGCGGCGTCAAGATCAAGGCGGACGGAAACATAGTGAAGTTCGTGAATTCTGTCTACAAGGTCGTGTTCAGCGGGAGGTACGCATTGGAGGAGGGCAAGGAGGTCATGTACATCACGGAGCGCGCCGTGTTTAGGCTGACGCCCAACGGCCTCGCGCTGGCCGAGATCGCGCCCGGCGTGGATCTGGAGCGCGACGTACTGTCGCGTATGGCCTTCAAGCCCGTTGTCGGCGGCCTCGAAGAGATGGATAGGAGGATCTTCAGGACCGGGAGAATGGGCTTGAGGGAGGAGCTGTTGCGGGCCGTCAGGAGGTAGGCCGGCGTTGAGGATTTATTAACCGGCGGCCTCCACAGCGTGGCTAAGCACGTGAGGCTGTTGGGAATCTCGACGTCTCTCTTGACGCTCGCGGTCGGCTTGTTGTACAACATAGCGATAACGCGCAAGTTGCCCATAAACGATCTGGGGCTCGTCACGCTCCTCAACGCGTCCACGGCCTTCTCGTTGCTCCCCAACGCCATCCTGGGCTTCGCCCTGCCCAGAATAGCCGCGAGGGACGGCGGGCTGGACATAAGGGCCGCCTTGGGGGCCTCGACGCTCTTCTTCGCGGCGTCGGCCGGCTTGACCGCCGCGTATCTGGCCGCTGTCTGGGAAGAGATGGGGCCCTACGGGCCGTTGGTGGCGCTCGCCGCCCTAGCCGCCGAGGCCTCGGCGTATATCTCGTCGGTGGCGTCCTCGGTGCTTATGGTCAAGGACAGGGGGCGCTTCGTCATCTCGAATCTGTTGCAGGCCGGCGTCAAGCTGGCTGCTGTGGGCGCCATCTACGCAGCCAGATGGTCCGTCTCTGCGGTGCTCTGGAGCTCCGTGGCCATATCGGCGGCTCCCGCCCTCTACGGGCTCTACTACGCCTCGCGCTACTACGCGCCGGGCTCGCCCCGCCGCTATTTGAGGGAGGTCCTAAACGCGTCGTGGGTGCCTTTGATGGGCTACGCCATGAACTCGTTCCGGTCCCTCGACGCGGCGCTGATCGGCGTGTTGGGCGCCATAGATCAAGTAGGGCTGTGGTACGTCTTCTTCATGTTGTCCAAGCCCTACGCCTTCTCCACCCTCCTATCGGGGATCACCTACGGCGAGCTTCTGGAGGGGAGGCGGGGAGGGCTGTACAAGGACCTCCTCATGGTCATGTCGCTCAGCACAATAATTTCGCTGTCCTACATATTCTTCGAGCCATACTTCGTAAATTTCCTGAGGCCTGGGCAGACCCAGTATCTGGCCCCGCTCTTCGCGCCCCTGGCGGTGTGGTCGGCCGCCAACATACTGGGCAATCTGAACTACTTTCTGACCAACGCCATGCAGGGAATAGACAAGAGGGATATCCAGTCGGGCGAGATAAGGGCGAGGGCCTACCTGGGGAGCTTGGTCATGTACGCGCACCTCGCCGAGCTCGCGTTCACTGCGGTCTACCTAGCCTCGATAGTGCCGCTCGTCGAGCTGTTCAAGCGCCTCGGCTCCGCCTACTACGCCATTGAGGGCGTTGTCGCCGCCTCGTTTCTGGCGAACGCCGCCGCGCTGGCCCTCAGAGCGGCCGTTCTCGACAGAAGATCCGCCAAGCTGTTCGAGTGGCGCGCCCTTTTGCGGGACTACGCGTTGCCCCTCGCCGCCTCCTCGGCGTTGTTGTGGGCCGTGTCGAGGGCCCTCCCCCTGCCTCTGCTTCCGTCTGCGCTTCTCTCTCTCGCCGAGATTATCCTCGCGCTGTTGATAACCGGCGCCGTGTACGTGGGCATCTCCGCCGCGCTTTCGAGCAATTTCAGACAGTTGCTTACTGCCGTCGTGAGGAACATCTCGACGCTCTTGGCGGATCTGGCGGGCAGATAGGCGCTCCACATATTAAAAGGGGGCTTAGATCCCGATATGAGGATATTGGTCACCGGCGGCGCCGGCTTTATAGGGTCGCACCTCGTGGATAGGCTCGTCGAGATGGGCCACGAGGTTGTCGTCGTAGACAATCTGTCGACGGGGCGGAGGGAATACGTGAACCGAGGCGCGCGCCTGGTCGTGAGAGATCTCAAGGACCCCGGCTGGGGCGAGGGGATCGGGGCGGTCGACGCCGTCTTCCACTTCGCGGCGAATCCCGAGGTCAGAGTCAGCTCCACGGAGCCGAGGATACACTTCGACGAGAACGTGTCGGCCACCTTCAACGTGTTGGAGTGGGCCAGGAAGAGCGGGGCGAAGGCCGTCGTCTTCGCATCCTCGTCGACGGTCTACGGCGAGGCGGCGGTTCTGCCCACGCCGGAGGACGCCCCCATAGCCCCCATATCAGTCTACGGCGCCGCGAAGGCGGCCGGCGAGGTGTTGTGCGGCGCCTACGGGAGGCTCTACGGCGTGAGGTGCCTGGCCCTCAGATACGCCAACATAGTGGGGCCCAGGCTCAGACACGGCGCGATATACGACTTCATAATGAAGCTGAAGAGGAACCCCGAGGTGCTGGAGGTGTTGGGCGACGGCACCCAGACCAAGTCGTACCTGCACGTCCGCGACGCCGTCGAGGCCACGCTAGCCGCCTGGAGGAGGTTCATGGAGGACGACAAGCCGTTTCTCGCCCTAAACGTCGGCAATAGGGACGCGGCGTCGGTGAAGGATATAGCGGCGGCCGTCGCGAGGGCCATGGGCCTCTCGCCCAAGCTGGTCTTCAGGCCGGCTACCCCAGACGGGAGGGGGTGGCCCGGCGACGTCAAGACAATGCTCTTGAGCATAGAGAGAATTACGCAGTACGCCTCTTGGTCCCCCACCATGGGCTCCAAGGAGGCCGTCGAGCGCACGGCGTCTCAGCTGGTCGAGGAGCTGGCCTCGGGCTGACGTGGAGGCGAGGCTCCGTTGCCCCCGTTGCGGGTACAAGGCGGCGTCGGGCGCCCGTTGCCCCAACTGCGGATTCCCCCTCGTCCTGGAGCCGCCCGGCCGGCTCAAGATAGACCGGACGGAGCCCTCCATGTGGAGGTACTCCTCGGCAATCGGGGTTGCCAAGGGCGTCTCCCTCGGCGAGGGCATGACGCCTCTCAGAAAGGTGGGCGGGATCCTCGTCAAGGACGAGTCGAGGAACCCCACGGGCTCCTTCATGGATAGGGGATCGGCGGTCCTCGCCTCCGTCTTCTCGGGCGACAAGGCCTCGTTGCCCTTCCTGGAAGACTTCACGGTGTCCGCCGCCACCTACCTATCTGCTAAAGGCGTCTCCGTGGAGGTCCACATGGACCCCGCCGAGGCTGCATACGCCGACTTTATATCGCTCGCCGTGTTGCCCTCAGTAACGATAAGGTTCGGCAAGGCCGGGCCCTTCGACGTTGAATACGGCGATCCGTATTTCCTGGCAGGCGTCAAGACTATCGCCTACGAGATATTCGAAAGCGCTCGGCGCGTGGACTCGGTTGCAGTCCCTCTGGAGCGGGGCCTCCTGGCGCTCGCTGTATATATGGGATTCCGGGAGCTGGAGCAGTGGGGCCTCGCGGAGGCCCCCCGCCTTGTCTTGGCAGCGCACAAGGGAGCTCCCCTATCGGAGATAGCGCAATGGCTGAGGGAGAAGGGCGCGAGGGTGGCCGAGGTGGACCCCGCCGAGGCTGTCGAGGCCGCGGTCTACCTGGCGAGGCGGGGCGTCTACGCAAGGCCCCTATCGGCGATGGCCTACGCAGTGGCCTCCTCCGAGAAGGGCGCCGTCGCTGTCGTGACGGGCACGGGGCTGAGGCGGCCGGGCCTGGCGGGCCGGCGCAGAGGCGGCGAACTACAGAGGAGAATCCTTGAGATCTTGTCGGGCCGCGAGATGACGGCGTACCAAATATGGGAGGCCCTAGGCGGGGCGGCCAGCTTGAGGGGCGTCTACAAGGCTCTCTCGACACTTGCATCAAGAAAATTCGTCACATATAGCTATAGGGCCTTGGGCAGGAGAAAAATCAAGGTCTTCAGAATATCGAGAATCTCAGAGAGAAAATAAAAGGAAAATTGATTCTATTTATATCTGATTAAGAAACTATTGAGGAGAAAATTTTTAAGTGGAAGCCATTCCTAACTTATGCCGGACCCCTCTCTAGAACTAGATTTGGCAAGGCTCGTATCGGCTGTCGGAGTTCTGGCGCATCTGTCCATGGCCTCGGCGTTTCTGGGCACCATAGCGCTGGCGGTTATCGGCGAGTATATATGGCTTAGGAGGAAGGACCAGCAGTGGCTCGACCTCGCCAAGAAGTTCAACATAGCCGCCACCATATTCTTCGGGGTAGGCGCCGCTTTCGGCACGCTCGTCGAGTTCGGGCTGGTCACTATCTGGTCCAACTTCATAGCCATAATCGGCACCGCCATAGCGCTCCCGTTCTTCCTCGAGCTCTTCGCTTTCCTCTTCGAGGTCATATTCCTGCCGCTCTACACTTTTACCTGGAACCGCTTCTCGAACCAGTGGGTGCACTGGGTCATTGGCCTAATCGCTGCGTTTGGCGGCTACTACTCGGCCTACAATATCCTGGCCGTCATGTCGGCGTTGAGCATAGCCCCGCCGGGTCTCCAGCTCGTGAATTTGGCGGCCCAAGGCAAGAATGTGGCCGGCGCGATTACTTGGCTCGCCGCGTTCCAGAACCCCACCGACGCTTGGAACATATTCTGGTGGGGCGCGAACGTCTTTATACTCCACGGCATACTTGCCGCCGTTATATTGAGCTGGTCTGGCGTGGCCGGGGTTGTCCTCTACCTATACCTCAAGGAGAAGAAGGATTGGCAGTACAAGGTGTTGAGGCTGGTGGTGCCAGCGATAGCAGTACTGACCGCCGTAGAGGGTCTCGTCGTCGGCCACCTCCAGGGAGAGCTGGTGCTGGAGCACGACCCGTTGAAGCTGGCGGCCCTCGAGGGCATGTTCTGGTCGGGGCTGAGGCCCGATCCTCTTACGAGCTTCGTGGCGTATGGAGACTTCAACCACCAGTTCTGGGGCTACTACTCCTGGCCGGCCGACATTAGGCCTCCGGCTTTCGTCTCGGTGTTCTACCTGGGCTTCATGGTGGGCGCCGGGATACTGCTCGGCATATTGACGGCCGGCATCGGCCTCTACCTCTTGTTCGGCTGGTTCAAGCGCATAGTGCCGCCTCTCCTCAAGCCGAGCGTCTACCTGATACCCATACTGGCGGCGCTGGCGTCTATAGGCGGCGCCGTCTCGGCGGAGTCCGGCCGCTATCCGTTCATCCTGGTGCAGTCCGTCCCCAGCGCCGACGGGCCGCCGCAGATCACCGGCGTGCCGGTATATCAAGGCGGCTTGTTCAACCCGACGCTCCAGCTCACGCCGTGGCTGGCGGCCCTAATATTGATCGTCGAGGTGGCCATGCCGGCGCTCGCCGGCTATATGGTGTACCTCGCGCTGGCTAGGCCGCCCAAGCTACTAAAGAGGCTGGTCGAGTACTGACCATGGACGCCCTAACCGCCATCACGGTGGGGCTAATCGCCTGGGCCTTCGCCGTCCACCTGCCGCTGGTCTACACTGTGCTGGGCTTGACGTGGCTGTTGCCGACGCTTGAGCTCATAGGGCTTAGGAAAGGCGACGACAGGTATTTCGACATAGCCAAGAGCTTGTCGCGCTACCTCATATTCACCTACGCGATAGGCGGCGTCTTCGGGACCATCGTGACGGTGTTCCTCGCCGGCTTGTTGCCGGTCTTCACCAACGCGGCCGGCGTGTTGTTGTGGCCGGTCTGGGGAGTCGCCATAGTCTTCGGCGTTGCTATATCGCTACCGCTCATAGGGTTCTACTACCGCTCCTTCGGCAAGATGGACGACGCAAAACACATAGCGCTGGGGTACGGGCTCGCCGTCGTCACCTCAGTGATACCGGCCATGTTCAGGCTGGTCTTCGCCTTCATAAACTACCCGCTAGGGGTCACCGCCAAGCCGGACCCCAACTCGATCGTGGGCTTCGACCTAGGGGTCGACCTCTGGCAAGCGCTGGGCAACCCCACCTACCCGCCTCTGCTCATCGCCACGCTGGCCGGCGCCATAGCCTTCACCGCAGTCCTGATATCTGCCGTCTACACGTGGCGCTACGCCAAGACTAAGGACGAGCACTACAAGATAGGGAAGGAGTTCGGCGCCAAGGTCGGCCTAATCTTCGGCGTCATCTACGCGCTCGCCAGCGTCTGGTACCTCTACGAGGTGTACCAATACAGCCCCACTATGGCTTGGTCCATATTCGGATCCCCGCCGTCCTACCTGCCGGCGCAGCTACAGCCCGTCTACCAGCCCACGTTGAACCTCAGCTGGCTGTTCTACCTAGACATAATTCTCGGCGTGGTGGTGCTGGCGTTCCTCGCCACTGCGCTTAGGTCGGCCAACGCCGGCCTTGCCATGGCCGCCTTCGTGGCAGTCATCGCCCTGATGGACGGCGCTGAGATCCTCAACGGACTGGCCCATCTGCCCTACGCCATAGTCCCCTCGCCACCCATAGCGCTCGCCCTCATAAACGCCTACGGCGCCAACTTCGCCCTCCAGGTGGCGGACACGCTCAAGGTCTCCACGCTCATAACGCCGCAGATAAACTCCCTGGTGCAACTCATAGGAGCCCAGCCGTGGCTTCTGAGCTTCTCTCTCGCCATGTTCGTGGTATTCAACCTAATACTGCTCGGAGGCTTCTACCTGGTATTCACCTGGCGCCCCAAGCCGCAGGCCGCCGCCCAACAATAAAACCTCCCTTTTTTCTAAACTCGGTGCGGCTCGTATTGGCGTTGTTGCTCGCGGCGTTCTTCGCATCGGCGCAACTCTGCATAACCCAGACATCCACATCGCTGAAGCTCGAGGGCGGGATGGCCTACTACGCCCAGTGGAGCGGCGCCACCGTCGTGTACAACTCCTCGGGGGCGCCGGTGGCTCTGCTAGAGGGCCCGGGAAGCGCTCTGCTGATCCCCGCCTCAAGCGGCGCCTACGCCGCCTCGACCCCGCTGAACGTGACGCGTTGCGTCGACTTGAGGCTCTTGGCGGACAGGCTCAAGCCCTCGTCTACGCCTTGGGGCCCCGCCGCGCCTCTCGGCGTGGTGTACTACGGCCTCGCCGTAGTGGGCGGGAGGCCGCTCCCCGCGCCCTACGAAGGAGGCGCCGTCAAGGGCTGTTTCTCGCTTAGGGGGTTTAGGGCCTACAGCCTCTCGCCGCTGGGGAGGGCCGCGGCCTACTCGATACAGCTCAACGCCTATGTAGAGGCGGGGGGAGGCCTGTATTGGGTCCAGGCGCTGGTGAGGTATAGGGACGGCTCCTACGAGTTTCTGGACAACGTCTGGAACATGACCGGGCCCGTCTCCACGCTGTCCGGCATCGCCGGGTTCGGCTCCACGACCTTCCTCGGCCGCGACGAGTACTACTTCTACGTGTCCGAGCTCCCCCCTCTGGAGGCGGCCTGCCTAGAGATAAGGACGTCGGGCAGATACGTGGAGCTGGCGCTCAACGGAACGACGATGGACAGGATCGAGCTGACGGGGCCCGCCCGCATAGTGGTCGAGCCGCAGGTCAACGCCAGAGGCCTCCCGATAGACCTCGAGCTGGTTGTCGGCGGCTACGGCGCCGGGATGTCGGTGGCGGAGGTCGCGGACGGGGAGGCGGAGCTCGCGCTCTATATCTGGAACGGCACTGCCTACGTCCGGCCTCCAGCCGCGTGGAGTCTGGGGCTGTCCACGGAGGAGTCGGCGATAGCGGCGGCGGAGCCCGCCGGCTTTTCGGCCGTCGTGTCCAGAGGCACGCCGTCGGCGACCGAGCTCTGGGCCGACCTCCCCTGTATCTATTTCCTAAACGGCACGGCCCTATGCGGGGGGAGGGCGCTGGACCTCGTCGCGCTCAAGTTGCCCAACGGCACGAGGCTTCTGTGGGCCGAGCCGGGGCGCCTAGAGGTGAGACTGCCCTCGATTAGATCTGGAGGGACTCTCTACGTGCCGGCTACGCCGACGATCTCCATAGAGGTTGCAGGCCCCGCCGCCCTCACGCCGACCTATCAAGCGGCGTACATGGTCAATATCTCAACGCCGTTTGGGCCCCGCATCTTCTGGGCCCCCAACGGAACTGTCCTGAACGCGAGCGCGCTCGCCCTGGCCCAAGACGGCGTCCTCTACCTAGGCGAGATGGGCGAGGTGGAGGTCCGCGGCCCCCTTGAGCTGAGGCCGAAGTATATAGCCGTATATAGCGGGGTCGCCCGCGATCTGCTGGGACTGCCTAGCCCTCTATCCGTGGCGCAGTTGGTCTGCGGAGGCGCGTCGGCCTACGCAGTGGCGGGGCCTAGAGGCGGGTTCCGCGTGGAAGTTGCCGGGGTGTCGTCGCCGTGCTCTGCGCGTCTCTACGCGATCCCGATAAGCCCCTATATTGTTCTGCCCTTCCTCCTAATTTTTCTGAAATTAGTTCGGAGAAGAAATCTTTATAAGTCCAAACGAACTTAGCCCCATGGTAGAGGTGAAGGGTCCGTACCTCGGGATGCAGATACCCGAGGACCTATGCTTCAACACAGACATGGGCAGAAGATGCTTCAAGGACTACAAAGGCAAGTGGCTGTTGCTCTTCAGCCACCCGGGCGACTTCACGCCGGTGTGCACCACCGAGTTCGTCGAGTTCGCCAAGAAGTACGACGAGTTCAAGAAGAGGGGCGTCGAGCTCCTCGGCCTCAGCGTGGACACTGACATCAGCCACATAGAGTGGAAGAGGCAGATCAAACAGCTGTGGGGCGTCGAGATACCATTCCCCATAATCGCCGACGTGCCGGATTTCCAGGTCGCCAGTCTGTTCAACGCGATACCGCCCGGCACCACAGCAACTGTCAGGATGGTGGCGCTTATAGATCCAGATCTGAAGCTCGCCTGGTTCGCTCTGTATCCGCTCACCAACGGCAGAAACATAGACGAGATAATACGCGTAGTAGACGCGGTCCAGACAACGTACAAGCACGGCGTCGCCACGCCTGCTAACTGGAAACCCGGAGACCCCGTCATAGTGCCTCCGCCGCACAACTACGCCGACGCCGAGAAGAGGCTCAAGGAGCCCGGCATCGAGTGCAAGACTTGGTGGTTCTGTACCAAACGGCTCTAACACCCCCCTTTTCCTAGGTTTTCCGTCTCTCCTTCGGAAAAGGCAAACGCAGGCGGCCGGGCGCCGCGAGATCGGCGTAATACCGTGCCGCCTATTGGCGTAGGATCTGCAGGTTTTATTCACCTCCGCATACGCCTATATGACTTATAAAGGGTATTCGAATGAGTTTCACATGGAAACTAATTCTAAAAAGAATTTGGTTCAATTAGCGGCGGAGTTCTGCGACGACGAGTACCTAGACCATAGAGTCTACGCGGTGTTGGCCGGCGTGGAGTGGAACAAGAAGAGGAGAGAGGTCTTGAGGAGGCTGTCCGACGTAGAGAAGCGGCACTTCGATTTTTGGCTCAAGTTCGTCGGCTCCTATAAGCCCTCCCTCAAGGCCCGCATCTACCCATATCTATTCGCCTTCCTGCGGCTCCTCTTCGGAGCGACCTTCGCGGCCAAACTGCTCGAGAGGGGCGAGGACAAGGCGGTCGAGAAGTATAGGATGGCGCTGGACCTCATGGAGACGCCCGAGGACAGGAAGACGCTCGAGGCCATTATAGCCGACGAGATGGAGCACGAGAAGGAGTTCATAGGCCAGCTGGACGAGGCGATCGTGAAGTACATGAGCGCCCTAGTCTTGGGCATGGCCGACGCCATCATTGAGATCACGGGGACCCATGCGGGCGCCCTCGGCACCACGAGCTCCGCCATAATCACAGGGGTCGTGGGCCTCGTGGTGGGGGTCTCCGCAGCCATATCCATGGCCTCCGCCTCCTACCTCCAGACGAAGCACGAGACGGGCAAATCGCCGACGGTGGCCGCGTTGGTGACCGGCGTGGGCTACGTCGTCGCGGCCGCGCTCATGTCGCTCCCGTACTTCCTCGCAGAGAATATCTACGCGGCGTTCGCCGCGTCGCTGGCCGTCAGCGTGGTGCTCGCCCTCATGTTCACCTACCAAGGGAGCGTCTACGCCGACAGGGACTTCAGAAGCGAGTTTGTCCAGACGGTGGGGCTTCTGTTGGGGGTGGCCGCGCTTGCCTACTTCCTCGGCGACGCCTTAAGCGCGGCCTTCGGCATAAGGTCGCTCATAAAGTGATGTGGGAGCTCCTCTACAGAGGCGGGAGGTGGGTCAAGGAGGAGAGGCCGTTCCTCCACGTGCCGAGAGGCCACATAGCGGTTAAGGTCAAGGCCTTCCTCCTCGACGACTACAGCGTCTGGGCCGCATCAAGGGGGCTGGAGAAGATATCTCGCTGGGCCTTCGGCAACGTGGTCGGGGGATCGGGCGCCGAGACTGGGCAGTACGTAGTGGCGCTCGCCGAGAACGCGGCGGCTGAGTACGTGGTGTCGAGGATCTACTTCCCGGCCCCTAGAGATCCCGTCGAGGCCCTCGCGAGGATCCACGCGGCCCTCGCGCTGGAGGCGCTGGACCTACTGCCCCGGTATGGGCCTATATTCATATCCGGCGACGACCCCCGGCGGGAGTACATAGCCCGCCTAGCGCGCATCGGCGAGAGCAAGCGCGGGATTATACTCCAAGGCGGCGCCCTCTCCGGAGGGGCGCGGGCCGTCGCGCTGACGAGGATGATCGAGATAGAGGGCCCCGGCTCCGTTAAGTTCCTCGACATCCCCAAGAGGCGCTACTACGAGCTGGCCATGGGCGGGCCCAGGCTACCCGTGAGGAGGGCCGGAGACGAGACGCCCTGTTTCTGGTGCGTCGTCGAAATTTAAAAGAGGTTCCAATTTTCCATGGACGCCGATATGGTCGAGGCCTATGCGGCCATAGGGGTGGGGGCCGCGCTGGTCGCGTTCGCGGTAGCCGCCGCGGCTCTGCTGTATCTGCAGAAGATCCCGGAGACCACAATAACCATACAGACCGGGCTGGGCCAACTAAATCTAGGCAACATGCCAGATCCCCGCGCCGTTGCGGCGGCCGCCATACGGGCCCTGGCCCTAATAGCGATAGGCCTAACGGGAGGCAAACTTCTCGAGATAGGGCTGAAGGAGAGGAGGGAGATCAAACGCGAGAAGGAGCTCCAGAGATATTATCAACAGTACTACTACCAGCAGTATTGAGGACAGAGGATCCCGCTACCAGTACAGGAGGAACCTAAAGGCCCTCTTGGCGGCCCACCTCCCCATCTGGAGGAGGTACATGGCGAGGAAGGCGGTCGACATGCCGGATAGGGCAAACGACAGCCAGGTCAGGACCACGTACAGCACAGGCGGCAGGGCGATGCCGGTTGCGGACTGGGCCAGGGCCATGATCTCGGCATATAGGGCCGGGCCCGCCACCGGCGCCAACGAGGCAATGAGGCCGAAGCCCAGTATGAGGGACGCCTCTATCACTGACAGCGCGGTGCCCACGGAGTTTACGTGGAGGGCGTAGAATAGGTATATTGCGACGGCCAGAGACGCGACTATATACAGCCTCACGCCAAAATAACTTACACCCAAATATATTGGTTACGGTGCTCTGCCCTAGCCGTGACGGGCGCCGGGCGCTAAGCTTAAATACAGACGCGGTAGCCAACATATGCCTTCGCACGGAAGCTTGACAAAGGCGGGCAAGGTCAGGTCGCAGACGCCCAAGATCCCGCCGAAGCCCAAGAAAAACTTGATACCGCGAAGGCGCAACTCCAGGAACTACAGGAGGAGGGTGGTCTACGCCGCCTCCGCGGCGCAGACAGCCGAGGCCGAATGAGCGATTTTTCCGGCGACGTATCCTCGGCGCTTTTGCGGCGGGCCAGAGAGATATCCTCGCTCTTGTCGGGGGTGGCCGAGCACCACCCCTACTGGCCGGCGGCGCATTATCTTGCCCAAGCTATAGAGATGTTATTCGAGAAGTGGAACTCGGACCTCACAGAGGCCGAGCTGGACGAACTGCTCTGGCACTTGGACAAGGCCAGAGACGCGCTCCAGCGGCTTAGAGGAGGCGGGGACGGCGATATCTAGCCGACGGCCTCAATGCAGACCCGGCAACGCCAGAGGCTAACGCACGAGATGTGGAAGATCTGCCGGGGGCGGCGACGGGGAAAAGCTTAAAAACTAGTAGAAATATATGTAAAGGGGCCGGTAGTCTAGCGGAAGGATTGAAAGCATTCCCTTAGGCCCGCTTGGCGCGCGGGAGATCCCGGGTTCAAATCCCGGCCGGTCCACCACTCCTCCTCATAAGAGCATTACGAGGCTGTCTCATCACGGCTATGCCTCGGATAGCTCTGCGCACCCCATACCGATCGAGGGAGCGCCTACGCCCCGCCGATGTGGATAAAGGCCCTAGATCCGCGGCACACAGATCCCCCAAGGCCGAGCCAGCGAGACGAACCCCGGCTTGTCCCACCTTACCTCACATGGGAGAGCCGCCGCGCGATAGACCATTAGAAGTGACCGCGTCCGAGGGCGCAGGAGACTTACGTAGAGATTTAAACTTAAGCTCAAGATATACAGATACTTCTTGACTCCAACGCCTCATCTCCGGCGGATCAAACTCGGACACCACAAAATCCACGAGAAAACCTCACCCCAGCCGCCTTTCCCAAACTCTCAATCATCTCCGGAGAGAGCCCCTTCTGTGGAGTCGTATAAGGGGCGATCTCGCGCAAGCCGGGGAGAAGTAGCGTGAAGCCGTGGCGGCGCTCCTAAACGCAATAGCTGGTTTGTCGCTTCCCAGACAAGTCTGTCTCGGCGATTATTCCTTGTAGAACTCCTTGGTGGGGAACCGGGCTGCCTTCACCTCCTCCACGTACTGCCTCACCGCGTCGCGTATTGCCGCGGCCACGTCGGCGTATTTCTTCGCGAACGAGGGAGGCCTCTCCGACAGCCCCACGACGTCGTGTAGGACCAGTATCTGGCCGTCGCAGTGAGGGCCGGCCCCTATACATATTGTCGGTATGTCCACAGACTCGGTGACCTCTTTGGCTAGTGAGGCCGGGACGAACTCTATGACGAGGGCGAAGGCGCCGGCGTCTCGCAGAGCCTTCGCGTCCTCCAGGACCTTACGCCTCTGCTCCTCCGTCTTCCCGACCAGCTTAAATCCGCCCAGCGCGAGGACCCTCTGGGGGTTTAGGCCTATATGCCCCATTACCGGCACGCCGGCCTTCACGAGCCTCTCCACCACGTGGGCGTACTCGGCGCCTCCCTCGAGCTTAACGGCGTCTGCCCCGGCCCTTATCAGCCTCGCCGCGCTCCTCAAGGCGTCTCTCGGCCCAGTTTCGTAGGTCATGAACGGCATGTCGGCCACCACCAAGGCCTTGGGCTTGGCTCTGGCCACCGCCTGCGTGTGTCTGACCATGTCCGCCAAGGTGACGCCCAACGTGTTGGGCAACCCCAGAACGACCATCCCGAGGGAGTCGCCCACCAAGATTCCGTCGACGCCAGCCTCGTCTACCAGCTTTGCGGTGGGGTAGTCGTACGCAGTTATCCAGACGTACGGCCCGCCGCCCTTCGTAAAGTCGGAGACGCGCCTCCTCACATAGTATTATACCCCCCAGGTTTATATCGTTCGTGTTCCGCATCGTCGGGCTCGGCGCCGTGGGGTCGCTGTTCGCCTACTTCCTCAACCGCGCCGGCTATGCGCCCGGCGTAGTACAGAGGCGTGTTTGCGACGAGTACCTCTTCTGCGCCGACGGCGCGTGCGAGAGGTTGAGGCTCGCCGCGGCTGGGGCGGAGGGGGCGAAGTACACCGTGGTTGCAGTCAAGGCATACGACTCGCTCTCGGCCGTCCCGCATCTGCGGGGGACCGCCGTCGTGGCGCAGAACGGCATTGGGGGATACGAGGCGATTAGGGAGGTATACCCCTCCAGCGTTGCCGCCGTGGTGACCTACGGCGTTTACAGGGAGGGGTGTAGGTCTGAGCTCAGAGGGCGCGGCGAGATCTACCTGCCGCGCGCCGTCTCAGACTTCGCCGATGTTCTGGAGAGGGGCGGGGCGAGGGCCGTGGTCGTCGACGACGTGGAGCCGTACCGTTGGCTGAAGCTCGCGGTGAACGCGGCCATCAACGCGATAACCGCCTTGTTGCAGGCGCCCAACGGCGTGATCGCCTCGGTGGATCACGCGCGGGATCTGGCGCGCGCCGTCGTCGCCGAAGTCGCCAGAGTTGCCGAGGCCGCCGGGGTGAGGATGCCGGCGGATCCTTTCGAGGAGGTCCTCCGCGTAGCCTCGGCCACCGCCGAGAACGTCTCCTCCACGGCACGCGATCTGGCCCGGTGCGCCAAGACGGAAGTCGACTTCATAAACGGCGCCGTGGTCAAATACGGCGAGAGGCTCGGCGTGTATACGCCCGTGAACGCGGCGCTGTACAGCCTAATTAAGGCCAAGGAATCTCTTTGCGGCCGTGAGTAGGAGGCTCTTCATCCCCCACCACGTGACCGGCTTCTGGATACCCGCATACTCCGAAGATCCCCTCTCCACTGGCTCCGTGGGGGTCGGCGTCTTGATAGGCGGGGCCGTGGCGGCCTACGGGGAGGAGGGGGGCGTCCGGTACAACGACCTATTGCTGGAGCCGGGCGGAGGCGTGAGGATCTCGTCGGAGTTCCCCCTGGGCTACGGCTACGCCGCCTCCGCCGTGGTGTCCATCGCCAAAGCCGTCGGCGCGTTCGGCCTCTCCCGCGAGGCCTTCGCAAAGGCCCACGTAGAGGAGGCGACTCGCAGGACCGGGCTCGGGGACGTGTTGGCAATATATACGGGGGGTTGCCTAGTCGTCAGGACTAGGCCGGGGGCGCCGGGCGTCGGGGAGGCCCACTCCCTGCCTTGCCCCAACGTCTACGCGGTCACGGCGGACCTCGCGCGGATCGACACTAGGCACATGCTCGCGTCCCGCCACGAGGCCATAGTCGAGGCCGGCTCGGAGGCCCTCCGGGCGTTTATGCGGGAGCCCTCCTTCACGTCTTTCCTGGAGGCCGCGGAGTCCTTCTCTAGAAGGGTGGGCTTCCTCGACGAGAGAGCTGAGGCGTTGCGCAGACGCCGAGGCGTCCTGGGGCTTTTTGTGAAGAAGGGCGTGTTGGCGATCTTCGTAGAGAGGGAATGGGTGTCCGACGTGGCGGAGGAGGCTAGGAGGCTCGGCGAAGTCCACATAAAGGAGCTGAGGGAGCTACGCGTCTCCTGGATATAGGCCGTCTGCCAGCTCCTCCAGCCTCCTTAGGATGTGGCGCAAGGCCGAGGCCAGCACCTTGTCGTTGTTGTAGTTGCGCAACACCTCTTCGAGCTCCCGGCGTTCGAGGCCCTTCATCGACCTCACCGCCTCCACAAGCCTCGGCATAGCCCTCGTCACGTTGTCGACGATAGTGATAGACGCAGATCTCGCCGTGCGGCTCATGGGGTTTAGGTCTACGGCTATGACGGTCTTCCCCATCCTCCTCAGAGCCTCCGTCCTGTCGCCGTCCTCCAGCGGCACTAGGACCACGTCGGCCTTGTAAATCCCCTCACAGCTGACCCTCCTCCTCTCGCTGAAGAGCTCCGGTATTGTGCAGGAGGCGTCGTCCCCCACGCCCAGCACCCGCCTCGCCCCATGCCTCCTCAAGACCTCCGCTATTTTCTCCTCCCTCTCCCTCGTGCGGTAGAACAAGTTAACCTCTATGAGAGCCGGCACGGCCTCGGCCAGCTCCACCACAGTCCCCGGCGTCAAGGCGGCCACGTTGCCGTTAACGCTGAGCACCGGATGTCGGGCGAGGAGTAGGGCCGCCGCGGCGGCCCTTATCGCCTCTAGGGCGAACGGCTGCGTCTCCTCGCCTATTAGGTAGTCGAAGCACTCGCCCCTACCCTGGGCGATTAGCCCTTGGACGGCGACGTACCCGTCCCTAAAGCCCTCCACCACCTTCTCCCGCTCCAGCAAGCTCCTATAACGGGGGTGCGTCGGCGGGATCACGTGGCTACACTACAACGTCAATAAAAACGCAACTGCGGATCCGCCAGTAGGCGACAAAAACGTATGGGGCAATTGCTATAAACGGCCACCGCCTCTAAATATTCTAAATAATATTTAAAAAATTATATTATTGTATTTCTTTTTCGTGTAAATACTATTATAACTGCTATAATTATAGCTAATACTATAGCTATTATGTAGTAGATGGTGTTTAGGCCGAATAGTTGCATGTTTTGGGTTGTGGACTGCGATATGGCTGTCGGGGTAGTGGACGTCGAAGTGTACGGAGCGGCGCTTGTAGACGTGGCGGGGGCGGCTGGCGCGAGGGAGAGCCTTATGGCGTAATACGATATGGTGATGGGGCCGGGCCCGACCTCTATATACGTCCCTGTCTTGTTCACGGCGAGCACCTTATATGCGCCTGATATGTCTTGCGGCATGATGCCCGGCGGCATCACGACGACCGCCCCTTGGTCTAGGCTCAAGGAGACGGAATAGACGCCGCTCGAGTTGGCGTAGACTGGGACGTACTCCACGTAGGCGGGCGCCCAGTCTTGCAAGACGTATACTCTTCCGCCGTAGGCCAGGGCGGGTAGAGGCGTGCCGTTGGCCGAGAAGGCGGCCACCGCCGAGGCGTTGGGCGCAGGCATGCTCACGTTGGAGAAAGCCGCCGGCGCCAGTATTATGAAAAGGAGCGGCGGTATTGTGAGGTTCAGGACTATCATATCAGGGCCCTCCGCCGCCCATCTTGCCCGTGCCGCTTATCGAGCCGGAGCCGCCCATCCCCCCGCTCCCCATCCCGCCTGACCCAATCGACACACCGCCGCCAGCAGAGCCGCCTCCGGAGGCGCCGCCAGATACAGAGACGCCCCCGCCGCCGGAGGTCGTTACATTGATGGGGATGCCGACGATGGAGCTTATGAACGACGTCGATATGCCAAGATCGTGTTCTAGACTAGCTATGTGCTTCAGTATCAACTTGAGCTTGTAGATATCGTTTAGAGCAGCAAGTCCGCCGAGGCTGTCTATGTATCCTCTCAGCTGTTGCAGTTGCTGTTGCATAGGCACATACACGCCTCTGCGCGCCTTGCTGACGTAATACTCCCAGTCCAACAGCTTCGTTATTTCGCAGAGCGTCGCGTATTTCCATATCGCGGACACGTTCGCGAAGCCCTCTTCGGCGTATTTGGCCAACAGCTCGGTCACGTTGAGGTCGATACAGAGGGCGGCTATCTGGGGACTTGTCGGCTGGCTCATCTCCAACGAGTCGTACACGCTCCTCACCAAGCCTGCCGGGCCCCCGACCGACTCCAACGCGCTTAATATCCCTAGAGCCCTCTCGTGGTGCTCAACCGCCGCCTTGACCGCCTCGACGGCCGACGCGCTGGCGTTGACGCTCTCGAGAAGCTTCAACGTCTCGTTCAGCTCCTCGAGCGTCTTGTTGACGCGGTCGAGAGCGTTCTGGACGCCGTATGTGCCGTTGAGGGCGGCCAGCAGATCTCTGTCGGTGGCGTTGGAGACGGCGCGGAGGCCTCCCTCCCTGCCTATATAGGCCAGCGCCGTTGCGGACTTGTTAAACAGCTCGGCCTCGTGGGCCAGGCGCGCGGACACCGTGGCGTTGACGCTCGCCAGCGCCCTCGCCAACGCGTCCAGCCTGCCCGCCAGATCCTCCAAGGCGGCCGACGCCGCGAGATAGCCCCTATCGTTCGCGATGACGAAGCTCAGATTGGCCGCGGCCCTCGCCTTAACTCCGGCGAGCCCTCCGTTGGCCCATATGTACCGGAGGAGATCCGCCACCTCCTCGTGCCTCAAGCTGGCGTTCAAGACCTCCTCGACCGCTGTCTTGTTCGCGCCGACTCTCTGGAGTATCTCGGCCACGGCCTTCAAGACAGCGGACGCGTTGGCGTTGGCCTCTATGGCCCGCCTATACCCCGAGTCGCGGGCGAGGGCCTGGGCCGCCTCGCGAAGGCCGCGCACCTCCAGCGGGCGCAGATACCTCGTCAAGTTCGCCATAGCCTCCATTCTCGCCTCCTTCAGCCTCTGGAACACGGTCTTCGCTTGGGTTATGTTGAGGCCGAGCTTCTTCAGCTCGCCCACGCCTACGGCCGGAGCGAAGAACGCCTTCGTCCCGTTGGGCAACGTGGCGTTGAGGGAACAATACGGCACAGTCAGCCTAACGCCGGATACCTCCACGGTGAAGTTGCCGGAGGCTTGCGCCTCGGCGATTAGCCGGGACGCGTTCTGGCCCGAGACGTAAGCCAAGTAGTTCACCAACGCGTACCACTTGACCTCCACGTCTGGAGGGCACGTCTGTTGTTGGGCCGAGGCGCCCAGGGCCAGCGCCCCGAGCGCGGCTAGACCTAGTACTATCCCTCCTATTATTATTCCTAGTATTATTTTCCTTTCCATGGCCGGCCCTACGCAGGGGGCCTTAAGTCGAATTTCCCGGAAACTACGGGGGAACGACGGCGCGCTTTCTATTACCCACGCGGTGAACGACGGCGTCGGCGAAGGCCCGATACCGGCCGTCCGCGACCAGCCGCGAGTAGGCCTCGTCTACGTTTATACTCGACAGGAGGAGATCTATATACTCCACTATATATCCCACAAGCTCTCTCTTCTCGCCCTCATCCAGCGAGCTCCAGAAGGCGGCGGCCAGCTCTAGAGGGGTCGGCGTCGGCGCGCCGCACACCACGGAGTCTCTCCCCCAGTAGCCTATAGCCAGCGAGGGCCTCGGCGGCTCGTAAGGCGGCGATGCGAAGAGGAGATCCCACTGCCGTAGATCCACGGAGCCGAAGACCTTCGCCCTGACCACGAGGCCCGCCAGCTTCGCCGTGGCGAAGGCCCTCCTCTGCAGATCCTCCAAAGAGCCGTAGCAGGCCCACCTCCCCGGCCTCTCTCTGTATATGTAGAGCAGAGGCTCCAGGATCCACCCCAGGGCGCCCAGATCCGCGAAGGCGCCTCTACACACCTCGACGGGTATGGGGAGGTAGATGAGGCCGACCCTCTCCGCAACCGCGTCTACGAGGTCGACGCAGGCCTCCACGCCGGCGCGCACCGCCGCCGTGGTGAGGACTAAATCCTCAGCGCTCCGCCGCATACGCAGTCCGCCTCCTCGCAGATCCCGCGGCGCGCGCACGTCAACGCAATCACTCTGACGCCCCTAGGCGGAGGGATAGGCCCCTCGATATATACAACCACGTCGGCCCCCGCCATGAGGGGTCCGAGATCGCCCGAAGCATGGACGGCGTAGACGTCCCTGTAGAGGTCGGGAGGGGCCCCGGAGAAGTCCGAGACTGCCACACCGCCTATCCTCCTCGCCACGGCGACAGCCTCTCTGGGAGGGCCCACGACAAGCCTCTTGAAGGGGTTCTTGGCGGAGAGGGAGGAGATTAAAAAGTCGGCGCCCAGTTCCTCGTCACCGCTCGGCGTTGCGGGTCCTCTCCACACTACTTAACTGCAATGACGGCTATTTCAACCAACACGTCTCTGGGAAGCCTGGCCGCCTGCACCGTCACCCTCGCCGGAGGCTTCTCCTTGAAGTACTCCGCGTACACCTCATTGAACTGGCCGAAGAGCGACATGTCGGCGAGGAAGACGAAGGACATGACGACGTCGGACAAGCCGTAGCCCGCGGCCTCCAGCACCGCCTTTATGTTCTCGAGCACCCGCCTCGTCTGCTCCTTGATATCCCCCTTGACGACCTCGCCCGTCCTTGGATCTATGGGTATCTGCCCCGAGACAAACAACATGTTGCTCACCCTCACCCCTTGGCTGTACGGCCCAATAGGCTCGGGAGCGGCCTTCGTGTAGACCACCTCCTTCATGAACGGCGCCTCCCAGCCCCTTTTTAGGCTTTACCTTCCTAGCCGCTGGCGGAAGTCCACAAGTCGCCCACGACAACGAGCCGGAGGCCAGCCGCCGACACAACAACCCGAGTGCAGAAGAGGCGAGCTCCACGACCGTCGATACCTCCACGGCAAGTCTCGCCCTGCCCTAGAAGGCGACAGCCTATTGACATACCCCGCTCCCCCACGCCGTCACAAGACAGCCCACATGGCCCAGTCTGCGGACCAGCCCCCGCTATGTATAGGCCCAGCGACTGGTCCGCCCCACCGGCCGGCTCGCCGTCGTTCGTCTTGACGCCTCTAGGCAACTCCTAACAACTCCGCTCTGCTCTCGGACAACTCCGCCAGGAGATGGCAATACAACCACAACACGCCCTCCACCACGTCTACAGAACCTATCGGAGGGCGAACAGCTCTACACACGTGCTTTACAGATAATTCTCGCCCAGCCGATCTAGGCCGAAATCGACGGGCCCCTACTCAATTACGGCGCCGTACACCGCGTCTATTCCTAGCTGGCTTGCTCTCTCTAGCGCTTCTTTGTCTATATTGACGGCGACTATTATGAGGCGGTCTGCTCTACGGCCGAGTATCTTCTCCGCTGCCTGGGCCTTCTCGGCAAACCACTCCACATCCTCAAGCTCCGCATGCGACTTAACCCCCAAGAGATACGTCCTCCCGTCGCGAATATAGACGTCAACCTCAATCCTCGCCCCCGGCCTCAAATACCGGCCGTCCACGTCAGTATAGACGAACTTCTCCACCCTCCCGGGCTCAACCCCCCTCTTCTCAAGAGCATCCCGATAAATCTCCAAGACGGTGCGCTCCAAATCCCGCCCCCACCTACGGCCGAGGGAGCCCATAGCCACCTTAAGCTCGGCCACAGCCTTAGTTAATTCGTCAAGCCTCCTACCATGCTCAGCCAGAACTCTGCTGTGCTCAGCGAGAATTCTGCCCTGCTCCTCAACTCTCTTGCCCAACTCCTCTAGGCGCTTGCCCAGCTCAGCGACTGCCTTCGTCAGCTCCTCAAGCCTTCTGTTGTGCTCCTCTAGCAACTTCTCGTGGGCTTCTAGCCTCTTGTTTACTTCTTGGAAGCCGGTCTTCATGTAGTCGGCGAGAGCCTTAACGGCGTCGGCCATCTCCCTCAGCTCCTCAGACCTAGCCCTCCTCACAGCCCTCTCCACAACCTCCTCAAGCCTACCCCAGTCGAGGCCCACGAAAATAGGTGGTCGCTATATTAAAACACATACCTCAGCCGACGCCTAGCCGGCCGCGTTGAAGTGGCACGTCGATCGGCTCCGTAGAGCTCTCATACGGCAGAGTGCACGAATATGAAGATGGCCGAGATTAAGCGCCCACGCATTCTCCCAGATGTCACTGCGACTGCGGACGATATCTAGCTGTTCCGCCAATAGGCGTGGGGGCGGGTGGTATAAAGTTTTAAATATAGCCACTTTAGAGTCGCCATGCCGTCGATAATACTGAACCC
The DNA here is from genome assembly GCF_000193375.1 of Thermoproteus uzoniensis 768-20. Classification (GTDB taxonomy): domain Archaea; phylum Thermoproteota; class Thermoprotei; order Thermoproteales; family Thermoproteaceae; genus Thermoproteus; species Thermoproteus uzoniensis_A. The sequence goes on from NC_015315.1 coordinate 1,159,092, forward strand.
CAAGCCCTCGGCGTTGCAGAAGCCCCACTTGAACCTAGCCGTAATCGGACACGTAGACAATGGAAAGTCTACTCTCACCGGAAGGTTGCTCTATGAGACCGGCTACGTCGATGAGAAGGGCTTCAAGGAGATCGAGGAGTTGGCCAAGAAGATGGGCAAGGAGGACTTCGCGTTCGCCTGGATTTTGGACAGGTTCAAGGAGGAGCGCGAGCGCGGCGTCACCATCGAGGCCACCCACGTCGGCTTTGAGACTAACAAGTACTTCCTGACCATAATCGATTTGCCAGGCCACCGCGACTTCATCAAGAACATGATCGTCGGCACCAGCCAGGCCGACGCGGCGATGTTAGTTATATCTGCTAGGCCGGGCGAGTTCGAGACCGCGATAGGCCCGCAGGGCCAAGGGAGGGAGCACTTGTTCCTCGCCAAGACGCTGGGCGTGAACCAGCTGATAGTCGCCGTCAACAAGATGGACGTCGTCAACTACGACCAGAAGAGGTTCGACCAGATAAAGGCTGAGATAGTTAAGATGTTGAAGCTCCTGGGCTACGACCCGAACAAGGTCCCCATAATACCGGTCAGCGCCGTGAAGGGCGACAATATCAAGACGAAGTCGTCCAACATGCCTTGGTACAACGGGCCGACCCTCCTTGAGGCTTTCGACGCTCTCGAGCCGCCGCAGAGGCCCATAGAGAAGCCTCTGAGGCTTCCGATACAGGACGTCTTCTCGATCACCGGCGCCGGCACAGTGGTTGTGGGGAGGGTAGAGACGGGCGTGATAAAGCCCGGCGACAGGGTCATAGTCATGCCTCCGGCGAAGGTAGGCGACGTCCGCTCGTTGGAGACGCACCACATGAAGCTGGACGAGGCTAAGCCGGGCGACAACATAGGCGTGAACCTCCGCGGTATAGAAAAGGACGACGTGAGGCGCGGCGACGTCTTGGGCAAGGTGGATAACCCGCCGACTGTTGCTGAGGAGATCGTGGCGCGCATCATAGTGCTCTGGCACCCGACCGCCATAGGCCCCGGCTACGCGCCGGTCATGCACGTCCACACCGCCACCGTGCCTGTCCAGATAACCGAGCTCATATCCAAGCTCGACCCGAGGACGGGCCAGACCATAGAACAGAAGCCGCAGTTCATCAAGCAGGGAGACGTGGCCATGGTCAGGCTGAAGCCGCTGAAGCCCGTCGTCGTGGAGAAGTTCGGCGAGTTCCCGGCGCTGGGCCGCTTCGCGCTCCGCGACATGGGCAGAACCATAGCGGCGGGCCAAGTCGTAGAGGTCAAGCCGGCCCAGATACAGCAGAAGTAATCCTCCATTTCAGAGCCAGAGCCGTCTCGGGCTCTCCATCGTTTTGGCGTCGAGCCCGCACGCCGTTCTCTACACGACAGCGGTCAGAACAGCGTATAAAGGGCAAGAAGTCCTGTCCTCTACGGCGGGGCCGAAATATGCGGAGGATCTCCGAGGCGAGTTCGCCCTAGATGTTCGGGCGCCTCGCAACGCTGGCCTGTAAGGCCGGGTGGACGGGGCATCTGATAGGAGGCGTTCGCGGGTTGCCCTAAGGGTGGCGGGAAAATTTATAAATCGTCTGGTTGACGGAGGGCCATGAGCATGATTGCGCGAAGGCGGGTGAGGATTAGGCTCTACGGCACCAACTACTCGGATCTGGAGAATGTGGCCAGAGAGATCGTCGACATCGCTAAAAAGATGGGCGTGGATGTGAGCGGCCCCGTGCCCCTCCCCACAAAGAGGCTTATGGTGGTGACCAGGAAGGCCCCCTCGGGCGAGGGGTACCACACCTTCGAGCACTGGGAGCTCCGCATACACAAGAGGCTTATAGACGTGGAGGCCAACGACAAGGTGATAAGGAGGTTGATGACGATTAAAGTACCCGACACGGTCAAGATCGAGCTCCAGCTCATCTAGCCCGCCGCTTCTCTCAGCCTCCAGAGGCTAGACTGCGTGGCTTGAAGATAGCGCCGACAGTCGCGGCGAAATCCGCCTGGTGAGGAAAGCCGCTCCTTTCTCTTTCTCATGCGACTCTGCCGCTCCCTCTATGAGGGAGAAAGAGAGATGGGGGTCTGGATCACCCCTCTAGGTCTGAAAAAACGAGGTTTAGCGGGCGACTACCGTCAGTACTATTAGGGCCGCTACGAGGGCTGCGGCGAAGGCGTATAGGTAGGCGTAGAGCTCGCCGACAGAGAATAGGAAGCCCATGGCTATGTTGGATATGAAGAGCCCGAGGCTTCTCCCGGCCGTGAGAGCGCCCATGGAGACGCCCCACTCCTCTTCCCTCGATATGGAGGCGACTATGTAGGGCTCCAACGTCTCAACGACGCCTATGGAGAGGCCCAACAGCGCGGCGGCCGCCAGATAGAGCGCCAGAGAGCCCCCCAGCCCGAAGAGCAGGCTCGCGACGGCCGCTATAGCGTAGCCAGCGAAGGCCAAGGTCTTATAGCCCGTCGATTTGGCGAAGCCGACGGCGAGCCCCACGACGGCGGAGACGGCGAGGTAGAGGCCGTAGGCCGCTATGGAGATCACGTCGGAGCGGGTGTGTAGGAATATGCTGAGTATGGGAAAGCCGAAGCTGTAATATGTGAAGCCGAAGAGGGCCGAGGCGAGGGCCAGCGCAGTGACCTTTAGGCCGGGCGCCTGGGGCTTGGCGCCTCCCCTCCTCTCGCCTGCCCTGACCGAGGCCAACAACGCGGTCGAGGTTATGAAGAAGGGGAGAGTTATGAGGTAGGCCGCCGTGAAGCTGTAGCCTGCCAGCAATAGGGCGGCCATCACAGCTACGGATCCGACGCCGCCGCCTATGTCGAGGGCGTGCAGTATGCCGAAGGCCCTCTTCCTCTCCGCCTCGTCTGTCACCTCGGCCAGCATGGCCCTCCTAGCCGGCGTTCTGAAGTTGCGGGACCACCAACCTGCCAGGAAGAGGATGGGGGACAACACGGGCGAGTTGGCGAGCGCGGTGAACGACATGAGGGATATCAAGGAGTTGCCGAGGACGGCGACTCTCTTCCTGCCGTACCTATCCGCCGCGTAGCCGCCCAGCAGACCCATCAACGCGCCTCCGCCGTAGTTGAGGGCCTCGATTATGCCGTAGACGTATATGGGGAGTTTGAGAGCCGCCACTAACAACAGAGGCAACAACGCAATGGCTCCTTGGTAGCCGAGGTCGGCGAAGAAGGCGGAGAGCGATATCTTCCAGACCTCCCGGTTCATGACACGGCGACTGTTTCCTTTAATAAAGTATATCGGCCTTGCAGTGCTCTGGTTCCTCCTGACCACAGGCCGTTGCAACTTGAGGTGTAGCTACTGCGGGGGCTCGTTCGACCCGCGGCACTCGCCTTGGTCTGTGCAGTACGACCTTGAGGATCTAAGGGCGTTGCTCCGGAGGGATCCAGAGCCCGTCGTCTTCTTCTACGGCGGCGAGCCTCTCCTCAACCCGGCCTACATCATGAAGGTGATGGACTCTGTCAAGGCCAAGCGCTTCGGCATACAGACCAACGGGCTTCTGGCGAAGAGGCTACCGCCTGAGTACTGGCGTAGGTTCGACGTGGTCCTCCTCTCTATTGACGGCGTGGAGGAGGTGACCGACCGCTATAGGGGGCGGGGGGTCTATAGGGCGGTCTTGAGGACGTTGAGGTGGCTGAAGGAAGAGGTTGGGTGCCGGTGCGAGGTGGTGGCGAGGATGGCGGTGGGGCGCGCGAGCGATATATACCGCGACGTGTCGCACCTGCTGTCCTTGGGCTTCGATAAGGTCCATTGGCAACTCAACGCTGTGTGGACAGACGAGTGGGACCCCCGCGAGTTCTTGGAGTGGGGCCGTTCAAGATATCTCCCCGGCATCGCTAGGCTCCGCGACTGGTTCCTCGCCGAGGCCGCAAGGGGCAGGCTGTTGGGCATCGTCCCGTTCCTCGGCATATACCGCGCCATGTTGTTGAGGCCGTACGACTGGATCCCTTGCGGGGCGGGGAGGCGCGCGTTCGCCGTAAATACCGACGGCAGGATTCTGGCTTGCCCCATAGCCGTCTCGGAGCGCTGGGCCACAGTCGGCGACGTTAAGAGAGGCGTCGTCAAAGCGGACTTCAAGCTCGACGATAGGTGTTCCAGGTGCGAGTACAGGCATATTTGCGGGGGGCGTTGTCTCTACACCCACTACGAGAAGTACTGGGGCGAGGAGGGCTTCGACGCAGTCTGCGAGATTACGAAGGCCACTATAAGGATATTGGAGGAGGGGAAAGGGGTTCTCGAGGATCTATTGGCCCGGGGAGTCGTCAGGCAGGAGGATCTAGACTACGAGCCGATCCTCGACTCGACGGAAGTCATACCGTAGGGCCCGGAGTCGATTTTTAAATATAGCACTGGGTAGTGCCGTGAGGACATACGCGTTCGTCGCCTTGCTGTTCGCCGCCGCATTGCTGGGGACCTTGCCCTACCTCGCGGCCCCGTCCCAAGCCTCCGAGCAGATCTTGCCAGCGGCTCCCTACTCCTCCTCGAATACTGCTCCGGCCGCCGCGTACAATACGGCTCTGTTCGTCTCCCTGGCGGTCGCCGCCACGGTCTTTATATATTTAATCATGAAGTATAAGAAATTCTTCAAGGTATTTATAGCGGCTGTATGGTTCCTCGTGGTCCTCGGCGTCTTCTGGGCGTACGACCTCAAGTACTACGCGTGCGGCCTTCTGCCAGACGCGGCGGCCGAGGCCTTGTTCTACGCGCCGTTCGCCATCGCGCCTGCGATGATATACGCCATACTTAAGGCCCGTTTGGATCCGGCGATTGCGGTGTTCAGCGCATTTGCGGGGACGATGGTCGTGTGGATATTGCCTCCGCTGACGATCCTCGCCCTTCTAGCGATACTCCCCGTCTACGATCTGGTGATGGTATACTGGGGCCTTCTGGGCAAGATAGTCAAGAAGGCCAAGGAGGGCGTCTCCCGCGGACCTGGGCCCGAGGCCCCTAGGGAGCCGCCTCTGTTGGGCCTCATGGCCAAGGTGGGCGAGGTCTCCGTGGGGACCGGCGACTTCTTCGCCTACGCCGCGGCGCTCACCTTCGTCGGGATTAAATTCTCGCGCTACGGCTTGCTCCCCTCGCTCGCCGCCATAGCTCTAGGTGTCGTCTTAATATATACGGGCTTTCTGCTCACCGTGAGGCTGTTGCTGAGGCGCTTCGGCTACGCCCCCGCGTTGCCCATACCTCTAGCCCTAGTAATGCCTCTGTTGTTGCTATGAACCTCGAGGAAGTTGTGCTGGCCATACTCTCGAAGTTCGGCGTACTGGACCTCAAGTCCATAATAGCCGTCATGGTGCTTCTGCGGGAGGAGGCGAAAATCGACGAGATCCCTCCGCCGGGGAGGCGGCTGAATATGCCCCAGCTCCTCCCGGTCATAGAGGGCCTTGTGGGTAAGGGCTACGTAGCTGTATATCAAGAGTTTGGGTCCTCCACGGTGAAGTATACGTTAACCAAGCTGGGCTCGGAGGCCGCCGCCAAGATCCAGATAAAAGGCCTTGACGAGCTTGCCAAGAAGTATCAGTTCCAGCTCGTCCCGTTGGCGTTCGTCGCTGTGCTGAGATATCCTCAGTATTGGTGATTCAGCAACTGTTGGCTCGACTTGTAGCGGATCCGGCCTTGTTGCCAGCGGAAAGACGGCGGCTCGTAGCAGTCGGAAATAGCTTTTATATAGTGGGCCGAGGGGTGCCGTGCTCGACGTGGAAAAGCTATACAACGAGCTGAGGGAGTACGAGGAGGTTAGGGAGAGGGTTATACAGACCTCTATAAGGGTCACTAGGCTCAGCAAATCGGTGATCTACTCGCTCATTAGAGGCGATGTCGAGGCCGCCGAGAGGCATCTGAAGGAGATGTCGGCCGCGGCGGCTGAGCTGAGGGACTTGATATCGAGATACCCCATGTTCTACAACAACGGGGCGCAGGGCCTGCAGGAGTACGTCGAGGCGTACTCCCTCTGGGTGTTCCTCAAGGAGGGCAGGCTCCCGAGCCGCGAGGAGGTCGGCGTGGACGTAATGACGTATCTAATGGGCGTCGCCGATGTGGCGGGGGAGCTGGGGAGGAAGGCCAACGAGGAGCTCGTGAGGAGAGACCTAAAGGCTGCGGAGTCCCTACGCGCGGCGGTGGAGAGGTTGTATCTGGACATGCTAGGCCTCGAGCCGCGCGACTTCGAGCTCAGGAAGAAGGTGGACTATATATCGAACCAGGCCAACTGGATAGCGGAAAAGCTTTTCTACGCGTCCACATGCCGCCAATTGTATGAAGTACGTCAAGGAAATAGTGAGGGAGCTGGGGCTGGGCGAGGCGACAGAGGAGGTGGAGAGACAAGTCGAGTCAATCCTTAGAGGCCTCGGCTTGTTATGATAAGGGAGATCGTTGAGAGGAATCTGGCAGACCCCGCATCTGTGAGAAGAGACGCCGAGGAGGCCCTCAGGAAGGCCGAGTCCGACCGCAACAACTACTTCCTAGCTCTCGACAGAGCTCTTCCCGAGAAGGCGGAGCACATCGCGGGGCTTGGGCGCGGCGGCCGCCTCTTCGGGCTTGTGCTGGCGGTGAAGGACAACATCGACGTGGCGGGGCTCCCCACGACAAACGGTGCGCCCTACGCCAAGTCGGTGCCCGGCAGATCGGCCGCCGTGGTGAGGATGCTGGAGGCCGAGGGGGCCTTGGTGCTCGGCAAGACCAACATGCACGAGCTGGCGCTGGGCGCCACCAACATAAATCCCCATTTCGGCCCCACGAGGAATCCGCACGACCCCTCCAGAATCACCGGCGGCTCCTCGGGGGGATCCGCAGGCGCCGTGGCGGCCGGCGTAGCCCACATAGCTCTCGGGACCGACACGGGGGGTTCCGTGAGGATCCCGGCGGCGCTGTGCGGGGTCGTGGGCTACAAGCCGGCCTACGGCTCTCTGCCTACCGACGGCGTCAAGCCGCTCGCGCCCACCCTCGACCACGTGGGCCTCCTCGCCAAGACTGTCTCGGACGTGGCATACCTCATGGAGGTGTTAAGCGGCGTCAAGGCGGAGCCCCCTGCCCGCTTCCGCTTCGCTGTGTTGAGGGGCGTGGCCGAGGCCGACGACTACGTAGATAAGGCCTTCTGGCGCGCCGTCTCTGTACTGGAGGAGGCGGGGGGCGAGCGGTTCGAGGTGGAGGTGGACGCCAGGCGCTTCTCCTACGCAAGAGCCGCCATACTCCTCGCGGAGGCGGCCGCGGTCAACTGGGGCTACCTCAAGTCCTACGGCCAGTTCATGGGGCGCGACGTGGCGTCCCTCCTACGCGTCGGGGCGTCCCTCCCGGCGGTAGCCTACATAAAGGCGCTTGAGGTGCAGAGGGAGGCCAAGGCGTACTTCGCCTCGCTCCTAAAGAGGTACGACGCCCTGGCGACCCCCACCACCGCAATCGCCGCGCCGAGGATAGAGGAGGCCGACTCCATAGCGGTTAGGCCGAAGCTGTTGGCCTTCACCGAGCTCTTCAATCTGACGGGCCTCCCCGCCGTGTCTGTCCCCGCGCCAGCCCCCGGCCTGCCCGTGGGGCTACAGCTGGCCTCCTCCGACGACGAGAAGCTGTTGGGGATCGCCCTGGCCTACGAGCTCTCGGCTGGCCGACTAAGCTAATCAGCTCTGTAGCAGGCCCAGTAACGTCTGCCAGAGGAAGAAGCTGTAGAGAAGGCCGCCCCTCTCGGCTATCTTCGCCGCCGCCTCGTCCGCCCGCCTCAACTCGGCCGCGAGCTCCTCGGGCCCTCCGCCTCTGCCCTTGACCGCCAAAGCGGCCTCGCGCCACGCCTTTATCTGCTCCAAGTGCCTCCTCAAGAGGTCGACGTCCTCGGTGCAGGCGAAGTGGGGGAAGCAGAGCATCTTGGCGCCTATCGAGGCGACCCTCCTAAGCGACTCCACGTATAGGTCGAACCTAAACGGCGGAGGGGTCGTGGGGAACACGGCCCCTATCTCCGGCACGTAGACGCCGGCGCCGTCGCCGGTGAACAAAACGCCGCCGTCTCTGTAGTAGAACATGACGTGGTGCGGCGCATGGCCCGGCGTGAAGTACACGTCGATGGCGTCGAACAGCCTCTCCCCGTCCCTCAGGGGCCTCACGTCGGCCGCCCCCTTCGGCTCGCCGAAGAGATCGGCGATGGGGCCGAGGGTCTCCTTGGTAGCCTGCCAGAGACGGGCCGGGTTGGCCACATGCCCCACGTACCTCTCGTGTACGTAGACCGGCTTGCCTGCGTGGCCAGCGGCGCCGCAGTGGTCGTTGTGGATATGCGTACAGATTATATAGTCGGCGTCCGTCGGCGTGAAGGAGTTCGGCGGCCCGGGATCCACGGCGACTTTGACCCCTCCCACGTCGAGAACATACGTCGTGATCAGGTGGTTGCCCTGTATATACCTACGGACGAGCTCCATAGAATAACTCTCCACTAAAAATATTCCCGATGCTGGCTGGACGCCGTTCCGGCAGAGCTTTTATATTCATGGCGCCGCTTCTGCGCGGCCGACCGCTGGCTCTCCAGGGCGAAGCGCTACAGAGCCCTCGCCGTCGAGTTCCTCCAGAGATGCTACTACCCGGAGGCTTGGCCCAACAGGCGGCCGAGTTTCTGCTGAAGGGGAGGCTGATCGAGGCAATCGGTTCGCGGCCCTATACCCACTCCGTGTACCACCTCGTCAAGCTCCTCTATGAGTCGCTGGAGCGCGGCCTAGACGCCGAGGTCGTCAGATGCGCGAAGTACCTCACGGAGCAGTATATAGGCAGTAGATACCCCGACGCGAGGATGCTGGAGCACGACCGGGAAGACGCAGAGGAATGTATAAAATGTCTAGAAGTTATCTGGAATAGTGTTCAGAAGGATACTGCTTAAATCCCACGCCGAGATAGAGGAGTGGATCAAGAGCCTATGCACGAAGGGGTACACGGTGGTCCTCTTCGGCTCCCGGGCCAGGGGAGACGCCAGGATAGACAGCGACTGGGATCTCGTGATCCTCGGGGACGCCCCGCCCGGGAAGCCTCCCAACGATCTGGCGCAGGTACACTACGCGACTCCCCAGGCGGCCGCGGGGGAGATCGCCCGCCTCAACACGATCTTCGTAGACGCCTTCTACGAAGGGCGCCTCATATGCGGCGACGCGCAGCTCTTCCAGACGCTGAAGGAGCTCGCCGCGAGGAGGACGCAAGGCATGGTCAAGACGCGGCCAGGCTGGATAGCCTAACGCCGGCGGTGAAGCTGAACATCCGACCGACGTAGGACCGGCGCCGAATCCGCCTCAACGCAGGGAGTTCAAGAGCTCCCTCAAGCTCTTGATGACGCGGACGTCCGGCCTACACGGAGGGAGCGATCTAGCTATACATATGGGGCGCGCGCCTGCCGCGAGCGCCATCTCCACGTCGTAGACGCTATCCCCGACGACCACCATGGAGCTCGTCGGCACTCCGAAGACGCGCGACACTGCAATGAGGGGGTCGGGGTGCGGCTTCCCCCGCTCCACCTCGTCGCCGCCTAGGACGTAGTCCACCGCGATGTCGGCCCTCCTCAGGACAGCCCTCGCGAGCACGCCGCTTGACGACGTCACCACCGCTATAGGGCGGGGGAGCGACGCCAATACGTCGACGTCAGGGTAGGGCACCACCTCGTCTATATGCCGCTCCAAGAAGTACCTGATCTTCAGCTCGGCGAGCTCCCGCGCCTTGCCCGGCGCGAGCCTCCTGGCTATCTCCGCCGCGGGGAGCCCCATGAGAGGCCTCACCTCCTCCTCGCTGGCCTTAACCCCTAGGGCGGCGAGCGCGTCTATCCACGCCCTTACGTGGGCGTCGACGGAGTCCACCAGAGTCCCGTCTAGATCGAAGACGTACACGTGGCGTGGTGGGAAAAGCTTTATATGGGTTCAGCGGCCTATCAACTCCTCACCGCTTGGAGCCCGGTTCCTCATCACCGGTCACTTGACGACCAGCACCGGCTTCTTGGCGTGGGTCACCACGCCCGTGGAGACACTGCCGAGGAACACCCGCTTTATGCTGGAGAGGCCTCTGCTGCCAGTTACTATGAGGTCTGCCCCTATCTTGTCCGCGTATTCGACTATGGCCGTCGCGGGATCGCCCTCCAGCATCGCCGTCTCCGCCTGCACGCCCTCCGCCTCCGCCTTAGCCTTGGCATCGGCCAAATCCGCCCTGGCCTTCTCCCTCATGGAGTCTATAATGTCGGGGGGTACGGGGCCCATGGAGAGCCCCAATATAGTCGCCGTGTCGACGACCTCCGCCACGTATATCTTAGCCCCGTACTTCTTGGCGAGGTCTATGGCGACCTCGAGGGCCCTCCTCGCGTGCTGGGAGCCGTCGTAGGCGACGAGGATGCGTTTAAACATAGATCCATAGGCGCCGTTGTATTTATCTCTTCTCCCGCCCGACGCGCGGGCGGCGCTCTTGGGCAACTATATATACGGCCGGGCTAAGGCCGACGTGGTTAAGATACTCGGGCTGGGCCCGTCGGGGGCCGCTCTAGGCGCCGCCTTAGGGAAAGCCGCCGTCGTGGAGAGAAGTGGGCGTTATTTCAAGGCCTGCGGGGAGGCCGTCCCCGTGGAGACCCCTATGGTCGGGAGGGAGTACATAGTGGATAGGGTCAAGAAGTACAGATTCTTTTCGGGGGATAGGCTAATAGGCGAGGTCTCCTACAGCAAGCCGAGGTGGTATATCTTAGATAAGGCGGCTTGGGTCGAGTCGTTGCGGTCGGCCATAGAGGCGGAGGAGTGGGGGGACGGCGTGGTTGTCGACGCCAGGGGGCCGTACGCCAGTAGGGGCGAGAAGCTGATAGTGGCGATGGCTTACGTGGAGGGGATGAGGAGGGAGGAGGAGACCGCCGACTTCATATACCCCCCAGGCCTGACGGGGTTCTTCTGGATCTTTCCTCACGGCGGGGTCTACAACGTCGGAGGGGGCTTCCTCGGCGTACGCGACCCGACGCCCTTGGTGAAGGAGTTCGCCGCGCGGCTAGGCGGCAGGATAAGGCTGTTGAGGGGGGCGCCTCTGACGGTGATGCCGCAGATAGATCTCGGCGTCGAGGGGTCCTACAAAATCGGCGAGGCCGCCGGCTTGGTCTACCCGTTGACGGGCGAGGGGATTAGGCCCGGCGTGCTCTCGGCGTTGGCCTTAGCCGAGGCGCTCAAGACGCGGAGGCCTCTTGAGGAGTACGGGAGGAGAGTGAGGCACATAGTCAGGCAGATAGAGCTCCAGAAGAGGCTCCTATCGCTTGCGGCCAGGCTTGCGGCCAGAGGAGGGTCTATCTCTCTTCTCGCCGACGACGCGCTCCTCCGCGACTACATAGAGGAGGAGCTCTCGGCGCGCGGGTTGTTCCTCGCGCTCGCGAAGAGGCCGGGAGCCGTTGCGAGGCTAGTCGCGGCCCTTCTGAGGAGGTGATCAAGCGCTCATCCCCCTCTCGAAGGTCCACTCGTCGTAGCCCGCTATGACCCTCAACGCGTGGTCCTCGTAGACGAGATCCCTTATCGAGAGCACGCCGTAGAGCTTGCCGTCCTTCAGGACCACCACGTGGCGTATGTTATGCCTCCTCATGAGCTCGGCGGCTTTATTCAACGGGTCGTCGGCCTCGACGGAGATCACGGACCTCGTCGCTATGTCCAATACAGGCCTCGAGGGGTCTACGCCCTCCGCCACTGCCCTCACTATATCGCGTTCGGAGACGACGCCAACTACCTTGGATCGATCCTCTCTGTCAACCAGCACTAGGAGGCCTATGTTGTGCTCTCTGAGGATCTTAGCCGCATCCTTTATGGTTATATCGGGCGTCGCCTTGACGACATCGGTCGAGGCGAACTGCGCCACCGACATGATTGTATCTATGGCGTTTTCTTTTTATGCGTTTCCATAATTATGTTTAATGTGGAATACGGCGTAGGCCAAATATTTATCTCGGGGAATTGCGTAGGGTATGGAGAGGCTGTTGGCGGGCGAGCTCGAGCACCTCACCGAATTGCTGAAGCTTAGAGGCGCCGTGGAGGACGAGTATATGGCCGCGTTCCTCGACGGAATTATCAGGGAGATCCACCTAAGAGTTAGGCTACTCGAGGCGCTCGACATCCCCGACCTCCCCCACGATGGAGAGAGGCTGGACGTTAACGAGGTGGTGACCCGCCTCAACGAGATGTGCGAGCGCTACGAGGCCCATATGGCTCTCATGAAGTCGTTGCGCGCCTCGGCCAAGACCCAGCTGGAGCTGGAGGTCGTGGCGGCTATGGAGAAGAGCATCGAGCGGACCCACTTGATGCTCAGGATGCTCATCAACGCGCTCACCGAGTTCTCGAAGACTGCGAAGAGTAGCCCATAATAGCAAAATTTATCTAGCTTAAACAAGTACATGGAGACTCGCCGTATCTTTAGGATAAGGGAGTCCTACGCGGTCTTTCTGCCCAAGGCCTGGTGCGAGAAGAACTCAGTCGGCGAGAGGAGCGAGGTCAACGTCATGTGGGAGGAGGACGTGGTGGTGGTCAAGCCGGCGAAGCCGAGGAGCTTCACGGCGAGGGTGTCGAGCCCCAACATCGACGTCGTGGTCAAGCTACTTATGGCCGCGCTTGTGTCGGGCTACGACGAGGTCAGGCTAGAGGTCAAGGGACTGGATCTCGGGCTCAGGCACAAGATAATGTCAGTGGCGAGAGGGCTCTACATGCTCCCCATGGAGGAGGGGCCCGACTATATAGTCTTCAGGGTGGAGGACGTCAAGTTCGATAGGGAGAAGCTGATATCGAGAATGGTCTCGACCCTCGCCTTCATGATAGACCACCTGATAACCGCCCCGAAGGTCGACCCCTCGTTGCTCGAAAGCGTCGACGACGAGGTGGATAGATATAGGCACATGATAGAGAGGCTGTGCCACAAATACCCCACGGGGCTCTGCGCCAGCCACGTCCAGCTGGCCAGATACGTCGAGAGAGCCGCCGACCATATAGTCGAGCTGGCGAGACTGGAGCCGCCTAGGGAGCTCGTGGAGGCCTTGAGAGGCGCCGTGGCCGAGTTCGTCAAGACGTCGTCCGTCGACGATGTGAGGTCCGTCTTCGCGTTCATAGAGACCACCGACAAGATCCGCTTCCTCCTGAGGCAACTGGCGAGGGACGAGATAACCATGTTACACGCCGATAGGGTGATAGACTACTTAACCAACGCGGCCGAGGTCTACATAGACATGATAACGCGCAGGAGCCCAGTTGTGGAGATCTAGGCGTACCTATAGCCGAGATCTGCGAATTGGGGCTGACAGCTGAGGAAGCTCTTAAAAAGCTCCGTGTTTAGTTAGTCGTGAAGCCCCACGAGGAGCACAGATCGCGCGGCCCGAGGGAGCTATCCTTCTGGGTTGTCACAGTGAGCACCTCGCGCTACGAGGCCATGGCCTCCGGCAAGAACTACGCGGACGAGTCTGGCGATAGGGCCGTCGCCCTAATCTCGCAGGCGGGCTACAAGGTGGTCGGCAGATCGCTGGTCAAAGACGACGTGGTGATGATAAGGGGGATCCTCATGGATCTGCTACGGAGGCCGGACGTGGACGTGGTCGTGTTCACGGGGGGCACCGGCGTGGCGCGCACGGACGTAACCGTCGAGGCCGTTAGGCCGCTCCTCGAGAAGGAGCTGGAGGGCTTCGGCGACGTTTTCAGGCTGAGGAGCTACCAGGAGGTGGGCACGGCGGCCATTATGTCCAGAGCGCTCGCCGGCGTCTCCAACGGCAAGCTCGTGGTCGTCTTGCCCGGGTCGCCCAACGCCGTCGAGACGGGCCTCGGCATTATACTGCCCGAAGCCCCCCACATAATCTATCTGGCGAGGTCGTAGCGGGCAGAGGCCGGTAGTCGCCGTTTCGGCGCGTCTGTCGGCCGGAGTCGGCCCGCACGGCGGCTATCCGACCTCAACTATCTTCCCGCCGGCCCGCGATTCGCAGATCCCCCGCGCCATCTCGCGGGGATCCTCGAAATATCTGACGGCGGCTGTCCTCCTCTCGTCTATGTAGTCTGGGAAGGCCTTCCTTAAATTGTCCGAGGCGAGGCCTGTATTTGTCAATACGAATACGGGCTTCCCCATTGCGTATCCCATGAAGACCTCAATCATGGTGCCCGCCGCCCCTCCAAACGCCGCCACGACGTCGGCCGAGCGGATCAACATGACGCTACGGCATCTGTACTCGCAACCCGTCTTTATGCCCACGACGCCTTCGGGAAGCTCCACGTCCTCCCTCTCTATGGGGAGGAGAGCCACCACGGCGAGGCCTCTCCTCAACGCGGCGTCCACTACGCGCTTCATGAGCCCCCAATATCCTCCGACCAGCACCGTGGGCCTGGCGCAGGCCGTGAGCTCCTCGAAGAAGCCCTCTATCTTGGGGACGAGCGCCTCGGAGTCCGTGCTGTGGGCCGCCACCGCCAGCTTCACGGAGGCCCGAATACCCCGCTAATTAAACACCTACGCTATGAGAACAACAACCTATACAGCGCGAGGCATTCCTTGGCGGTGAGCCCCTCGCAGGCCTTGCCCGGCTTACAGAACTCGGCGAGGTTGTTTATGAATTTCACTGCGTCCTCCGGGTGTCTGAAGAACGCTGAGGCGAATATGGCCCCGCTGTAGGTCCTCTTGATTATGGTGGCGCCCAAGTCCTCCAGAATCCTCGGAGCGGCGATTATCACCGGACATGCGCCCCTCAGCGACAGCCCTATATCCACGCCGCCCTCACATATGTATAGGTCCATGTCCTTGTTGGGCCCGACCAAATAGGCGTATATACACGCGCCTCTGAGATCGGCGTCGAGGAGCTTGGGCTCGACGAACTTATACACGGCGTCGATGAGCTCCGGGGCCTTCCGCGACGCGCACTCGAACGCCGCCAGGGCGTTTCCGTAGCCCCTCACCGAGAAGGCGGAGTTGCCGTACCTCAGACTGACCGAGCCGCCCCGTATGCTTATGTGGGTCAGCCTCTGGCCCTCTATATTGCAGTAGACCACGTTGAGCGTGGTGGCGCGCCAAGCGATTGCCCAAGACGCCGCCAGGCCGGCCAACACGGCGGCGGAGAGGGCGTAGAGGCCCTTGGCCCAGGCGAAGGCGGCCAAGGCGAGGAATATCAGGAAGCCGCCGCGCTCCAGGAAAAAACGATAGAAGCCGAGGGCCAGCCTCACACAATATCCGACTCCAGTCTATATATTTCTTGTTGCAAGGAACTTCTCGACCTCCTCCCTAGTGGGCGAAGACCTGGCCCCCTTTCTGGTCGTTTTCAAGGCGCCTGCGGCGTTGGCGAACCTCAAGGCGTAGTCCACGCCGCGCCCCTCTAGGAGCGCCGCAAGAAACGCCGCGTCGAACGCGTCGCCAGCTCCGGTCGTGTCGACCGCCTCTACCTTGAATCCCCACGCCTCGAAGATCTCGCCGCTCCGCAGATACGCGGTCGCCCCTTGCGGCCCCCGCTTGACGATCACCATGTCGATGCCTAGCCCGAACGCCTCGCCCACATCGCCGCGGAGGAGAGCCCGGAACTCCGACTCGTTTAGGAGGAGGTAGTCCGCCTCGGCCAGCAACTCCCTTAAGTAGTCGAGGCCTCTCGCGGACCATATCCTCCCAGGGTCCACGCTCACCGAAAGGCCGAGCTTCTTGGCCAGTCTGGCCGCGTGGACTGCGGTGTCCAGCCTATACATAGTGATATGTAGATGGTCGAAGCCCTTGAACGCGGCGTCCGACAAGTCCTTGGGCTCCACGGCCTCGGAGGCGCCCACGTACTCGAACACCTTGACGTCCCCGCTGGGGTAGACCAAAAGGAACGAGGTGCCCGTCTGTTGGCCTATCACTATCTTGACCCTCGAGATGTCGACGCCCTCCCTCATCAGCTCCTCTAGGAGGACTCTGCCGAAGCCGTCGAAGCCGACTGAGGTTATTATGGCCGAGGCGAGGCCGAGCCTTCTGGCGGCAACGGCGAAGTTGGAGGCGGAGCCGCCACCGCCGTAGCGGAGCTCGCCGACGAGCGCCGCCTCGCCTACGTCGGGCTTATCGGCCAGGTAGAGCTGTATGTCCATGAGGAGGTGCCCCAACGCCACGACCGATGGCATATATTATCGTGAATTCGTTCTATTAATGCTCAAGGTGGGGAAGGAGGTCTTGTTGAGGAGGATCGCCGAGCTGGGCAGGCGGCTGTCGGGGCTGGGCTACGACGCCTACTATCTGACCAACCCCGAGAACATATTTTACCTCACCAACTACTTCTTCCTCCAGACCGAGCGCCCTCTGGCTCTGCTAGTCACGGCGCGCGGCGAGCTTGCGCTGTTCGCTCCCATGGTCGAGTACGAGCACTTCTCGTTGAGGTCCGAGCTCCCTATCGACGAGCACTACTACTTCGACTACCCGGGGGAGGTCCACCCCATAAAGTTCATCGCCGAGAGGATAGGGGAGCTAGCCAGGCGGTGGGGCATAAAGTCGCTGGCGTTGGAGAACCGCGCGGGCGCCGCAGGCGGCTGGGGGTACAGTGGACCGGCCTTGGCGGATCTCCTGGGCCAGCTGAAGGTGTCGGTGGAGCCCCGCCTGGTCGAGGACATGCGCCTCGTCAAAGGCGCCGAGGAGGTCGCCCTTATAGAGGAGAGCGGGAGGTGGGCCGCCAGAGGCATCGAGATAGCTAGGGGCCTCATGGCCGAGGGCAAGTACGACTGGGAGGTCGCCTTGGAGGCCAGCCTGGAGCTGAGCAGGGAGATGAAGAGGGCTTTCGGCGAGGGCTATATGCCCATGAGAGAGTCGGTGCCCGGCTTCGTCGGCTTTAGGGGACAGATAGGCGAGTACAGCTACTACCCCCACTCTATATCGGCCCCCCGCCCGTTCAGAAAGGGGGATGTGGTGGGGATCGGGGCGGGCCCAGAGGTCGGCGGCTACTACAGCGAGCTGGAGAGGACCTTAGTGCTCGGAGGGGCCGGCCAAGAGGTGAGGAGGTATTTCGAGGCCATGTTGGAGCTCCGACATGCTGCGCTGGACGCCTTGAGGCCCGGCGTATCGGTAGCCGAGGTGGATAAGGCCGTGAGGGCGAGGGCGGAGCGGCTGGGCCTCTCGGGGAAGCTGAGACACCATACCGGCCACGGCATAGGGCTGGGCTTCCACGAACGGCCCTATCTGGACGTGGGATCCGACGAAGTCTTGAGGCCGGGCATGGTCGTCACGATCGAGCCGGGGATATACGTCAAGGGGCTCGGCGGGTTTAGGCATTCTGACACTGTGTTGATAACGGAGGGCGGCTACAGGTTGCTCACCAAATACCCCGAGGACCTCGACGAGCTAGTGGTATGACTGATAGAGGCGCTCTCTACCTAGCGCTGGCCTACATAGCGCTCCTAGCCGCGTTGGACGTAGTCTCCGCATTCCTCCCTACTTGGGCCTCTGTGTACGGGCTCGCCGCGTTAGAGACGGCCTTCTTCGTATCGTTTAGGTGGGTGAGGCTCAAGTACTCCAGCCGCGGCCTCTACAACGCGCTCCTGCTATTCTTCGTGTGGTTCATGGCCACGGCCTTCCTGTCGCCGTTTCTGGCCTCCGGCGAAGCCGCGGCGGAGGCTCAAGACCTCTACAAGAGCGGCTTGTTGCCAATAGTCGTGGTCGTATTCGTGTTGGAGGAGCCCGTCGTCTCCGAGTCGATCTTCAGAGGAGTCCTGTTCCAGCAATTGTCGGCGAGGAACAGGGCGTTGGCCTATGTGGTCTCGTCGCTGGCCTACTCCCTCCTGCTCACCGCGCCGGACACGGCAACGGAGGCCCTCGTCGCAGCTCTCTACTTCTTGCTGGGGCTTATCCTCGCCTATGCCTACGAGAAGGGCGGCTTCGCGTCGGCTCTGGCAGTCCACGCCGTGTATTCCGTGTTGTACACCGCATCGTTGATGCTCTCCGCCATCCTCTAGGACGCCGCGCAACGATTTATATAGAGAAAATGGTGCCTACGTGGTCAGGATCACGCAGATATTGAACCTCCCCCCGGAGACCCTAAACAGGACCCTCCTCCTAGGCGGGCCCGGAATAGGCAAGACGGAGATCACCGAGCAGTACGCCAGAGAGCTCGCCAAGAAGGAGGGCAGGACCTTCGTCGACTTAGATCTCCTCGACGAGAGGGCCGCCCACAAGTTGGCTGAGGACTGCGAGGGGTACTTCGTCTATCTGAGGGTGGCCGCGCCGCATATATTCCCCGAGGACGTCTCGATCCCCAAGCCCCTCGCCAGCGGCGACGTCATAGACTTCCTCACGCCGGTGCGGCTGAAGATATTGTCCAAGTGCAGAGGCCTCTTCTTCATCGACGAGATGACCAACGTGAAGAGGGCCGACCAGAGAGTCTTCTTCTACAGCCTGGTCCAGGAGGGCAAGGCGGGCTGGAGCTGGCGGCTCTCGCCCGACGTCATCGTGGTGCTGGCCGGCAACCCTCCCTCGATGAGCGTCGACGCCGAGCCTCTCCCGGCTCCTCTACTCAACAGGTTGACTGTCCTCAACGTAGAGCCGCCGACAGTCGACGAGTGGTGCGCCTACATGGACAGGAGATACGGCGACGCGTGGGAGAGAGCCGTCTGCGAGTTCCTCAAGGAGGGGCCCTCGTTCCTCTTCGAGCCGCCCAAGGAGCCGGAGGGGCTGGAGGCCTACCCCACCCCGAGGTCCTGGACGCGCTTGGCGGTCCAGCTACACATACTCGGCGGCATCAAGGCGGACGAGGACCTAGTCGCGGAGGTTGTCTACGGCAACGTGGGCCGCGCCACAGGCTCCAGATTCCTCAACTTCTACATGTCGAGGATCCCCAAGGAATTTTTTCGAAAAGCCTCTAGAGCTGTGGAGAAAGTTTGACCTGGAGCAGAAGCTCATAGCGGCGTCCCTATACGCCAAGGCCCTCGTCGATAGATACCTCTCGGGAGGCTCCATAGACCTGGCTCTGCTGGAGCATCTGGCCGAGGAGGAAAGGGAGTTCTACGCCTACATACTCACAACCGCCGTGAGGACCTTCAAGGAGAGGGTCGGCATGAGGCGCGAACTGCTCGAGGACTTCGCGAGCAAATTGCCCCTAAAGGTGAGAAAGGCGGCCGTAAATCTGTGGAGGTAGCCCGTGCGCAGGTCCGCAGAGCCCTAGGATCGCGCCGGACGCGGAGGCCGGCGCTCGGGGATCCGGCTGTAGCGGCTAGGCGCTTAATTTAAGTAGCGGAATCCTAGGTCTACGTGGAGTTGGGCCGCATAGGCGAGGAGTTCCAGAAGATCAAGGAGTACCTCATGTTGAGGGACCCCACCTACTACTTCCTCGTCATGTCCTTCCCCATAGCGTACTCGAAGGAGGTCCCCAAGAACGCGTATGCGATGTTCACCGGGAACATGATACTGGTGGGGGACCGCTTCTTCCAGCAATCGCTGACCGCCGAGAACAGAGCCGCGATACTCATGCACGAGGTCCTACACGCCTATCTAGGCCATCTGGAGAGGGCTAGAGACCTCATGAAGATGGGCAAGGCGGAGGAGGCCATGGCGTTCAACGTGGCGGCGGACGTAGTCATCAACGAGAAGCTCGAGGCCGGCGGGTTCGAAGTGCCTTGGGACATGCTCAGGGCCGGGCACGTCGGGGTGTCCAGGACCGCCGCCTTGAAGATGTCGGCCGAGGAGCTGGCGGCTAAGTTGTCGGGCCTCTCTAGGAGGCAACTCCTCAAGCTCTACAGGCAGTCTTCCAGGATAGCCGAGGGCGAGAGGCAGGTGTCCAACTACGTGACCATGAATCCGGGCTCCGAGGAGATAAGGCAGGCCCGCGATCCGGGCGAAGTCAGGAGGATCTTGGAGAGGAAGGCGCGGCGTATTAGATCCTACAGAGAGCCCGGCACGTCGCCTTTCGGCCACATCAGGCATATAGCCGACGTGGATAGGCCGTCGCTCGACTGGAGGAGGCTCTTGAGGGTCGAGCTGGAGGAGGCCGTGGAGAGCTTGAGGGATCTACGCAAGCGTTGGTCCAGGACGTCCCGCAAGTCCGAGTGGTACCCCTCCAAGGTGGGCATAGGGCCGAACGCGGTGGACATATACGTCCTGCTCGACACGTCCGCATCTATAGACGACGAGAAGCTGAGGAGGTTCGCCTCGGAAGTCTACGGTCTGTTGAGGGCTGGCGCCTCCAAGGTCTTCGTGATACCTTGGGACGCCAGGGCCTACGAGCCCGTGGAGCTGAGGCGGCCGTCCGACATAGAGAAGATCAAGAAGGGCTTGAGGGGCGGCGGAGGCACTATACCCGACGAGGCTATCAAATACGTCTTGACCAAGGCGCAACGCAGATCTGTCGTGGTAGTGCTCAGCGATTTCGAGCTGGCGGAGACGGCGGAGACCAGGAAGCTCTTCTCGGAGCTGGCGGCGAGGCACAAGCTCATATTGGTGTCGGCCGGAAGGGGATCCGTGGACTACCCCGGCACCTTCATCAAGATAGGCGACTGAGCTCCGCCGACAGTGTAGACCATAATTGCTCGAAGGCGCGCTCGGCCGCGGCCGCGTCCACCTCCACCAACAGCTCGACGTTCTCCTCGACCCCGCTGTCGGTCAAATTCGCCGAGGATGCCCAGGCCTTGTCGTCCACTATGTACAGCTTGGCGTGCACGAAGGCCGTCGCGGGGGGCACCACGAGGGTCTTCAGATTTCTCCGGATGGCCTCCCTAGAGGCGGCCAGCTCTCTGCTCAGCCTCTCGAACTCGGCCTCTGCGGCCAGTAGCTCGGCCTCCGCCTTCCGCGACGCCCTTAGCCTATAGACGGCGACGGCCGCCGCCACGGCCGCAAGCGTCGCCGCGACCAGATAGAGCAGTTGGGAGTACTGGGCGAGGCGTCCGGCTACTAGCACGGACGCCAGAGCCAACAGCGTCAGGAGGGCGGCGTCCCTCAACGCGGCGACGCGGCTAGAGTTGCGCCTCCTCCTCCAGTACGCTATCTTGGCCCCCGCCTCTCTCAACTTGTCGGAGCCGTAGAGATCGGCGGCGCGGGCCAGGTCCCTCCCGGCGTTGTCGGGCATATCCATAGTCACGACGCGCACATCGACTCCAGCGAGCGCCCTGTCGACCAACACTCTGACGTAGCTGGGCCCTATCCAGGGCGACGAGATCCAGATCCTCCTGCTGGCGGAGCCTATCGCTGAGGCCACAACTCTCCCGACGCCTCGGCCTATCTCCACAGTAAACGGAGAACCGCTAAAATTTAGGTTTCTGGGGTATTATTTAGAAACCATTAAATACTGCGTACATCCCGCATTCCATGTCGCTTAAGGGCGTGTTGGTCTACGTGCTCAGCGCGCTCTCGATCCTAATAGCGCTACTGATAGTGCTGAACGACGTGTCGCTCGCCGGCGAGATAGGCGAGAATATCTGGATACGCGATCTCGCTCTGGCGGCCGTGGGGTTCGCCGTCGGCGTAGCCGCGCCGATACTCTACCGGCGGTTCTCGAGCTGATCGGCGCATAGGCGCGAGCCCTTCCAAGGAAAGCTTATAAAGGGCTTGATGGGAGGGGCCATGCCGCATCTTCGACGCGCCGTCTCGCCGGCGTGGTGGCCGATACCGAGGAAGGTGGGCGGAGTGTGGGCCGTCAAGCCGGCTCCCGGTCCCCACAGCCTCCGCAGATCGATGCCTCTCGCCGTGTTGGTCAGAGACGTCCTCCGCTACGCCAAGACCTTAAGGGAAGCCCGCTACATAGTGGCGAGGGGCTACATAAAGGTCGACGGGAGGGTTAGGAGAGAGTATAAGTTCCCCGTAGGCGTCATGGACGTGGTCGAGGTTGTGCCCACGGGCGAGGTCTACAGGCTAGTGCCCGATCCGGTCAGCTACATAAAGCCGGTCCAGATACCCAGCGACGAGGCCGATCTGAAGCTTCTGAGGATCGAGGGCAAGAACTACGTGTCGGGCAACAGGATACAGCTCCACTTCCACGACGGGAGGAACTTAATTCTGCCGGCAGACGTCGGGCTTAGGTTCAAGACCTTCGACTCGGTCGTCTACTCCATATCGGGCAAGTCGGTGAGGCAACACATACCCTTCAAATTAGGCGTTCAGTCTATGGTGTTCGACGGAAGCAACGTGGGCTTCATGGGCACCGTTGTCGAGATTAACTGGACTCTGAAGAGAAGACTCTCGACTGTGGCTCTCAAAAGCGGCGAGGAGGTCAAAAGGACGATCCTCGACTACGTGATGCCTGTAGGGGAGTCGGCGCCGATCCTCAAGCTTCAGTAGGGCTCCCTGCCGGCCTGCTCCACCTTTCTACTGGCCAGCATCTGCTCTGTCTTCCAGAAGAGGTCGCCGAACTCCTCAAGAGTCGCCGAGAATTGGCCCAGACTGACGCCGATGGGCTCAAATACCCTCACCGTGTCGCCCTCGACGATCCAGCCCTCTGCGAAGCCTCCGAAGGACCAGTCGTAGCGGGCCAGCACGGTATACCTCTTCTCGCCCTCTGGCGTCTTGAGCAAGATATATACCGCCGCCGCGCCGTATTTCGTGAACAGCTCGGCCACCACGTCCCTATACCTCTCGCCCGCCCTCGGCGCCGGTATCCTCTGCATGTACTCCAGCTTCTCGTTCTGGAGATCTTTCCTGAGCTCGTTGAGGAGCTCGGTCACCGGCAAGCCAGTCCTTACCACCCGCATGGCCTAAGTTATTTAGCCGATTAAAACAATGACGTCTCGGCAAAAGCTATATGGAACTCAGGGCCTGGTCCAAGTCCTCTATTATGTCCTCGACGTCCTCCAGGCCGACCGACAGCCTTATGAGGTCCTCTGTGATCCCGAGCTCTTCCCTGTCCTCGGGAGGTATGGGCGAGGCCGCGCTTAGTACGGGGTAGGTCGCTATGGTCTCGGTGCCGCCGAGGCTCGGGCTCGGCGTTATCAGCTTGAACGAGGACAAGACCCTCTCCACCTCGGGCCTCCCGCCTTTTATCCTAAAGGAGAGGACCCCTCCGTAAAGCCCGCCGAATAGCTTCTTGGCGGTCTCGTGATCTCTATGAGTCGGCAGGCCCGGGTACAAGACCTCCTTGACCTTGCTATGCTCTGCGAGGAACTCCGCGACGGCCTTGGCGTTCTTGCTCTGTAGCTCAAAGCGCGGGAACAGCGTCTTGGCGCCGCGCATGCAGAGGAACGCCTCGAAGGGCTGCATGATGCCCCCCAGCATCGCCCTGTACGTCCACAAATCCTTGTCGACGTTCCGCGTCACCACGACGCCGCCGACCACGTCGTTGTGGCCGGCTATGTACTTCGTGGCCGAATGCACCACGTAGTCGGCGCCGAAGGACAGCGGATTTACCAGCACCGGCGTGGCGAACGTGTTGTCGACCACAACGACAGCGCCGAGATCTTTCGCCGCCTTCACCACCTCGGGCATGTCCAGCACCTTCAAGGTAGGGTTTGTCATGGTCTCGACGAAGACGACCTTCGGCCTAGCGGCCTTCACGGCCTCGACTACGGCCTCGGTGGCCGGATACGCCTTGAGCAACCTCACGCCGAACTTCTCCCCGAGCGTCGAGAAGAGCCTCAGAGTGGCCCCGTAGGCCTCCTTCGTGGTCAGTAAGAGGTCGTCCTTGTTAAGCAGATAAACAGAGAGGGTAGATATCGAGGCCATCCCGCTGTTGAACGCGAGGGCGTCGGCCCCCGCCTCGAGCGAGGCCATTATCCTCTCGAAAGCTCTGACGGTGGGGTTCTCCTCCCTCGCGTACTTCAAGTCGACCCCCCTATCGCTCTTCCTCGCCTCGCCTACCTGCTCGAACACAGCGGTGAGGTACACCGGAGGGAGCGGGGAGCCGAATTGGTCCCTCCACCCGTGTCCTCTAACTGCGGCAGTACGGCGGCGCATAGTAACGTTAATTAAAGTAAAAATATGCTTCGCCCCCGTGGACGCGTATATAGTGGGCAACCCAACCGTCGACTACGTGGTGACCAGCGAGGGCTCCACGCGCCGCATCGGGGGCCCTCCGTACTACATGGGCTTGGCCTTCGCCGCCCTCGGCTTGAGGCCCGTCGCGATAGGGGTCGTGGGGCCCGACGAGAGGGACTTCATAGAGGGCGAGCTGAGGAAGATAGGCGTAGAGCCCCGCCTCGTTCAAGGCGACGCCACCTCGATCTTCGAGCTGGACTACAGATCCCGGCCGCGGAGGAGCGTCGCCGTGAGGCGGCCCTCGGTCAAGATATCGGGAGTCGTCGAGGGGCCTCTGGTCGTCCTCAACCCCGTGTTCGACGAAATAGGCGCGGTGGAGATTTACGCCGACGTCTCGGCCGTGGATCTGCAGGGCTTTATCAGATCTGGGCGCGATGCCCCAGCCGCCGATATACTGCACTTCTCAGACGACGACGTGGCGTTGGACCCGCGGCAACTGGCCGAGTACAACTCTAAGTGGAGAATTGTTGTGTATACTCTGGGCGACGGCGGCGCGTATATGTCGGTTGACGGCCGCCTCTACTACGCCCCGAGCGCCGGCCTCGACGTGGAGGACACGACGGGGAGCGGCGACGTGTTCCTCGCGGCGTTCTCCGCGCATTTTCTTAGGACGGGCGACGCGGAGGAGGCGCTGTGCGAGGCGTCCATGTACACGGCCGGCTACCTCCGCCGCAAGAGAATGGAGAGGTACGAATACGGTTGCGAGGTCGTGCGGCGCGGCTAAGCGATAGACTCGAGAGACGCTATTCTGCTCAATATGTCCGTCCTCGTCACGATCCCCACCAGCTTGCCTTCGTCGTCCACCACCAGCAGACGGCCTATGTTGTTGGCCAGCATGGCGCCTATTACGTCGTATATGTCGTCGGATGCGTTGATGACGGGCGGGTTCAAGATCATCACGTCGCCGACCTTTATATTCCCGGCACACCGGGCGAGCGCCTCGACCACCCTGGACGACATCAGGAGGCCCACAGGCCTCCCCTGCTCGTCGACGACCGGTATCCCCCTGTATCTCCTCTTGGACAGAACATCGATGTACTTGTCTAGAGGGTCGTCGGGCCTCGCGGTCACGGGCTTCCTGGTCATTATCTCGCTGACGGGCACATGCGGTATCGAGACCACCGAGTCGACCTCCATTAAGGACTCGAGATCGGCCTTGATCAATTTGCCCATGATCACTATCCCGCTCGGCAGAGGCCCGACCCTCACCTCCTTCTGTACGTAGGGGGACAAATCTCCGAGCACCCTCATGGAGGCCAGAGGCCTCTCGGTGAGCAGGCCGATTAGGGATATATCGAGGGCGTAGCCTATCGCCGTGTTGTTGTGGTATATGGGGACGGACAGCGTCTGCTTGCTTATTATGTCGTAGGCCTTCGACGTGGGCACGTAGCCGCCGTGGGGCCCCGCCTTGCTGATGACGAGGCCCATCGACTTGAGCACCGACATTATATTCCTTATATAGCCCTCGTGGACCTTCAACGCCTCGGCTATTTCCTTGGACTTAACAGGTATATTTTCCCTGGAGTATATATCGACCAAAGTCTTAAGCACATTGTATATAGAGTCCGACATGCCCATCGATAGGGAGTAGAACAAGGTTAAAATGTTTTAACCCTCAGAAGTCGGTCTCGTCGTCATCGTCGGAAGACCGTATTTTCATCACACGACACGAGAAAAGTTACTTTCCAAATTTAAGGAAACACGCATGGAGGACCGGCGAATGTTTATATACTGTACGTCCGTGAGGCCCAATGCGGGTCCTCGTGGCCGACCAGACCAGTGACAAGCTCCTGGAGAGGCTCCGAGGAGGCGGACTCGAGGTGGACTACCGGCCGGGCATCCCCCGAGAGGAGCTCTTGAAAGTTGTCGAGGGGTACGAGATCCTCGTTGTGAGGAGCAGGACGAAGGTGGACAAGGAGGTTATCGATAGGGGGGCCCGGCTCAAGATAGTCGCTCGTTACGGCGTCGGGCTGGACAACATAGCGGTGGACTACGCCATAAAGCGTGGGATAGCCGTGATAAACGCACCGAATGCCCCCACGAGGAGCGCGGCGGAGCTGACCCTAGGCCTCATGATAGCCCTCGCCAGGCGCATACCGATTCTCGACAGGGAAGTAAAGGCGGGCGGCTGGCCCAAGGGGAAGTACGTGGGGAGGGAGCTCTACGGCAAGAAGCTCGGCGTGGTGGGCTTCGGGAGGATAGGGAGGACCGTCGCCCAATACGCCCGGGCGCTCGGAATGGAGGTCGTCGCCAGCGACGTGATAGACGTCTCGGCCGAGGCGGCCAAGATAGGGGCTAGGCAAGTCCCGCTAGAGAGGCTCCTCGCCGAGAGCGACGTGGTGAGCCTGCACGTCCCGCTCACCCCGAGCACCTACAGGCTGATGGACGACGACAGGCTCTCCCTCTTGAAGGACGGCGCCATGTTGATAAACACCAGCAGGGGCGAGGTCGTAGACATAGACGCGTTGGCCAAACACATAGACAGGCTCTGGGGCGTCGCGTTGGACGTATTGCCGGAGGAGCCTCCGAGGAGCGAGAAGTTGCTCAAGCTCCTATCGCACGAGAAGGTCATAGTGACTCCCCACGTCGGCTCGGAGACGTACGAGGCGTACGATAGGCTGGCCGAGGAGCTGGCCCTAAACATCCTCGAGGCGGTCAAGAGGATATGAAGTACTTGACTCCAGGCCCCATACAGCTGCCCGACTTCGTGCTGAAGGCGGCCTACAGACAGCCGGCCTTCCACAGATCTGAGGAGTTCAGACAGACGCTCAAGTCGGTGTTGGAGAAGATGTCTAGGGTGTACGGCGGGATCCCCGTGATAATGCCGGGGACGGGCACTCTGGCGGTGGACACCATGGTCTACAACTACGTGAACCCCGGCGAGAGGGTGCTCGCCGTGATCTTCGGGGAGTTCGGCAGAAGGCTCGCCGCCTCTTTGAGAAGTAGAGGTGCGGAGGTCGTCGAGTGGGAGGTGGAGGCCCCGCCGGCCCCCGACGAGCTCGACGACAAGCTGAGGAGGATCGGCCCAGTAACCGCCGTGGCCTTAGTCCACAACGAGACCAGTATGGGCATAGCGTATAAGGGCCTCGCAAAAGTCGCCGACGTGGCGAAGTCCCACGGCGCGCTTCTCTTAGTGGACAGCGTGTCGGGCATGCCGGCGGAGCCGTTGCCGCCTGGGATAGACGTCGTGGCGACGGCGTCCCACAAGGCCTTCATGGCCCCGCCGGGAGCCGCCATACTGTACCTCAACGCAGAGCCTAGGGCCAAGTCCGGCGTGCCGCCTGCGATGGACTTGAGAGGCTATCTGAAAGTCCCGTCGACGCTGGACACCCCCTACACGCCGCCGATATCGGTGATATACAGCCTCGAGGCCTCGCTGGAGTACATACTGGGCCTCGGGCTGGAGAGATACGCCGAGATCCATAAGGAGCGCATGGACTTGTTGTACGGCAACGTTAAGCTGGGCGCCGTGCCGAGGCCCCAGCACCGCAGCAACACGGTTGCCGCGTTCTACTGCGACGACGTCAAGTCGGCCCTCAAGGCCTTGAGGGAGGCTGGCTACGTGGCCAGCGCCGGGATGGGGCATCTCAAGGACAGAGTAGTGCGCATAGGCGTTATGGGCGACGTGACTAGGGACGACATAATTAAGGTCGCCGAGGTCCTCAACAATGTGGCTCGAAGATGAGTGCAAGCTCTGCCTGGTCCACTCCCGCACGTCCGACGTAGTCAAACTCGGCGGCGCTCCGCTCCTCCCCAAGCTTTTGGTCTATCTGTCGCAGGCGCTGGAGAAGGGGAGCAGGAGCGAGGCGTTCGCCGAGAGCTTCAAGGCGGTCGCCTCCATGCTCGAGTCGCCGGATCCATACGGCGAGTACAAGAAGAGGCTGGCTGAGATCGGGCGGGAGGTCGCCGCAGTTGTCGAGAGGAAGCTCGAGGAAGCCGGCTGGGACTTAAGGCTGGCGTTGCGCGTAGCGGCGGCGGCCAACATAATAGACTCAAACGTCTTGGGGTATAGGCCGAG
Source organism: Thermoproteus uzoniensis 768-20 (assembly GCF_000193375.1). Classification (GTDB taxonomy): domain Archaea; phylum Thermoproteota; class Thermoprotei; order Thermoproteales; family Thermoproteaceae; genus Thermoproteus; species Thermoproteus uzoniensis_A. Next base: position 1,186,994 of record NC_015315.1, read on the forward strand.
GAAGCTGGAGTTGGCCATATGGGATGAGCCGGCTATAGAGGAGCGCGTCCGGTTACCAGAGAGGCTGTACTACGTCATAGACAACGAGGGCGAGGCGCAGATAGACTACGTCGTCATGGAGGCCTTGAGGAGGAACGGGATCACGCCGGTTCCGGTCGCCCGCTCCGAGCCCTACGAGATAGACGTGGTGGCGGACTCCTCAAAGGGCTTTCTGGCCACTCCGGGCAACATATCGCCGATTAGGTGGCTCGGCGACGGCTTCATCTTGGCTAAGGGCATAGCGAACGCCGAGGCCTATCTGGAGTGGGGCGCGGGCAAGCCGGCTCTGCTCCTCTTCAGAGCCAAATGCGACGTGCTGGCCCGGAGGCTGGGGGTCGAGAAGAACGCCTCAATAATTATAACGGGCGAGTCGTTGAGGAGGCTCCTAGGTCAGAATTAGCTTCACCGGTATCCCCTGTTTGTACTGCACCGCTATAGGCGCCGATTCGAGGCCCCCCTCGGTGATCACCGTGTTGGCGACCTCCCTCACCTTCTTCAAGACCGAGAGCAGGTCGAGCATGTGGGCGTAGGACTGGCTGTATATGTCGTACTTGACGAGGGGGCTGGGATCGATATATATGCCGAGCCCAGTCACCTCTATGGTTGTCTGCCCGCCCTCCCCCGGCTTGAACTTCTTCAACAAGGCTTGAAGCCGCGAGTACTTCTCGGCAGCCGCCTTAAGCTGCTCGACCTCGGCTCCCAACGCCTTGACCGACTCCTCGAGCTCGCTTATTTCTCTATCCAGCTCGGCGATGAAGTCGGCGGCCTTCTTGTAGAACTTGAGGGTATACACGTCCATGGGTATCGAGAACTCTGAAAATATAAGTTCAACTGTCAGCTAATCCAGGGGTTCTTCGAGGAGAGCGGCGGGTACGTCCCCTTCTTGATCTCCTGGGGCCTCAGACCCAGCTCCTTGAGGGCCTTGTCGAGACATTCGCCTATCTCTCTAATCTTCCTCCTCCTTATCACGTATATCCTCGACTCCGCGACGAAGGGGCCCACGACGTCGGAGCCGGCGTACTTCTCCACGAACTTGTCCGCGGCATCGCTGAAGACCGGGGGCCCCTCGTGTAGCTCGTACTCGGGGAGAGCCGTCGACTCGACCAAGAAGGCGATGTCGACGAAGGTCCTCTCATCGCTGTCCACGCCGAACCTCAATACCTTGAACCCGCACTCGTCCAGCTTATTGGCGAGGGCCCTAGCATACCTCTTGAACATCCCCCACACCACGTCGGGCGGCTTCTGGGGATAAGGGAACCGGAGGACCACGGCGGGCACGGGGAGCGCCCTCCCGGCGGCCTGCGGCAGGAAATAGGAGATGGAGGGCCTTTGGAGGAACCTCTTGGCGGCTAGGACGAAGGTGGCCATCGAGGTCATGGAGACCGCCGCCGCGACGTTTCTGTTTGGATCCACCGGGTCGACTACCACGAGAGGGCTTCTGAACTTACGGGCCGCCTTCCTCGGATCTTGGTAATGCCCTTCGGGATCCACCACGGTCCTGTACGGCCTCCATCTGGCCGCCGCCTCCAGCACGGAGAGGAAGGAGCCGTAGTGGGCTACTAACAGCTCGGTTAGATAGCCCGAGAAGCCCTCTACCTTGACCTCGGCGCCGTATACGCCTACGGTCTTCATGAACCTCTTCAAGAGGCGGACGTCTAGCTTGAGCTTGTCGTTAAGCCTCGACGAGAGGTACCTGTGGTGGAGCGGCGATCTGTCGGCCGCCGTGAGGATCGGCTCGCCGGGCTTCATCTCGAAGCAGGGGACCACGTCGACCTCGACGCCCTCGCTGTGGGCGACCAGATAGGGATGCTCGGCGTAGCGCACCTCAACGGGCACGCCGTCCCTCTCCATCTCGGCTCTAAGCCTCTCCACCAGCTCCTCGAGGAAGTCCCTGGGATAGCTCCTGGGCAAGACCACGAAGACGTCCACGTCTATTCCGTCGGGTAGCCAAGTGCCTCTGGCAGAGGAGCCGACCAGCTCCACCGATCCCTCGACGCCCAGCCTGGAGAGGAGCCCGCCTACATATTCCTTGAACTTCTCCGATATGCGGCGCACCCTATCCTCCAGCTCGCGCGGCGGCGTTACGAGCCCCGCGGCCTCTCTCAGAACCTCCTCGACGGCCATCTAGGCGAGCCTCTTCACATAGAGGTCGCTGTATATGGGGCCGCGCGGCGTCAGGGTAGACCTCTTGAGCTTGACCTCGGCCACCTCAACCTCCCCGAAATAGTCCGAGCGGTGGGCCTCGATAAAGGCGGCCAGCCTATCGCGGTTTTTGGGACCCTTCACCCTCGCAACCGTGAGGTGCGGGGTGAACTCCTCGTCCTCCTCGGCGAACTCCCGCGTGAGCGCCCTCACGTCTTGCGCCAGCCTGACCAGCTCCTCCCTCCCTCTGCCTACGTCTATCCAGACCACTCTAGGGCTCGAGGGGTTCGGAAACGCGCCCACGCCCCTCAACTCGATGGCGAAGCGCCTGTGTGAGAGGCCCTCCAGCCTCCTGGCTATCTCGTCCAAGTTCCGCCTCGGCTGCTCTCCGAGGAATATGAGGGTTAGGTGTAGGTTGTGGGGCTCCACCGGCTTCAGATCGGCGCCGGTCTCCATAAGCCCTCTCTGCAACGCCAGCACTGCGTCGACCACTGCCTTCGCCGCCACGTCTATCGCGATGAAGGACCTAATCCTTTCGCTCATTTTCCTCCAGGGACATGGACCATCTCGTGAGGAGCTCGCAGTGGAGGGGGTCCACGAAGCTGAAGCCGCATCTCTCTATATAGGGGCAGAAAGTGCAGGGGATCGAGAGAAGCGCCCTCAGCTCGTCGCCGAGCTTGCTCACGTCGAATCTGGCCATCTCCTCGGCCTTCTCTCTGAGCTCCGACAACATCTTGTAGGCCTTCTCGGTAAGCCTGACTATGTAGACCCCCCTCCTCTCGCCGCCCACCCTCTCTTTTTTTATCAACCCGCGCTTCTCCAACCTGCCGAGTATCGGCAACCCCGTCTTGCTGTCTATGCCTATATACTTCCACAGGTTTCTCTGTTGGTAGCTACCCCCAAGCCTCTCGAGGCCTTGAAGTATCTGTATCTCTATCTCGGTCAAGGTCTCCTCCTCCATTTGCTGGGTCTCCTCCCCCACGACGCTCCTCACGAGGGGTTTAATTAATATGCCTCGCGGCGCGACGCGCCCAGGCGCTAGGGCGCGTGACTGAGAAATCCGTCGAGCGTCGAATCGACGAAAACCGTCGGTGGAGTTGAAAAGGTTAGGTTATGCCTTTAAGCACGACGACGTTCAAGGAGCTGAGGTCTGTATCCACGTAGTTGCACGAGACGCCCACCACATTCGCGTAGCCTTGCGACTGCAACAAGCCCGTCGACCCCACCGCTCCGTCGTAAGACGATCCGTAGTAGTAGAGGACCGTCAAGCCGCTGGCGCCCCACACTGTGTTGGTGGGCGGCCATGTGTTTCCCACGCAACTCGTGCCCCAGACGCTCTGGCACGTAAGATCGTTGCTGATGGAGTAATAGAGCGGCCACTCGCCGACGTCGTAGGGGCTATCGCCCATCTGGAAACTCAGGGCGAAGTCTGTGTTGTTGCCGAAGAACGAGGAAGAGGTATCGTTGGTCTCGAAGGCGATCGAGGGGTAGAAGATCGACGATGCGCTGTATGGGAAGGATACAGAGAAAGGCACCGGACTGGCGTTCACGGCCACAACCGGGTTAGCAAATCCCTGGACGCCTGGGCCTAACGATATCCCTATATAGTATCCTCCAGCGACCGGGTTCTCGTAGATAGTAGCGATGGTGTAGTTATTTCCGTTCACAGCCGCCGTTAGCGTTATCTGGTAGTTGCCGTTGCCGCTACTCAGTTGTGATATGCACAAGGTGACGCCCGACGCGAGCCAATCAACCGGGCTTGTGAGGGGCGTGCCGGCTACGCTGAGGGGCTCGCTACTCCCGGAAGGCCATACATTCTCCACTAGTGCGGGAGGCCACAGCTGGGCGACGACTTGCGGCATAAGGAACCTTACGATCCGCCCGTTGTTTTCGAAGTCTTGGAATATCGTCAGCGGCACGCCGGCATAGTCGCTGATGGGTATTACCAGATCGCTACCGTTTAGAGGGAATATATAGCCGCAGACCGCGTTGCTTGAGTTAATCTTGGCAAATGTAGACAAAGCCCACGTGGGATCTTTAGTGGAGTTGCCGGTGCGGCTCGTGGTGATATTCAGCGTAGACCATAGTTGCGGCGGGACAATGAGTTCGGGCGGCGTTATTTTTATAGGCCAATGAGGAACTATTACTCTCACTTTTATCAGTGTAAAGTTCGCTGTATTTACCTCGTGCGGCCACGGCGGTTGTGGCCTATGTAACATCTGTTTAAGCAGATTCTCCGCGACTCCCATCAAGGCCGCTAACGTGTTATTCCCCTTGACGATAGTTATTTCGTAGTTGGGCTTCACAGACGCCGGCGGTATTGTTACCCAGAAGCCGCCCGCCTCTACCTGGATAACCTCCGTCCTAGCCTCCACGGCTATATTCGTGCCGTTAGGCATCACGAGGGTTAGGCGGTCTATGTGCCAGGCCAACCTGACGTGACTACGGTTGAGAGCCGAGGCGTTCAACGCAGAGCCCTCCGGCAAGCCCAGGCGTTCGTAGAGAAGGCGAGCGTAGGGGCCGACGACTGTGAACTCTGGAGGCAACGTAGCAACCGCCAACACGTCGGCGTTGGGCTTGCCGCGCCCTATCCGCGGTCCGTTGCCCGAAGCGCCGGGCCCGGCCAACGCCGCGCCGATATTTATGCCGTTACGGCCCGTCGCCGGTTGCGCCCCGCCGGCCGAAATCCCGCCGATCCCCGCGACGAGGCCGCTCTTGTAGGCTACCACCAGCGCGACGGCTAGGACTACTACCGTGATCACAAGGATGGACATTGTAGCCCTTGGGACGTTAACCTTTCTTCTATAACCAGCGCTTGATCGGACGGCCGAGGTGATCTTAGGCACGCTGGCTCAAGCCAGTAACGATATAAACCTTGTGTACTCGGAGTATATACCCTAGATCTTAGTAGAGGAGGAGTCGCGGGGTTTCTCGGTGTGGTGTTCTGTCCGCGTAGCTATGCGGTGGCTCTATAACGGCGTCTTGGCTAGGCTAAGGGGATTCGCCGCGTCTGGCCTATGGAGGTAGTCTGGCCACGACTTTCCTCACTTTCTTCCCGTCGGGGGTCTTGAAAAGCGCAATCACGACGCCCGGCTTCCCCGGAGGCTGGAGCACCCAGATCTTCTCCGGCTTGAGGCGGTACTTCTCGCCGCCCACCTCCACCACGAACTCCCTATCCAGCAAATCCGACACAGCAAAATACGAAAAACGACTTAAAAACCCACCGCGCGATGGCCGCAGAGCGTTATGAGCGGCGGTAAACCTCGCCCCTCAGGTCAAGGTAGGGCTTTAACGCGGCATTAGTTTAGTTGTGGCGGTTGTGAGATCTGTAGCGGCGCCGCCCCTGCTGGACGGCAACCAGACACTGGACTTTCTTGAGAGAGGGATACAAGAGGTGTTCTAGACGTAGAGCTCTATATAGAGGAGATCCGCGAGTTCGTTCAGAAGATCCCTTATGGGCGTCTCTGTCGACTCCGCCGCCCTAGCCACGTCCTTTTGGGTCACCTCGATGCCTGATATGAAGCAGGCGAAGTAAACGGCCACGGCGGCCAGCACTTGCGGCTTCCTGCCGTTTCTGATCCTCGGCGAGCGTATTATATAGCTCAGCAGATGCGCGGCGATCCTCTGCACCTGGGCCCCGAGCTCTCCGTCTAGGCCCAACGCAGAGACTATCCTCGGTATGTATACCCTCGGGTCGACCTTCGGCATCTTCTCGCCGGCTTGCGCCATGTAGCGCAGGAACTCCATGTAGGCCGACATGAACGCGCCTCTGTCCAGCCCGGCCTTCTCCACCAAGGAGCGGTAGGTCACGGCGCCCACTCCGTGGCGCTTCACGGCGAAGTAGAGGGCCGCGGCGTAGCCCTCGCGCCTCGGCGATCTGAAGCCCATCTCGTACGCCTTCTTGTAAAGCGCCACCGCCTCGTCTATAATGGCTCTGGGGATTCCCAAGAGCTCGCGGAGGGAGTCGTAGAACTCCCTCATGTCGATCTCCAGCCTCTCCGATGCCGACGTGATGGGCTTCGCCGCGCGTTTAAGCCTCAACGCCCTCAGCTTGTCGGATATCTTGACGACGCCCCGCTCCACGTCGCCGAGCTCGGTCCCCGAGGCGCCCACGAAGGCCCTGGACGATTCCGGCCGCCGCCACTCAGGCCCCAGATCCACTATGCCCTCCCTAATGACGGTGCCGCATTCGGTACACACTATTACGCCCTGCTCGTAGTCCACGCGCACCTTATTCACGGCGCCGCAGTTGGGGCAGACGAGGTCCTGTTCGGCGAGCCAGGCCAAGATGCGCCGGGTCATGTCCCTCCGCGCCTCCTCTTCTTCTTCAAGTCGGCCTCATCTATATAGATCGCTTGGCCTATCACGGAGTTGTCTATAGCCGCGGGCTTGATCAAGCCGTAGGGCTCCTCGACGTTGCCTATAACGTCGTAGAGAACGCCAACTTTCTTCATGGTATACGTGTAGGTCGTAATGTACAATGGGGGAACTTGCGAAAGTTTTACAACAAGATTTTTTAGATTAGTATAGTGAAGAGCATAACCAATACGCCTAAGCATATAGGGCCCGGATCACTTATTATTAAAGGTTGGCCCCCTTACTCGGTATTCCGCGTGTCTTATCGGCCGCGTCCGGCCGGCGAGGGCCAAGGCAGTGCCATGGCGTTAAAGCATTTATACCCAAGAACGCGACGTGCCGTGAAGTCGGCCGCCTTCTACCAAGGCAACGACTTGAGGAAGCCCACAGGCGGGGTCAAGGGCAGAGTGGCTAAGGTCAAACGCAAGGCGCTCTGCGGAGGCCCGCCGCGGGTCCCCCGCCTCGGCCCTCAGCTCGTCGAGGTGGAAAGGGTCACAGGCGGCAACGTCAAGGTGAGGCTGAGGTCTGCCCAATACGCCAACGTCTACAACCCCAAGGAGAAGAAGGCCGTCAAGGCCAAGATAATCTCCGTGATATCGACGCCTTCCAACCCTGACTTCGCCAAGAGGGGGCAGATAGTCAGAGGCGCCGTGATCCAAACCGAGGTCGGGAGAGCCGTAGTCACATCTAGGCCCGGCCAAGACGGCGTAGTCAACGCGGTGCTTGTTGAATGAAGAAGAAAGAGGGGAGGGTACTCTGGCTGGTATACATAGACGCCACAGTTCCTAGATCCCTCGGCAGGATCCTCCCTAAACGTTTAGCGGTCCCCAAGCCCTCCATGGATGAGGTCGCGAAGGCTCTGGAGAGGCTGGGCATAAAATACGAAGTGCACGGCGACAAGAAGTACCCAGCGCTGTGGTACGACGAGAGGGGGCGGGGCTATTTCGTTGTGTATGCAGATGACGTAAGGGACGTGGCCAGAAGGGTCGCGGAAGAGATATCTAGGTCTAGATCTCGGGGGTAATGCTGGTCGTCTTCTTCATAGGGACTGCCGGCAGCGGGAAGTCGACCTTGGTCTCGGCCCTCTACAACTGGATGGACGAACAAGGATACGACGTGGCCGTGGTCAACCTGGACCCGGCGGCCGAATATCTGCCGTACGTCCCCGACGTAGATATAAGGGAGAGGATAAACGCGCGTAAGATAATGAGGCAGTTCAAGCTGGGGCCCAACGCCTCCATAATAGCGTCTGTAGACATGGCCGTGGCGGAGGCCGACAGGATAAAGGAGGAGATAGGCGCCGTCGGCGCCCCCATCGTGCTCGTCGACACGCCGGGCCAGATGGAGCTCTTCGCATTTAGGGAGAGCGGATCCTATCTAGTCAAGCGTCTGTCAGACACGCACAACGTTGTGGTCTACGTGGGCGACGCCACCTATATGCAGAGCCCTGAGGGCTTCGCCACGACGGCCCTCCTCGCCCTCTCCAGCAGGATCAGGTTTAAACTGCCCCAGGTAGTCGCCGTGAACAAAATAGATCTGCTCACGGAGGATCAGCTGGACAGGATATCTATGTGGGCCAGCGACTCGGAGGCCCTCGCAGACCTTCTCGAGTCGGCGCCGCTCGGCCGGGAGCTGTTGAGGGCCTCTCTGGGCTTGGGAGGCATAGGCGACTTGGTCTTCGTCTCGGCGCTGAACGGCACAGGCCTCGACAAGCTCTATTACGCCATACAGCTCCACTACACCGGAGGGGAAGACCAACAGATGCCTCCATAGCGTAAAAGCCTCCAGGGGCCGCCTCTCGTTGATCGGGATCGGAGACCTCGAACAGTCGTGCCTAACTGTCTATGCTTGAGGGCCCGCGGCCGGCGCCTACAATGTTTTTAAATTATGCCGAGTTGTCGGGGCATGCCGAAGAGGACCCACGGCTATAGGTACAAGAGCAGGAAGCTGTTGACGAAGAAGCCGAGGGAGAAGGGGCTGGGCGGCTTGTCCCGGCTAATGTACGAGTACAAGGAGGGCGATAAGGTCGTCATAGATATAGACCCCACCTTTATAAAGTCGGCCCCTCACAGGAGGTATCAAGGCAGAGTGGGCGTGGTGGTCGGGAGGCAGGGAGACGCCTACGTAGTGCTTGTTGAGGTGGGGTCAAAGACCAAGAAGCTCGTAGTCACTCCGGAACACCTAGTCCCTCTAAGAAGCGCGTAGCGGCTCTATTGGGGCGCGTCCGCCGGTCCAACGGCCGCCGTATCCTATGGAGACTTTAAAACCCCTTCGTAGTGCGGTACGTGAGCGTGAAGAGGATAAGGAGATCTGAGGATATCACAAACGCCAAGGCGTTGGAAGTGCTCAGGAGCTTCTCTCAGAGCTTCGAGCTGAACGACGTCCAGAGGAAGACCATAGACTTCCTGGAGAAGGTGGTGACGGCTCCGGCGGACTCGGCCGAGGCAAAGGTCAACGAGCTGATCTCGCGTTTCGGGTTTGCGAGGATCACGGCAATACAGCTGGTTAATCTGATGCCGGAGGACGTCGACGAGTTGAGATACCTACTGCAGATGTTGGAGCGCCGCGAGTTCTCCGACGACGAGATCAAGGAGATGTTGAAGATCTTGCGGTCATGAGGAAAAGGGAGGATTACGGCTATGTCCTCGACATAATACCGCCGGAGCTGGCGGCGTACAAGCTCCCGGCCAGGATCAGGCGGGAGTTTCCCAGAGATTCCACCTACGCGCACGTGCTCGGCGAGGATCGCTTCACGCTTCTCGAGGTCACGTTAAAGCCCGGCGTCAAGGTCGAGGTAGGGGAAAGAGTCTACATAGGCGTAGGCCAGCGGGATAAGGTCGACAAGATAGTGCGCAGGATAAAGTTCGAGGATCTCCAGCCGCCGGCTAGGGAGGCCCTCGCCCAGCTCGTGAGGCAGATAGTGCAGTCCCAAGAGCAGAAGTACGTGGACTGGTTCAACAAGGCGGGTCCCCTCACCCTGAAGATGCACTCGCTGGAGCTCCTCCAAGGGATAGGCAAGAAGAAGGTCCAGGAAATATTGGCCGAGAGGAGGAAGAAGCCGTTCGAGAGCTACGAGGACATAAGGAAACGGGTAGGCGTGGATCCCGTGGAGTTGCTGGTCGGCAGAATAATGGCGGAGATACAGGGCAAAGATCCCTACTATATATTTGTCGCCCCTCCCCCCTCGGAGGCTACTTAACCCTCGTGATCTTGTAGCGGTCCAAGATCTGCCAGACCTCCACCTCAACGCCTGAGGCCAGCTTGCCCTTGGCCTCCTCCTCCACGTACTTCATCGGCACTTCGAGGGTCTTGTAGTCCCGCATATCCATCAGCTGGACCGTGTCGCCGGATATTGCCAGGACTTGGGCCGTGAACTTCTCTATTATGGGGACCTCCACCTGCGTGTCGACGGGCACGCTGAGAGTCCTCTTGACGTTGTCGAAAAGCCCGACGGCTACGACCCTCGCCTTGGCGGACCCGTGTTTCCCCGTCTTCGACTTCTCTATCTCGACAACTCGGCAAGGCTCTCCGTCTATTACTATGTACGAGCCCTCCTTCAACTCGCCGACTTCTACATACTTGGTGCTCATAGAAGCCGTTGAAGGTACAGTTTAAGAATATAACGCTCGACGGCCTCGCCTTCGCGCGGACTGCTTCCAGCGGTTCAACTTATGCTCTGGTTCCTAGGCGAGCTTTACTGAGACCGGCGCTCACGGACGGCCGTCCGCCGCTTCAAGACGACGAGCTCCAGCTTCCTCCCGTCACACGTCTGCAAAAGCAACGTGCTCTTCACGTCGTATTTCTTGACGAGCTCGGCCAGCTCGTCCTCGTCCCTCACGGCCTTTATCCTAAACGCGCCGTAGTCCACGTCTACAAGGCCGCAGGCGAGGCAGGAGCCCAAGGCCTTATCTATGGCGTTGGAGGCGCAGATGTATCTGGCCTCGTGGACCACCGCACTTAGCTTCTCCACGTCGTCTAGGACGGGGTTGAAAGCCACTGCCACCAGCTTGGCGTTGGGGATCGTGCCGTTAAAGCGCTCTAGCCTCCTCGCGTAGGCCTCAACCCTCTTGGGGTCCACCGAGTCGGTATAGAGGACGACATCGGCGTTGGAGAGGATCTTCACCGCCTCCGGCGTCAAGTCCCCGCTGACGTCGACGAGGTAAAGGCCCTCCAGCTCGGGCGCCGGGTAGAGCCTGTTTAGCAAAACTCTGTGGAGGAACTTCCTGCCCCTCGAGGGATCCATGACGCTGATTATGTAGCCGAGCTCGCGGAGCTTGACCAACGCAGATCTCAACGTCCTGGTCGAAAGGCCGGTGCCCCTCCTCAAATCGTCGAAGGTTAGCCAGACCCGCGAGTTGTACAGAGCCTCGAAGGCCATATAGTACAGCACCAGCCGCTGGGCCGGGGTCAGCTCACCTCCCGACATAGCCGCACACGGGGCAGTTCTCGTCCCTCTCCACCCGTATCTCGTCGAAGGCCATGTGTTTGAGGTCGACGACCAGCAACTTGCCGGCGAGCGACGGCGAGCCGAGGGCCGTCCTGAAGACCTCCAGAGCCATTATCGACGCCACGAGGCCTACGACGGGGCCCAACACGGGGCAGAACCCCTGGGCGCAGGAGGGGAGCGACTTGAGCCGGCCGAAGAGGTCCTGGAGACAGGGAGTGACGCCGGGGATTACCGTGGTGACGTGGCCGTACCATTCCTGCACCGCGCCGTGCACCAACGGCTTGCGGGCCCCCACCGCCGCTCTGTTGACCACGTGCCTCGTCGCCCAGTTGTCCAAGGCATCGACCAGCACGTCGGCCTTCGCGGCCAGCTCCGAGGCGAGGGACGGGCTTATCTCCTCGGCCACCGGCTCCACCTCGACCTCGGGGTTTATGTCTCTGAGGCGCCTCGCGGCGGCCTCGGCCTTGAGGGCGCCAACGTCCGATGTGGAGTAGAGGACCTGTCTGTGTAGATCCGGCAACGACACCTTGTCCGAGTCGACGAGGTAGAGTCTTCCGAAGCCGCCGGCCGCGAGGTAATACGCCACGTGGGTCCCCAGCCCGCCGACGCCGAAGACCGCGACGGACGTCCGCCTCAGCCTCCTCTGGCCCTCATCGCCTATGACGGCGATCTGTCTGCTATATCTGTCGAATATCTTCAACACAGACGACTAAGCCGGTCAATATATAAGCGCTACAGCGCCCGAGAGGGCGAGCAGAGCCAAGGCGGCCCAGTACGCCTTGCAGTAGGCGCCGCCGCAGGCCAGATCGCCCATGACGTCTCTGTCCATTGCCAGAAGGCCCAGCAAGACGCCGGGCACCACCAGCACCAGAGGCGAGACGGCCATGAGCTCCAGCGCAATCTCGGCGGCGTTGTTGCCGGGCATCAGCACGACGGCCGCCAGCGCCGGCAGAGGCTCGAGCGCGTAGACTAAATCGCGCCTAGATCTGTCCCTGATGCCGAGGGCCTCGACGGCCCCCCACGCGCTCGCCAGCGCGATCACCACGTAGGCGAGGAACGAGGCCGTTATGAGCCCGACGCCGAAGACGTAGGGCGAGTAGGGCCCCGCCACGCGGGACAACGCAGACGCCAGCTGTGCGGGGCTCATGGGATCGGCCCCGTCGAGGCCAGCTGACGCGGCCATTATGGCAGACATCAATATCTGCGAGGCGATCGCGCCTGCGAGGGTCTCCCGCGAGGCCCACGACGCCTTAGCCCGCCCGTCGCCGTCCGACGACGCGTATTTCCGCGAGGTGGCGGAAGCTTGGTAGAACAACATGAACGGCATAACGACGGCGCCTACGTTGGCCGCCACCATGAAGAGGAACTGGCGGTCGGCCGACACGTACAGGAGAGGGCTGGACGGATCGTAGCCCCTTATCGCTACCTCGGCGATGAAGGCCAGAGGCATGAGGAGGGCCACGGGGAGTATGTAGCGCTCCGCCTCCCTATAGCGCTTGCCCGCCACGGCCAGCAAGGCCGCGCCGTATAGGGCCACGAGGACCAGTTTGGGGAGGCCGAGCATTGCAGCCCCGACAGCCATGCCCGTGAACTCCACGGCGTATGAGAACATGTCCACGAAGAACATAGGCATGGCGGCCGCAAGAGCCCACCTAGGCCCGAACTTCTCCCTGATCAGCTCGCCGAGCCCTCTGCCGCGCCCCGCAACGCCGACGCGCCCAGCGACGTTCTGTATAAGGAACAGCGGGATCGTCAAGAGGGCCATAAGCCAGAGGAGGCCGTAGCCGTAAGTCTCGCCGGAAACTACAGCTGTCAGCACGCTGGCCGCGTCGACGTCTGCCATCATGGCTATCCAAGCCGGGCCGAAGAGCTCCAAGAGCCTCCGCCTATCCACGTATTAACATCGTTTATTATTTTTAAGTGTAGCCCCCGCGACCTCGCCTCAAAAAATTCGGCGATTAATTTACTTAGTTAATAGTTCTATGACAAAAACGGTTTCGATAACGTCAAAAATCAGACCTCCGCCAAGTTTAAAACCCTCTGCGTCTGAGACCGCGGTGATGACTGGGAGACCTCGCCCGTAGCATGCGGAGTTTGCCGAGTGCTGAACCTGATAAGGTGGACATCGCTCGCGATTTCCTCAACTCCGCTCTGCTACGCTGTTGCTTTGCCGACAGCGCGGATCTGGAGATACCGCCACAGCTCTTCGGCACGTGCTCTTCGATATAAACGGCGTCAAGAACGCCTCTGCCCTCAACGACGTCTAAGATACTTCTAGACGTCTACCTGCCTAAATAGCTCTCACTCGACTATTACCCCGTCTCTCAGCCGCACGACTCTGTCGCAGTACTTCAAGAGCTCCAGGTTGTGGGTGACCATGACTATGGTTATCCCGAGCTCCTTCTTGAGGGAGAGGAAGGTCTCCATGACCTTCGCCGCCGTGACGCTGTCGAGGTTGCCCGTGGGCTCGTCGGCGAGGAGGATGCGGGGCCTCGCGACTATGGCCCTGGCTATGGCCACCCTCTGTTGCTCGCCTCCCGATAGCTGGGTCGGTCTCTTCTTGGGATCCACGCCGTCTAGCCCCGCGAGCTTGAGCGCCTCTAGCGCCATCTCGCGCCTCCGGGCTTTCGGGACGCCGCGGAGTATTAGGGGGAGCTCCACGTTCTCCAGCACCGTCATCCTGGGTATTAGGTAGAACATCTGGAAGACGAACCCGACGTTCTTGTTTCTGAAGTCGGCGAGCTGGTCGTCGTTGAGGTCGTTGAGCCTCACTCCGGCAACCCAGACCTCGCCCCTCGTCGGCCTGTCTATGCCGCCTATTATGTGCAACAAGGTGGTCTTGCCGCTGCCGGAGGGCCCCACAACGCACTGGAATATCCCTCGGGGGATCGAGTAGGTGATGCCCCTAAGGGCCTGGTAGCCCCCGTAGCTCTTGTGTACGTCAACCAGCCTTATCTCCTCCTCCGCCATATCCCGATCGCCACCAGCGCAACTGCGACCGCGGCCACCGCCGCGACCGCAACAACGGTCGCGTCTGACGCCGCTCCGCCCGCCCCCGGCGCGGCTCTCGTGAAGTTGCCGAACCGCCTAGTGGAGTTGCCGCCTATGGCCACCGGCAACGTGACTGTCTGGTTGTAGACGTGGCCGTACTGGTCTTGGTACGTCACGAGGAGTGTCACGACGTATCTGCCCGGCCTCGTGGCGTTCAGAGAGAACGTGGCGGTCTGCGACTGTTGTTGCGCGAGGTTGCCTATGTAGTTGAGCGTGGGGGTTATCGGCGTCAGCCCCGGCGGCGCCTCCAGCTGAACTTGTAGGTTGTTGACGGCCACAAAGCCGTTGTTTATCACAGTGACGGAGACGAAGAAGGGGGCGCCGAGCGCGGGCGTCTGCGGGGTGACCGACGTCGACGATATGAGTACCGAGGGAGGCTGGAAGGACTGGACGTAGAAGACTCCTTGGGCTTGGCCGGAGCCGAGAGGCGTCGTGTAGTACACGGTGTACTGGAACGGCAGAGAGCCCGTCTGGCCTGCCGGCACCAGGAAGCTTATGGGCACCTCAACCACGCCGAGCGGCGGAAGCGACGAGAAGTTGTACACGACGGTGCCCATCAAGACAGGCGAGCCCGAGGCGGGCGCTATGACCAATACGCCCTTCTCCACCGGCACATTGCCCTGGTTGACCAGCTTGACCACGACGGACCTGTTGCCGCCCGCCGTGACGGAGGTCGGGGAGGGGGCGGCGAGGAATATGTTTGAGGAGGTGGCAGGCAGATTGACTGTGTACTGTTGCGTCCCGCGCTCTGTCTGGATCGTCGCCGATATGGAGACTTGTTGCGCGGTGGGGTAGACCACGAGCGAGTAGGATGCCGAGCCGACGCCCGAGATGTATATGGGCATGGGCACGCCTGCGGACGCACCCGATATAGTTATAGCCGCGTTGAACCTCCCCGGCGCCTCTATTGTGAACGTTAAGTTGTTGGCCGAGTTGGATATGAGCACTTGCGGCGACACAGTGAAGCCGGCCAACGCAGTCGGCGGCTGGACCGCCCAGATCGATGCCGATATCTGCGCCGACTGTTGATAGCCCTCCACAGAGTAGGACACAGACGCCTGGAACGTCACCGAGGGCTGAAGCGGCGTTATCTCGACGGAGGCCTCGCCTCTGCCGTTGACTATCGGCACGACCACCGGGGAGGCGGGCGCCGAGGCGCCGGATATGAAGACCGCCGCTGTCCCATTAGCGCCGAAGGGCACAGACACCGATATCGTCACGTTGTTGAGCTGGTCTAGGTACAACGTGCTCGGCGATATGGATATCGTCGGCGTCGGGGGCTGCACGACTGGCGGATAGAGCGTGTAGGTGTACGAGACGGGGTTGCCCAAGGCGTCCTGCGACCTTATGGAGACCACGACGGCCGCCGACTGGGAATAGGGCACGACCTTAAGCGGTATGGCGACGTCGCCTCGTATGGACACAGGCGATGTGGGCGAGAGCACGGCGGCGGACTGCCCCGACACGGACACCTGCGCGGGGAAGGAATAGGGATCCCGCACGACCAGCGCGAGCTCGCTCGGCAGGCCGAGGTAGGCGGATCCCTGCAGAGACGCGGAGAAGGTCGGGTACGGAGGCACGAAGACCGTCAGGAAGTAGGCGCCCGAGGCGTCGAGCGTCTGGCTGAAGCCCGCGCCGTACTGGGCGTCGGCGACCACCTCCAGAGGGCACGTGACGTTGAGCCGCTCTGCGTAGAGCTGGAGAGTGACGGAGAACATGGAGTTCGCCGGTATGGATTGGACGAAGGCCGGCGGCCCCGGCGAGATGTAGGGACACTGCGGCGCCAGCGTGAACGTCACGGCGTGGTACGTGCAGGAGGAGTAGAATGTGAGCGTGAGCGAGGCCGAGCTACCGTTGTATTGGGGGAGGGAAGCCCACTGGGCGTTCAACAGAGTCAGCTGGAGCGAGGAGCAACTGCCGCCGGACGAGCCAGCCGAGGTTATCTGTATGGCCGGGCCCGCCGCGGCCAACGAGGCCATTACTAGGACTACCGCCATTAAGGCCTTGGCGTTCATAGGCTAAGTTGCTTGGCGTTAATAAATACGTGACTCACCTCAAGTGAGTCGACGGGTGGCTACTCGTACCTCAACGCCTCTACTATGTTGAGCCTGCCGGCCCTGACAGCGGGGATCAAGGCGCCGATCAGATTTACGGCAAGCACCAAGAGCGCGGCCAGAGCCGCTATCCGGGGATCGGGGGAGAGCGAGACAGAGCCGAAGGCGCCGGGTCCCCTAAAGGGGCCGAAGCCCCTCCCGCGCACAGACGGAGTCTGCACGTTTTGGCCCGCCAGCGCGAAGAAGTTTATCTTCACGAGACCCAGCGGCGCCATCAAGGCGGCCCCCGCCGCTATTCCTATGGCCGCAATTATTAGGGCTTCGTAGAGTATCATGGCTGTTATCTGTCTTCTTCTAAAGCCTACGGCTCTAAGTATGCCGAATTCCTTAGTCCTCTGGAGCACAGATATGGTCATAGTATCGTAAAGCCATAGCGCGGTGATTACAGTAGAGACGCCAGAAACCAAGCCGAGAAAAAGCTCGAGGCCTGTGAAGAACGCCGTTATGGTCTGGGAGATGGACTGAGGCGAGAAGACCTCGGCGTTTGGGAATATGGACTTGAGCAAGCTCTGGATCTGGGCTAGGTCGTCCTGGCTCCTCAAGGTGACCACTATCGTGCGGTATGTGTCGATGCCTGTTATGGATCTGAACTCGTTTATGTCAACGACCACGGCGGTCATCGTATTGAGGGCTGGGTTGGGGGCGCCCGCCGCTATTATGCCGCCCGTGACGAGGGTGTGCGTCCTGCCCCTATAGCTTAAGACTATGGGGGTGCCCACGTAGAGCCTCTGTTGCCCGGTGGCCTCGTCGAAGGCCACGTAGTAGCCCACAAGAGTTATGGGGCCCGCCACGGCGTCCGTCCCGGCGTAGAGCGCCGTGTTCGGTATGAGCGCGGATATGTTCTGGGCAGGGACGCCGTATAAGGTCGCCGCCGTGCTCTCTCCGCCGGGCACCTGGACGGTGACGGGCGCTGAGGCCACGGGCACCACCGCCACGACGTAGGGCGATATATACGACGTTATAGTCGCCACGTCGGCGTCGGTGAAGCTCTGGCCGACAATGTATATGTTGTTTACGCCGAAGCTACTCGCGAAGAACTCCTGCGTTGAGGCCTTGAACGAGTTGCCGACGGACACGGCCAAGGAGAGCGCCGCGAACGCTATCATGACGCCTACAATAGTCCCTATGGTCCTCCCCTTGCGTTCCCAAAGAGCTTTCCAAGCCAACGAGAGCTCGGCCAACACGGCTTGCGGGAAGCCGCTCTTAATATGCCGAACTCACCTCAGGTGAGTTGCCGGCGCGGTCGGAGCGGCTCGCCCACTTCGGACGAGAGGTTTTTATTGAGGCACCCCAATAGCGTCGGGATGTACTCGATCTGCGCCAAGTGCCAGGGGCGGAAGATGTTGTGCGGTCTGCCTAGATGCCCCATAGTGGAGAGGATCAACGCAGTCAAGTCGTCGCTCTTCAGAATCAGAGGGCGCGAGATCTTCGGCGCGACTCCGCCCAGCGCCGTCGTGGGCGAGGCAGGGTGGCCGCGGGTGAGGGTATACATAGGCGAGCCTCCCGAGGTGACGGGCGACGCGGCGAGGGCCTACGACGACCCCAGACTGCTCTGGGGAAAAGACCTCGAGGAGATAATAAGGCTCAGGAGCTACATGGCGTTCGGCTTCCGGCAGACGTCCAGGCCTTGGGAGCTGGGCGAGCTGCCGCTGTTGGCCGTCTCCGAGAGACCTGTCGACGTTGAGATGAGGCTCGCCAAGGATCCCGTCCAGACGATGAAGTTCGACTTGAGGGAGAAGCCCATGGGGCCTAGGGCGCCTCTCGACGGCGTGAGGATCGACGGCAATCCCGTGGTTCCCAGAGCGCTCGAGAGGGCCATGGCCGACGACCTTCAAGCCGGCGAGGCGGCGGTTGAGCTCTACCGCCGCGGCGTCGACCTCTACACAATACAGAGGGCCTTCGCGCTGGGCCTGCTGGGCGCTAGGCATCGGAGGAGGCTGGTGCCGACTCGCTGGAGCATCACTGCGGTGGACGTGGCCGTGGGGGATTCCATCGCGGATAGGGTGAGGCAGATGCCCGAGGTCGCGCAGACGCTCTACGGCTACGCCGAGTATCTCGACAACCGCTACCTCGTCGTGGTGGCGCCGGGCCCTCTGCGGTTCTTCTACCTGGAGAGGTGGATATACGGCGGGAGGGCCGCCGAGATAGAGGTGGTGGAGGACCCGAGAGGCAGGAGGAGCACTATGGACGGAGGCTACGAGGCGGCGAGGCTGGCCGTCTTGGAGAAGCTGGCCTCTCTGGGCAGGAAGGGCACGGTCTCCATCGTGAGGAGGATCGGCGAGAGGTACTACGTCTCCGTCGGGAATTGGCAGATAAGGGAGACCCTCCGCCGGCTCCAGCTAAGGCCTCTGGACGAGGACTACCGCAAGTACGTCCAGCTCGTCGAGAGGGATCCCCTATCCCTTATAAGGACGCCGAAAAGGCTGGACGAATTCCTTTAGCTATTCCTTGGCCCCGAAGGATATCCTGGTCAGCCAATACACCGACCTCAGAACGCCCAATGCGTTGTCCAGATGGATGGAGGACAGCTCTAGGGACGACCTCCCTCTGGTCTCCTTCAGCCGCTGGAACATCCAGTCTATCGAGCTGAAGACTCTATCTATCATGTAGTTGACTATCTTGCTCACCAGCTTGTTGCGGGAGTTCTGGAGAAGGACGGGGGCGAGCCTCCTAGTGACCTTCAGGTTGTAGCGCCAGCTGACGTAGAGGACGTCCCAGAAGCCCTCTGGGAGGTAGTCCAAGGTCGGATGCCTCAGATGCCTCAAGGCCGAGGTGTACATGGGTATTACTGGGAGGGGGAACACCCAAGCCACGAAGTCGTGGTCCACTATCTTCTCGACTATCTCGAGGGTCTGCCTTATGTCCTCCTCCGTCTCGTCTGGATATCCTATGGTCATGGTGTAGGCGGGATAGATGTAGTTCTCGTTGAGTATCGCCGTCGCCTCCAACACTACGTCGTGCCACTTCTCGGGCGGGTAGGGATATGCCTTGTTCCTCATGTACTTGTTCAGAATCCTTATGCTACCAGTCTCCAGCCCTATCACGGGCGTGTCGCCCTTGTCCGGCCCCAGCCCTCCGAGCTCGGCGACCGCCTTGACGGTCCTAGGCGACTCCACGACGGGGGCCGCCGAGACGTGGCTGAAGAAGATGTGGCGGACCTTCCTCCCGTCGACCTCCACGGACTTTATGGCCTCATAGAGCTTCACTATGGCGTCGTGGTTTACCTTGAGCCTGTTGGGGCCGTAGGGCGACGTGCCGTACAGCAAGAGGTCGTCGGTGATTAGGTCCACCTGCGTCCAGCCGGCCCTCAAGTTGACCTCGACCTCCCTCACCACGGTGGATATGGGGATGGAGCGGAAGGTCACCGGAGTCACGGAGCAGAACTGGCATCCGCGGGGGCAGCCCCTCGTTATCTGGACCTCGCCGAGGCGCGCCGGGTTGACTATGGCCGGTATGTCCTCCGCCGCGGGGTACTCGTCCACGCCGGGCCTTATCACCGGCGGGACCTCCTCCCCGGCGAGTATTTTGGGGAGCCACTTGGGCAGCGTCACCTCGACGTCGTCGATGAATACAACGTCGGCCCACCTAGGCCTCCCCGCCCTCATCAACTGCTCCACGCCGGGGCCCCCCACCACTACCTTGAAGCCGTACTTGGCCTTAAGCCTCTCAACCCTCTCGCCGAGCTCCCTGAAGAAGCGAGCCGTCCACGTCTCGCCGCCTCCGAGTATCGTCGTCAGGAACGTGCTGACGGGCGAGAGGCCGTAGGGGTCGTGCCCCGCGCCGACGCCGAGGAGCTTGGTCCTTGGCCCCACGGCCCTCTCCAGCCTCTCGGGAGGCACCACCGCCACGTCCCTATAGCCGGCGTTGACCAGTATCGCCTCCACTTTCCTGAGGGCGTAGGGCGCGTGTATCGCCCTGCCCTCTCTGTCTGCCTTGGCAGGCGGCGTGAAGAACTTGTCCATGAAGAAACGGGGGACGAGCCTGGCCGGCATACAGGCGACGTAGCCGAGGGAGGAGTTGCCGCCGTAGTCGGTGAAGGAGGACCTATCGGCCGTGAGGACGAACTCCCACGGCATTATAATTATCTAGGATTCCCGTTATTAAGCGTTATGGCCACGGCGGAATATCAAAAATTTATAAAGGAGAAAAACTATATTTCCATATATCGATTATATATCGGAATTATATTTAAGGAGAGAGGTGCGGAGGTCTGTGATGACAGGGTCGATGGATGGATAGGTGACGTCAGGAAGAGACGAGCTGAACGCCCAGACCAGCCTCTCTGGCCCTCCTGTAGACGTGGTAGATGGCGGCCACGTCGAAGGGGGCGTAGCCCACCGACTTGTAGAGGGAGATTTCGCCCCTCCGGCACGCGGCCCTGCCGGAGACGAGGTCCTCCAGGAGGACCAGCTCCAGCCCGGCCACGTCGTCCGTCTCCTCGGGCGCTTCTGGGCTGTCAACTACGGCGCATCGGGCCCTGGCCCTCACCGCGTCGTCCAGCTCCCGCACCGGCCTAGGCGCGCCGACCGAGACCACGAGGGAACCCAGCCTCAACGACGCGCCCCTCACCACGGGCTCGCGGCTGTTCGTCGCGGCTATCACCACGTCGGCCCTCAACACCTCGTCGATGCCCGCGGCCTCCACGCCCAGCCTAGACGCCAGCTCGGCCGCGCGGGATCTGCTGTAGACGACTATCCGGGACGGCTTGAACACCTCCCTGAACACCCTTATGTGGTACTCGGCCTGTACGCCTGCCCCCACAACGCCTACGACGTCCGCCGAAGCGCCCAACAGCCTGGCCGCGAGGGCACTCGCCGCGGCCGTCCTCCACCCCGTCAGCCCGGTGGCGTCGGCCAACGCCAGCGGCTCGCCGCTGTGGGCGTCGATCAAGACGGCCAGGGCCCTCACGGAAGGCCTCCCGCCCGGGTAGATGCCGACCAGCTTGGCGCCTATGCCCATCCCCTCCACATACGCCGCCATGGGCGCGAACCAGACGCCGCCGAACTCCAACGCCTTGCGGGGCAACACGTGCTTGCGCGCCCTCAACGCCGCCGCGATGTCCTCGACGAGAGCCGCCGCGTCGACCACCCTATCCACGTCGGGAATGAAGATCACGAGGTAGATACGTCACCGTTTTTAAAGACCTCCGGCAAGTTTTTAAGCAGACCCATCAACATCTAGTGTCGCTGGCTGATGAGATAAAGAGGACTCTCCTGGAGCATCCGGAGATACTGGTGGAGGTGCTCACCGCGAGGCCCCAGATAATATACGAGGTGCTGGCGAAGGTGGCGCCGTGGGAGAGGCTGGCCACAAAGGAGGACTTAAAGGTCCTCGAGGAGAAGGTGGCGACAAAGGACGAGCTGAAGGCCCTAGAGGCCCGGATAGCCGCCAAGGACGACATAAGGAGGCTGGAGATAAGGATTGACGCACTGGGCGCCAGGTGGGGCCTCGCCTCGGAGGACGCTTTCAGGGAGGGGGTGAGGGAGTTGCTTAGGGAGGCCGGCTTCTCGGTGGAGAGGTGGACGTATTTCGACAGCGAGGGCTACGTGTACGGCTACCCGGCCGAGGTGGAGCTGGACGTCGTAAGGGACGGGAGGACCTCCTTGTGGAGATAACGTCGGCCTTGAAGAGGGGCGATCTGCCCGTCGTCAAGAGGAAGGCCGAGCTCTACGAGAGTAAGACCGGCAGGAGGGCCGACGCCGTCATGGCGACTACGGTATACATCCACGACAGGAACCCCTCGCTGGTCCTCGCCGTGGCGCAACAGATGGGCATAAAGATTGTGAAGCCCGAGGAAGCCGCACAGACCTAGGCGGCGCGTCTCGCCGGGCCATCGGCCCGACTGCCGCCCCCGCGCGAGGCCTCAGCCGGTTGCGTCTACGCGCGCAACCCCGCCGAGGGCGCCCGCCGCGGCTATCCCCACGCGGTTATGTTGTACACCCTCAGTTGCTGGCCCGTCTGCGTCTGGAAGCCCACGTAGTACGGCGTAGCGGCGAAGTAGCAGCCGTATCTCGCCAGTATGTTGCCGTAGCTGTCCCTAATTATTATATCGCCGAAGCCGTTCAGCGGCCTCAACTCCGCGTACGCCGCCGAGGGGTACGAGCCGAGCTGCGCTGTTGAGCCTCCGCAGATCGCCGAGAACATGGAGCCGGAGATAGATACGCCGAAGATAGGCGTAAGCGACTGCGTGAAGACGGCGTACGTGCCGGAGCCCGTGAAGTTAGCCACATACGTCAAGGCGCCTTGGATCAGCCGCATATAGGCCACGGCGTTGCCCGAGAGCTGGAGGTAGCCGGGATATACCTGGACGGTACCCAGACCATACCAGCCGTTCGGCAGAGGGCAGGTGGTAGGCGTAAACGACACGTTCGCGAAATAGCCCGTCGTCTCGCCGTTTGGCGAATATATCACAAGGGCTATCCCGACTATTCTGCCGGTGCTCCAGACGGGGGCCACGCTCCATTTAATCCAAGTGAGCGAAGGCGGCGATTGGCTTGAATACAGGATCGATACATTGGGCAGGCTGTAGCCGTAGATCGTCTTCGCCAGCAACATGGGATTTCTGCCGTTTACCGAGATGTAGTAGACGACCTCTAGGTCGGGACGTCCGTCGCCTGTGGTGTCTATGAAGAAGTTTAGCTGGGCATAATCGGTACCGGTTAGAGACGATTTGAGGGCCCACCACGTCGTGAAGTTCCAGCTGGCGGGCACAGGCCCTATCCACTTGCTTATGTTTATGAAGGCGGCGGCGTAGCCGTTCTTTCCGTTGAGGACAAGGGCTTGGATAGAGCCGAGCTTACTCGGCGTGGTGCCGATATACGCTTCGGAATCGCCGCTTGTGTAGAAGGTGAGCCACGACGGTTGCGTCGTGAAGCTGAACGTGTATGCGGGGCAGTAGAACGTCTGCTGGTAAAGCCTCTGCATGGGCTCCGCGGTGAAGTTGACCCACTGCCACGCGTATATGCCGCCCTTGTTGATCAGGGCCCTCGCCAGCACCGAGTAGCGGCTCGTGGCAGTCATGCTCCACGTCAGGGGGGCCGTGACTGGGACGTAGGGCCCGGCCGTCTGCGTGTTTGAAATTTCGACCTGGCCGCCGAGAAATATTGCGAAGGGTCCGCCGGGGTTGCCCGATGCCGAGACCTCCACCAGCCGGGCCGACCAGCCGGACTCCCTCGCCGCGAGGGCCCCGACGACGTAGGACTCGGGCCAGCCGGGCATGAACTTGATGTAGTAGTAGGTCGCGTTTATGGGGCCTAGGACGTACCAGCTCCTGGCCAAGGGGTAGAGGGAGGCGTTGCCGGTCTTGAGCACCGGGGGCAACGTCGCGTTGACGGACCAATATGTCGCGTTTGAGAACGCCAGAAGCGCCAGCACTAGGGCGGCCGCCGACAGAGGAAGCGCTAGGAGCGGTAGGGCACGCCGCGCCGTCACGAGGACGCCATTAGGTCCAGCTTCTCCCTGTCCTCTAGGGAGAGCGTCGAGGGGTCTACCGACGAGAGTATCACGTCGGCCGCGGCTCTCCTGTCCACATAGTAGTACGTGAAGGGACCCACCTTGACGGACTTCAGCTTCCCCTCCCTCTCCAGCACGTAGACGTGCCACTGGACGGCCCCCCAGCTCCTGCCCACGGCCTTGGCTATCTGGGAAAGAGTGGCGGCGCCCATCCTCTGCACGGCCTCGACGATCTGCCTCTTAAGGGGATCGTCCGCCGTCGCTCTCTTGTAGCGGCCGATTATGGGCGCGAGAGCCGCGAGGGCCCACTCCCTTCTGTTGAGGCCTATCTGCGTCGCCGCGGCGGCCCCGGCCACAGCCGCGATAGCCGCAACGGGCAACGACTGGGGCGGGAGCGGAGGTGGCGGAGGGGGCGTCTGGCTCTGGACCGCTACGTAGCCCCTAACCTCGACCGTCTTGTTCGTGGGGTTCACGCAGGTTATGACGGCCTCGCCCGACGCCTGGAAGGGCTGGTTGGGCGCGCAGAAGGGCGGGAGGTGAGGGTAAACGGTGTAGTTGCCCGGCAGGTATAGGTGTATGGGGTATACAGCCAGCGGCAGCAACACGGCGACTACCGTCACATTAAACATATCCACACCGACACGGCTGAATATATACTTTGCGTAGTCATATAAGGAAGGGGTCGGGCAGGCCCAGCGCCCGAGCCACCGCGAGGAGCACGACGAGGTACGCCCAGCCGGATGCCGCGAAGAGGTAGGCTGTCCACCACCTCCTGTAGATGCCCCACCAAGAGTAGACGAGCGAGACCGCCATGAGCCCCAGCGCGAGCAGGTACGTCAGCCTGACGTAGAACTGGCCCCACAGCTGGGCGAGGACCCCCAACACGAAGCCGTCGGCGAAGGAGGCGAGAAGCCCGGCGGCTCTGACGTAGTCGATCTCGGAGCCTTGGTACATCAGGGCCAGCAACGGCGTCAGCGCGAGGGCGGCGCCTATCAAGATGGCGAGTACGGGGTCCATATCAGAACAGCCAGAGCGTATACTGTCCCGACATCTGCGCCGTTGCCCAGAGCACGGCGAGGTAGACATACGGCGCGCTGGCGATGAGCGCTATGTCGAGGTCGCGCCTGGAGGGGTGGAGCGCTAATACAAATATCAAGAGCTGGCTCGCTACGACTAGCGCCAGCGCTATTAAGGCCGAGAGCCTGGCGTAAACCTGAGGCGCCCCGGACGTTATGAGCAGGGCCAAGTAGACGTTGGCCGCCGTGCCGAATATTATGAAGGCCGTCGCGGCGTCTCTATCGGGGAACAGCTCCGAGCGGCCGGCACTCCCCGCGGCCTTCTGCTCAGCCCACTGCCTCGCCACAGCCAGCGCAAGGCCCCAGACCAGTCCGGCGAGGAGCGGGATCAGCTCCACGGCCTCAGCCTCTCGACAGAGACAGACACTATCTGCGGGAGGCCGCCCCACCGCCCCGTTCTGTCCGCTATCACTACGAAGGGCCCTGCCCAGCCGGACGGCGCGCCGAAGGGCAGAGGCGCGTTGCGCGTGTAGGGGACCATGGGGCCTAGGTAGTAGTACGTCGTGCCGTTCTGGGGAAAGACCCAGAAGGGGCCTAGGCGGCCGGCCGGAGGCCTAGAGCCGAAGAGGACCAAGTCCGACGTGAGGTAGGCCGTTGGGGTGAAGTCGACGTAGTAGAGCAAAGAGTACATGCCCACAGAGGTGCCGAACCCGTATATATACACTGCGTCGGCTATGGAGGAGCCGTTGGCCGCCACCACCGTCGCCACAGGCCCCTCTATCGTGTAGGCCACAGACAGCTTGGGCTTCGCCAGCAAGTACGCTGTGGGCCTCGGCGCGCCGATAAGGCCTATGTTGTTAGACGACGCGATTGCGGGGACGTCGACGGCGGGCGCCGGAGGCGCCTTGACCTCGAGGCAGGGGGCCGGATAGACGTAGATAGTGGCGTTGCCCGATAGATCTAGGAGGAACGTATACCAAGGAGCGCCGCCCTTCGCGGGGATCCAGAGAGGCGAGCCGCTCACCAAAACGCCGGGGGCCAGCTGGGCGTAGGGGATCGGTTGCGTCACTAGGAGCGAGCCGCCTCGCTCCACGACGCATCCGTCGAGCGGGAGCTGGCCGACCGCGACGTTCCAGGCGTAGAGCGTCCCGTCGGGCGCCAGCTGGAGCAACTGCCAGCCCGATCCGTTGATAACCACGGCGACTCTCGTGTCGACGTTGGGGTACCAGTCTATCTCCTTGACCCTAAAGGAGAAGCTCGCCTTCCAGGAGGCGTAGAGGAACTCAACTCTGCAAGCCCCCTGATAGCCCGGCGGTACGAAGACGTCCAGCCTGTACTCCCCAGGCCCCCTTAGATATGTAGGCAGGCCGAAGGGGCAGTCCGAGTTGACGTAGACCAGGGGGGACTCCACGTCGATTGGGATGAGCCCGGGGTACCTCCACGTCCCGAAGGGCGAACTGTAGAGGTAGAACGTCCCGTTCCTAAACGCCGCGTAGGGCGGCGGCGACGGCTGGGGGAGCAGTGCCGGCTGGGCCGCCTTGAAGACGTACTCCCCCGAGGGGGAGGCCACCGATATGAGAAAAACCAGAAAGGGAAGTAGAGAGACGAAAAAACGCTTGATTTGTCTCATTAAGTCGAGAATATTATGTCGACCTCGTAGGTGGCCAAGACCGTGTTTCCGTTTGCGACGCCGGCGCTATAGGCACTGGGATCGACCAGAACCGATACGCCTAAAGTTATGCACTGATTCTGAGATATCTGGCCCAGAATAACAGGTCCGGTGCTGGGGGTGCCGGTATAGGTGAAGCCGACCCACTGTCCGGTGTTGCTGGGGTTGTATACAATAAACTGTTTTACATAGTTCGAATATGGAGACGATCCGCTGACAGGCCCTACGTACTTTATAGATACGGTGAGGGGACCGTTGTAGTAATAGTTGCATACCCTCAGGGCATTTGTGTAGTTCGTTATATCGCCAGTGAAGCCTACTATGGAGATCTTGGTAACGTTGAGGCCGTTGCCCGGGCTGTACCAAGTCACGTATATGTAGTTGCTGTAGCCGGAGCCGTCGCTTCTGCCGGTGATGCTTGTGTCTGAGCCGGCGTACTTCATGGCGGGGGGCAACGTGGCGTTTACTTGCCAGTAGGTCACGTTGGTGAACTGCAACGCCGCAAGCGATATGGCGGCCAGCGCCAGGCCGGCGAACGCCAGCAGTCCGAGCCTTCTCTTGTCCATGTACTTTACATAGTTGAGCAGTATAAATATTTTACGTAGTTGTTTACGAGTAGTAAAGTAGTTTTTGATTCCTGAATTAGACAGAGGCTCCCTAGCTGGCTGGGAGGCGTCTCTGTCTCTATATATTCTATATATTGCTGGGTTGACCGCCTCGGCCGGGGCGTCTGAGGCGCGTCAGCCTACCTCGGTCAGCAGGTAGAGGCCGGGCTCCTTAGCGGCCTTTCTGGCCTCCGCCGGCGTCTGGAACACGCCGACTATCGCCAAGTCGGACAGCCTCACTAGGGCCCAGCCGCGGCGTCCGCTCCTCCTGGCGGCCTCCTCGGCCCTCTCTATCAGCTCCTCGAGCATAGCTCCCTCGCCAGCCTCGCCAGTTCCTCTGCTACTAGCCGGTAGAGGTCGGCCAGCCCTTCGGGGACTTGGGGCGGCTCTACGGGGCCGCAGTCTGCGCGGGCCTTGGCGAAGGCCGACGCTAGGGCTAGGTCGGCGCCGGTTATCCCCCCGGCCTCTACGCGGCCGTAAAGCAACGACAAGAGCGCTATGTGGAGGGCGTGTAGCCGCGCCGCCTCGCCCGCGACGTCTCTGCCCAGGTAGTGGTCGCCTAGGACGTACGTCTTCTCGCGGTGCACCTCGGCCAGCAACCTCCTGGCCTCCTCGGCGTCTCTCCTCGCCAGCGCGTCCAAGACGGCGGCGCGGAGCTTATTATCCATGTATTTCCCTGCCTGCGCGGCACTTAATAATTTGCGCCGTCGGTAGTTGCCGTGCAGGTAAAGGTGGGCGAGCGGCTCTACGAGGTGAGGAGCTTGGCCGAGCTGGAGGCGCTCTGCGCCGAGCTCAGATCGGCGCTTGAGGCCAAATGCGTCTACAACTCCTGGTACATAAGGGTGCCTCCCGACAGGCTTCTGGAGATAGCGGCCGAGGCCTACCTGTCCTACCTAAGAGGCGAGGCGGAGGTCGGGGCCGTGGTGGGGAGGTACCTCGAGAGGCTGGGCCTCAGCAAGAGCTTGGCGAGGACCATTACGCCGACGCTCAGCGCCTTGGGCCTGTCTGCGGGGGGCGTCTTCTCGAGGCAGGCCCTCGAGATGGGCAGGCTCTTCCACGAGGGGAGGCGGCGCGAGGCCCTCGCGGCTCTTAGAGAGGCGGCGCTCAGGAACTGCGTTATTAGGGACATAGTCGAGAGGCTGGGCGACGGGTGCGACGGGCTGGCCGAGGCGGTGGACGCCGTGTTGAGGAGCTACGGCAAGTCGCCTAGGCCGGACGAGGCCAAGTACACGGCCGACCTCGTCAGGGCTATCCACCCGCCGTGTACGCCGTGTAGCTTCAACTGCGTCGACAAGGCCTCTCTGGCCTCCTGCGCCGTGGCTCTCGTGGAGAGGGCCATATACGGCGCCGCCGACCTCTTCGAGAAGCTCGACATATCGATCATGCCGATGCATCTGGCGCTGGTCAAGGCCGGGGAGGGCCTCTACGGCGTCGTGGTGAGGGAGACTAACAAGCTGGTGGGCCTCGCCGCCGTGGCGGATCCGATAGAGGGGGCCCAGATAAACAAGCTGAGGGACGTGTCCAAGAGCCTCGACGGGCTGGCGGGCGAGGGGGAGTACGAATTCTACATAAAGGTAGTGCCCATACTGGACGGCGCCCCTCCTTGCTATAGGGCCAAGGCCTTCGTGGAGGTCGTGAGGGCGGATCTCGAGAGGGCTTCCCGGATAATCAAGCTGGAGTGAGGCCCCCGTCACCTTATGACGTGGGTGGTCTCAAAAGTCCTGACTATCCAAGGCCTGCCTTGGACGAAGGTGCGGACCTCGACGTAGGGCGCCAGCCCCGACGTCGCTATCTTCTTGCCGAGCACCTCGTCTACCTGGAATATGCCGGTCTCCGAGTCCATGTAGACGTATATGGCCAGGGGCCGCTCCCTGCCTCTGCCCACGTAGACTCGCCTGATGGCCAGCGCCGAGAGGGCGTGTATGTCGTTTTTCCCTATCTCGTAGGGCATTCTGGCCCTCCCCTCGGCCATGTCGGTGCCGTCGGCTATCTTGGCCACGGCGCCCTCGAACGTGAGGCAGTTGTAGGCCTCGTCGTGGCAGAACACCACGTGCATGACCTCCTGTTTGAGCATGTAGGCCTTCTTCGTGGCGCCGTATATGGGCTCCAGGACCTTCATGGCCACCTTGTCGGCTATCATGGCGGAGTATATGGGGTGGTGGGTCCTGTGGACGCTGTTGCCTATGTCGTGGAGGTAGGCGCCCATTAGGGTCACCACGAGGGAGTCCTCCAGATCGCCAACGCCGTCCTTGACCACGCTCGGCTTGAAGCCCCCCTCGTAGAGGACCTTGTATATCGCCATGGCGCTCCCCGCCACTATCCTCGAGTGGACGGGCCCGTGGTCGTTGTAGTGAAGGCGCTTGACAGTGAAGACGTTGGACATCTCCAGGTACGCCTCTATCTCCTCGTCGGACGTGAGGATGCCCCACGCCTTGGCCACCTTGTCGTACTTCGGCATGACTTCGTCTATGAGCTTGACCCCCACCTCGTACAGCGGCTCTAGCGCCTCCACTCGCAGACGTTGATCTAGCTATATAAATACTCCTCTGTGTGAACAAAGTTTTTATTTCGGGGAATTGGGAGGGCCATGCTCGACGCCTTGATGCTCTTCGTCGTGCTTGCTCTGACCAGCATGGCGGCCGGCTTCATGGGCTCGTTGACGGGCCTAGGCGGCGCCACGTTCCTCGTGCCTATCTACGTGCTTTTTATAGGGATACCGATACAGTACGCGGCGGGAGCCAGCTTGATCTCGACGATCGCGACGTCGAGCGGGGCCGGGTCCGCCTACGTCCGCGATAGGGTGACCAACGTGAGGATAGGCATGTCGCTGGAGATAGCGACCACCAGCGGCTCCATAGTGGGCTCTCTGACCGCCGCCTGGGTCTACGCCCACAACCTCCAACACGTCATCTACGTGATATTCGGCATAGTCCTCCTCGGCTCTATCTACACCCAGATAACCCGCTCCAAGTTCGAGCTCCCGGAGCCCAAGCCGCCCGATAGGTGGACCAAGTGGCTACAGCTATACGGCCGCTACTACGACCCGGCGCTCGGCAGAGAGGTGGACTACCACGGGGTCAGGTGGTGGCTCGGCGAGCTGATAATGTTCGTTGCCGGCGTCATATCGGGCCTATTGGGCATCGGCAGCGGCGCGTTGAAGGTCCTCGGCATGGACTGGGCCATGAACCTCCCCATGAAGGTCTCGACGACGACCAGCAACTTCATGATAGGCGTGACGGCCGCCACCGGCAGCTCCATCTACTGGTTCTTCGGCTACATACAGCCCTACTTCGCCGCCGCGACGGCGGTGGGCGTCCTCGCCGGATCTTTCGTGGGGAGCAAGGTGCTTCTGAAGCTCAGGAACGTGACCATACGCTATATCTTCATGGCGATACTGGCCATATTGGGCATCCAGATGTTGTTGAGAGGGCTGGGCCTCTATCCTTGATATGGATCTCGAAGACATTATCGGGTACACCTTGAGGATCGGCGTGATAATTAGCATAATCCTGATAGCGGCGGGCGTCGCCCTGCTGATCGTGAAGCCGCCTGCGCCGCACATACTGCAACAGCTGTCCTACCCGCGCTCCCTCATCAACACCTCGTCGATAAGCCCAACGCAGGTCCTCTCGGGGAGCGCCGCGCTCAACGGCCTCGACGTGATACTGCTGGGCTTAATCGTGCTGATCGCGACGCCGGTCTTGAGAGTCGTCATGGGCCTTATACAGTTCGCGAGGGAGCGTAACTATATCTACGTAGCGATAACCTCTATTGTCTTGTTCAATTTATTTTTCGCTATATTTATAATTCCTATTCTCCTTAAATGAATATTTTAAGGAAAAAACTCTATGTAGATATTTTGCTCCACCTCAAGAGAGCCGGGATAGACTACGGCAAGTCCATAGCCAGAGGCGTCGGCGCCCCGCTGGCGTCCGTCCTCGCGGCCCTCGACGAGCTCGAGAGGGCCGGCTTGATAGAGAGGGCGGGGGGACACGTGTTGAAGCGGAGTAAGGCCAGGATGAAGCTGAGCCCCGAGGTCAGAAAACACCACGTGTACTTCAAGCTGTCCAGATCGGGAGAGGCCGTAGTCAGGTGTCTGAAGAGGAGGGGCGCCGCGGCGTACCTCGACGCGCTGAGCGCCGAGGAGAGGAGGGCGTTGGCGGAGCTGTGCAGGGGAGAGAGGAAGGGCGCGCCTCCCTCGTTAATAGAGGCCGGGCTGGCCGATCCCTCGGGCTTGTTGACCCCCCTCGGCGTCCTCGTCGCCGCGTTGGTGGACCCCGCCTGCAAGAAGAAATAAAGAGGTTACCGTTTCCGGCCATGGGCCACGTGGTGGTGTACATAACGGCGCCTAGGAACGACGGGGAGAGGATCGCGAGACATCTCGTGGAGAGGAGGCTGGCGGCTTGCGTGAACGTGGCGCCGGTCGTCTCGATATATAGATGGGAGGGGCGCGTGGAGAGGGACGAGGAGGTGCTCCTGATAGTCAAGACGCGGCGGGAGAGGTTGAAGGAGTTGATGTCCGAGGTGAAGGCCGTCCACCCCTACAAGGTCCCCGAGATAATCGCCTTGCCCATAGCCGAGGGCGACCCCGACTACCTCAAGTGGGTGGACGAATCGACCTAACTTATATATCCGGGACGCAAACCGGCTATGACCTCGGTGTTGTGGATACTGTTCGACGGAGGCGGGGATAGGCCTAGAAACGGCGCCACGCCTTTCTTCGCGGCGCTGAAGCCCGTCATAGACAAGCTGGCCTCGCTCGGGTCTTGCGGGATCATGGACCCCATATCGCCGGGGGTGAGGCCCGGCTCCGACACGTCCCACCTGGCCCTCTTCGGGTACGACCCCTATAGGTACTACACGGGCAGGGGGGCCTTCGAGGCGCTCGGGGCCGGGCTGGAGCTGAGGCCCGGCGACGTGGCTTTCAGGACCAACCTCGCCACAGTGGACGCCAGGGGCGTGGTCGTCGACAGGAGAGCCGGCAGATACGTGGCGCCCGAGGAGGCGAAGGAAGTGGAGGCGATAATGGCGAGGATAGGCGAGGAGGTTGAGAGGAAGTTCGGGGTCTCCGTGGTCTACAAGTCGACGGTGGAGCACAGAGGGGTCCTCGTGCTGAGGGGGGCCGTCTCCCACAAGGTGTCGGACACGGATCCCCACAAGACCGGCGAGCTCGTGAGGCGCTCGCAACCGCTGGAGGACAGCAAGGAGGCGAGGACGGCGGCCGACGTCGTGAACTACATATCCGACGCCTTCACGGCGTACTCCAAGGAACTGGAGGCCAATAGGAGGAGGGCGTCGAGGGGCGAGCCTCTGATAAACGCCGTGCTGGTTCGGGGCGGCGGCTATATGCCGAGCATCGAGCCGCTACGGCAGAGGTACAACGTCAAGGGGGCCGCAATAGCCGGCGTCGCTCTGATAAGAGGGGTGGCGAGAGCCGTGGGCATGGACCTCTACAGCGCCGAGGGCCTAGGCGGCACTAAGTTCGACAAGTTTGAGGA
The DNA here is from genome assembly GCF_000193375.1 of Thermoproteus uzoniensis 768-20. Classification (GTDB taxonomy): domain Archaea; phylum Thermoproteota; class Thermoprotei; order Thermoproteales; family Thermoproteaceae; genus Thermoproteus; species Thermoproteus uzoniensis_A. The sequence goes on from NC_015315.1 coordinate 1,219,383, forward strand.
GGCCGCAAAGCTCGCCGTCGAGCTCCTCAAGAGGTACGACCTCGTCTTCCTCCACGTCAAGGGGACCGACAGCGCCAGCCACGACGGCGACTTCAAAGGAAAAGTAGACGTGGTGGAGAGGCTGGACGCCGCCTTGAGGCCCTACGAGGCCGTTCTCGAGGAGAACTACGTCGTCGTCACGTCCGACCACGCGACTCCCGTATCAGTGAGGGAACACACCGGCGAGCCGGTCCCCATACTCCTCTACGGCCCCGACGTGGTTAGAGACGACGTGGCCAAGTTCAGCGAGCTGACCTGCTGGCGCGGCGCGCTCGGCAGGATAAGAGGCATGGACGTCATGCCAACCATAGCGAGCTATCTAGGCCTCTCCGAGAAATTCGGCGAATAGGCGCCGACCCCGATCTCTCAGCAGGTACTAGGCTGAGGCAGGCTTGCGCGGGCCGTCCGCGTATAGGAGTGCGGCGCCTATAATAAGGCCATGACGTTGTGGATTTGCGGCTCGGCCGCGGGCGGGCCTTTCATCCAGCCGCGCAGACGCGCGGCGGTCCGACCCGTACAATACCCGCCAGAGGTATTAATCTTTTAGAGGTCGGCCAACGTCCTGGCCATTATATAGGCGTCCTCGCCGTCGCTGTAGTACCTCGGTATGCGCCCCGCTATTTCGTAGCCGAGCTTCTTGTAGAGCGATATGGCCGGCGTGTTGCTGACCCTGACCTCGAGGAATACCTCCTCCGCGTCGTAGAACCTCTTCATGGCCTTCATGCCCCTTAACATCATGTTCGTGGCTATCCCGAGCCTCCTCGCGTGGGGGAGGACGCCGATAGACACCACGTGGCCCTTGTGGGCGGCCTTGCCCTTGTTTATGTAGCTCCAGCCGTACTCCACTCTGTTCATCATATAACCGACCAACTCGCCGTCCATCTCGGCGACTATGAACGCCTTGGGGAACGACATGTGGTGCTCCACGAAGAACCACTCGGGGTAGTTCTCGGGCAGGACGCGCCTGTTTATCGAAACGACAGAGTTGAGGTCCGCCATCTTGAACTCGCGCAGGACGTACCTGCGCCCGTCCTTGGCCGTGAACTCCTGGGGGCCCTCGAGGACTATCTCCATCTCGGAGGTCTATATTATATGTTTTTAAAGACGCCGCCGCGGCTCTACGGCGTCGGCCTCTTGAAGCTCTGCGGAGGGCTCCACCCAGCCGCCTTCGAGGCCAACGAGGAGAGGTAGCCGTATATCCCCCTGTCGCCGCTCCTCCTGGCGGCGTCGACCATGGCCTCCAGAAGCGATATAAGCTCGTCGTAGGTCTTCCTGTCCACGGGGTAGGGGACGCCATCCTTGCCGCCTACGGCGAAGGAGAACTTAAACGGATCCACGTTGGCGGGGTCGGTCCAGTCCGCGGGGCTTCTGTATATCAGCTCGGCCACGAGGGCGAGGGCTCTGAGGGTCTTGGGGCCTACCCCCCTATGTAGCAGGAGCTCCTTGAAGCTGGACACGTCCCTGGGCAGAGACTGGGCTAGCCTGCGGGGATCGCCTATCTCCGACCTAAGCCTCTTGATGTCGACGTAGGGGTGGTAGTACGCGAGGCCCACCAACGTGGTCTGGCCTGTCAGCAACATCAAGTCTCTGGCCACCTTCTCGGGGCCCGACGAGACGACGTCTAGTATGGCCGATCTGTTCCCCGCGCTCTTCGACGAGGCTAGGTTCAACACGGCGCGTTCCCTCACGCCCACGATCCCGCTGTGGGGGTCGTCGAAGAAGCGGCCGGTCTCGAGCCAGTGGTACCTCCTCGCCATCCTGGCGGCGGGGTTCATGCCTTGCTGTATCACGGCCCACCTCCCCCTCTCCGTGACCACGAAGGCGTGGTGGTATATGGAGTAGCCGTCCTGCACGAGCGCGTTGTCCACCTTGGCCGCCAGCCGCGACGCCTCGGCCAGCCTCGCCCAGTCGAGGCCCCAGCGGTCTGCTATGGACCTCAGCTCGTCGGGCGTCCTCAACGCGGCCGCGCCCTTTCCGCCTGCTATCCTTATGGGCAGATCGGCCTTCTCCATGGCGTATTTGAGCACCGCCGTCGTCACCGTCGTGCTGCCGCTCGAGTCCCAGTCCATCCCTATGAGGTCGTTCACCGCCTGGAAGAACACGGGGCTGGCCAGCCTGACCAGTATCCCCTCCTCGCCCCAGAGGTCGTACATTATCTTCAAGAGAAGCGTAGAGAGCTTCTTCATCCTGGACAGTAGCCACGGCGGGACGTGGCCTGTGTGGAGCGGCAGATCGGCGTAGCCGCTGAGCCTCACGTAAGTTCTCGGGCCCAGCTCTATAAATCTAGCGGACGGCGCCGGCCGCCGACGGCGCAAAACGTAAATAGCGATATGTAGCTGGTGCCGTGTCGGTCTTCAAGGCCTACGACATACGCGGCGTCTACGGGAAAGACTTAACGCCCGATGTGGTTAGGCGCATCGGGTACGCCGTTGGCAAGTTCTTCGGCGGCGGGAAGATCCTAATAGGCATGGACGTCCGCACGCACTCCCCCGACGTGTTGAGGCACCTCGTGGCGGGTCTTTTGCCCGTCGCCGACGTCGAGCTGTTGGGCAACGTCACGACGCCGATGACGCACTTCGCGTCGCGACTGCTCTACGAGCCGGCGGTCATGATAACGGCCTCCCACAACCCTCCCGAGTACAACGGCCTCAAGGTCATGCACAAGGGCGGCATCGACCTAACCTCTGAGGAGCTCCAGAGGCTCAAGGAAATGTTGGAGGAGCCGCCCGAGGGGCAGAGAGGGCTCGTCTACGTACAAGACGTCAAGGAGAGGTATTTCCAGTACCTCGAGAACACCTTCGGCGAGTTCGATATATCTATAGGCTTCGACCCCGCAAACGCCGCAGGCGTGATCCTCCGGCCTCTGCTGAAGCGCCTCTTCAAGAGAGTCTCCGTAATCAACGGGAGGCCCGACGGCAGGTTCCCCTCCCACCCGCCGGACCCCGAGAAGCCTGAGAATCTGCGCCAGCTGGCCGAGCTCGTCAAGGCGGAGGGCCTCGACGCCGGCGTCGCCCTCGACGGCGACGGAGACCGCGTCGGCTTGGTGACGGCTAAAGGCGACGTGTTTAGGGCCGAGAAGATAGCCTATATGCTGATAAGCCACTACGCCAAGCCCGGCGACGTGGTGGTCCTCGACGCCACAATGCCCCTATATCTGGAGAGGGTCGCCGAGGAGAGGGGGGTCAAGATAGTGCGCGAGAGGGTGGGCCACAGCTTCCAGAAGCCTGCCGCCATCAGGAACAACGCGGCCTTCTGGGCCGAGTACAGTGGCCACGTAGGCTTTAGGGAGCACTACTACTTCGACGACGGGATATACACGGCGCTTAAAGTCCTCGACGTGGCCAGAGGCATAGGCAAGACGCTCGACGACCTCCTCGCCGAGGCCCCCAAGATCTACGAGGAGCGGATAGACATAAGGGTCGACGACCAGAGGAAGGTGATGGAGAAGGTCAGGAGCTCCGCCAGATCCATAGGCGGGGCCGAGATATATGAAATAGACGGCGTGGATATCAGGTTCAGAGACGGCGGAAGGCTGTTGATTAGGCCGAGCAACACAGAGCCTCTGATCAGAGTGAAGATCGAGGCCGGAAGCCCCGCCCAGCTCGGCAACTTAAGGGAGAGGCTGGGATCGCTCGGGCTCGCCTGACGCCGGCTTTCTCGCGAACGCGGAGCCCGCCTCAGAGATCTCGGAAAAGGAATTATAAGAGGCCGTAGTTGTCACCGTGGATCCGCTGTACGGTAACATCAGCATCATTACTATTATACCCAACGTATCTAGTTATCTTCATAATATTTCATTATATTTTAGAAATATTAGTAAATATTCATCAAATATAAGCTCAAATATTATTACATGTATAAATTCAAGTCAGTTCGTGGAGGGCTGCCGAGGCCCCTCGGCGCCTTCCATGACCTCCTCCGATATTTTTATCATATATTTTATTTATTCTATTTTATTGTTTTTCGATTTAATATTAATTATACAATTTATTATATATTTCAGAAAAGTAGCGAGGGGGGCGCCGCGCCGGTCTCCGCCCAAATCGGCGTCCGCCGATCCGCCGCCGATATCTTTCATAGTGCCCGTAAAGAACGAGCCGCTGGAGGTAATAGCCGCCATGCTGACCCGATTCTCCGACGTGGACTACCCCCGCGATCTGTTTGAGGTGCTCATCGTGTCCGACGACGAGCCGGACTACTTCGCGAAGATCAAGACGTTGGTAGACGCGTTGGCGAGGGAGCTCGGGATCGACGCGCGCGCCGTCAGGAGGACCGGCGGCGGGAAGTTCAGAGGGTCTGCGTTTAACTGGGCCGCCGAGGTGGCCAAGTACGACGTACTGGCGTTTCTCGACGTAGACAGCAAGCTCCCCAGGGATATAGCCAGGAGGATAGCCGGGGCTGTTGACGAGAGGACTCTGCTGTTTCTGGGCTGGGACGGCTACATCTCGCTCTTCACCAAGCTCGGGAAGCTTCTGAAATTCGTCTATAAGTACTTCCTGCTCTACGGCGCCTACCTCGGCCGCGCCTTGTCTGGCGACGTGTTGCTCGCGTTGGGGTCGGGCATAGCCTTGAGGAGGGACCTACTCCGTAGGGCAGGCGGGTTCTGCGACTGCGTGGCGGACGACTACGATATCTCGTTGAAGGTCCTGCTGGCGGGCGGCCGCATAGTCTACGACGGCGGCGCCCCCATCATGGTGGAGGTACCGTCGACGTACTTCGCGTTTAGGAAACAGTTCGCGAGGTGGGTCTTCAACTCCTCGTACATACTGCGCAGGTATCTGGTCAAGGTCCTCAGATCCGACCTCCCGCTCAGAAGCAAGCTCAGCATCTTGCTCAACGTGGCGCAGCACCCGCTTCTGGTGACCACGGCCGTGTTCCTGCCCGTGGTGGGCCTCGCCGCGGCCTACACAGGCTATATCATACCGCCGCTTCCCGTGGCGATTCTGGAGGCGGCCCTCGCAGTAGCCACCGCGGTGCTCCTCAGATACGTCGTGGCCCTCGCGAGGAGGGAGGGCTACAGCCTCGCCGAGTCGCTCGCCATAGCGGCGCAGAACGGGATCATCTCCCTCATGATAAACATAACGGCGTTTGTGTACATGCTGATGGGCTTCTTCCGGAGCTCGATAACGTGGAGGGTGACGCCCAAGGGCTCGAGCCAGCTGGCGTTTAGGGAGAACTTCGCGCCCGAGCTGATCTACACAGCCGCAGTGGCCGCCGTATTTGTCTGGGCCCTCCTGGCACATATGTGGATATTTGCGCTGAGTGCGTTGTCGCTCCTGGCCGTCCTCCTGTACGGGTTCTACCTAATTACGGGCTAGCGTCTCCGCCGCACTGTTGAGGACGGGCGAGCCGGCGATCACTGGCCGAGCTCCCTCCTGGCGACGATCGGGAACGGTATCACGTCCTTTATAGACTCGGCGCCTGTCGCTATCATGGCCAGGCGGTCTATGCCTATCCCTATGCCGCCGGTCGGAGGCATGCCGAAGGATAGGTCCTCCACGAAGTCGTAGTCCAGAGGATGCGCCTCGTCTTTGGGGAACAGCTCCTCCTCTCTCTTGAAGAACTCGTACTGCTTTACGGGGTCGTTGAGCTCCGTGTAGGCGTTGGCCAGCTCGTGCCCGCCCGCGAAGGCCTCGAACCTCTCGACGAGGCCCGGCTTCTCCCTATGCGGCTTGCATAGAGGCGTCGACTCCTCAGGGTAGTCGTAGACGAAGGTGGGCTGGACGAGCTTCTTCTCGACCAGCTTCTCGAAGAGCTTGACGAGGGCTATCCCTCTGTTGTACGCCTTCAGAGGCACTTGCAGCGCCCTCAGCCTGTCCTTTATCTCGTCGTCGGTGAGCTTGTCCGGGTCGACGCCGCCGAACTCCCTCAACGCGTCGTACAGCGTTATTCTCCTCCACGGAGGGGAGAAGTTTATGGTCGACTCGCCGTACTTAACCACGGCGGTCCCCAAGGCGGCTTGGAGCGCCTCGTAGGTAGTCTCCTCCATGAGCCTCATCATGTCGTTGTAGTCCGCGTATGCCTGGTAGGCCTCTAGGGACCAGAACTCGGGGTTGTGCAAGGCGTCTATGTCCTCGTTGCGGAACTGGGGGCCTATCTCGAAGACCCGCGAAAAGCCCGCGATTATATAGCGCTTGAGGTAGAGCTCCGGCGATATCCTGAGGTACCAGTCCTCGTCTATGGCCCATATATGCGTCGTGAAGGGCCTGGCGGCGGCCCCGCCGTATATCGGCTGGAGCACCGGCGTGGGTATCTCGACGAAGCCGCGGCGCCAGAAGGCCTCGCGGAACGCCTGTATTAGACGGGCCCTCGTGTAGATCCTCCACCTCAGCTGTATGTCCAAAACCATGGAGACGGCGCGGTGGCGCATGTAGAAGGGGGATCCCCTATCCACCTTGCCCCACTCCGGAAGGGACTGGACGGCCTTAGCCAGAAGAAACAGCCTCTCGGCCTTCACGGCGTAGTCCCCCCTCTGCGTCTTCACCAACGCGCCGGACGCCCCGACGTAGTCCCCCCTCCATATATACTCCAGGAGAGGCTCCTTGGGGTCCACCATTATCTGGAACCTCGCCCCGTCCTCGTAGAGGTCTATAAAGACCACGTTGGGATGGCGCCTTATGTCCGTGGCCCTGCCGGCGGTGGTCACCGTGGATCCCACCCAAGGATCCAGAAGCGCCTGCCTCCTCAGCTCGTTTAAGGTCTTGACGCTGTGCGTTATCTTGAAGCTGTGGGGATACGGCTCGACGCCGGCGCCCCTAAGGCTCTGGATCAATTTACGCCACTCGGCGACCTTGGAGTCCATGGCCAATCGAGAGCCCCTATAAAAATCTGGATAGGCCCAAGAGCCGAGCGGCCATCGATATATAATAAATTATCAACTAAAAATGATATATCAATTGAGCTACAGTAAAGAAAAATACCTAAAAGGCCGTATTTATTATGGTCCATCTTAATATGAAGCTGGTTGCGTATGCCTTAATTTCCATAGGCCTTATCTTGATCACCGCCCTACACGAACGACATGATCTTCATGGCCACCGATTGTGTAAATTGTACGGACTTCAGGTGAGGTATGGCAACTAGGGTATTTCTTGCGTTACTCCTATTGTTATCGGCCGCCTTGGTATCGGCGATGATCGTATTTACCAATTTCGAGAGCGAGAAGCTGGGCAACCTTAGTCTAGCCTATGTATTGATACAGATACCTGGCAGGGAGGTCAAAATAGATGGATGCGTGCTATATGTGGTCAATATTATGAACAGCACTGTACAGCAGATGAATGCCCGCTCGGCCAATATAAGCTCGGCCGAGGAAAGATATCTGAAGAGCTGGGCCGGCGAGTTCGGCGTCGACGTGTGGCCCTCCATCGAGGAGGAGCTGAGGGCGGCCAACTACAGCGGCCCGCTAAGCTTCGACGACCCGAACAGCCCGGCGAGCGAGGCGCTGGCGAGGTCCAGTAGGTGGGCCCACGAGGCCCTGACCCTGGCCCGAGAGGTGGAGGGCACGTTGGCCGGGGCCGGCATCCGCGGCGTCTCGGTGTCGGTGTACGTAGATCGGGGAGTTATCCTCGTCGACGTCCCGGCCGAGATAAGGAGGGGGCCGGAGCAACTGGCCCGCGTCAAGGCCTTGCTCGGCCCGATTCTCGAAAAGTACAGAGGCCTCAAGGTGCTGGTGCTCCTATTCGTGGTAGAGACGCCGAACCCGTTGCCCAGCTCCATCAACGTCACAGAGTTCAGGTCTATAATAGAGGGGCTTTACCGGGAGCGGGGCATCTCGATAAAGGACCCGCTCTCTATATTTATCGGGATACACGGCAATATATACCTATTGGAGACCGACGACGACATAGGCCTCCTCAGAGAGCTCGTCAACAAGACCGTCGAGAGGTTCGGCGTGTGCCCCAACGGCTCGGCGATTTATTTCGACGTGGAGCAAGACATCGTAAGACCCGCCGGCTATAGAATTGCGTGGAGGTACGCCGTGTTGGAGCTGGCAGGCCTAGCCATGATCGTCGCCGGATCCACATACCTCGCCACTAGAGCGCTGAGGAAAAGGCGGGCGGCGTAGCCGGTCAGGATCGCTATATATACCGGGATTTTTTGGGACATGTTGGTCGGAGTGGTCTCGGACAGCCACGACAACGTGGACGCTATAAGGCGCGCCGCCCGCCTCTTTAAGGATAGGGGGGTCGAGCTGGTGATTCACGCGGGGGATTGGGTCGCGCCCTTCAGCGCCAAGGCCTTGAGGGAGGCGTTGGGCGACGGCGTGAGGGTCGTGGGCGTTTGGGGCAACAACGAGGGGGAGCTCCTCTATTTCCAGAAAGTCGCCTCTCAGTTCGGCGTGGAGATTTTGGGCTACGCCGGCGTGGTGGAGGCCGACGGGAGGAGGATCGGCGTGTATCACGGCACGTCGGATCTGCTTACGGAGGCAATGATAAGGTCGGGCATGTTCGACGTAGTCGTCTACGGCCACACCCATAGGGTCGACGTGAGGCGCGTCGGGCGGACTCTCGTGGTGAACCCGGGCGAGCTCTGCGGCTATCTGACCGGCAGGAGGACCGCCGCCGTTCTGGATACGGCCGGGCTGGAGGCCGAGGTAGTCGACGTATGAGCCAGGCCTTTGCCCAAATAGCCGCCGGCCTCGTCCTCGGCTACAGCCTGGCGGTGCCTCCGGGACCTATGAACGCGCTCATAGCGTCGTGGGCCCTCAAGGGGTTTAGACACGGCGTGGCGGTGGGGGCCGGCGCCATGACCGCCGACTTCATCTTCATGTTGCTGACGCTCCTCCTCTACGAGGAAGTCCTCGCGGCCGTCAGCTCCAGATACGTCGCGGTTATATATCTCGCCGGTTCGTTCTTCCTCTTGTATATAGCCTACAAGATAGCGCTCTCCAAGCCGCCCGACGCCGGGGCCCGCGGGGCTTCCGAGAGGGCCGTGAAGGGGTATCTACTGGGGCTCTCGCTGGGCCTGGCAAACCCGTACCAGCTGGGCTGGTGGCTGACCGTGGGCCTCAGCTCCATCAGCTCCTTCGGCCTCTACTGGGCCTTGGGCTTATTCTCGGCGATAGCCGCTTGGATTACCTCGTTCCCGGCGGCGGTTAGAGCCGGGTGGAGGCTCAACAGCAGAGGCACTTGGCTGGCCATCAAGGCCTTCTCAGTGACGACTCTGGCCGCCTTCGGGGGCTACTTCGTATTTCTGTCGGTTAAGACATTAATTTAGCGCCAGATCCCCAAGTGGTAGACGTAGTAGTGATAGGCGCCGGGCACAACGGGCTGGTGGCGTCGGCTCTGCTGGCCAGGTCGGGGCTGGACGTCGTGGTCTTCGACAAGTTGAGCTGGCCTGGCGGCATGGCGGGCTACCACGTCTTGGGCGGCGCCGAGGTGGGCGTCGGGGCCTACGTCGTGGGCGTCATGCCCAGGGAGGTGCTGGACAGACTCGGCGTCGATCTGGAGGTAGAGGTCCCCGATCCCGTGGCCGTCTACGAGCTCGACGGGCAGTACGTCAAGTGGTGGCGCAATCCCGGGAAGAGAGTCGAGGAGTTCAGGCAGTGGGGGCTCGGCGACGAGATAGCGGCGTTCTGGGAGAAGCTGACGGCGCTCAACAGAGCCGCCCGGAGGTATTTCTTCGGCGGCCCTCCCTCAGAGGAGGCCCTGGCTGAGGACCCCGAGGCGGCCGAGCTGGTCAAGAAGACCGCGAGGGACGTCATGTCGCAGTATCTGCCGGAGGAGTTCTGGCCCATGTTCCTCTACAGACATCTCTGGGACGAGCCAGCCTTCCTCCTCGCCTACTTCAACCCGCCTGAGGGCTGGGGACGCCCCGTGTGGCGCGGGGAGAGGGGGATCCAGGCGCTCTCCAAGGCGTTGTACAGAACCGCGCTGGAGTCGGGCGCCGAGGTGGTGTTGGGCGTCGGCGTTAGGAAGATAGTCGTCGAGCGCGGGGCCGTCAAGGGCGTAGAGCTCGACACGGGCAAGCTCGTCGAGGCACGGGCCGTGTTGTCGACGGCCAGCCCGATCCACACCTTGCTTGAGCTGGTCGAGGGAATCGACGAGGGCGTGGCCCGCAGGTTACGGGACGCCGCGGCTACGGCAGGCCCGTATAGGCTCAACGTAGTCCTCTCGGAGCCCGTCAAGCTCAGGCGCGGGCTGGCCCCGTACCGCGACTCCATATTCCAACTGCCCATGGGCGAGATGCTGGTCGACGGCGACAGACTGTCTGTGGTGGGGGAGCCGGACATCGGCCGCCTTGAGAGCTACGTGGAGAACCTCGGCAAGGTCAAGGCCTTCGAGGTATGGACCCCGGCCGACTACCAGTCGACGTTCAATGCCGCGGGGGCCTACGTCAACCATCTGCCGATGGCGAGGGAGTTCCTCTTCTCTTGCCGGCCGGTGTGCGGCTGGGGCTACAGGACGCCGATAAGAGGCCTCTATCTCGGCGGCGCCGGCACATGGCCCGGGGGGCAGATCACAGGAGTCCCCGGCGTAAACGCTGCCGAGGCGGTGTTGAGAGATCTGTCGAGGAGGCCGTGACCAAGCTCGTAATATTTGCGGGGGGCCAATCGCGTAGGTTCCAGCGGCCGGGGGAGCCTTGGGTGGACAAATGCACCTACCCCGTCGGCGGCAGGCCCATGATAGAGGCTGTTGCGGAGGCCGCCCGCGGGTTTGTCGACGAGATATACGTGGCCCCCGGCAGAAACAAGGTGTCCGGGTACCCGACGGTGGAGGACAGCCCGGGCCTTTCAGGGCCTATCGCCGCGGTGGTCTCGGCGGCGTTTAGGTTCGACGACACGCTCTTGTTCGCGCCGTGCGATGTGCCGTATATATCCCCCAGAGCCTTCGGCGAGTTGTTGAAGGCGGCGGGCACCGCCGTCTACGTGGCGCCGAACGGCTTAGTGGAGTCCCACATATTCAAGGCCGAAGCGGGCGAGCTGAGGCGTATGGCCGATATGTTGTCCAGGAGGGGCGGGAGGCTTGACGACGTGTTCAGGCTGTCCCGAACTGCGACGTACCTAAGCGCCGTGAGGCACGGAATCTCGCGGAGGGAGCTCCACAACGTCAACTTCAGAGAGGATCTGGAGCCGCCCGCCGAATGGGTCGGCGACGTCTTCGACGACGATCTAAGGCTTGAGTGGGACCCCCCGCTCGCCGGCTATCTGGCCACGGGCTCCGCCGAATTTCTATGGAGGGAGTTGCGGGCCTATCTGGAGGCCGGCCTATACTCCATGGCGGCCCACGTCCTGGAAGATCTGGCGGAGGCGAACAGACGGCTGGCGCCGGCGGCCAGGGCCTTGAAGGAGCTCGTGGGTATCCGAAAATCAGCCTAAGGTGATCTTCTTGTTCATCTCCTTCACCTTCTGGTTCACCTCCTCCAGTATCTGCTCCTTGGTCTTGCCCTCTGTGCTTATGCCGAGGCTTCTGGCGACGTCGAGCAACTTCCTGTACTCCTCGTCCTCGTTAGTGGCTAGGCCCTGGGATGCCCTCCTAAACTCGTGGAGCGCTTGGCCGAGGCCTCTGGCGAGGGCGGGGAGTTTAGAGGGACCCCATATCAGCAGTATGACCACAGCTATCAAGATTATGAGCCAGTCCTGCCCCGTGATGAACAGCAACATGCATAGTTGGATCGCCTTGCGATAAAAATCTTTCGCGTTAACTCGATGCAAGAGCCCATCTATATATTTCGTAGGAGCACGACAACAACTTATTCGGAGGGCCGTCGAACTCGATACCTACATCTATCGATACGAGGTTCAGTCTATCTATGTTTATTCCGGTGCCGTTGAGGGCCCTTTCGGCGATCCTCACAAGGTCGCCGATCGACAGAGCTACGGAGCCGCTCTTGATCGGCCTTTCGAACGCCAGTATGAGGACGGACCAGGACGACCGGTCTATGTGCAGGAACGCCTTTATGGGCATATCCACGCGGTTCCCGTTGACATACGCGCTGGCAGTGTAGGACCCGGCGGAGGACCAATAGGGGCTTGGGGCGCTCTGGGACAGCGGAGTCGTGTAGTACATCCACAGCATCAGCTCGAGGTCGCCGGGGCCTAGGCCCGGCCCCTTGGTGAACCAAATGTCGTACGAGAAGTCGGTCACGTCGCAGTTGCCCGGCTGGATCGAATAGTCTATCTCGATCACCGCGTCCGCGTTGGTCGCGGGGAGCGGTAGCTTGAGCGGCGGCTCGGTGGCCGTACAGGCCCCGAAGAGCGGGTCGCAACCGTAGCGGGCGCTCGGATAGCCCAGGACTGGGGCATAGGGGTTGTACTTCTCGGAATACGAGGCGTTGATCTTAGCTATAAGCGCTGAGCCGTTGTAGACGGTCTCCACTTCGCCTCTCCACGACTTCATGTTCCACGGGTATGGAGTTATCATCACCGAGCCGTTGCCTATGTAGTACGCGGCCATCATCTCGGCGGGCGACCGGGAGATTGCTCTGACGAGCGTCGTGCCGTTCGGTATCAAGAGGACCTCTACGCGTTGCGGCTGGCTGGCCGACGTGGGCGTCTGGACGCGTGAGCCCATCGTGCCGTTCGATACAGACTGTCTTTGGCCGGTCATGGCCACGATAGCGAAAACCGCGACAATTATTATAGCAACAACAGCCGCCCAGACCCACCTAGCCATAAAGCCCTCCGAGCCGGCTCTTTTTAAATATGTTAAGTAAACTATTAAAACCACGCGGTATTCGGCCGCGTGGCTAAGAAAAAAGAGGGCAAGACGGGTAGGCGCAGGAACCGGAAGATCTTCGTTATTGCTTTGTTGGCGATCATATTCGCCGAGGTCGGGTGGATATTGGCCACTATGCCAGGCTTCAGGCTTTTCTTCGGCTCGCGCGTCCAGACGCCAACGTTGGCCGACCTCCTAGAGAACACGCAGATGTGGGTGTTGACCCAAAGGGGATATGCGCCGAGCGGGCTACAGCCGCCTCTCTACAACGACTCCATAGTAGTCGTGACTGTGTCGGGCGTCCAATTGCCTCGGTCTCTGCTTAACTCGACCGTGCCGGTGTACGTGCTAATGATAGACCCGTTCTACGGCCCCTACTCCTTCACCGCCGCTAACTACTTCTACACCACGCTGTTCGGCGACAACTACACGGTGGCGTCCAGATACAGAGACAGAATATTCCTCTTAATGCCCGGCGACCAGCAAAGCCAAGCCACAGCCGTGTTCCAGTGGATAGGCGAGGCGCTGGCCATGGGCAACGCCACGATCACCGCGACGGACGCCCAACAAGCCCTCTCCCAACTGTTGAACTACCTACCCATAGTGGCCCGCGTGTCTGGCGGAAAAGTCGTCAGCGTAAGCCTAGGCGCGGCCGGCTGACGGCGGCTTCCTCCGGTCAAGCTTTATATAGGAGGTCGCTGAGGCGCGCGTGGAGAGCTACAGGAGGGTGAGGCTCTATCTGGATTCGGGGGAGGTCGTCGAGGGCGTCCTTCTCCCTTCCACGGCCTACTCGAGCCCCGACGTATATGTGGTTAAGCTGAGGAACGGCTACAACGTGGGCTTTGCCAAAAGCAGGGTGAGGAAAATTGAGGATCTGGGCGAGGTGGCCGGCACAGGCGCGAGGCCCGAGAAGACGAGGGAGGTGGATACCGGGAGGCCTTGGGTCTCCATAATCGCCACCGGCGGCACCATACTGTCGAGGGTTGAGTACGCCACGGGCGCCGTGTACCCCTCCACCGATCCCGCCCTGCTCTTCGAGATGGTTCCCGAGATCTCTGACGTGGCGTCTATCAGAGTCGAGGCGCTTATGTCTAAGTTCAGCGAGGACATGACGCCGGCTGATTGGTCTGCCATGGCCGAGAAGATAGCCGAGCAGTTCAGGAAAGGCGCCGTGGGCGTGGTCGTGATGCACGGCACGGACACCATGCACTACAGCTCGGCCGCCATGGCCTTCGCGTTTAAGGAATCGCCGGGACCCATCGTCTTCGTGGGATCTCAGAGGTCGAGCGACCGGCCGTCCAGCGACGCCTTCCAGAACATACTGGGGGCCGTCATCGCCGCGGCCTCGGCCCCGTTCGCCGAATCCACGGTGGCCATGCACGGGGCGTCCAGCGACGGAAAGATCTATATACATAGAGGCACTAGGGTGAGAAAGATGCACACGTCGAGGCGCGACACGTTCCAGAGCATAGGGGTGGGGCCTCTCGCCGAGGTCGACGTCGAGTCTAGATCCCTCAAGCTCCTCGCGGGTCCCTACAAGGCTAGAGGCGGCCTCTCGTACTCGGCGGGCTTCAGCGACAAGGCGGCTCTCGTGAAGTTCTACCCCGGGATGGATCCCCGAATAATAGACGCCTTGGTCGATCTCGGCTTCCGGGGCCTAGTCGTCGAGGGCACCGGCTTCGGCCACGTGAGGGAGGCCCTACTGCCCTCGATAAAGAGAGCCGTGGACTCCGGCGTGGTTGTGGCCGTGACCAGCCAGACCATTTACGGGCGCGTGGATCTCTACGTCTACAGGCGCGGCAGAGAGCTTCTGTCCCTGGGCGTCGTCCCGCTCGATGACATGTTGCCCGAGGCGGCCTACGTCAAGATGTCGTGGGCGCTCGCCAACTTTAAGCCGGAGGAGGTGCCGGCCGTCTTGAGGACCCCGATAGCCGGCGAGATAACCCCGAGGAGCGACCCAACCGAGTTCCCCGGGAAGCTTTGATGGACCTCATCAACGTAGTCGACGCGCTCTGCAACATCAAGCGCATCGGCTGGTTGCAGAGGGGGGTCGAGGCGGCCGAGACCGTGTGCCAACACGCCTTCTTGGCCGCGCTTCTGGCCGGCGAGATAGCGGCCGAGTTGAGGTCTAGAGGCGAGGACGTAGACGTCGCCGAGGCGATCGCGGTTGCGGCCATACACGACTTGGCCGAGGCCGAGCTGGGGCATCCCGGCAACGGAGTCCGGGCCGTCGTGGACTGGGAGTCTCTGGAGCTCGACGCCATGAGGCGCCTATATCCACACCTCTACGAGCTTTTCCAGAGCTACAGGAAAGCCGACGGGAAACTCGGCCTTTTGGTCTCCTTCGCCGACAAGCTTGCGACTCTAATAAGGGCGTGCCGCTACGCCGAGAGGGGCTACGACACAAGGGACCTAATCGAGACGTTCGTCAAGAAGCTTTCCGGCTACCCGCCGCCCTACCCCGACCTGCTGAAGGCATACCTAGCTAGGTACTGCCGAGGGGCTCTATCCTCACAAGCTCGGGCCGTCTAGGGACGACCACGCTCTTGCCCAAAGGATCCTCTACAATCAGCGTGAAGCCGCCGGCGTCTATGGCCCTCCGCACTCTCTCCATGAACTCGTCCACCCTCTGCGCGCTCTCGGGCTCCAACACCTTCAAGCGCTCTGCGTAGTCGAGGGCTCTGTAGAGGAGTCCCTCCACCGTAGTCACGAAGGGCTCGGCCTGGGGGCCCGGCTCGAGGCTGAAGCCCAGATCCGGCGATCTGACGCTACCAGTCTTCGACCTGATCAACAACGACTTCGACACGTCGTCGCCGTCCTCCGCCTTGAAGACGACCCGCGTGGGGTTGCCCGACTCGGCGTAGTCTACGTCGAAGAATCTGTAACCGCACGTCCTGCAGAAGCCTGTCGAGACCACTATGTTGCCGAAATACGGCGCGTCGTAGAGGAACTCCGTGTAGCTGAATGTGTTGGCGCCGCATACCGGACACCTCGTCACTGTCTGGGTCAGAATAGACATGGCGTCGAACCCGGCACCTATTTAAAAACAGCTCGGAACATTTAAATGGGCTTCCCGTCGCGGGGTACATGCCGCGCGGGACCGACAAACTCGCCTTGGTCATAACGGTAGTTGCCGCAGTCCTAGTGGCCCTATTTCTCCAGGGCTTTTGGTCCATAGTGCTCTTCCCCTCACTGTGCGGGGGCCTGCTGTGGTACACTGTCCTCGGCGTCTTGACGGCCATCGCGGTCTTCTACGCCCGCGATAGGAACAGCACGCTCTTGTGGGGCGCTGTCGTAGTCCTGTTGCTGGCATACGTGGTGCTGGCGTTGTACCTCACGGCGAACGCCCCCGCGGTCACTTGCTAGGCCTAGCCACGCTACAAGTCTCCGGCTCTCTGCCCGCCGCCAGGTCGGCGACGGCCGCAACGTCGTCAATGGAACAATAGTACGCCGGTATCCCGAGCCCGGCGATGGCGAGCCCAGCCTCGACCTTCTTGGCTATGCCGCCCGTCACGTCTATGCCGGCTGCCCCTCCCGCCACGCCGCCTGCGATCTCCCTCAACTTCACGGCGCCTGGAGTTCCCGGCTCCGCGGTGTATATGCCGTCGACGTCCATCAAGAAGACGACGGCCCGAGGCCTATACGCCGAGGCCAGCTCCACGGCCATATCGTCCCCGCTCACCACGACGTAGCCGCCGTCGGACGGGACCACGTCTCCGTGGAGAAGCGGATACAGCCCCGCCGACAGAGCCGCGTCGATGGGCTCTCTGCGGACGAGCTTGGCGCCCCAGAAGACCTCGCTGGGCTCAATCGGCATGGCGTAGATGCTTGCGGCCGCCAAGTCCTCCACCACCATCGCGGTCTGTCTCCTCAAGGCGGCCTTGGTCTTAGCCACGCCGGCCGGCGTTAGGCCGAAGGCCTTTACGTGCGGATGGGCGAAGGAGCCCGCACCGTGTATGAGTATGGCGCGCGTCCCCCTAAGCGCCTGGGCGGCCGCCCTCAGCCTCCCCCACCTATACGTATAGGGCCTCTTCTTGTCCGTGATTGCGGAGCCGCCGAATTTGACCACCAACATCAGAACTGCCTCTGTACTATGAAGGCCGCCAGCTCCTCCAGGTCCTTGCTGTGCGGCATCTTGGAGAGGCTCGCAAGAGCCCTTTCCCTATACTTGTCGGCTAGGGCCAGGGCCCTCTCCTTGGCGTTGGTGCCCTCCAGTATACGGACGCCGCGTCTGGCGTCCTCGTCGCTCACCGTCGGCTTTGACAGGATCGAGAGGAGCTCGCCGCGCAACCTCTCGTCGAGCTCCTCAAGGCCGAGCAACACGACGATGTTGCCCCTCTTGTGCTCCTTTATGTCCTTCCCGATCTCTTTTCCGAACTTTTTCGGGTCGCCGAATATGTCGAGGACGTCGTCGACTATCTGGAAGGCTATGCCGGCGTTCATGCCGAAGTCCCACGCGGCGTCCGCGAGCTGTCTGTCGTCGGCGACGCTCATGGCGCCCCATTTGGCTGCCGCCGCTATCAAGGCCCCCGTCTTTAAGCCAACCATCCTTATATAGTCGTCGAGCTTGACGGAGGGCCATCTGGCCTTGACGAAGTAGGGATCGTCCCGGCCGGCCAGCTCGAAGAGTATGTCGAGTCTCTCGCCCTCGTCTATGGCCTTTATCACCTTGGCCACCTCTCTGGCGAACTCCGACGGCTTGGGCGTGTCCAACACGGCCTCCTCGATGGCCTCGCGGTACCATATGCCGATAAGGATGGCCGCGTAGTCGCCGAAGGCAGCCCTCGTCGTCGGCTTATTCCTCCTGACCTCGCCCCTATCGATTATGTCGTCGTATATGAGGCTGTAGTTGTGTATGAGCTCCACTATGGCCGCCGCCGGCAGGGCCCTCTCGTAATTGCCCGACACAGCCTCGGCGACCGCCAGCGTCAAGATAGGCCTCAGGCGCTTGCCGCCTGTGGAGATCTGGTAGAGCACCGCGTCTTTGAAGTCGTCAGCCGCGTCCCTCAACAGATACTTCGCCAATGCCTCCTCGATGCGGGGGCCGTACTTCTCCGACAGCCTGTCAAGCACGTCCATGGCGCCGTCATACACTTTCTTTAAATGGATATATACCATAGGCTGGTGGAGGGCGTGGACCTCGCCCAGCTGGCCATAGCCGCGGTCGTTCCGGCCTTCGCCTTCGCGGCGTATAGAGCCCGTTTCATAAACCTAAGGGGGGCCGTGGCGGGTACGTTGATAGCTTGGGCTCTCGCCGCCGCCGGGATCGCCGTCTTCGCCGTATTCGTCTACTTCTTCGTGTCGGCGAGCCTCTTGACGAGGCTGAGGGGGTCTTGGAAGGCCCAGCGCGGTTTTAAGGACGTAGCCGGCAGATCCATAACCCAGGTGGTCGGGGTGGGGACCCCGATGGCGCTCTTCGCGTTGCTGTACATTGCGGGCGTCCGCCCCGCGCTGACCGCCACAGCGGCCGCCATAGCTATAGCCACTGCCGATACGTGGGCCAGCGAGGTCGGCGTGGCCTACGGCGGAAGGCCGAGGTTGATAACTAAGCCTTGGGTGCGGGTGGAGCCGGGCACGTCGGGCGGCGTCACTTTGGCCGGGACGCTGGCCTCTCTGGCGGGGGCCGCCTC
The DNA here is from genome assembly GCF_000193375.1 of Thermoproteus uzoniensis 768-20. Taxonomy (GTDB): domain Archaea; phylum Thermoproteota; class Thermoprotei; order Thermoproteales; family Thermoproteaceae; genus Thermoproteus; species Thermoproteus uzoniensis_A. The sequence goes on from NC_015315.1 coordinate 1,237,711, forward strand.
CGCCGCCCTCCTCTCGTACTTGCTCCTCGGCGTCAACCCCTACGTGGTCTGGGGCCTGGGCTTCGCCGGCGATGTCCTCGACAGCGTGGTGGGCGCCGTGGCGCAGAGGAAGTTCTTCTGCGGCGCCGATATGTACGACGAGCCGAGATGTCCCGACTATAGGGTGTCCGGCTACTTGACAAATGAAGCAGTAAACTTGATAGTCGAAGCATCTCTTGGCTTGACATATATTGTGATATCGCTCTATTTATAGCACTCTCGCAATTATCACCCCTGTAATAGACCTGTACGTCTTCAGACCGGCGTATTTAAGCCGTACATTCACCGCGGCACACTAGGCCTGTATCACAGGCAGAATGGACCTAGGGGTATCCCATCCGGTTTGTGAGTCTTATTTTCGCCGAGAGTCCCCCCTACATGAGGCCGTTTAACATCACGGACTTTAGAGAGGTGACCAAGACCGTCGCACTGGGGCTTTACAAGATAGTCTCGGAGGCCCGCGGCAACTGCGTCTCGTTTACGCCGCGCAGAGTTCTGGAGTTCGCCGGCATAGACACGACGGCGCCTATAGCCCTCACATTGGTCAAACACGTCCTGGAGGGGCTGACCGCCAAGGGCCTCGTGACGAGAGACGACAGCAGGTCCAAAATCCGCTATATCATCTGTCGCGACAGATCGCCTCTCTGGATCCCTCTGAAGAACGGGGAGGTGGACAACGTAACCGATTTAATCTATAGGTCGGTGGAGTAGGTGGACGAGAAGGTACTCCTCCGTCTTTTCCTTAAAGAGCTGGGCGAGGAGGATAACGACGTATCCTACGTCGACGGGCTCGCCGTCAAGATAGACGGATTCGCGGAGAGCTGGGCCAAGTTGCCGTTCCACACCTACGCCGACCTGGGCTGGAGGGCCGTCGCCGCTACCTTGAGCGATCTGTTCGTCAAGTTCGCCGTCCCTAAAGCCCTGCTCAGCTCCATAACGGCTCCAGACGCCCAGAAGGCTAGGGAGGTCTTCGACGGGATTAGGGAGGCGGCGGCCCACTTCGGCGTTAGGTACCTCGGCGGCGATCTCAACCAAGGACGAGAAGTCGTGGTGGACGTAGCGGCAATAGGCGCGGTCCCCGTAAAGATAGGCAGGAGGCCGAGGGCCGGCCACGTCCTCATCGCGCCTCCTCTGTTCGGCTACACCGGACTCGCCTTCGTGGCGTCTAGAGAGGGAGAGAGGTCGCCCGTCGTCGCCAAGGGCATCGCGTGGCTGAAGAGGCCCATGCTCGATTGGCCTAAGCCTCCGCCGCCCGACTGCGTCTCCGCCTCCATGGACTCGTCGGACGGCGTCGCGGACGTGTTGTGGACTATGGCCAGAGGGGTCGACATAATCTTGGAGAAGTTGCCGGCGCCTGAGGAGGTGATCTCGGAGGCCTTAAATCTAGGCGTGGAGCCCGAGGAGGTCGTCCTAAACGCGGGCGAGGAGTACCTCCCCATCTTCGCCGTAGATCCCCGTTGCGTGCCTGAAGGCTACGTGGCGTTTGCCAAGGTTGTCGAGGGCGAGGGGAAGGTGTACTACAAGGGCGAGGAGTTGAAGTACAGAGGCTGGGCCTACTTCAGATAGCCGGCTGAGCGGACGGCTAAGGTGGCGATAAAGACGCTGTATGGCGTGTACTCAGTAGCGGCTACGGCTATCTTCGCGATCGTTCTGGCGGCCTTCGTAGCGATCTATTCCGTATACTACCTCTACGACAAGGCCCTCCGCGCGTATCTGCCCGTCAAAATCGCCTTGGACGCTTGGCAGGAACTAACAAGCCAGTTGCCCAACGCCACAATCTGTCTAGTCGAGTCCGATGCGGTCAAGGCGGTGTCTGCGTCGGACCCCGCTATATATCTCTCGGCGTCGGCTACATTCAACGCAACCTTGAGAGAGCTGAGCCGCTATCCGCCGTTGCGGAGCCTTAGAGGCGGGGCGCATTTCGCGGGGGAGGCCTTCGACTACGTAGTGCACTACCTCAACCGCACCGTTGAGGGCAGGATAGACTGGGTCAAGCCCATCACGCTCCTACGCGTCGCCGAGGCCGTCTCGACGGCCAGCATCCAGGGAGGCCTAGATGACGTCGGGCAGGAGCTGGCGGCCTACGTGCCGCCGGGGTTCTCCCTAGAGGGGTACTTGGAGGGCGTCCTGCACCAGCAGGGCGACCGTTTCGTGGGAACCTTAAGCGGCTCTCTAACCTTAACGGAGAGGCAGAGGATGAGGTGTCTCGGCTATTACCTCAACAAGACGTTCGTCCCGCACATATACGCCTCTCTCTCAATCGACGACAACTCGACGGCTATATACATCTATATACCCGTGGACATTGTAAAATAGGCCGGGACTAGCGGCGCCGAGGGCCGGCCGAGCCGGCGCGGTGAGGCGCCGCGGGAATTAATTTTTATGGAGATCGAGTAGCGGTGGAGCGGCGGAGGGAGGTCTACTTCGTCGACGGGCTTCCGCAGATCGGGACGCGTTATTATGGCATTGTGGACCAAGGCACCAACGTAGTTGAGGTAAGGCCGACGAGCCTCTGCCCCCTCAACTGCGTGTTCTGCTCCGTGGCGGCAGGCCCTCTGGAGCCCCGCAGGTGGGCGGACTTCGTGGTGAGGAGGGACGCCCTTGTCGAGGCCCTCAAGGCCGTGGTGAAGTACAAGGGCGGCGGCGTCGAGGTGCACATAGACGGCATGGGCGAGCCGGCCGTCTACAACGAGCTGGTAGATCTGGTCCAAGACATGAAGTCCATAAGGGGCGTGTCCGTAGTGTCGATGCAGAGCCGCATGTTCACCCTCACCGAGAGGAAGATAGAGGAGCTCGCCGAGGCCGGCCTCGACAGAATAAACCTCAGCCTAGACGCCGTCGAGCCCTCCCTCGCGGCGAAGCTCGCCAACGCCAGCTACTACGATCCCCGGAGGGCCATGGCGCTGGCCGAGTACGCTGTCGGAAACACCTCCATGGACGTCTTGGTCTCCCCCGTATGGCTACCAGGCGTCAACGACGACCAGATACCGAAGATCGTGAGCTGGGCGAGGGCCGCCGGTTTGGGCAAGAGGTGGCCTCCCGTGCTTATACAGAAGTATGTACCGCACAAGAGGGGCAGGCACCCCAAAGGCGTTAGGGCGGTGGACTGGGGCGTCTTCTGGGCCAGAATCAAGGCGTGGGAGGCGCAGTTGGGGATAAGGCTGGACTGGCGCGGGGAGAACCCGTTCGGCGTCGAGAGGAGGCCCGCTCTGCCGAAGACCGTCAAAGCCGGCCAGAGGATAAAGGTGAGGATAGTGGGCCGCGGCATCTTCAGAAACGAATATCTGGCGGTGCCGAACAAGCTCGCCGACGATCCGTTGACCGACCGCGCGGTCACTGTCGTCTCCGAGAGGCCCTTGAGGCCCGGCGCCGAGGCGATCGTCAGAGTTGTCGAGGACGAGGACAATATAATAATCGCCAAGACCGAGGTGGTCTTCCTATAGAGCCGCACCCGAGGAGGTCAGAGAGCGAAGACCCCCCTCTCGTCTGCCAACAATATCACCGCGTCTCTCCTCTTGGCGAAGAGGCCCGTGTCGACTACGCCGGGTATGGCCTTCAGCTCGTCCTCCAGCTCGGGGTAGGCCGGGCCGGGGGGGACCCAGTCCAGTATGAAGTTGCCGTTGTCGCTTATTAGGGGCCCCAGCTTGCCGCCGCATTTGCAGGCCCTCAGCTCGGTTTTCCCGCCCCACCTCCTCTCCACGTCCCTCGCGACGAGCCTCCAGGCCGCCGGCAGGACCTCTATCGGGATCGGGCGGTTGCTGGGTAACCTATCGACGAGCTTATGGGCCTCGGCAATTATCACGAGCGTCGACGCCCTGTAGTCTACCACCTTCTCGCGGACCATCGCGCCGCCCCCTCCCTTTATGAACATCCTGTCTCTAGAGATCTCGTCGGCCCCGTCAACGGCTAGGTCTATGCTGTCGACAGCCCAAGGCGGCACTAGGTAGGGGCCGAGCCCGACCTCCAACGCCTTCAGCTCGCTGTCGATGCTGGTGGCGACGAGGGTGACCCTTATGCCCTTCTCAGCGACCGCCCTGGAGAGCTCCTCTATGAAGGCCTTCGCCGTGGAGCCCGAGCCCAAGCCGACGACCGATCCGTCCCTCACGAACTCGACCGCTTTGCGAGCCAGTAGCTCCTTCACAGCTCCAAAAAACGACCGCCTTAAATAGAGGATTAGGGGTAGGCCCCCTCCAGCGCTATCAAGCTCCTCAAGGCGTCCCTTATGCTCAAGATGCCGACCACCCTATTGCCCTCGACAACCGGTATATGCCTTATGTTGTGCTCGATCATCTTCTGCGCGGCCATGAACACGGACTCGTTGGGGTAGGCCTTTATCAGCTCCTTAGGCGCCAGCTTCTCGAGAGGCGTGTCGAGGCTTATCCCCTCGGCCACGACTTTGACGAGATCCCTCTCCGTAAATATGCCCACGGGGCTCCCCACGTCGTCGACGACCAGCACCGCGCCTATGTTGTAGGCGTACATTTTAGAGACAGCGCACCTTATGGTGTCGCGCGTGGTGCAGTAGACGACGCGATCGCTCATGATATTTTTGACCTCCATAAAGGGCCTAATAACACACCATAATAAGTTTTATCATTATTATTGAGTATACCAAAAAGGATAAGAGGAATAATGCCCGTATACCCATGCGAGTCGCCTTCGTGGACTTGGGCAGATCCTCGGTGGAGGTGAGGGAGGTAGAGGCGCAGGGCCCAGTCAGCCTCGGCCTAAAAGTGCACGAAGAGGCGGAGAGCTGGCGCCGCGACCCCCTATCGCCGGAGACGCCGCTGGTTATAGGCATGGGCCGATTCGTCGGAGGCCGCCTCATAGGCGTGCACAGGATTGTGGCCGTTTTCAGAAGCCCCATGACGAGGGGGCTCCACTCGAGCGCCTTGGGGGGAGCCGCCTACAAGATGATGGGGGCCGGCGTAGACGCCTACGTGATCACCGGCAAGGCGCCGGAGCCCGTCGTGTTGCTGGCATCCCAAGAGGGGATCAAGATAGAGCCCGTGAAGCTAGTGTACGAATATCAGGGACTGCGCGGCGTCTACGCCTTCACCAAGTACCTCTACGACTCCTATAGGGATTTCTTCCAGAGGAACAACGCCCGGGCCGTCGTAGTGGGGCCCGCGGCGTGGCGCACCTACAACGGGGCCCTGGCCTCCATAGACTTGACTCCGAAAGGCGAGCTCTCTAAAGGCGCCGAGGATTTCGCCGCGAGGGGAGGGCCCGGCACGGCGGCCGCCCAAGGCCACAACCTGGCGGCGTTGATAGCGGGCGGCAAGGCGAGGGCGCGGTACCAGGCGGTGGCCGACATACACAAGATCGACGAGGTGGCTAAGGTGAGGCTCAAGAAGGGGTACCTAGAGTCTTTGCAAGAGAAGACTATCAAGTACCGTTTCGACCCGAGTCTCGGCACCGGCGGCACCTTCGGCGTCAACTACGTCCACTATAGAGACCTCGTCCCGCTCTTCGGGTATAAATCAATATATATGGACAGAGACGAGAGAGTGAGGCACGCCGACGCGATACTTAGGCTGTTCTGGAAGCCCTTCAACGAGCTGGTTTTCGAGAAGGCGAGGAGCTGGTACAACTGCGGCGAGCCCTGCCCCGTGACTTGCAAGAAGGTCTGGCAGGGGAAGAAGGTAGACTACGAGCCGTTCCACGCCATGGGCCCCTTCATAGGGGTCTACACCTTCGAGGACTCGGTTAAGCTAGTCGACGAGGTAGACGCCTACGGCCTGGACGCCATAGAGATGGGCCACGTCACCGCTTGGCTCTTCGACGCGGTGGAGCACGGACTGCTGAGGCCCGAGGAGGTGGGGATAGGCGACGCCCCCGTCTTCGACCCCTACAAGTTCAAGCCCGAGACGGACTCCAAGAAGAACGCCAGATTGGCGGGCGAGCTTCTGAGGGCGTTCGTCGAGGGCGGCGGCGAGGCCGTGGAGGACGTCGCGAGGCTGGGCATCAGGAAGGCCGCGAGGGCCTTCGAGGCTAAGTACGCCGATAGGGTGGCCAAGGCCGGCGTCAGGTTCAGAGACCTCGCCGTCTTCGTGGCGTACGGCGACGAGGGCTACATGACGCCCAACTTCTACTGGGCGCCCGGCATGGTGGCCCCCATGTACGTGCAGGGGAAGTACTGGACAAACTACAACCCGACCTACATGCCGCCCGAGGAGTTCGCCAAGACGGCGTACGACCGCGCCGTGATGGAGTCGTTGGTGGAAGACGCCGGAATATGCAGATTCCACAGAGGGTGGGCGGAGCCCATCTTGGGAGATCTCTTCAAGCTGACGGGGATCGACATGGATAGGAGCCTCTACAAGAGATTCGCCGAGTACTCGATAAAGGCAGGCGCAGATCCGAGGCCGTGGGAGAGCAGGAGGGCTATGGACGTGGTGTCGACAATGGCGAGGGAGCTCGGGGCCAAGGACTGGAAATTCGACTCCGACGAGGCCTACATGGAGTGGTGGCGCCGCTACAAGGAAGCGCTGGACAAGCTCCTAGGTATAACAGTATCATAACTTGCCGATTGCCGACATAACAGATCAATAATTTTAAACTCCGCGATAACACCTATCCATGAGGTATGTATACTCGAACAACATCGCGTCGGGCGTTGCGCTGGGCGGAATAGGCGCGGGCTCCGTCGAGATAAGGGCCGACGGCCTCCTCCACGACTGGCTCATATTCAACAACGGGCCTTGGACCACGATAGACGCCCACAGAAAGCTCTACCCCCTAGACGAGAAGGGGTTCCTCCTGGCGGTGCGGGTCGACGGCGGCGAGGGGCCGCTCGTGAGGCAACTGCAGTCGGCCGGCTACATACTGGGCGGGGATCCCTATAAGGCTCCTTGGCTCAAGCCGGTCAAGGGAGTGGACTACCGCGGGGAGCCGCCCCTAGCCCTGCTCAAATACGTCGACGATCTGCCCGTGGAGATCGAGGCCGAGTTCCTCTCGCCGTTCATCCCAGGCGATCTCAAGAACTCTGCGTTGCCGGCGTTTATCGCGGTCGTCAAGTTCAGAAACCGCTCCGACAAGCCGTTAGACGTATCGCTCTGGGCGATGTTGAAGTCGCCCTTCAGCAAGGCGGTGGCCAAGGCCAAGGGCGACACGGTCGTCCTACAAGACGGCGGCGAGCCCGGCGACAGCCCACTCCGCGACGGCTCTATGGCTTTGGCCGTGCGCGCAGGCGAGGTCCACGCCGCCGTAGTGAGGGCGCCGGGGTACGACGAGTACGGGTTCCAGAGATACGACGACTCGCTCGAGATGTTGCAGGCCTGGATAGATTTCAGAAGGGAGGGGAGAGTCAGGGGGCCCGCCGCGCGCTCCGGGGACGGCCTCTGGGCCGTCGTCACGGCGCCTCTCAAGCTGGCGCCTTCCGAGGAGAAGTCCGTCGTCTTGGTGCTGGCCTGGTTCTTCCCCAACCACGTGGACCAGTTCGGCGAGCGGCTCGGCCACTACTACGAGAACTTCTTCTCGGACGCAGGCTCTGTAGCTCGGTACGTCTTGGACAACTTCGAGTACCTGTATGGGAAGACGAAGAAGTTCCACGACGCCCTATACGACGTAAAGGGCGTCGAGAGCTGGATCGCCGACCTTGTGGCCTCCCAGCTGAGTACCTTGGTCAAGATAAGCTGGCTCACCAAGGACGGCAGATTCGCTCTGTGGGAGGCCTTGGGCGATAAGTACTACGGAGGCCCGGAGCGTAACGCATTCAACACCACCGACGTGATCGCCTACGCGACGCCCGCGCTGGTATCGCTCTTCCCCGAACTCGCCGTGAAGTACCTAGTCCAGCACTCCGCCTTCGCGTTGAGGCGAGGGACGCCCGAATGGGTGATCTACGCGCTGGCGATTCCCGAGAACAGGCGCGAGTTCGAGAAGGCGCTGGAGAGGGAGCCCTATCTGGCCCTGGACTGGCAGAGGCTCGTCGAGGCCGTCTCGAGGATAGTAGAGAGGACGGGGAAGGACCCGGCGGGCCGGATAGCCCACTTCCTCAACAAATCGATCAAGGGGATCGACGGCTACCACATGATTGATCTCATGCCTAAGTACGTGTTGATGGCCTACGCAACCGCCAAGTGGACGGGCAACGCCGAGCTGTTGAGGAACCTCTGGGATGTCCTCGACGGCGCTGTGGACAGCGTGGCGAAGGCGCAGAGCGTAGAAGGGTTGCCCTACCACACGACCCCCGCCGGCATCGAGTGGATGAGGGCTGTGCAGGCGATCTTCAAGGAATCCGCCTCGCAGATATCGACGGCGGTGGTCCAGCTGTTGAGCCAGAGGGCCGTCCTCATGGGCTTTCAGACTTTCGATACCTGGGCCTTCTACGGGGTCTCGTCCTACGTCCTATTCCTCTGGGCCGCCGCGCTCAAGGCCATGGTCGAGGGCGCCAAGCTGACGGGCAGAAGCCCCGAGAAGTACGCGGAGCTGTTGCGTAGGGCCTTCGAGGGGCTGGAGAGGCTGTGGAACGGCGAATATTTTGACCTATGGTGGGATCCCGTCACCGGCGAGAGGGACAGGGCCTCCATGGCGGCCCAGCTGTTCGGGCAACTGCTCGCCCACGTGGCCGACCTGGGCTACCTATCGGACAAGCAAAGGGTGATCTCGGCTCTGAGGGCTGTGGCCAAGTACAACCTGGCGCCGGACGAGGGGCTCATAAACGGGATGTATCCCGACAGGCGCAGGCCCTCCTTCGTCGGGCCGACACTCTACGAGAACTTTACGCGCGGCCCCTACCTGCCGACGTGGCAGATGGACACCCCGTGGACCGGCGTCGAGTACGCCGTGGCGGGCCATATGTTTTACGAGGGGCTTGTAGAGGAGGGAACCGCCGTCCTCAAGGCGTTGCACGAGCGCTACGAGCGGGGAGGGCACTACTGGAACCACATAGAGTGGGGGACGCACTACATGCGGCCGCTTTCGGCGTGGGCGGTGGTCATGGGCATGTGGGGGCTTAGGTACGACGGGTTCGACAAAAGGCTGACGTTGAGGCCGGCGGTGGCGCCGCTTAGATGGGTGCTCGCCGTGGGCGGAAGCTGGGGCGTCTTGGACTGGACCGGCGATGCGGCGAGGCTGGAGCTGGCCCACGGCGCCTTGAAGCTCAGATACTTGAGGCTACCCAAGAGGCCCGGCTCCATTAAGCTGGATGGCAAGCCTCTGCAGTTCGAGATAGCGGAGATGGACGGCGCCTACGAGGCGAGGCTGACCCAGGAAATCGAGCTGGCGTCCGGCCAGACGCTCGAGATAGGCTTCTAGGGCGCCTCAATTCGCTATATGGCTAAAAATATGACGTTTATAACCGTGTTCGTAAAGGATGGTTAAATATTTATTACGATGAGATCGCTATGTCGTGATCGAGATAAGGTTCCACGGCCGCGGAGGCCAGGGCATGGTCACGGCCTCGCAAGTCCTGGCAACCGCCGCTATAATGGAGGGGAAATACGCGCAGGCGTTCCCGGAGTTCGGCCCCGAGAGGCGCGGAGCCCCCGTCAAGGCGTATCTGCGCATAGACGACAAGCCGATATACAAGCGCGAGCCTGTAGTGGAGCCCGACGTCGTGGTCGTCGGCGACCAGTCGCTTTTCGTCTCGGAGAACCCGCTCGAGGGGCTTAAACAGAACGGGATTCTGGTCGTCAACGGCGCCTATAAGGCGCCCGTAAAGACCTACTACGTCGACGCCACATCCCTCGCCTTGAAGGTATTGGGCAAGGCAATAGTGAACACCGCCATGATAGGCGCCGTGGTCAAGGCCACCGGCGTGGTCCGCCTCGAGACCGCCCTCGCCGCCTTGGGCAAATACTTCAGCGGCAAGATATACGAGCTAAATGCGCAACTGGTAAAAATAGCATTTGATCAGACCAAGGAGCTATGAGCCTCCCGCGCGTCCACGAGATACCCATAGGCGGCATAATAACAGAGCCAGGCTCGTCGCGCAAGAACCTCACTGGCGGATGGCGCAGTCTGAAGCCCATAATACACGACGATAGGTGCATCCGTTGCCGCATATGCTGGACGTATTGCCCCGAAGGTACTATAAAGGAGATCAAGGGAGAATTTGTTGTTAAAGGGCGTAAATACCAATATAAGTATGAAATAGACTATAACTACTGCAAGGGATGCGGCATATGCGCACACGAGTGCCCGACTAAGGCAATAGAGATGGTGCCGGAGGCATGACCGCCGCGGCGGCTCTCCAAAAGGCCAAGACGACGCTTGCGTTGACCAGCAACTACGCAGTAGCCTATGCCGTCAAGGCCGCCGATGTCGACGTCGTTGCGGTCTACCCCATAACGCCGCAGACCACCATAGTGGAGAAGATAGCCGAGTTCGTCGACGATGGCGAGCTGAACGCCGATTTGATACATGTAGAGTCAGAGCACTCGGCCATGTCGGCCGTAGTCGGCGCTGCGGCCGCCGGGGCTAGGGTCTTCACGGCGACCAGCAGCCAGGGGCTCGAGCTGATGCACGAGGTCCTGCACATAGCCTCGGGCCTCCGTCTGCCCATTGTGATGGCCGTGCCGGCCCGCGCCCTCTCCGCCCCCATAAGCATACACGGCGACTACAGCGACGTGATGAACACAAGGGATACCGGATGGATAACCTACATAGCGTCCTCGGCGCAGGAGGTCTACGACACGGTGATACAGGCGTACAAGGTGGCCGAGACCGCGTTGCTCCCCGTCATGGTGTCCTACGACGGCTTCTTGATGTCCCACACGACAGAGCCCGTGGAGCTCAACGACGAGGAGGAGGTGAGGCGCTTCCTCCCCAGAAAGGATAGGCCGAACGTCTTAAGGCCCGAGAAGCCGATCACCATGGGCGCCTTCGCTATGCCCGACTGGTACTACGAGATAAAGTACCAGGTCCAGGAGGCGTTAATGGGCTCTCTAAAGGTAGTCGAGGAGGTCGATGCGGAGTACGGCAAAATCTTCGGGAGGAGCTACGGGATAGTCCAGACGTACAGGATGGAGGACGCCGACTATGCCATAATAGCATATGGCGGAGCCGCCTTCGGCAACGCCCGCGAGGCCGCCGACATAGCTAGGGAGAAGGGCATAAAGGCAGGCGCGATAAGGTTGCGGGTGTGGAGGCCGTTCCCCACGAGCCATCTGCTCAAGCAACTGGCCGGCGTCAAGGCGTTTGCGGTGGTCGACAGAGCCATCGCGTTCGGCTCATCGGGAGGAGGGCCGGTGTTCTTGGACGTGGCCGCCGCGCTCTGGATGAACGGCATCGACATACCCGGGCTGTCCGTGATACACGGCATAGGGCAACGCTCTATGTACGTCGAGGACTTCGTCAAGATATACGAGATGCTGAAGAGCGGCGAAAGGAATAAAGTGATCTACATGGGGCTGAGGCTATGAAGGTGGTGTACAAGTCAATCTGGGATCTGCCAGCCGAGGAGCTGTTTGCCTCCGGCCACCGCGCCTGTGCGGGTTGCGGGCCCGCCATTGCCATGAGGTGGATAACCAAGACCGCCGGGCCGAACACCATCGTGGTCAACGCCACTGGCTGTATGGAGGTCACCACCACGCAATACCCGGAGACCGCTTGGATGGTGCCCTACCTACACGTCGCCTTCGAGAACGCCGCGGCGGCCGCCGCGGGCATCGACTCGGCCATAAGGGTAATGTCCAAGAAGGGGCTCTGGAGCTCCGGCAAGACAAACGTCGTGGTCATAGCCGGCGACGGCGGGACCTACGACATAGGCCTCCAGTCCCTCAGCGGCATGCTGGAGAGGGGACACCACGTGCTCTACATACTCTACGACAACGAGGCCTACATGAACACCGGCATACAGAGGAGCGGCGGCACGCCGCGCTTCGCCTGGACTACCACGACGCCTGTGGGGAAGGCCATAAGAGGCAAGATACAGGCTAAGAAGGACATAATGGGTATCGTGATGGCGCATAGAGTGCCCTACGCCGCCACCGCCACCATATCCAACATAGTGGACATGGCCAACAAGATAAAGACAGCGCTGGAGTACACGGCGGAGGGCCCCACCTTCCTGCACATACTGGCGCCTTGCCCGCCGGGCTGGCGCTTCCCCGAAGAGCGGACTGTGGAGGCGGCTAGGCTGGCGGTGGAGACAGGCTACTTCCCGCTTTACGAGTACGACCACGGGAAGATAAGGCTGAATCCGCCCACCTCGAACATGGTGGCCGACCCGAAGCGCAGGAAGCCGCTGAGGGAGTTCTTGAAGTTCCAGGGTAGGTTCGCGCACTTGACCGACGCGGAGATAGAGGAGCTGGAGAAGGAGGTGGTCGCCAATCTGGAGTATTTGGCCAAACTGGCTTCGCTTTAAATAGAGCCGGTATTCCCTTTATGGGTTGGGTGTTCGAGAAGCTCAACGAGTGTATCGAGAGGCGTTATATATCGGGGAGGAACCTCACGTTGGCGCAGTTCAGGATTAAGGCCGGCTGCGTCGTGCCGGCGCACAGCCACGAGAACGAGCAGATAAGCCTCATCCTCGAGGGCAGGGCCCTCTTCGTGGTCGGCGGCGTAACGCGGGAGGTGTCCGCGGGCGAGGTAGTGCACATACCGCCGGGAGTCCTCCACGAGGTGAAGGCGCTCACCGACGTGGTGGTCGTCGACGTGTTCTCGCCTAGACGCGACGACTGGGAGAAAGGCGGCGACAGCTACCTCCGCGGAGGGGCCAGATAGGCGGCGTTTGCTATCCGCCGGCCGGCTAAGATCGCCGCTAGCCCGGCCCGCGGGGCCGGGTAAATAAAGGTATTTTCCAGAAACAATATCACTTAGCTAATATATAGATCCTACTGGTTAAAGGTGTGCATAGGTCTTATTAAATAACGGCGTCGGAGACTCATGCGCCTAAAATTCCTGCCCCTAGCGTTAATAGGGCTGGCGGCTCTCGCGCTAGCCGGTCCGATAAACGTGGTCTTCCCCTACAACGCACAGATACAGTACTTGGCCTACAAAACCGTCACGTTGACCGTACAGCTAGGCCCCGGCGGCACCTACACCATATCGCCGCCCGCCGTGACTCCCGGCTCCGGCTTCGCCTACAGCGGCATGGTGATACAATTCCAAGGCGTCTACCCGTCCGTGCAAGTGGCCGCCAACGGCTTCTTCAGCAAGTCCTACAACTCGGAGGGCTTCCTGCAGGCGGTATACGTCGGCCCCGACGCCAGCAAGGTGATGTTGATAAACACGGCCAACACCAACGTACAGGTACAGGTGCAGATCACCTACCAGTTCACCTACGACCAGTACGTCCCGCTGGCCAACGGAACTGTCTTGACCGTCACGTTGCCCAACGCGAAGTTGCCGCAGGGCTTCGGGGAGAGCGCCACCGTTAGGCTGGATCCCGGCGCGCCTTACGTGATAAGCTCCGTGGAGCTCCCCGACGGATCGCCGGCGAGCGCCTACCGCGTAGAGCCCAAGGTGGTTGAGCTGACGCAGCCCGGCACCTACAAGGTGGTGATAGCCAGCGGCCCCTCGTTGCCAGCGGCGCTACTGGTCAAGAGCCTGGCCCAACAGACGGCCACCGTCGGCCCCAACTCCCAGCTGACCGTTAGCGGGTCCCAGATAGGGGTGCCGCAAGGCTGGCAGTTGCTGGGCTATGTGGTGTTCGCGTACACCGGCAACGTGAATCTAGTGGGCCAACAGGCGGGTGGCCAGATCAGCATATCTGGCGGCCTGGTCGACATAGTGAACAACAACACGCTGAACTTCATAATAAGATCCGTGAGCTACTTAATACCGCCGTTGTGGCAGGCACAGCTGACCTACAAGATAGCCATAGTGTACGGCGACAGCTTCACCGTGACGTCGACAATGAACTCCCCCGTCAACGTGATATACATACCCATAGTCTACAAGGCCGCGCAGGTCACCTGGTTGCCCGACAGGGCGCTGGTTAACGTCACGCAAGCCGACGTGTCAGACGGCGTGTGGACCGCCGTAGTGCTCCAGCTACCCGCCCTCGCCAAGATAGTCTCGATAAAGACGCCGAGCAACGCGGTGATAACCAACGCCACCGACGTCCAGCTAGTGTGGGGCGGCGGCGTGAGGATGGCCTCAATAAGCCCCGACGGACACGAGGCGTATATAGTGGTGCAGGAGGGCAACACTGCCGAGACCGGCGTCTACACGTTCGTGATCGACTGGAGCCCGCTGACGATAACCGTGGCTAACAAGTTCGGCGGAGCTGTAAGCGACATCACCGCCACCGCCGGCCAGTACAACGTGGCGGTCTCCAACGGCGTGGTGAGCGTCTACGTATACCAGCCCGGGCCCGTCTCCGTGCAGATAGCCTACAAGGGCGTCCCGGCGGCCAACGTCCTGGTGCAGTCGTTGGACTTCAGCCAACACGTGGTGCAGCTGGGCATATACAACGTGAAGGTGGTCGTCGTAGGCGCCTTGAACCAGCCCATACCCAACGCCCAGGTGTCGATAAACGGCTTCCCCGCCAGCGGGACTACGGACAGTAGCGGGTCTGTGACGTTCGGCGGAGTGCTCGAGGGAGCCTACACGCTGGCTGTCAACGTGGGCAACCGCGTGCACGTGACCAGCAATCTGACCGTGGCCGGCCCGAGCCAGACCGTGACGGCGGTAGTCAAGACGCCGATAGTGGCCATAATCAACGGAGTGCCCATAACGGTGACCGATGCCGCGGCCGCCGCGGGCGGGGTCTCCGCCGCCGGCCTAGCGCTTGCGTTGAGGAGGATGCTGAGCAAGTCGAGTGAGGACGAGGCGGTAGCCGAGGTGGAGCAGGTATAAACTCTTTTTAATCGGCCTCAACCCCCCTCCTTTTCGTGAAGATTCTTGCCGAGTCCGACGGAGAGGTCCTCAGGCTGAGGATCAACGACCCGGCGCCCCTTGTGGATATACCCTTCTCCGGGAAGCCGGCCGAGCTCCCTCCGGAGCTCTCAATCGCCGAGGGGAAGTTCCCGTTCCGCCTAGAGGCCTACGCCGGCTTAAAGGGGCTTGTCCTGTCGCGGCCGCTCTCGTTAGACGAGCACGTCTACGGCCTCGGCGAGAAGGCCTTCGATCTGGATAGGAGGAGGGGGTTCTTCCAGCTCTGGAATGTCGACGTCGGCTGCGTCGCGAGGTACGGGTGGTACGTGGACCCCATGTACGTCTCCGTGCCCTTCCTCATCGTCTTCGACGCGGCGAAGGCCACGGGCTATTTCATCAACTCCGCGTCGCGCATATTCGTGGACGCGGGGCTCTATAGATACGATAGGCTGACCGTATTCGTGCCGGAGGACTCCGTGGAGCTGTTCGTCATAGGAGGCCCCAAGATCGAGGACGTGTTGAGGAGGTACTTCCGCCTCACCGGCATGCCGTTCCTCATGCCGGAGTGGGCCCTCGGGTACCAGATAAGCAGATACTCGTACTATCCCCAGGAGAGGGTCGTGGAGGTGGTCAGGAGGCATGTGGAGATGGGGATACCGGTATCCGCGGTGTATCTCGACATAGACTACATGGACGGCTATAAGGCCTTTACGTGGGATCCCCAGAAGTTCCCGAACCCCCGGCAACTCGCCGAGGAGCTCCACAAGATGGGCGCCAGGCTCGTGACTATACTGAACCCGGCGTTGAAGGTCGACCAGAGATATCCCGTCTTCCGCGAGGCGTTGGGCCTCTTCGTCGAGACCAAAAACGGGGAGATCTACACCGGGGCCATGTGGCCCGGCAAGTCGGCCTGGATCGACTTCCTCAAGCCCGAGGCCAGATCGTGGTGGGCGGAGAGGGTGAGGCGTTGGGCCGAGGAGTGGGGCGTGGACGGCATATGGCTCGACATGAACGAGCCGACCGCTCTGGGGGAGCCGCAGAGGGACTGCGCCTTGGATCCGGAGGCGCTACACGACGCGGGCGGGAGGCGCGTGAGGCACGCAGAGGCGCACAACTACTACTCTGTCTTCCAGGCGGAGGCCACTTTTAGGGGGCTCGCCGAGGCCGGCAGAGAGCCCTTCATCCTCTCGCGCGCAGGCTCGGCGGGGATACAGCGCTACGCCGCGGTGTGGACCGGCGACAACGCTCCCAGCTGGGAGGATCTGAGGCTACAGACGGCCATAGTGCTCGGCCTATCGGTCAGCGGCGTGCCGTACGCCGGCTTCGACATAGGCTCGTTCGCGGGGCATAGGCACTACAAATCGCCCTACGTCAACGATATGGATCTGCTCGTCAGGTATTACCAGATAGCGCTGTTCTTCCCCCTCTTTAGGTCCCACAGAGCGCCCGACACTCCCGATAGGGAGATCTACGAGTTGCCGGACAGATGGCGCGAGAAGGTCGTTAGGGTCGTGAAGTTGAGGTATAGGTTCCTGCCGTACCTCTCGGCGCTATCCCTCGAGGCCCACGAGGAAGGGAGGCCCATCTTGAGGCCCCTCGCCTACTACCACCAAGACGACGAGAACGTCCACGCCATGTACGACGAATACTACGTCGGGCCCTACATACTCTACGCCCCTCTGCTCTGGAGGGAGGCCAAGAGGCCGATATATCTGCCGAGAGGTCGCTGGGCGGATTTCTGGACCGGCGAGATCTACGAAGGGCCGGTATGGGTGGAGAACTCCGACGAGCTCCCCATATACGTGAGGGAGGGCGCCGTGGTGCCTCTGGCCTCCGACAACGGGCTCGACGTGCTGGTCTTCGGCGACGGCGGAAGGATAAAGCTAAGGGACGGCACGGTCATCCAGCGCGACGGCGGCGTGCTGGCCCTCTCGAAGCCTAAACGCGTGGACAAGGTCGTCGAGTACAGAGGGGGCCGGATCCTCGAAATATCCGTCGGCTCGCTCACGGATAGGGTCGTCATCTGATCTCCACCGGCGTTCCCGGCGCTATGGGCCTCCCGTCCACTACGGGGTAGGGCGGCAGTATATATTCGGCGAGCCCTATGAGCCCCGCCCTCGACAAGATCACCACCTCGCAGTCCAGGGGCTCCAGCTCCACCTCGACGCCTCCGCTCTGCAACCTGCCGCCCTCGCGCGAGAAGACCTTGTAGTAGACCTCGGGGACGTACTCGTAGGGCAACGACCCGACGCTCAGGAAGTCGGCCGCTCTTCTGTCCGACACGTTGCACAGGGCGACGGCCGCCTTGCCTCTCACTGTCGAGGCGAGCTTCAAGAGGCGGCGGCCTCTGTAGGGGTTGTCGAAGAGCACGTCGCGCGTCGGGACCGCGGGGAAGTCCACCCTCACGACCTCCCCGTTGGGCAAGACCGCCATCTTCAAGAGATCCGCGTTGGTCTTGGCGGGGTCTCTGTCGGTTATGTACACGGGGCCTCCGCTGAAGACTCTGAGCACTAGGTGGAGCTTCGCGTGGGGATCGTAGCTGGAGAACATGTCGAAGTCGGGCCAGACGACCTCGGAGAAGAATAGCGAGCCGTATGCGTTGGATATGGCGTGTAGCCGCGCCCCCTCGCGCCAGTAGGGCAGATAGTCGTTGGAGGTCCTCATGACGTTGCTCAAGAAGTAGTTGCTGTAGTTCTCCGGGTTCATGGACATGCAGTTTAGCACGGACAGGCCGGACTGGTCGGCGGCTAGCTGGAGCGCCGTCTGGAGCGAGGCCGACGCCCTGCCCACCTTCTCGCGTGCGTAGCGCGCTATCAGCCTCGCGGAGCACTGGTTGTCGACCTTGACGAAGTCGAACCCTCTAAGGCTTGTGTAGAGCCGTTTGTAGAGGAGGAGGGCCTCGGGGAACGCGGGCGGCGGGGCCTTCGCCGCAACGTAGGGAATCCCGGCGACGCCCAGCTCCCCCTCGACGCTCTCGTCGAAGCCGCCCCAGTGGACGTTCAACGTGTGCCAGAGGCCGACCCACCTCACGCCGAGCGATCTCAAGCCCTCCACGGTCTTTTCGAAGCCGCCGGGGAACTTCCCCTCGTCAGGCCTCAAAGAGGTCAACACCCTGTTGAGGCAACACGGTTGCTCCACCTTCCTCTCCCTCTGCCACCCGTCGTCTATCAACGCCCAGACCACGGACACGCCCCTCTCCCTCAGACCCCTCACAACGTCCACCACGCCGGGGCCCGAGACGTCTGCAAGGAACGCGTTCCAGCTACACCAGCCCAGGTAGTTCAGGAACTCGGGCCGCCGCTTGTCGGCCCTCAGCCTTAAATTGGCGCGGGCCGCGAGGGCCCTCCAGGCCCTCCTCAAGGCCTCGTAGGGATCGCCGGAGAGGCCGTACGCCAATATCCAAGACCGCCCTATACGTCTGGACTCGACGCCCATATAGGCCTTCGCCGTCCAGCCGCTCCAGAGATAGCCGCTGAGATCGCCCGAAGAGGCGGCGAGGAGGGCTAAGTAGCCGCCGTCTTTTAAGGAGGCCAGCAACGCTACAGTGAACGGCAAGAGGTCGGGGAAATCCTCGCCGAAGTAGGGAGTCGCCCAAGGCTGTATCCACCACTTCGCCACGTCGAGCTCCGCCGACGGCCTCTTAGGGTAGTTGGAGGGAGACGCAGCGCACTCCTCCGGATTGCCCTTGCCCACATAGGCCTGGTTGCACTGCCAGGGCCCGTCGTAGATCTGCGCGTTTGTAAGAGCTACGAAGGCCGCCGCGTCTGCCTTGACCGATATGTCCAGAGGCCAGTCCGCGAGCTCCGCGTCGGCGTTGGCCTCAACGCCGACGGCGCCCGAGGAGCTGTCTCCGTCCACGAGAAGCCTCAGGGCCCCCCTCCCGCATAGGTTATAGCTATCCCCCTCGCGGGAGGGGATACATACGCCGTCTTTGAAATAGGCCCGGACGACCGCGAACACAACAACTACGTCCTCAATAAATATTTCACTGGAAATCGGCGTGTCGTATGTTGCCCAGGGAGAGAAGCGTGTTGGGGATACTGACCTTCTCGTTCGCGCTCGCTCTGGCAGGCGCCGCGCCCAAGATAGAGCCGGCAGGGGCCCTCCTCGCCGCCGTCGCCTACGCCCTCCACTTGACGACCTTCGACCCCATATTCAATTCCATACTTAGGCCGCGGCCCAGGACCTGGGGCCTCATGGCGGCGAACTTAGTCCCCTACACTGCAGCGATCGCGTTGGGGCTCTGGAGCCCTCCGGCGTTTGCCGTAGCGGCGCTAGTGTTCGCCGTATACGTCGTCCTCGCCGCGCGCGGCCTGGCCAGGTCGGTGCCCGGCGTCGTCTTGGGCACCGCCATGCTCTCGTCGATCTTCCTCTTGGCGAAGTCCATGGTCGACCCCTCCCTCGGCGTCGTCGACTACGCCGTATATGCCCTATTCGTCGGCTACCACGTGGCCACCGCGTACTACGTCGAGTCGAGGCTCGCCTTCAGGAACGTATCGCCCTGGAGCGCGCTGGTCCCCTGGATCCCCGCGGTGATCGCGGCGGGAGCCGTCAGGCCGTTGTTGCTGGTAGCCGCCGTGGAGCCCACCGCTAAGTTCGCCGCAAATATTGCCAACAACGTCAAGTACAAAAGCGGCAGAGACATAGCGAGGATGGGCTGGCGCGAGCTGGCGAGATCTGCTCTACTTACAGCGATTTTAGCCGCGCTGTACCACGTCTAAAGATAACGCCCTCAACTTCTCCTCCAGCTCTTTCAGCTCCTCGGCGAGCTCGGATCAGGCTCCGCGGCGTCCCTTAAGGGCCACGACTTATACGACGAACTCCGAGACCAACGAGAAGCCCGTCCCGGCTATCAGCTCCTCCAGCTACTGTGCAACCGATACGGCATCGACGCTGCCGTGTATCTGCGGGCCAGCACCAGATAGGGCCTTTTAGAACATACGTAGCGCCGCCGATCCGGGACGCGGTGCGGAGCCCTTAAGAAGCCGGAGACCCCAGCGCGAGTATATTTGGGCTGTTGTCCGGGTCTAATACCATTAGCCCTACTCATAACACTCTATATACTCTATTCATCTATATATTTATATTATGATGATTTCTAAGTTTATTTATATTTTAAAAATAAAAATTTCATTTATTATATCCATTGATATAACTCATAGAAAGTTTTTTAATCCCAAAATTAAAGTTACGGCATGTCCTCGGGACAAGACGAGTTGACTCCTCTTATTTCGCCGAAATCCGTCGCGCTGGTCGGCGCCTCGCCGAAACAAGCGTCTGTGGGCTACGTCATATTCGAAAACCTAGCCAATAGGTTCAGGGGCAAGGCGTATTTCGTGAACCCCAAATACGACGTGGTCGAGGCCTGGGGGAAGCAGTTCAAGTTCTACAAATCCATATCGGAGATCCCCGACGCCATAGACGTCGTCATAATTGCCGTGCCGGCCCAAGTCGTGCCGCAGGTGCTCGAGGAGGCAGGCAAGAAAGGCGCGAAGGCCGCGATAATAATAAGTAGTGGCTTCGCCGAGGTCGGCAACAAGGAGCTTGAGGACGAGCTGAGAGCTCTCGGAAAGATGTACGGCATCAGACTGCTGGGCCCTAACTGCCTCGGGGTCTACAACGCCTTCGACGGCTTCGACACGGTCTTTCTGCCGGCCGAGCGCGCCGGGAGGCCGCCCGCAGGCCCTCTGGCCTTGATAAGCCAGAGCGGCGCCGTGGCTGCGTCCATAATGGACTGGGCGGCCAGGAGAGGCATAGGCCTCTCGATCATGGTGAACTACGGGAATAAGGCCGATGTAGGCGACGTGGAGCTCCTCAGATATTTCGAGAAGGACGACCGGATAAAGGTCATCACGATATATATAGAGGGCTTCAAGTACCCGGGCGAGGCCAAGAGGTTCCTAGACGCGGCGCGCGAGGTGGCCAAGAAGAAGCCCATAATAGCCTACAAGGCTGGGAGGGGCGCCGCCGCCCAGAGAGCCGTGAAGTCTCACACAGCCGCGTTGGCCGGCAGCTATGAGATGTACAGAGGCCTCTTCAGACAGGCAGGCATAATCGAGGCGGCCAACCTCAGGGATATGTTCGACATGGCTAAGGCTCTGGCCACCCAGCCGCTTCCCAGAGGCAACCGCGTCTTGGTCTTGACGGATTCGGGCGGGATGGGCATACAGGCTGTGGACGCGTTGGAGGCCTTGGGCCTGGAGGTGCCGGAGATACCGGAGTCGATAAGGCGGGATCTGAGGAGGGAGCTCCTCCCGTTCTCGGCGCTGGGCAATCCGGTGGACGTGACCGGGTCGGCGACGGACCAACACTACAAGGTCGTCCTCGAGGCGTTGTTGCCCACGGCGTTTTTCGACATGGCCTTGGTCGTCACCTTGATGCAGGTGCCGGGCCTCACCCAGAACTTGGCCGAGTACATAATCGACGCCAAGAGGTTCAGGAAGCCGATAGCCGTTGTGAACTTCGGAGGGAGCGAGGTTGTCCAGTCGTTCACCAAGACGTTGGAAGACGCAGAGATACCCACGTACTCGACGCCCGATAGGGCCGCCAAGGCGCTGTGGGCGCTCTACGAGTACGCAAAAATACGCGGCGTGGTCAGGCCATGAGCGTCGTAGATAGGGCTAGGGCCGAGGGCAGGAACAAGCTGTACGAGCACGAGGCCTTCGAGCTGTTGAGGAAATACGCCATTCCCGTGCCCGACTACGGCATAGCGAAGGACGAGGACGAGGCCGTGTCGCTCGCCGAGAGGATCGGCTATCCTGTCGCAGTTAAGGTGATCTCGAGGCAGATAGTCCACAAGACCGACGTGGGGGGAGTCGTCCTGGGCGTGACGAATAGAGACGAGTTGATCGCCGCGTGCAAAAAGATAAGGGAGTCGGTCAAGGCGCGGGCGCCCTACGCAGAGATAGAGGGCTGCCTCATACAGAGGATGGTGCCGCAAGGCGTCGAGCTCATAATAGGCGCCGTCTACGACGACATTTTCGGCCACGTGCTCGCGTTCGGCCTAGGCGGCATCTTGACCGAGCTGTACAGAGACGTGTCCATGAGGCTCGTGCCGATCGAGGAAGAGGACGCCTGGGAGATGTTGAGGGAGGTGAAGGCGTATAGGCTGTTGACGGGCTACCGCGGGACTCCGCCGAGAGATCTACACGCGATAGTTGATATAATCGTCAAGTTCTCCCGTCTGTTGTCCGAGAACCCCGCCATAAGGGAGGCCGATCTGAACCCCGTCATAGCCCTCGAGGAGGGCAAGGGCGCCTACGTGGTGGACGCGCGGTTCCTGCTCGGCATCGATTGATATATTTTTATAGACAGACCGATATATCGGGGCTATGAGGCGCGGCCTCGCCTTCTCCATAATACTGATGTCGACCTTGATGGTCGCCCTAGACGCGACCATAGTCGTCCTGGCTCTTCCGGCAATGATGGAGGACTTGCACGCGCCCCTAGACGCCGTTGTGTGGGCCATCATATCCTACATATTGGTCGTCACCGTGTTGTCGACGCAGGCGGGCAGGCTAGGCGATCTCGAGGGCAAGCCGAGAGTGTTCAACCTAGGCATGTTGTTGTTCGGGCTCGGGAGCGCTCTCGTAGGGGCCTCGACCAGCGCGGCGGAGCTCGTCGCCTTTAGAGTCGTCCAGGCCATCGGCGGAGCCCTCATGTCGGCCACGTCCATGGCGTTGATCTCCGATTACTTCCCGCCCGAGCGTAGGGGGTGGGCCTTCGGCTGGTCGTCCGCAGTGTGGAACCTCGGCGCCGTCGCGGGCATATTCGCGGGCGGTCTAATCACGACGTTTTGGGGATGGCGCTGGAACTTCTACATAAACGTGCCCATAGCGTTCGCCGGCTTCGCGCTGGGCCGCAAATATCTGGAAGACCTCGGCGAAAGGACCAGGAGGAGGTTCGACGTGGCGGGCTCCCTCCTCCTAGGGGCTTCCCTGACCCTCTACTCGCTGGCTGGGCTGGAGTACGCTGCGGCCGGCTTCTCGACGTCGGTGGTCCTAGAGGCGGCCGCGGCCACGGCGCTGTTGGCGATCTTCGCCCTGGCCGAGACGAGATCCGCCGAGCCCATAGTCCCGCCCGACCTCATAAAGACGAGGCTCTTCACGCTATCCGCCATCTCGCTCATGTCGCAGACTACCGCCAACTACGCCACCCTCTTTCTCCTGACTATGTACCTGCAGGGAGTGCGGGGGCTCGACCCGTTCACGGCGTCCCTCTGGCTGGTCCCAGGATATTTGCTGGGCAGCGTGACCGCCTCCCTCGGCGGAAGGCTGGCGGACTCTCACGACCCTAGGATAGTCGCGTCGATGGGCTTGAGCCTCCAGATCTTGGCCTATCTGCTATTTAGATCCTTGCTGGCGGTCGACACCCCGCTCTACTTGGTGACCGCCATATCTGCGCTCAACGGCATAGGCGCGGCGCTCTTCTTCTCGTCAAACGGCAAGCTCGTGATGTGGGACGTGCCGCGCCGCTGGTACGGCGCCGCGTCGGGCACGTCAAGGACTCTGGGCAATATCGGCATGGTCCTGAGCTTCTCCATAGCAATAGCGGTTTCGTCGGCCGCCGTGCCCCGCGACGTGGCTTTCCAGATCTTCGCCGGCCTGACCACGTTGAGCCCCCAGTACATGGAGCCCTTCGTGGCCAGCCTCCACGCCGCCTTCACAGCCTCCTCCATCATAATGGCGCTGGCCGCCGCGCTCTCATGGTCGAGGCTGAGGCACAAGGTCCCGTAGTAGAGATCGGGAGGAGGTATCTCGAAAAGGCTCTGGACATACTTGCCAGAGAATACGGCAGGGCTCTGGAATACGCCAGAGCTGTGGTGGCCGACGGCTTAGGCGACGTGGCCGTGGCCTTGCTCGGCGGCCGGCCAATAGGCGCCGAGATCTTCTACAAGATCAGGCTGGCCGTGGATCTCTGCGTGCACTACTACGTGGCGGTGCTGAGAGAGTATAGGAGACGCGGCGTGGGCAAGATCTTGATAACGACCGTCGAGAGGGCTTGCAAGTCAGACGCCTACGCCGCGACGACGACGGAGGACAACGCGGCGGCCAAGGCCCTCTTCGGGTCCCTCGGATATGTGGGGTACCGATGGCGGGAGCTCGACAAGAAGACGAGGGACGTTCTCTTGAGAGCCACATGCGGGTACGACGACGACATGATTTTCCTGAAGGGGCCCGCTCCGCGCGAGGTGGCGGCCGAGGTGGGCGACGCGGAGCGCTTCGGGCATAGGGAGTGCTACCTGGTCTGGCTCGGCGTGCGGCGCGCCGATGTGTAGCCTCTAAGCTTTTTATAAAGATCGTTGTGGTGGCCATGGCCGAAGATAGAACAGCTCTGGCGGCGCTAATACTCGCCGCGATAAGCGTGGCGGCCGTGTTGGTCATAGTGGCCACCCAACAACAGCGGCCTGTCCAGCTGGCGGCGCCGCCCCAGAAAGAGCGGATAGTGGTGATACCGATCACGGCGCCGCTCACCAGTTGCTGGGTCAACCCGCTACTGCCCTATATACTGAGGCTCAACTCAAGCGACGTGGCCGGGATCATACTCTATATAGACTCTCCAGGCGGCACGCTGGACGCCACGGAGGCCCTCTACGGCGCCCTCAAGGGCCTAGGCAAGCCCGTATACGCCGTCGTCTCCGGCCTCGACGCCTCGGGGGCCTTCTACGTCTCCATGGCCGCCGAGAAGATCTACGCGTCTCCAGGCTCCCTCGTGGGCAACATAGGCGCTTGGGCCGTAATAAACCCCGCCGTCTTCTGGACGCCGATACCTCTCGAGATCTTCCCGTCGGGATACGAGAAGCTGTTCGGCATGTCTCTGTTCGGCTACTACGACTCCGTGGACCAGGCAGCCGCCAGCTTCCTCTCCGTGGTGCTCAAGAGCAGGGGCGATAGGCTCAACGCCTCGGCCGACTTGCTCGCGACTGGGAGGCTCTTCACAGCCCAGGAGGCGTTGAGGATAGGCCTTATAGACAAGATCGGGGGGCTGGCCGACGCTGTGGCCGATATGGCCAGATCCCTGGGGCTGACCTCTTACTCGGTCGTCTCCATATACTCCTACTACGGGATATCTCCGCCGAACTGTAGCGGACTGGCCATGACGCAGGCAAAGGTGCCTCTAGGGCTGTTGGCCAACTCTACGCTGAACCCAGTGTTCTACATCTACCCCGGCGCGGTCCAACTCGACGTGAACCAAAGCGTGCCTAAGTTCAATGTGTCGCAAGTCAAGCCTGCGGGCAGATATGTCCTCTTCGATCTCAGCCACGGAAACTTGATCCCGGAGCAGTTCGTCCAGGCGTTTGCGTCGAAGCTTGTCCTCTACAACTGCACCGTCGCGTTCGCGACCACCAGCAACGATCTCAGGAGCTTGCTCAAGAACGCCACAGGTCTCGTAATCGTCAACCCGTCGTCGCCTTACTCCTCGGCGTCTGTGGATGCCGTAGAGTCCTTCACGGCTTCCGGCGGCCGTCTGCTCGTCTTCTACGACCCGCGGCTCGCTAACTCTATCTACATAACCTCCAGCCCTCCTTTGCCCGCATATCTAGACGAGCTGCTGACGCCTTTCGGCATGGTTGTGATGGACGGCTACCTCTACAACGCGAGCGCCGGCTTAACGGCCTTGACGGGCAACTGGCAGTTCGTGTCGACTAGATACGTCAACTCTACGGAGCTGGGCGACGGAGACTACGTCTTCTTCACGCCGGCCGCCATATCGGGCTCCGGCGTGGGCGTCTATGTCGACGCCCATCTCCTGGGCTTCGGCGCCGGCAGATACGCCGTGGTGTTGCAGAGAGGCAACGTGACCGTCGTGGGCACCGTGACCTCGTTCCTCCCCGATTTCGTGAGGCTGGGCAATAACCAGGCGCTGTTGGGCGATCTGGCCAGATGGGTCTGCGGCGGTAGATAACCAACGCTGTTTTCTACACTATATCACACATTCTATATATGTCTAGAATAATTTCTTTATGCTAAACATATTAATTGGTATTATATATCAATTAAATTGATTTTATATACATTTTAAAAATTAATTTAAGTAGAATTGGCGTCTGACAACTGTGGTATATAGCCGCTATAATACGGCCCAGTGTGGCGGCAAAGTTTATATAGCCCGACGTTTCGTCGGATATGCCTTCGGGGACAATAACGAAGTCGTCCTGAAGTGCGTCGTCTGCGGGGCCGAATACGGCCCCGATTTCAGGCTGTTCAGATGCCCCAGATGCGGCGGCCTCCTGGACGTGGTCGTCAAGGGAAAGTACTGGGCGCCTAAGGGCTCGGGGATATGGCGCTACGCCACTATGTTGCCCATGAAGGCCGGCGTCACTATGGGCGAGGGGAGAACTCCATTGGTGGAGTCCCGGCTTAAGAGGAATCTCTGGGTCAAATTCGAGGGAGCAAACCCAACTGGCAGCTTCAAGGACAGGGGGATGGCGCTCGGCGTGACGGTGGCTAGAGAGGCGGGGGCAAACAAGGTCATCGTCGCGTCGACCGGCAACACCGCAGCCTCTGCCGCCGCCTACGCGGCTAGGGCCGGCCTCAAGGCCTACGTCGTTCTGCCCAGGGGAAATGTGGCCAGAGGAAAGCTCGTGCAGGCGGCCCTACACGGCGCCGAGATCCTCGCCGTCGAGGGGTATTTCGACAAGGCGCTTAGCCTAGTCGTTGAGTACGGCACCAGGTACGCGTACCCCCTCAACAGCTTCAACCCGTGGAGGCTGGAGGGCCAGAAGACGCTCGCCTACGAGGTGTACGAGGAGCTGGGGTGCCCCGACAATATAGTGGTCCCTGTGGGGAACGCTGGAAATATATATGCTATATGGAAAGGCTTTAGGGAGCTCGGAGAGCTCGGGCTCTGCAACAAGTTGCCGAGGATGATCGGGGTCCAGGCGGCCGGCGCGGCGCCGCTGGCCCGCGCTTGGCGCGAGGGGTCGCAAAGCCCGTTGTTCGTCGAGTCGCCCAGCACTATCGCGTCGGCCATAAGAATCGGGAAGCCCGTCAATTGGGTTAAGGCTTTTATAGCCGTGAGGGAATCCGGCGGGATGTTCGTGGAGGTCGACGACGCGGACATCTTGAGGGCCCAGCTAGCCCTCGCCAGAGTGGACGGGGTCGGCGCGGAGCCTGCCGGAGCCGCCTCGGTGGCCGGCGCCCTAGCGTTGGACCTCCCCGGGATCTCCGTCGCGGTAGTCACAGGCCACGCCCTCAAGGATCCCGACGTCGTCGAGGTGAGGACAACCCCCGTTGCGTCTCAAGAAGAGCTGGTCTCCGTGTTGAGCCGATGAGGGCCGTCGTAAAGATAGGGGGGTCTCTGCTCAGAAGCGCCCAGCATTTCGTGGAGGCCGCCAAGTTCCTCTCGTCCTACGAGTCGCCTGTCGTGGTCGTCTCGGCGGTGAAGGGC
This sequence comes from Thermoproteus uzoniensis 768-20, assembly GCF_000193375.1. Classification (GTDB taxonomy): domain Archaea; phylum Thermoproteota; class Thermoprotei; order Thermoproteales; family Thermoproteaceae; genus Thermoproteus; species Thermoproteus uzoniensis_A. The sequence continues at coordinate 1,264,909 of NC_015315.1, forward strand.
GTGACGGACATGTTGATAGAGCTCTACAAGACCAGGTACGAGAGCCTCTACGAGGCGATCCGGGACATACATGTGGAGATAGCGAAGAGGCTGGGCGTATCCGGCGTGGAGCCCCTCCTCAAGGAGCTGAGAGCCGCCCTGGAGCTCCCCGAGGGCCCGGACGTGCTGGACTACTTCATGTCGTTCGGGGAGCGGCTATCCGCGACGATAATGAACGGGCTGCTCAAGAGGATGGGCTTCGACAGCAAGCTCTTCGTTGCGCCGATAGTTACCGACGACTCGTTCGGCAACGCGAGGCCTCTGGAGGACCGCAGCCTGGCGTCTGAGATAGACGGGCACGAGGGCATAGCGGTTGTGACGGGGTTTATAGGCAGAACCAAGGACGGCAGGTTCACGACCGTGGGTAGGGGCGGGAGCGACTACACGGCGACGTTCCTCGCCAAGCTCCTCGGATATAGGCAAGTGGTGCTCGTAACGGACTCGCCCGGCGTGATGACCGCCAATCCGCAGGAAGTGCCCGAGGCAAAAATCCTCCCCATGATGTCCGTCGAGGAGGCCGTGGAGGCCGCGAGACTCGGCGCCAAGAACTTCCACCCCAGAACCTTCGAGCCGGTCTCGGGAGGCATGTACGTCGAGGTGCGGAACTACTGGAGCAGGGGCACCGTCATAGGCAACTTCTACGCGCCGCCGCCCTATAAGGTCGTCCTCAGATGCGGCGAGGGCTCCTGCGTCGTGGGGCTGGAGGCCGAGGAGATTGTGAAGCTCGGGGGCGAATACGTGAGCAGATTCGCCGCCCAGGTGCCCATGCCTCCCAAGTGGGCACACGACCTCTTCGTCAAGCCCTACTTCGAGAAGTTGGTATGGATAAACTGAGGGCGTACGTCGTCGGCGCCACGGGGCTGGTCGGGCAACGTTACGTGCAGTTGCTGGCGGACCACCCCTGGTTCGAGCTGGTGGGCGTCGCCGCTTCCGAGAGGAGCGCGGGGAGGAGATACGGCGAGATAAACTGGGTGCTCGAGACCCCCATGCCTAGTAAGGCCGCCGAGCTGAAGATAGACAAGCTCGACGTCGACTCCCTCCCTAAGGTCGACGTGATATTCTCGGCGCTTCCCTCCGAGGTGGCCGCCAGGGTCGAGCCGGAGATGGCGAGGCGGGGCTATGTCGTAGTCAGCAACTCCAGCAACATGAGGCTCGAGCCCGACGTCCCCCTCCTGATACCGGAGGTGAACCCCGACGATCTGTCCCTCGTCAAGGAGCAGAGGGCGCGGCGCGGCTGGAGCGGCCTCATCATAAAGAAGCCGAACTGCAGCACGACCATATTGGACCTCCCGCTCAAGCCCGTCCTCGACGAGTTAGGAGTGTCCAAGATACACGTGGTGACCATGCAGGCGGTCACCGGCGCGGGCTACGCCGGCGTACCCTCGGTGGCTATCCTCGACAACTTGATACCATATATCAAGGGGGAAGAGGAGAAGATAGTCAACGAGACCAGGAAGATCTTCAAGGCAGATCTGGAGATCTACGCCACGACGACCCGCGTCCCGGTCCTAGACGGGCATACGGAGGCGATCTACGTAGATACCGTGAAGGACTTCGACGTGGAGGCCGTGGTCGAGCTCATGGCCAGATTCAGAAGCGTTCCTCAAGAGCTCGGCCTCCCCACGGCGCCTCCCCAGCCCGTGATCCCCACAAGAGCCATAGATAGGCCCCAGCCCCGGCTCGACAGAATGGCCGGCAGAGGGATGTCGGTAGTCGTCGGCCGTATCAGGAAGCTCGCGCCTAGAAAGCTGGCGTTCGTCGCGTTGGGCCACAACACGATAAGGGGCGCCGCCGGCAACGCGATATTGGCGGCGGAGCTGTTGGTGAAATCGGGGCTCTGGGCCTAGTCCTAGAGCCAGCTCTGCGCTCTGGAGAACGCCACGGCGCCTATCACGGTCGTCAAAAGCCCCATCAGGACCACCGCCGTGAACTCCCCGCCGGTCAAGATGCCCGCTTCCAGCCCCAGAGCGGCTATGGCTAGCCCAGTCTCTCCCCTAGGGACCATCCCGAGCGAGACGGCGACTGACGCCTTTACGTCGCGCGTGTAGAGATAGGCGAACGGAAACACGCCGACTATCTTGAAGACTACGGCTATGGCGGTTAGGGCTAGGCCCATGACGAGGCCGCCGAGGCCTATGTCCGACAGATCGCTCTCGGCGCCCACCACGACGAAGAATATGGGGCCGAAGACCTCTAGCAGCGCGTCTGTCAACCTCTTTATATTCTCCTTGCTGAGGCCCTCGGCCACGGCCACCCCGGCGATGAATGCCGCTATTATCGGCGAAAAGCCCAAGACCACCATGATGGCGGTCAGCCCGAATATCACGAGCAGAGAGAACTCGTAGGAGTACTCGTCCCTAATCCTCCTCCCCACAAGTTTGAGTATGGCCAGCGAGGACGCCAATATGACTATCCACGCGGCTACGTATACCGCTACTGTGCCCAACAGCTCGGCGACCGACAGATGTCCGGCAACTATCAACACGTTGACGACCGAGAGCAGGAGGAAGGCCACGACGTCGTCTATCGCCGCGGCGGCCGTGAGGAAATAAGCGCCCCTGCCCTTAACTCCCCGTTCTAACAATATCGCCGAGGCGGCGGCCAGGCTGGTCGCGCCGAGGCTTACGCCCATATATAGCGCTACGTCCCTGCCTACGTATCCGCTGTAGGCCGCGTAGCCCGCGATAAACGGCAACAAGGCGCCGAACACGGCGCCCGCGGCGCCGAGCGCGCCGGCCGACCTAAGCGGCGCCAGCCCTTCCTCGAGGCCCGCCGCGAATATTATCAAGATCACCGAGAAGTCCGCCATAAACCTTATGTAGTCGTTCAGTTGGAAGATAGGCGCGCCTATAATGCCGTTTAGGAGGCCGCCCAGCAACGTCGGGCTTAGGACCATCCCGGCCGCGATCCCCGCGACGAGCCCTGGTATCCTGAGCCTCCGCAAGAGATACCTCAAGACCGCCGCCAGGAACAGCAATAGGGATAGGTAGAGGAAGGCGGAATACACCGCGCCTATCTCCATCTCCGCTCCCTCGCGGCCCTCAACACGTCGTTTAGTAGGGCTAGGCTGGTCTCCAGTCTGCCGGCCCCCTTGCCGTACACCCTCACCTCGTTGACCTCAGTGGCTATCTCAACGGCGTTGGTCGTGTAGCGGGCTAGGAGGAGGGGGTCGTCTGGCTTTAGCTGGACCGGGGCCACTCTGGCAGTCCCGGCCTCCAGATCGGCCTCGGCCACGTATTTTGTTCGAGGCCCTAGATGTCTTAGAGGCTCGCGGCGCACTTGGCCGAGGGAAAGCCTAGCGCCCAGAGTGTTGGCCAGAATGACCAGCTTCGCGGCCGCGTCTACCCCCTCTAGGTCTATGGCGGGGTCAGGCTCGACGTATCCCTTCGCCTTCGCCTCCTCTAAGGCCTCGGCGAAGCTGAGGCCGTCGAGGTCGACTCTGCTGAGGATGTAGTTGGTGGTCCCATTCAATATGCCGCGTATCCTCAGCGCCTTCTGTCCCCGGAGGCCCAGCGCCAGATCCACCACCGGCGTGCCGGCCATCACCGTAGCCTTGTAGTAGACCGGCCTCTCCTCGAACTCCGCAAAGCGGAGGGCCAGCGGGGCCTTGTTGGCAGTGACTATCGAGAGGCCGGCCCCTAGGGCGGAGCGGTACACGGACAGCGCGGGTTCCCCGTCCACGTAGTTGGGCGGGCTGACGTCCACTAATATCTCGGCGCATTTGAAGGCCTCCTCGAGGGAGGCCGGCTTGCCCACGCCTGATCTGGACACGCCGCCCCTCGGCGCTCTCAACAAGGCCTCTATCTCGGGCCGCTCGAAGCCCCCGCACTTAACTACGCCGCCTCTGCTGTCGAATACCGCAGATATCTTGAGCTCGGTCCTGGATCGAACCACGTCGACGAAGGTCCTGCCGACTCCGCCGAAGCCGTACAGCAACAACACGTGACGCGCCTATCTCCTCTTTAAAACGATTAGCCTACGTGATAAGCGAGAGCGCGGCGGCCACCGAGATTGACGCTTGCGTTAATAGGGGCGTGCAAGCGTCCGCGAGGAGGCCGACAGATATGCGACTACGGCCATGCTCGGCGGCTGGAGCCTCGCCGCAACAGCCGCCGACGACGCCGTGGTGCCTCGGCTCGACAGAGCTCACTACCGCGTTCGCCTTGGGCTATACGAAAAGGGCGAGGGCCGAGCCCGGGAGGGCCAACCCGAAGACGCATAACGTTGTCGAAGACGCCGTAAATGAGTGTTAAGGCTACTGACGCCGTCCTTATGCCAGCGGAGGTAGGCGCAGATACGGCCATCAATAGAGGCCGGGGCAACAGGGGTAGGCCGGCATACGACTGCGGGATGACTTGATTTTTGCAGGTAGAGGCCCAACAGATAAGGCGAAGGCGGCCGCGTAGTTCAATACAGCCGCCGTAGCGGTGATAGTAAAGGGTGAGTCGGGGGAGGTGCTTGATCGGGAAGCGTGATATACGGCGCCTGTGCCGAACGGGCGTTGCGATAAGTTAAGTAACGTTAATCCCCGCTTCTCTAAGCTTAATTTTGAGGTCTTGGCACTGCCCCACTGAGAGGTACAGTAGCTCGTCGTAGTAGTCCGAGTCGGCGGCCACCACGACGCCCCGCGTTAAGGCCTCGGCCACCAAGCAAGGCGGCGCTAGCCCGGCGGGCACCACGTCGGCGGGGACGCCCAGGGCCTCCTCTATCTCAGCCGAGAGGCGGAGAGCCTCCCCCAGATCCGAGCCGTCGATAAGGACGTCGAGGTCGTGCACTACCTCCGACTCCACGGCGGAGCCGAAGAGCACAGCCAGCCTTCTGTCGCCAGCCGCCCTCCTCAACGCCTCAATGACTTTGTCCAGCCTAACTTGATAGACAGGGCGCATTTTCCTCCACTCTCTTGATAAATTCGAGGACGCACTTGAAGTCGCTCTTCACTGCGTCGTACACCTCTCTGTCGTCTACTGCGAAGTATCTATGGACGAGGAGGTTGCGGAGACCCACTAAGGCGGCTAGGACCTCTCCACAGCCAGCCCCCAGCCTCTTATCCACCTCCCTTAGACACTCGCGATAGGAGGAGAACACGCGGCCCCACGCCGCCCTCGCGAACTTCATACACATAGAGGCGAGGGCCTCCACGAGCACAATTAGCTGGTACCGCAGAGCCCATATCTCCTCGTCGCTGAGCTCTTCAAATCTGCGACTGGCAATCCTCAAGGCGTCGTTTATGGCCCCCCGCGCCTCCGAAGCCCTCTGCAGAATAGAGAGGCAGGTCCCCATTATGCGAGGGCCTCCGGGATGGAGATCCCCAGCCTGACCCGCGCCGGATCTAGGCCGAAGCCCGTGTCCTCCATAATAGTCTGGTCTTTTTGTCCTAATCCCCCAGCCGCCTTAACCCCCGATCCGTATTCCCTCTCCCTGACGTATCTAGTAATAGCCGCCGCCCTCCCTGGCGTTGAGCAGGTGGAGTTGCCCAGCTGCCTGGCGTAGGTCCCCTCGGCGAAGCCGGTGGAGCTTTCTACAAGGCGGGCTCCGGCCACTATGTCGTGCTCGAGAAGGGCGTAGTCCGCCAACTGCACGGTGAGGACGCGCCACACTTATAAAAGCATTCCCCCACAAACTGGCACGGAAACGGCCAGAGCCCACGTCCGTGTAAGGGAAAGGTCCAGGCCGACTTCTTCCGGCGGACTATGAAAGACGCGACGTCAAGGGCCGGGTTAGAGACATACGACAAAAATAATAACTCGTCCCTTTTCACGTGGAGTCGCTGTGGCTCAAGATGGCCGCCGCAGGCGCGCTCGCGGTGCTCGCCGAGTTCCTAGTAACCTACATCATAATGTCGGTACTGGCGCTACCGTTGTGGACCCTCGCCGTGGGGCTTCCCCTCTTCTGGCTTTTCCAGTGGCTCATATCGCCGGTGTTAATAAGCAGAGGGGCGCGCGACGTGACTGACGACCCGGCGTTCTCGTGGCTTAAGAACATGGTGCACAAGATAGCCGAGAGCTCCGGGGTCAAGCCTCCGAGGGTCTACGTGACTGACGACCCGTTCCCCAACGCCTTCGCCTTCGGCAACTTGGTCCAGGGGAGAGGCGTCGCCGTCACGAGGCCGCTCCTCGACATACTGGACGAGAACGAGCTCTACGCCGTGTTGGCCCACGAGGTGGGTCACGTGAGGCATTTCGACATGGAGCTTGTCCTAGCCCTTGGCCTTATACCGTCCGCTCTGGGATCCATAGGCGGATTCATGCTCTATACGGGCCAGATGTTGCTCTTCGCCGCCCTAGATGAGGCCGCCATGTTGCTGGGCCTCGTGATGCTCGCCGTGGGTTTCTTGCTGACCGCCGCCACCTTCTTCATCCAGATATTCGTGCTGTGGTTTAACAGACTGCGCGAGACCTACGCCGACCTCCACGCGGCGCGCCTTCTAGGCCCCTCTGCGGTGTATCTGGCGCGGGCCCTCGCCAAGATCCAGATATATATGAGCAACGTGAGGGTGGACCCCTTCAGAGGCATAGTGTTGACGGTTCCGCCCATGCGGATCAAGGAGACGAACCCGGACGACCTCCTGCAGAAGTGGTCCAGAGAGCGCGTATCCCCGCTGGCCGATCTCCTGTCCACTCACCCGCATCCGGCGAAGAGAGTGAAGAGCATACTTAGGTGGGCTGGCCGCATATAGCCCGAGGCCGGCCGTCGCGGGGCGCTATATAATGCCGCAGGCTATCGCCCGCTTTATGAAGCGGTAGGTCAAGCCCCAGACGATCCAGCCGCCGACCTCGAAGGCGGGGCGGCCGCGCCACTCGACCTCCTTGAGCTCGTCCTTCGTGGTCCATCTGTAGCCCGCCACCTCGTCGCTGAGGCGTATCTCGCCTATCTTCGCCGGCTGGAAGACGAAGGGATACACCCTCAGACTGGGGGCGTTCATGGGCGAGTCGGGCTCCATCACGCCTCTCCAATAGGAGTCGAGGAGCTTGAGGCCGACCTCCTCCTCCACCTCCCTCTTGGCGGTGCCCAGGAGATCCTCGCCGGGCTTCCAGCGGCCGCCGGGGAAGCCGACCTGCCCGGACCACGGATCGCCCGGCCTCTCGGCCCTCTTTATGAGGAGGAAGCTCTTCCCGTTGAGAATAAGGGCTACGGCGGCTGTGTCGGGACCCCCGGCAGGCACGCGGAGATCAATACACATGTACGAAATCCTAAATATGTTTAAAAATTCGGCACGCCCAGTCTCCTCACGGCTCAGCCCTTGCAAGCCTCCTCACGCCTCCGCTTGTGCGCAGGCTAAAACACTATCTTCGGCGTCTTGAAGTATTTAAATACCCTAGGGGTCTAGGGACGTATGTCCGCCGAAATTTCCCTCCTACACGGAAGGGTCAAGGAGGCGTTCGATAAGGAGCCTTGCGTCGCCGATAGCCCGGGCCAGCTCGGCGACTGCGCCAAGAGTAGGCTGGCGTCCGCGGGCTTCGAGGCCAGGGAACTGGCGTATCTCGACGCCAACGTGGATCCCGCCGACTCGCCCGAAAGGGCCCGGTTCTTGAGGATAGAGGCTAAATACGGCGAAAGTCCCGACAAGCACATCTTCACCTTCGCCATTCTGAAGAGCGCGGGCAAGTATAAGCTCTTGTGGCTCCAGAGCGCGGTGGCCACTAAATGACTGAGTTCTTGACCGATAGAGAGCGGATAATAAGAGTCCTCCTGTCCTCCCAGGAGCCCCTCGACGTGTACCAAATAAGGGACGCCGCAGGTCTCGACCTACCGCCGTCGGAGATATACGACGAGCTGGAACACGTGGCGAAGACCCTCAAGAGGCAAGGCCTCAAGTTGGCCGTGGTGCCCGCGAGGTGCAGAAACTGCGGCTACGAGTTCAGGGATAGGGAGAGGCTTAAGAGACCCTCAAAATGCCCCAGATGCCACAGCGAAAGGATAGAGCCGCCTAGGTTCTACGTGCGTAGATGACGGCGCGGGTCTCCATAAACAGCTCCGAGTGCTTCGCCTGCGGGCTCTGCTACGTCCTCGCGCCGGACGTATTCGTAGAGGGGCCCGAGGGGAAGGCAGAGCTGAACCCCCGATACAGGTCTGGGTCGCCCTACGAGGGCCTCGTGCCGGACGAGCTGGTGCCGGAGGCCGTGCGCGGCATGATGACTTGTCCCGTCAAGGCCATCGACGTGGTTGAGGAGGGCGCGTAGCGGGGAAAAGCTTAAAAAAGCCGCGTAGGGCGGTGGCATGCCCATCACTTTAGATCCCGAGAAGTTGAGGATAGTGCTGGAGCACCGCTTCAACTACAAAGTATGCAGGAACTGCGGCGCCAAGAACCCGCCGGAGGCCGTCAAGTGCAGGCGTTGCGGCAGCCGCAACTTACGCCTCAAGAAGTTCAAGAGCAAGTAATCCATCTCCCTCTCCCGCGCTCTCCGCGAACCCGCCGACCGCCTTCGCTTCCTCAAGGGCGAGGCCGACGCGGCTATACGGGGCAAGGGCCGGCGAGGACATAGCTCCATCCCGGCTAAGGGCCTGGGCGGAGGGCTTGCTCATCGCGGCTACAGGCCCCGCCCGCAGATAGGCGAAGGCCGTTGAGGTTTCGCAATAATTGCGCCGCAACGAACGTAGGGATCTCAAGGCCGTCTAGGGCTCCACAAGCCTCACCTCGACCTCCCAGTTCTCCCCCGGCGTTATGTAGACTAGGGCCGGCCTCAGCCCCAGCGCTCCGAGGACCTTCTGCCTCGCCTCCAACACCATCTGTTTGCGCCTCAGCTTTGAGGGCTTGAAGCGGAGGCCCGTCTTCACCTCGACGTGGTAGAGCTGTCCGTCTTTCTCGAACAGCAGGTCGACTTGCCTCAGAGTTTCCAATATCTCTACTTGCTCCTCCTCCGGCAACCCGTCCACAAGCTTGTGGAGCTTGCGGGCGACGAGGCGCTCCTCCTCGGAGAAGTCGGCCCCGACGACGTGCTCCGGCGGCGTCCCCCGCTCCACGTAGCGCGCGAGCTCTCCGAGGCCTGCCCTCAATATGCCGAGGAACCTCCCGTCGTCTCTGCCCACGTATCTGACAAGGCCCCTAGGGGGGTCTAGGAATAGCCTATATCCGTCGGGGCCCAGCGATGGGACGAACCAGCTCTTGTGCAGGGGCCATCTGCCCTCTATAAACGCCGAGATGTAGCCCCGGCCCGAGTGGCTGGTTGCGCGGGGCTCGGCGGCGGGGAGCCTCTCGTACGAGAGGAGGCCCTCGACGAGCATGGCGACGGCCTCGCCGCGGGCAGCGCCCGGCAGTATGCGCGCGGCGGCGATCTCGCCGAGGAGGCCGATGTCGGAGCCCAACACGGCGAGGAGGTTGACCCTCATCTCCACGGCCTCACCCCCGCATCTACATTTATCAACGTCGGATAAAAACACAGGGACGTCTATGTTTAAAGAGTCTGCCGATCGCGTGTCGTGGAGTCCATAACCTCAGTCGAGATGTACATCGCCGATAGAAACGCCGAGTGGCTCGGCGTGCCCCGCCTGGCGTTGATGGAGAACGCCGGCGCGGCGGTGGCGCGGATCGCCCTCTCCGAGTTCCCCACTGCCGAGAGAATCCTCGTCGTGGCTGGCACAGGCGATAACGGCGGCGACGGCATGGTCGCGGCCCGCCACCTCCACGGGGCGGGGAAGGAGGTCAGGGTTATCGTCTTGGGGGAGCCGAGGGAGGAGCTCGCCAAGGTGAACTTCGAGGCGTTGAGGAGGACGCGCGTGGGCATCGCCGTGGCGGCCACCCCCGAGGAGCTTCTGGCTCTCCAGAGCTGGTTTACCTGGGCGCAGCTCATAATCGATGCCGTGTTGGGCACCGGCATCAGAGGAAAGTTGAGGGAGCCGCACTCGACCGCCATAGATTTGATGAATCTGGCCCCGGCCCCCAAGATAGCCGTCGACGTGCCCTCAGGCCTCGATCCCGACACGGGCGAGGTGAGGGACAAGGCTGTTAAGGCGTCCGTCACGGTGACCTTCCACAAGGCCAAGAGAGGCCTCCTGCAACCGCAGGCGGCGACCTACGTGGGGAGGCTCGTGGTGGAGAGGATAGGCATACCTCCCGAGGCTGAGCTCTACGTGGGTCCCGGCGATTTCCGCCTGCTCAACCTCGCGAGGAGGGCCGACTCCAAGAAAGGCGACCACGGCCGCGTGGTCGTAGTGGGGGGCTCCGCCGAATATTCGGGGGCCCCCATGTACGTGGCGCTCGCGGCGTTGAGGACCGGGGTGGATCTAGCCATTCTGGTAGAGCCGGAGCCCGCCGCGGCGGCGGCCAAGGCATATTCGCCGGATCTCATAGCGATCCCCCTGCCGGGCGATAGGTTGAGGCCGGCCCACGTGGATAAGGTGCTCGATCTAGCGCGGAAGGCGGACGTCTTGGCGATAGGGCCCGGTCTAGGGACGGAGCCGGAGACCCAGGAGGCCGTGCGGGCCATATTTTCGAAGCTATCGGGGAAGGTGCCTATGGTGATAGACGCCGACGCCATCAAGGCCCTCTCCGGCCTAAAGGCCGCCGGCCTCGTCGTGTTTACGCCGCACGCGGGGGAGTTCAAGGCGTTGACGGGGGTCGAGCCTCCGGCAGAGCTCGACAAGAGGATAGGCGTCGTGAAGGGGGAGGCGGCGAGGATAAACGCCGTGATTTTGCTGAAGGGCAGGTACGACGTGATCAGCGACGGGGTTCGGGTCAAGGTCAACATAACCGGGACGCCGGCAATGACGGTCGGGGGCACCGGCGACGTGCTCACGGGGCTCGTGGCCGGCTTGGCCACTAAGGCCAGAGACCTCATGGCGGCGGCCTCGATAGCCGCGTTCGTCAACGGCCTAGCCGGCGAAGAGGCGGCGAGGGAGCTCGGCTTTCACATAACGGCGTCCGATCTCCTTAAGTATATACCGTCTATTATAAGGAGATATTCCGACGAGTCTGTTAGATAGGCCGAGTTGCCGCAAAGATTCCGCAGATACCGCATCTGTTGATGTGCGCAAGCTAATTTTTAATAGGCGAGGTTTAGCTACTTAGTGTTGCCTCGGCTTTATGTAGATAACCCACTCGACACGTTGCGGGCAGAGATATGAGGAGCTCCCTCAGAGAGGAGAGGCTAAACAATGGGGTGACCCTGCTTGTGGATCCCTACCCTTCGGCTCTGGCGGCTGTAGTGATCGGGATCGGGGTGGGCCCCCTCTATGAGCCTGAGGACCGGAGCGGCTATTCCCATCTGCTCGAACATATGCTCTTCAACGTGCCGGAGTTCGACGTGGATAGGGCCGTCGAGGCGCTGGGCGGCGAGACCAACGCCTACACCCATAGATCGTCCGTCGTGCTCACCTTCCAGTCGCTGGCCGACGGGCTGGGCGGCCTCATCGAGGTCGCGGTGAGGGTGATATCCAACCGGCGCTACGAGGAGGCCCGTTTCGAGAACGAGAGGCGGGTCGTCCTCTCCGAGTTGAGGATGTCGAGGGAGAACCCCAGCGAGAGGATTGGGGATTTAGGCCTCCGCGCCCTTTTCGGCGACGGCGTCTGGGGGAGGCCGATAGGCGGATCCCCCGAGATCGTGTCGGCGGCTACGTTGGAGGAGCTGTTGGAGTTTAAGGAGCGGTGGATGACCCCCGACAACATGGTGGTGGCTCTGGCGGGCAACGTGGGCGAGGCCGACGTGGCTAAGGCGAGGGCGGAGTTCTCCAAGCTGGAGGGGACGGCGCCGCCTAGACGCGTGCCCGAGATGACCCGCGGCCCTCTCCTAGCCAAGGAGGTGAGCAGTGAGGTGGACGGGGCGTACTACTCGTTCGCGGCCAAGGTAAGCCTCGACGACGCCTACTATAGACTGAACGCCGCCGCCTTCCACCTCGCCTCCGGCACGAAATCCCTCCTCTTCGACTCCCTGCGCAACAAGGGCCTGGCCTACTCCTACTACGTCGACTTCGACAGCGTCGGCCGCGACGGCTTCCTCCAGATCGTTGTGGAATCGGCCAGCGATCTCGAAGCCGTGCGCTCAGTCGTGAAGGGGCTTCTGTCAAGGGCGTGGACCCCACCTGCCTACAGGCTCAGGTATTTCGCCTACGAGTGGAACAAGAGCATGGAGGTTCCTCTGAACAGGGCCTATGCATACGTGGAGGCCAAGATGAGGGGGCTGGATCCCTTCTCGATAGAGGCGAGCGTGGAGAGGGCCGTGGCAGAGGGACTGTCGGCGTTGCCCCAAGCCGTGGAGTACAGCGCAGAGGCGTTCATACTCCCCGAATAGCGATAACACGCCGCGCATTTCTAAACCAGCGAGCAAACACGCAACATTACGTGTATATCCACAATCCACCCCATCAGGTCTATGCTGGCCCTATTTCGGCGTTACGAAGTTTTTTCCGTCTCTTTTCTCGACGGTTGCTAGGCCTGTCTGTTCTAGTCTTCTGACTGACTTAAACACGGTGGTTCTCGGCAAGCCGAGCGCTCTGGCTATATCCGACTCGTAGGCGCCGCCCGTCTTCCTCAAATACGAGAGGACAAGCCTATCCGTGTCGTTGAGCTGAGGAACACGCCTCCTAGAAGCCAACACGGCAACCGCAACCGCGACGGCTACAGCCAACAGAACCCAAACAAACGGCAAGCCGCCGTTACTAGGCGACATCCCCGGAGATGTAGCTGATTCCGACGTACGGCCCGCAGACTCCGTACTGCCCGAGCCGCCAGCTGATGTAGTTGCCGGGGCGCTTGTCGCAGTCTGCGAGGCTTGGGGCGTGGATGTCTGGGCTGTGGATACTGCCGCCGTAGTGTTGGCCGCCGACGTGGTCGTCTTCGCCGTCTGCGTCGCGGTCGTCGACGCGGTCGTATTGGGGGCAACCACTGTTGCGTTTATCGCGCGTCTGCCTTGTATTGTGTAGGCTATGGTGCCGGGCCCTTCTGCTATTAGGAGTACTGTCCCGTTCGCTTTCGTGTAGTTGAGTATTTTGACTGTGGGGAGGAGGAGTACTCCTCCTTGGGCCCATATGAGGTATAGGCCCTTGCTTACGTTGAAGCTTATCACCCCTCCAGACGCCGATACTCTGGGCACGTACTCGACTGTTATTAAGGCCTTGCCTAAAACCGGCACTTCCAGCGTCGACCCGTTCAAGACTGCGGGGACTGGAGTGCCGTTGTTCAAGACGAGCGGCGCCGATAGGGGAGGAGACGGCAGAGGCAGGCCGTATATCGAGCCGGCCAAAGTCTGGTTAAACACCAGCAAGACGCTCCCGTTAGCGAACAGGAGAACTACCCAGATCACGAAAGGCGGAAGGAAAAAAGCTATATTTGTTTCGTTATTACGAGGTAGAAAAAACTTCTAATTTCAGCGGTTAGGAGGTCGCCAGATTTCCTGGGCGGAGCGGCGTTGTCTGGCTCCGCCTCTTCCTACGGCGCGGGGAGCTGAGTTTTTAAAGTGGAGTTGACGATGTCTTGTGTCTTGCGAGGAGGAGCCTATAGGGAGGCATCATGCCCTTATTGGGCCGCGGCTAGTCATTAGGGCTGGAACCGCCAGAAGGCTGGTCGAGGCCCATTACGGCGTTGCCGGCCACGCCACTGTGGAGCTCTGTAAGTGGACCAAGGACGCCCTCGACGGTAAGGGCTCTTGTTACAAGGTCAAGTTCTACAACGCGCCTGCGGGAGGCTCCCACAGATGCGTGGAGATGAGCCCAGTCGGGATGGTCTGCAGCAATAGATGCGTGTACTGTTGGCGCCCTACCCAAGAGTTCGACACGTTCACGCCGGAGGATTGGTGGGTCATGGAGCCCGACGAGATAGTGAAGGGCGTGTTGAAGGAGAGGGAGAGGCTCCTCTCCGGCTATTGGGGCCACGAGAAGGCCAGGGAGAGGGTCAAGGAGGCGCTCGCCCCCACGCACTGGGCCATATCGCTCTCGGGAGAGCCCACCCTCTACCCCAAACTACCCGAATTGGTCAAGTTAATCAAGTCGCTGCCCCACACGAAATCAGTCTTCATAGTCACCAACGGACAGCACCCGGAGATGTTGGAAAGGCTCATAAAGGAGGACGCCTTGCCGACCCAGCTGTACCTATCCATGAACGCCCCCAACAAGGAGCTCTACTACCTCATAAACGTCCCGGTAATGTACAGAGAGGACGCTTGGGAGAGATGGCTGAGGAGCCTCGACCTCCTGGCCTCGATGCCTACCAGGACCGTGGTGCGCATCACCCTCATCAGAAGCCTCAACTACGACGAGAGGTACATACCTCTATTCGCACAGCTGGTCAAGAGAGGGAACCCGCACTTCGTCGAGGTGAAGAGCTACATGCATCTAGGATACTCAACCCACCGTCTGAAGAGGGAGGACATGCTCGCCCACGAGGAAGTCGTCGAGTGGGCCAGGAAGCTGAGGGACGAGCTGGAGCGTATAGGCGCGAGATTCGCCTATATGGACGACGACGAGAGGAGCAGAATAGCCGTACTGCAGAACTTAGATAGATACGTAGATCGTTGGATAGTCCCTCCTGGCAATAATTAACTAGCCAGTGTTGGCCGCAAGTCGTTATTATAATCAGTATTTTAATAGTTAATTATATTAATAAATAGATTTACTTAATATATAGTTTCTACTTATTATTTTTAGATTAGAAGTTTTAGGCTGGTGCGCTTCGGGAAAATAAACGAGGCCCTTAAATTGCGCCGAGGTTGCGCCAATATGCGTGGCATATTGTTTGTCGGCAAGGAATCGCCTCTGGCCTCCCGCGCCGACGCGCTCAGGAGGGCGGGGGTCAAGGTCGTGCTGGTGCCTGGAACCGACATAGTCCTATATACGTACGACGAGAGGAGGGGAGGCTCCATAGAGGTTGAGGGCGAGGAGGCCCTCAAATACCTCTACGATCTGAGGGTCTTGAGCTCCCCCTCGTAGGCCTCGAGGTCGGCCACAAGCTTGTCGAGGTCCTGCTCGATCACGCCCAGCGAGGGGTCGAACGGCGACTCCATCCCGGGCTCCCAGTCCTCCTTAGGCCAATATATGAACACCCTTTTGTGCGCCGTGTTGAGCGCGTAGTTTATCTCGGCGAACATCCCCCTGCTCAACGTCCTCCCCATGAACGGCCTGTAGGCAGCAACGGCGTCCGACTGCTGGATGTAGCGGTAGTCCTTGTACCGGATTATGTTGTCGAGATCGCGCAGAACCTCCTCGACCTGATCCCTCGGTATTCTTATTGGGTAGAGGCCCGCCTCGTCCCTACAAGCCGGCTCGATGCCGGCAGGCACGTTCCAGACATCTTCGGCCCTCACCTCCACCACGTCGCCTTTCGAGCTCGCCAGCGCCGTCCTCAAGGCCCTCTCGTCGACCATGAGGGGGTCGAACGCCGCGAAGCGGCCGTGCATACGCCTCCTGAAGCCGTCGATTTCGGCCCTCGCCTCCTTCCTATCCCTAACTGCGGTTATCGGAAAGGATAGGTAGACCTTCAAGGCCCCCCTCTCGAAGAGCAGTCTGTAGAAGGTCGAGGCCGGGTGCTTAACGGCAACGACGTGGTTATCGACGCCTAGCTCCCGCGATATTATGTCGGCGAGGAGTATGGTCGTGTTGCGCCAGGCCACTATATCCTTGAGCCTAAACTCCGCCCCAGTGCGCCTCCCGCTCTCCTCCCTCATCTGCACCCTCCTCCACATGACGTGCTCCTCCTCTATCAACGTGATGACGATGTCGGGCCTCAGCTCTCTGAACGGGGAGAGATCGAAGGCGGGGAAGAAGCGGCTTCTGTTGAAGAAGGGCAGATTCATCCCAACGACGATGTTCTCAGCCGCCTCGTCGTGTATCCGCCTCAACATTCTGCCGAAGGCCGACCTCCACTCCTCCTCCTGCCATCTATAGTCGTCGCTTGAGAGGAAGGCGACCCAGTCGACCCGGGCCCTCAGGAAATCCTCCAAGAAATACACGGCGAGGGCCTTCCTGGCCTCTCTGTCCTCAAGCTCCTCGGGCAGTCCCCTAGACTTATAGAAATACTTCGCAACGGCGGCTACGGCCTCCCTCATGTTGACGCCGGTAGGCCCCAAGAACAACGCCCTCACGTAGTGCCGCCAATACTTTGCTAAAAAATATTGGAGCCGCGGCCTCTACGCGGGCAGGACCGCGCGGGCCAGCTCGTCCTTGAGGAACTCTATAAATTTCGATATCTCCTCATCGGACATATAGGCCGCGCCCAGCCTCTCCGCCAGCTCCCGATCCCCCACGACGACCACGATCTTGTCGTCAATAGGAGGGAGGTTGTCCGCAGTAGCCACCTCGATGCCTGGTAGGTCAGGCATCTTAGGCACTTCCCCGCTCTTAAAAACGAACAAAATCACGATATCGATATACTTTAGAGTTTTATATCTATTGATTCGCCGATTTCGGCGAAATCTACTCAAATTGTTCTTATATAACTTACATTACTTATCGCCTTGTATCAGGTATGTAATAATTAACGGAAGATTTAAATAGACAGATTAAGTTAAGCCGCGAAACTTGGCGAAGGACGCCGGGCGGCCGTGTAAAACCTATCCACCGTAGATGCTTCGCGCCGCCGCCCAAGAACGCCATCGCCAGCGAGACAAATACAAGGCGTTCGAGGGACTAAAGGATACAACGGCCTCCCTCCGACGAGGCTCACGCCATTATATATCGCACAGAGCACTTGTGCAACAACTGCAATGCCGATAGCGCTCTATCTCTAATGCTATATCAACATAGTTTTAATTAAGATATTTATTAAATTTTAAAGATATCTTTATAATTTCTAAGTAGTACCCTCTCCCACATATATATCTATAAACATAGAGGGTGTAGGATAATATACATCATAGTACTCATACTTGGTCGCCGGTATGTAATACTTCCCAACTAAAAAGTACTGTGAAGAAACGCCGTAGATAAACGCCGCGGTGGTATATCCAAGATATACGCCACTTATGTCGGCGCCTAAGCCAGCGGCTAAGTTGAGATTCTGCTTTAATAGTCTAGTCTCAACTATTGGTATTGCTAAACTAAGTATAGGTATACCTTGTCGATCCTGAACAAGCGTCCATGAATCTGCCCAGAGAGAGGATCCGGTGCCGTATACATATTCGGGCGTCCAATAAGCAGACACTTGGCTCATCAAGTTATTGAGCCACGAGTTGCTGAAGGAGGTACCCGCATCAACCTCGCTATAGTCCACTATTCCTCCCCTGCCGGTTGGCCTTATGACGTAGAGTATTGCCGAGTAGCCGGTCGGCGAGATCCTGCCGTCGGGATACACCTCATATTCTGTGTAGTTGGCTATGGCGTAATCGCCGTAGAAGCCGACCGCGGCTACGCCGGGACCTTGATTGCTTGGGTAGTAAGTCGCCGTCGCCCATACAGTCTGACCATTCTGATTAATACTGAAAGAATATATATCTGATTCAAAACCTTGTATAATTCCATTATACACAACCTCGGCACCCCCGTTGAAATAGATCTCGGTACTTTGCGACGTGGATACCTCGAACTTCATAACCACACAGCATATCATCGAAGCCGAGAATGGATCTGCCACCCTCACGACTATCACGGGCACAGGCACGTCCGCGGCTTCGGCGTATACTGTGTTGAGGTACCAGACATAGTATCCCGTATCTATGGTGGGAGGGGGCCAGCTCTGGAACTGCGTCGACGCAAGCGCCGTAGCGGTCGAGGTAGGGCCGAAGTGGAAATCTACGGGGAGGTTCGGCGGTTTGCCCCTCACGTATATCGTCGCCGTCAAGGATTGCCCGGCCAGCACCCTTTTGGGATCTATCAGGAACCCTTTCACCGCCCTCCCCAGCGTATAGCTCCCTCCCTTGGTTCCGTTGACATATGTGAGAAAGACGAAGACGCCGATCTGGCCGGCCGCGCCGCGCCAATACTCGGCGTATCTCCTCAACGCCGTCTTGTTAAGCTCCACGGAGCCGAGCCCGCACTTTACGTCGAGGAGCATGAAGGATTCGTTGGGGAGCCAGCCGTATATAGAGGCGCAGAAGTAGGTAGGGTACCCGCTCCAGTTGGCGACCTTAAGCACTATGCGTTGGACCAAATTGTTTTGATACGAGGCGGAGAAGAAAGGCGTCACGAACGTCGTGGGCCAAGTGAGATAGGCCAGCGAGGCGGCCAGGCCGAGGGCCGCGACGGTTATCAAGACGTAGACTCTAAGGCCCATGTACATATTGCCACCTCTAGATAAGCCCTCTAGTTCTGGCGACTAACGGATCTGACCGCAGTAATGTTTTTAACCGCCTTAACCCAGCCTCCTATGGTTAGGCCAGCTCTGCGTTCTAGATCCCTCCGGAGGGTCCAGAGGAGGACGCCGGGCGGCCGCACGGTGGTCCATTACTACAAGAGATTCGCCTCGCCGCCTAAAGACGCCGTAACCGGGGAGCCCATACAAGGCGTTGGCAAGAGGGTGAAGACGGAACGAGGGGGGTTCAGGCCGCCGTCTAGGCCCTACGGCGGCTACGTCTCGCATAAAGTCCTCGAACGGGCTCTGCGGCTCGCGGTCAGATCGTAATGGTGGTTATAGCCATTTCGGGCCAGCCCGGCTCGGGCAAGACCACGGTCGCTAAGGAGATCGCAAGGGTTTTGGGGCTTAGGCTAAGATCGTCAGGCGTCCTTTTCAGAGAACTGGCCAAGAGATACGGGATGGAGTTGATAGAGTTCCACAAATACGCCGAGGCGCATCCGGAGATAGATAGAGAGGTGGACGCAATGGCTGTGGAGGAGGCCAAGATGGGGGACGCCGTTCTGGAGGGGCATCTGACCGCCTGGGTTGTTAGGCCCTATGCAGATATCTGTATATACTTAAAGGGGGCTCCGGAGGTCAGAGCCAGGCGGGTGGCCTTGAGAGACGGACGGACCTTCGAGGAGGCTTTGAGGGAGATAATCGAGCGGGAGGAGTTGAACAGGCGACGGTATAAACAGATCTATAATATCGATATAGCCGATCTCGCCCCCTTCGATCTGGTTATAGACACCACCTATCTGTCTCAAGCCGACGTTGTGAGGATAACCCTCGACTTCGTGTGCACGGCGCTTTCGGCTAAATTTTCCAAGAATTTATGTGCCTCGGGACGTAGGTAAAAGATATTAACGGCCCGATTCCGCTTTAAATATGAAGTTCCTGTTGCGGTGCAAGCCCAACACAATAAAGCCGCCTACCGGGAAGAGGGTTGCCATAATAGGGGCGGGACCCGCCGGCCTCGGCGCCGCTGGACAGATAAGGTGTCTGGGCCACGAGGTGCACGTCTACGACGCCTTGCCGGAGCCCGGAGGCCTCCTCATATTCGGCATACCCGGCTTCCGCGTCTCTAAGGAAGGCGTGAGGGAGGGCGTCGAGGAGCTGAGGCAGGTCGGAGTTAAATTCTTCACCTCTACTTTTGTCTACTGCGGAGGGGAGAAGCCCAAGGAGCACGACGCTTTGTTGCTCGCCAAGCAATTCGCAGATCTCAACGAGATAATCAACAGCTACGACGCGGTGGTCATAGCGACCGGCACTTGGCGGAGCCGCCGCATGGGCGTCCCCGGAGAGGAGCTGCCGGGCGTCTACCAGGCGCTGGACTTCCTTTTCAGGCTCTACTCACACGAGTTGGGCTATCTGCCCAAAGAGAAGACGTATCCTCTAGGCTCCAAAGTCCTCGTGGTGGGAGGGGGTCTGACCGCCATAGATGCGGCGGTCGAGGCTCTGATGCACGGGGCTAAGAAGGTCGTCGTGTCATACAGACGCACCATAAAGGAGGCTCCGGCCGGCGAGTCAAACATAAAGAAAGAGCTCATAGATAGGGGGATAGAGTTCAGAGAGTTGATAAACCCCGTACGCTTCGAGGGATCGGGCAAATTAGAGAGGGTTGTGTTTGTCAAGATGAGGCTAGGCGCGCCGGATAGATCGGGAAGGCCGAGGCCTGAGCCGGTGCCGGGCAGCGAGTTCGCCGAGGAGTTCGACACGGTCCTTCTAGCGCTCGGCGAGGAGCCGACCCCACCGTTCCCCGACGGCTGCGCCGGCATCAAGCTGAACCCGGACGGCACCATCAACGTCGACGAGGCGTTCAGGACCACGAGGAGGGGCGTGTTCGCCGCCGGCGATGTGGTGCACGGGCCCTCACTGATAGGCAAGGCTCTGGGCGCCGGAATGAGGGTCGTGCCGTATCTCGACGACTATCTGAAAGGCGTCTTGGGCTGGCGCTCCGCTTGACGGGCGTAATAGACATCTCGCCAAGTCGAGGGATATAATTAAATATCGGAGTCATATCGGCCTTGATGAAAATAGCTGTATTGGTAAAGCCCGCGCTCGACACAAGCCAACTCAGAGTCAGAGAGGGGCGGGTCGTGGTCGAGGAAACTCCTCTGAAGATCAACGACATAGACCGAAACGCCATAGAGGAGGCCCTCAAGCTGAAGGGAGGCGACAAGGCGTATGCGGTCTCGGTTCTGAAGTGGCCTCCCCTACAGAGGAGGACGCAGGAGGCCGAGAACTTGCTACGCGAGGCGTTGGCCATGGGGCTGGACGAGGCGTATCTGGTTACTGACGAAGGCCTTATAAATGCCGACCAGACTACCACCGCCAAGGCCATAGCCGCAGTGGTTAAGAAGGTGGGGGCCGATCTAGTCCTCGCGGCGGAGGCCTCTATAGATAACTACACCGGCGAGGTGCCGCCGCGGGTAGCGGCGGAGCTGGGCTGGCCCCTCTTAACATATGTAAGGGAGATAAAGGCCGAGGGCGGGAGGATAATAGCCAGGAGGGATCTCGAGGATTCCGTGGAGATCGCCGAGGTCCAGCCGCCGGCCGTGATCTCGGTGACGCGCGAAATAAACCAGCCCCGTATACCGACCCTACTGGCCATTAGAGCCGCCATGAAGAAGCCGGTGAACAAGCTCGGCCTAGCCGATCTGGGGCTGAAGCCGGAGCCGAGAGCCGAGCTCGTGGAGTATAGGCCCGTGGTGATCCAGCGCAAGAGGGTGATAATCAAGGACGGGACGCCCGAGGAGAAGGCAGACAAACTACTTCAATACCTAAGGCAGGAGGGGGTGATATGAAGGCGCTAGTCGTATACCCAAACAGAGAGGCGCTCTACGCAGCCTCAGCCATTGGCGAGTACGCGGCCCTCGCCGTAGGCGACGCCGAGCTGAAAAGCGCCGAGGGAACCCCAGTAGTGTACTTCGTCAAGGGCGATCCGAGGGATCTGGGCTTGAGAGCCTCCGCCGTCCTCCAGCTCGCGAAGGACTACGACGTAGTCGTGATGCCCTCCCATAAGGACTCCAAGACTCTGGGCGGGTACATAGCGCAGAGGCTAGGCGCCCCCTTTGCGACCGACGTGACGTCGCTTAAGCAAGAAGGCGACAAGCTCGTGGTTGAGAGGTACGTGTTCGGCAACAAGGCTGTGGCGGTTCTGCGGCTATCCGTCCCGGCGATCTTGACAATAGCCCCCGGCAAGTTCATGGGGGAGCCGCCCAAGGCCCAGTCTAAGGTCGTCGAGCTCTCGCCCCAGCTGGCACAGCTTTTCAAGATATCGGGCGTGGAGCCTAAGGCGTCGGGCGGCGTCAAGATAGAGGAGGCCGAAATAATAGTATCCGCCGGCAGGGGCTTCAAGAAGAAGGAGGATTTAGCGCTTGCGTTCGATTTGGCCAAGGCGCTCGGCGGCCAGGTGGGCTGTTCGAGGCCTATAGCGGCAGATCTCAAGTGGCTGTCGGAGGACCACTGGGTGGGCTTGTCGGGCCATAAGGTGAGGCCGAAGCTCTACCTAGCGATAGGCATATCAGGCCAGCCCCAACACATAGCGGGCATACTCGACTCGCGCATAATCGCGGCGATAAACAGCGATCCGAGCGCCCCGATATTCCAATACGCCGACTACGGCGTGGTGGAGGACCTCTACAAGATTGTCCCGATATTGATAAAGAAAGTGAGCGAGCTCAAGAGATAGATCCCTTTTTATACCCGCAATTATCTCAGTGGACTTCCGCGTTCTTCCTGCTCTGTACCTACATAGCTGTCCCAACTGCGGAGGCGCCGTAGAGTCGTACAGACTCGCCGAAGGGCTTCCCTGCTCTGAGTGCCTTCCGGAGGAAGTCGCCGGAAGCGACATCAGACGGGTCATAGAAAATCTAAGGCGGCGGAACGCGTTGCGGGGTCTGGCGCCTCTGGCCGACGTCTTGAGGAGGTACGAGGAGATCGCGAACCTTTTCGAGAAGGTGGTGGGATTCCGCATGTGGGGAGCGCAGAGGCTGTGGGCTAGGCGTCTGGCCGCCGGCAAGAGCTTCGCCGTAGTTGCGCCGACCGGCTCCGGCAAGACTACTTTCCTCCTCATATCGGCGCTGTACATGACAAGCCGAGGCAAGGCGTTGCTGGTGTTCCCCACATCGGCGCTGGCCTATCAAGCCTACAAAAAGCTACTAGACTATTCCTCCCGCGCCGGCCTCGCCCCGAGGATAGTGACGTACAACACGATGCTTAAGCCCCAGGAGAGGGAGGAGGCGCTCAAGAGAATCGAGGCGGGGGATTTCGATATACTGGTCATAACCTCCGCGTTTCTTCCCAAGTACTTCGAGCTGTTGGCGAGGCACAAATTCGCCTTCGTAGCCACCGACGACGTGGACAGCGTATTGAGGGCCACCAGCAAGAACATAGAGCGGTTGCTCAAGCTACTGGGCGCCACCGACGAGGTGCTCGGCAAGGCCTTCGAGCTCATAGAACTGGGCAAGAAGAGGGGCAAGGCCGTGCTGGCCGGCGATGAGAAAGAGGCCGAGAGGATAGAACGGGAGATCGAGAAGGCCAGAGAGGAGTTGAGGAGGATTAAGGCGGAGTTGAGGCTTGGAGTCTTCGTGGCGTCGGGCGCCCTCGCCAAGGCCAGACGCACGGCGCGGTTGCTCCTGTTCAGAGAGATCTTGGGGTTCGACGTAGGGGGGAGGGCCGAGGGTCTGAGGAACGTATACGACCTCTACGTGAAGATGGCCGAGGATCCCAAGACGCAGGTGGCGGAGCTCGTCAAGAGGCTGGGAGGAGGGGGCATAATCTACGTGCTCGACAAGGACTTCGGCAAGGATCTTGTCCAGCATCTCCAAGCCTCCGGCATCAAGGCGGAGCACTTCTTCAGGCCGAGGAGAAAGGTCTTAGAGGCCTTCGAGCAAGGCCAGCTCTCTGTCTTGGTGGGGCTGGCGTCGCCTAGATCTGCGCTGGTCAGAGGCATAGATCTGCCCCACGTGATAAGGTACGTCGTGTTCGTGGGGATACCCAAGTATAAGTTCAGGGTCAAGCTGGACGAGTTCTCCGTGCCGGCTTTCTTGAGCTTCCTCTACAACGTCAGGGCTATCCTGCCGCAAGATCTGAGGTTCAGGGCCGACAGACTCATAGCGCAACTGAGGCGCATAGCGCCCTATTCGGCCAGACTCGACAAAATTTTGAAAGAGGGAGCCTCAAACTCCTTCGAGGAGTACGTCCTAGGCGTCGCCAAATCGGCTGTGGAGTTCGTCGCCAGTCTCCTGAGCAGGGACGATATCAGGAAGGCCATAGAGGCCTCCACGGAGATAAAACTGACCTATATAGGAGAGCAACTATATGTCCTTCTGCCAGACGTCACGACATATATACAGGGAAGCGGGAGGACCTCGCGCCTCTACGCCGGAGGCCTCTCGAGAGGCCTCAGCGTGGTCCTCGTCGACGACGAGAAGGTGCTTAACGCGTTGATCAGAGAGATGGAGCTGAGATTTGACGACGTGCGGTTCGAGGAACTCTCGAAGGCCGACCTAGACGGCATCTTGAAGAGCGTCGATGAGGACCGGGAGAACATAAGGCGCATACTATCGGGGATGTTGAAGCCCGAGGAGCTCGCGTCTAGGGATCTCATGAAAAGCATATTGCTGGTGGTCGAGTCCCCAACTAAGGCTAGGACGATAGCCTCGTTCTTCGGAAGGCCCAACATGTTGATAATAGGCGGCATGCCGGCCTACGAGGTGTCCACAGGGGATTCCATGTTGACCGTCATAGCCACTATGGGCCACATATACGAGTTGCCCACAAACCTACAGAGAGTGGCCGAAGACGAACGTAGGAAGATTTGGAGGCTCGTGAAGCCTGTGGCGGCAGGTCCCTACAGCCCGATGGACTACTCCGTGGTCAAGACAGAGGCGGGGTACGTGCCCATATACAACAGGATATATAAATGCCCCGGAAGCTCCTACGTCGACGACCTCGACGTGCCGGAGGGCTGTAAACCCCTCGACATGATCTCCACGTTGAGGGAACTCGCGTCCGAAGTAGACGCAGTCTACCTAGGCACCGACCCCGACTCCGAAGGCGAGAAGATAGCCTACGACGTATATCTAATATTGCGGCCCTACGTAGGGCTCATCAAGAGGATAGAGTTCCACGAGGTGACCAGAAGGGCTATTATGAACGCCTTGGCGTCGCCGAGAGACGTCAACCTCTCGATGGTCGCCGCCCAGATCGTTAGGAGGATAGAGGATAGATGGCTCGGCTTCGGCTTAAGCAGGAAGGTGCAGGAGGCCCACGGCCTCGCATTCCTCTCGGCAGGCAGAGTCCAGACGCCTGTGCTCGGCTGGATAGTAGAACGCTACGAGAACTCCAAGGCGGAGCGCAAGTTCGACGTAGTGCTCAAGATAGGCGATGGACAGATCAGGCTGGCCCTCCCCGAGGACGTCTATAAAGCGCTTAAGGAAAACAGAAAGGCGAGG
Organism: Thermoproteus uzoniensis 768-20; assembly: GCF_000193375.1. Lineage (GTDB taxonomy): Archaea > Thermoproteota > Thermoprotei > Thermoproteales > Thermoproteaceae > Thermoproteus > Thermoproteus uzoniensis_A. The sequence continues at coordinate 1,289,602 of NC_015315.1, forward strand.
ATATCTCTGCTGGAGGAGAAGACCGAGACCATACAGCCCCCGCCGCCGTACACCACCGACGAATATATGCGCGACGCGGTGAACAAGCTGGGCATAAGCGCTGAGGAGGCCATGAGCATAGCGCAGGATCTGTTCGAGAGCGGGTTCATCACATACCACCGCACCGACAGCACCAGGATCTCGACGACCGGCATAGGCGTGGCTAGGGAGTACGTCGCGCGGCGCCACGGCGCCGATGCCTTTAGGCCGAGGACTTGGAGCGCCGGCGAGGAGGGGGCGCACGAGGCGATTAGGCCCACCAGGCCCATAGACGCCGAGGAGCTTAGAGGCCTCGTGGCGGCTGGCGTGATACAGCCGACTATAAGACTCACGAGGAACCACTACGCCGCTTACGATCTCATATTCAGGAGGTTCATGGCGAGCCAAATGCGCGAGGCTGAGGTGGTTGTGGCTAGATATGCGCTCTTGCTCGACGGCTTTAACGCCGAGGTGAGGCGGGTCGTAGAGGTTAAGAACGAGGGATTCTTGGCCGAGTACAGATCGGTGGAGCTGGAGCCGCGCCTGCCGACGGGCGAGGTCGACGTAGAGATAGCATACGCCAAGAGGCTCGTAGAGCTCCTCTCGCAAGCCGACGTCCTCAGAATGATGAGGGAGAGAGGGATCGGCAGGCCCAGCACCTACGCCAAGATACTCGAGGTGCTGTCGCGGAGAGGCTACGTGGTGGTTAGAGGGAGGAGGAAGTTCATGATCCCTACCAAGAGGGGTATAGAGATCTATAGATACCTAAGGGAGAACTACGGCAAGCTGGTCAGCGAGGAGAGGACTAGGCTAATAGAGAAGTATATGGACGATGTGGAGAACGGGAGGAAGAACTACGTCGCCGTCCTAGACGAGCTGTTCACCGAGTTCCTACAGGAGGTGTTAACGCGGCAGTAGCTTAAAAATATCAGAATATTACGTGAGCTACATAGAGCTGAGACGGCTTATACTTGAGATCTTAGACAGGAAATTTTCCGCCAAGCCGCAGGAGACTTCGACGGAGCCATAGCCCAACCGGCCTCTATCGGCACCGGCAGACGCTGAGCTAGACTTGCCTCCACCGGGCCA